>NZ_DATCVM010000037.1:0-66897 GCF_036566845.1 Williamsia sp.
GGCGGCATGATCGGGATCCTGGGTGTCACAAGCCTGTCGTCGCTCAACCTCGGACCCATGTCGGGTCTCATCACCGGCTATGCGGCCACGCGAGAGATGGCGCCTATCATCGCCGCCGTCGGCTTCGCCGCCCAGGCCGGATGCCGCATGACCGCCGAGATCGGCTCGATGCGCATCTCGGAAGAGATCGACGCCCTCGAGGCGCAGGCGATCCGGCCGATCCCGTTTGTTGTCGGTACGCGAGTGATCGCCGGGGTGCTCGCGATCGTGCCGTTCTATCTGATGTCACTCTGTCTGGCCTACCTCGCCTCACGGCTCGTGGTGGGCACCCTCTACGGGCAGTCGACCGGCGCTTACGACCACTACGTCGAAGCGTTCCTCAACCCGATCGATGTCATCTATTCGACGATCAAGGTGGTCGTGTTCGCCATCGTGGTGATCATCGCGCACACCTACTACGGCTTCTTCGCCTCCGGCGGTCCGGAAGGCGTCGGAATCGCCTCGGGCCGAGCGATCCGGGCCAGCCTCGTCCTCATCGTCACCACCGATATGGCCTTGTCCCTCGTCTTCTGGGGACTGAACTCAGGACTCAATTTCGCATGACGACGAATCCTCGTGAACCGTCCGCGGCCAAGCTCCGTGTCCGCGGACTCATCGCCGTCGCCCTCGCCGTCGGATTGATCGTCCTGCTGGTCGTTCAGCCCTTCTCGAAGAGCGACGAGATGGTCAAGTTCTCCATCGTGGCGCCGTCCCTGCCCGACGGAATCCAGAACGGTCTGCCGGTTGATGTTCGCGGTGAGACGGTCGGTTCGGTATGCGGGATCGACATCTCACATCGCGACACGACCACGGTGGACGTGTGCGTCACGAAGTCGCAGGCGGGCGAACTGACCCAGGACGCTGCGGTCAGCTTCGTGTCCCGCAACCTGTTCGGCTCCGACGCATTGCGGTTGGTCCCCACTGGCCGGGGTACGCACGTGTCGCAGGGCAGCGTCATCACGTTGTCACAAGCGCCTTCGGACTACACCGTCACCGCCACCGTTCGCAGCGCCGGCGCGTTCACGATCCCCGTCCTGACGCCAGAGTTGAGCCGACTGCTGCACCAGGTCAGCGACACCACCGTCCGGCTGGCGCCGTTCCTGACCTCCGCGACGATCGCCCTGCAGACCCTCGAGCGCGGCCAAACCGCGCGGCTCTCGACACTGCTGCCGACGGCGGCCGACGCCGTCAGTGGTATCGGCTCCGCAGGCGCCGGCGGAGTCTCGGCCCTACAGATCGTGCTGACCAACCCGCTCTTGGCCGACGAGGGATACACCAATCGCGTGTCGTCCATGATCGGCGACATCGGCAGCCTGTTCACCGGACTGGGCACCTTGTTCAACGGCATCAGCGGTCTCGGCGCGACGCTCGACCTCGTCAACGCCTTCACCACCCCGCTGACCGGTGCCCTCAGCGGGGTGACCGCCGCCCAGCTCGGCGAGCTCATCGACCATGCAGGCGGTGCGTTCCAGACCGATCCAAAGACGGGCAAGACGGTGTTGTCGGTCGAGGCAAATCTGGACATCGTCCCGGGCGTCTCCACGCCGCTGGGACGGCTGTTGGCCGGAACCGAGGAGGGCTCGTGAGAAGCGCTGGAGCGGCGACCAAGCGACTGCTACTCGTCCTGGCGGTTGTCATTCTGGCGGTCTACACAATCGTTCAGGCCATCAACCGACCGGTCGACGGTTCGGTCGAGACCTATCAGGCCGAGTTCTCCGACGCCTTCGGTCTGCACAACAACGCCGACGTCCGCGTCCGCGGTGTGCAGGTCGGCAAGGTCCTCGACGTCGAACTGTTGTCGTCGGGGGTCGCGCTGGTGAAGTTCACCGTGCGCAAACAGGACAGGCTCACGGACACAGACGAATTGGCCATCCGCTTCCAAAATCTCGTCGGACAGCGGTACCTTGCGGTCACCAAGGTCCCGAGCGATGCACCCGCAGTTGTTTCGGGCACGACGATCCCGGCGACCAAGACCACCGGATCGTTCGACATCACCACGTTGTTCAACGGGCTCCGGCCGATTCTGCAGGGCGCAGATCCGGCGGTGTTCAACACCTTCGCGTCCAACATGCTCGCCCTGATCCAGGGCGAAGGCGGTGTCGGGGTCGGCGACGTGCTCGGCGACGTCGAGCGGCTCACTCAATTCGCAACGGACAAAAGCGCCATGATCCGGATCATCGTGAACAACCTCGGTGTCATCTCGGCTGAGCTGCAAGGCAAATCGGCGATGATCAAGACACTCATGGAAAGCCTCGGAACGTTGTTCGACACGCTCGAGGTCAATCTCGAACTGCTCAAGGGTGCCTTCGGTGAAGGTGCCAAGGTCTTTCCCCCGATCGTCGAGCTCATGACCAAGACCTTCGACCTCGGCCTGGGCGGTCACGACAACGTGTCCGGACGGCTGATGGAGCTGATACCCGATACGCAGCAACTCACCACCGCCTTGGAGTCCATTCCGACCATGCTCGCGAACATCAACGCCATGGGAGGCGCATTCAGTTTCGACGCCGGCTGTTCCCGCGGCGAGGCCCCCCTGCCCGCCATGGGCGACGTACTACTCGGCGGCGGGAGGCTGACGCTGTGCAAGGCCTGAAACAAATCCAGGACTTCGCGGCGCGAGACGAAGTCCCGCGGCGAGCCGAGATGTTGTGGGCGGTAGGTGTTGTGGTTGTCGTCGCGGTGTTGGTGGCGGTGGTCTCGGTCTTCTACATCAACCCACCCGGCCGGGTGGAGTACCGCGCGGAGATGTCTGAGAGCGGGGGTATCAGCGCGGGCACGGAGGTGCGCGTCGCCGGCATCCCGGCAGGGTCGGTGTCCGAGGTGACACTGGCGGAGGACAAGGTCGAGGTGAAGCTGTCGGTGGAGTCGTCGGTGTTCATCGGCGACCAGACCTCGCTGGAGGTTCGGATGCTGACCGTGGTCGGCGGCGCCTACGTGGCCCTGGTCCCCGCCGGCGGCAAACCCTTGGGCAACAACGTGATCCCCATCGATCGCACGACGGTGCCGTACTCGACCGCGCAGGTGCTCGACGCGGCGGCCCACACGGTCGACGACATCGACGCCCAGACCCTCCGCAAGGTGTCGGTGTCGGTGACCGACAGTCTCGACGCGGCGCCGGGTGCAGTGCGGGGCATCATGTCCGACGTCGAGAAGCTGACCTCACTGATCAACCAGCAACAGGACCAGATCAGAGGCGTGGCCGCCATCGGCGACGAGTACACCACCGAATTGGTGGCCCATCGCGAGACGCTCCAGGAGATGATCCGGCGCATCCGTGCGGTGCTGCCGGTCATGGTCGGCTACAAGGACCGCGGCATGGTCACCTACGCCGCGCTGGCGGACATGGTGCTGTACGTCGGCGACATCTTCGGTGAGCCCTACATGACCAGGATCAAGCCGCCGCTGACCGAGCTCATCGGTGCCGCCGACGACACCCAGGCGATGGCGCAGCGGATGGACGAGACGATCACCTCGCTGCGTGGCATCGCCGACAATCTCGCCGGCGTCCTCGGTCCGAACGGTGCGGATCTGGACTTCGGCGACCAGGTCGTCGACAACACCGAGATCTGTATCCCGATAGCGGGTCGCCAATGTTGAGGTCGCCGACGGTGAAGCTGCAAGGACGCTGGACGGCTCTGGTGATCGCCGTAGTCGTGGTCGCGGTGATGTCCGTTGCAGGTCTGGCCTATGCGAAGACATCGGGCAGTCAAGAGCGGGCGTTGTGTGCCGAGCTGGCCGACTCCGCCGGGCTGTATGTCGGTAACGCGGTGAACATCCGCGGAGTGAAAGTAGGCACGGTCAGTTCGGTGTCGGCCGAGGGCGATCATGTCGAGATCGGCATGGACATCGAGAGCCGGCCGCTGAGCTCGGATCTCAAGGTGGTCGCCGTGAACAACTCGGTCCTGGCAGACCGTCGGCTCGAACTCGTCGACGCCGAGGCCAGAGGCGGGTCGGAGCTGGCCGACGACGACTGTGTCGACCTGGCCGACACGTTCACGCCGATCTCGGTCAGTGCGGCGTTCCAGACGTTCACCACGATGTTCGACGAGATCGGCGGCACGGGAGCCGATTCGGACGCTCCGATCGGCGATCTCCTCGATGCGGCCGGAGAGCAGTTCGAGGGCACCGGCGACGACATCAACAAAACCATCAGGAACCTCTCGGGGTTCATGGCCGATCCGAACGAGTTCCTGTCACAGATGCGCAAGATCTTCGACAACCTCGCGGTGCTGACCGCTATCGCCGACGACAACTGGGACTCCATTCGCGACATCGGCAAGAACTCCGCCGACCTCACAGAGTTGATGGGGGCATTGTTCCGGGACTTCGTGTACATCTTCGAGGGTCTGGGTGAGGCGGGCCCCGGGCTCGACGACCTGCTGGGCAACGTACTGCCTCCTGTCCTCGACTTGAGCGAGGCCGCGACGCCGATCATCGACGTCGCACTGTCCCGAGTAGACGACCTCAAGGCGATCATCGAGAACTTGCCAGGAATTGCCACGGGTCTGTCGACATCGGTCAACCATCGGGCGGAGGCCTTTCAGATCACCTACCGGTCACCGAAAGTCGTGGCCGGCACGCCCAACAGTTCGGCGCTGTGCACGCTGATGAATCAGAGTGCCCCGGGCAGCTGCGACCCGCGATCTCCGCGGGCTGCGGCCGTCGACCTGTCTGCCCTGGTGACCAGTGCCGTACAGGGGGGAATCCGTTGATGGTGCGCCGTGGGATCAGCTGGGCGCTGTGCGTCTGCGCGGTCGTTGTGGCACTTGTCGTGGTGACCGCGGGACGTGGTGTCAACCCGGCCAACGTCATTCCACGATTGATGACGTCCTCATCGGACAGTCGGGTGCTCTACGTCGACTTCGTATCCGTGGTCAACCTGCCACTCGGCGCGCGGGTTCTATTGCGTGGAGCCCAGATCGGGACGTTGGAGTCCATCGACCTGATCCCCGAGGCCGCCCGACTGCGGCTCGGCATCGACGAACAGGCGCAGGTCCCGGTCGGCTCCACAGCGGAATTGCGTCAGTCGACGTTGCTGGGCGACATCTATGTCGCGCTCACTCCCCCGCCCGATCAGACCAACGCCAATCTCGGTGACGGGGACACGATTCCACTGCAGGACACCGATCCCGGCCCGCAGATCGAGGACATCATCACCAACCTCGCCGACTTCATGTCCGGCGGCTCGATCCTGCGAGTGCAGGACGCGATCCGCGAGGTGAACGACTCCGTCGACGTCCCTGGAGGCAACCTGCCGGCCGCGGCCCGCGTGGGAGCGGAGGACATCCAGGACCTCGCACGCGGAACAGACGAACTCAACTCGATCATCAGCAGCCTGCAGGACGCCACCACCGAGGTGGCACGCGACCCGGAGGCGCTCGGATACTCCATGGGCCCGGCCGGACAAAAGGGCTTGATCGCCGTATTCGATTCGGTCAATGAAGGTTTCAAGCTGGTTGCCGGATCGGGAGCACTGGCCTTTGGCCTCAATTGGCTGACACCACGATTGGCTGAGCTCAATCCGTTCCTGGACGAGCTGGTCCCGCTCTTGCGTACCTATTCGACGAGCTCCACGCAGATCAACGGCAACCTCGGCAACCTGATCGACGTCGCCCAGACCAAGATCGGTCCGTTCCTGACCAATGGCGCGGTCTCGGTCGACGCTCTGACCGTGAACGGCGACGACACCGACGTCACCCGATCGGTCACCTCGGTGCTACGGATGATCGGAGCCCTGCGTTGAAGGTCCGTTTCCTGGTCTCGATCGTCGCGACAGTGGCGGTGCTGATCGTCTCGTTCGTCTATCTGACGTTCGGCGTTCTCAAGCTGAACGTCGTCAGCGACCAGACCACCGTCACCATCACCGCCCCGAAATCCAACGGGCTCCACGCGGGATCTGCGGTCCTGCTCCGCGGGGTACCGATCGGCGATGTGAAGTCGGTGTCGTACTCCGGTGAGAACGACATCGAGATCGAGATCGCGTATGACGCCGGCTATGCGATCCCGGCCGACACCAAGCTCGTCATCGAGAACCAGTCGATGCTCGGCGAGTCCGGGGTCTTCCTGACTCCCGAGCCCGGGGACAACGGTCCGACCATCACCAGCGGCCAGCGCCTGGTCGCCGCTGTCGTCGAGGTACCGGCCTCGGTGCCGGAGCTTCTCGGTTCTACGCAGACATTGCTCGACCAAGTGGATCCGACTTTGGTGAACAGCTTGGTGGAGACGATCTCGACCGCCCTGTCCGGTCTCGAAGAGCCGGTCGAGCGGTTGACACCTGCTGCGCAGCTTCTGGCCGCGACGATGATCTACTCGCAGCCGGCGTTGGTGAAGATCATCGGGAGCAGCACCACCATGCTGCAGAACGGGGAATGGGTCGGTTCGTCGTTGCGTGCGACCGAACCCGAGTTGATCTATGCCGGTGAAGCATTGCGAGATGTGATCACCCAGGTGAAGCCGTTCGCCGACTTCACCAATGGTGGTCAACTGATCCGTGAGCGCTGGAAGCCGACGCTGGACCGTGCAGCCGTCCTGTCGTCGAAGACCGTACCGGCGATCGGCAGCATCGCCGAGGTCCTCGTCCCGGCGGCGCAGCGGTCGGGGTCACTCCTGGGGACATTGAACATCTCCACCTTGATCGAGCAGGCAATGCCGGCGTTGCCGGGTGACAGCCTGCGACTCAACGTGAAGCTACCGAACTGAACGGATAGGAACATGACAACAAACACATCGGACAGCGCCCAGACCACCAGCGCTGCGGATTCGGAGGCTCCCACCGCGACGAGCACCGGCGAAGCGACCGTCGACGACAAGGCAGCCGCCTCGGCATCCGCGCCCGGGAACCCCACGAGCGAGCCCCTCCAAAAGCCCACCAAGAGTGAACACTTCAGAGAATATGTAAACCCGCGCAAGCACCCCGTGGTCGCCGGTGTCTCACTCCTGTGCGTGGTGGCATTGGTGGCCACAATCGTCTTCGCGGTACTGTTCGATCGCCGATCCGACGAACTCTCCTCGCTACAGCAACTCAACAAGAACACCGAGACCGCCGAGACGATCGCCGGGCAATATGCGGTCGGCGCAGCGACATTCAGCTACGAGGACCTGAAACCATGGTCAGCCGGCCTGAAGCAGGGTACCGCGGAAGAACTGAACTCCAGATTCGACGTCGCAGTCACGACGTTGACCCCGCTCATCCAGGAAGTCCAGTGGTCGCAGACGGCCACCCTGATTGCCGCCACCACGGTCGACATCCGATCCGACCGACAGTACGTCGTTCAGGTCTTCGTCTCCACACAGATGACGAGCACACAGAATCCAGCCGGGCTCAACACGATTACGCCATACACCATCACGCTCGACCGCGACGACGATTGGCTCATCACCGACGTAGCCGGAATCGCGGGAACCGCACAGGACGGATCGACGGGTGACGGCACACCAGACCTGGCCCCGACCACACCCGCACCACCGGCTGCACCCACGGTCCCACCGACCCCGTGATCGAGCCCGGTGCGTTGAGCCGGCGGTCGATCGCGCTGCTGGGGGTCGCGGCGCTGACAGCCGTGACGGTATCGATGACCTGGGTACGCGCCGAGGGATCGCCCGTTCCGTCGACGGCCGACATCTCGCGTGCCGAAGTCGACAGAGCAGGTGCCTCCGAGACCATCCACGCCAGCGGTCTCAGCACGACTGCAGGGGTGGTACTCCTGACGCTCGCGTGTGCGCTCAGCGCTCTCGCGCTGTGGTGTGTGAGCCCGTCCTACCGCCCCGCATGGGCGGGCTATCTGACAATTACCCTCTCTGCCATGGGAATCGCGACCGTGCTGTGGTTCACCGGCGACGAGCAGCACTCCCTCGCCGCGCTGGCCGGATCGGCGGACATCAACTCCGATTCCGTACAGCTGAGTTCCTGGCCGTGGGCGACATTGTGTTGCCTGGCAACGGCTTGCGTTCTCGGGATACTGCTGGTGCCCCATGCCGAGCACTCAGAAGACCTACGGCCGAGGACCTCGACTGGACGAGCCGCGTGAACACCTTGTCTGGGCGAGTTCAGTTCAGGAATCGCATTCACCGGTGCCGTGCCTGAGCCGCCAGCAGTGGTCCGGGCGCATCGGTTACATCGGCGACGCCCTGGTCGAGGACATCGCATCATGCAAGAACTACTCCGCCTACCTCTGCGGACCACCGGCGATGGTTGAAGCAGGCGTCAAGGCACTCAAACGGCGACGTATGCCGCCCCGCCATATCCATCGGGAAAAGTACGAGCCTTCAACACAACTGACCGCAGTCTGAGCCAAGGGTATCCACACTCCCCCAGTGTCGGGATCGCATGGCTCCTGATCTCGGATTCACGGTCGAGTCTTCCGAAAGGCAGGAGCCTTCGTATCCCGGGTTGGAACCAGGGTCTTCATCAGCGGCATGGTCCGCAGCGGAATGATCACCGACAGTGCGATGACGCTTGTCGAGCGGGTCACGACCGTGGACCGGTTGAGCTCGATCAACGTGGCCTGAAGGCCGTCGTGCGATGCTGCAGCGATACGACAGAGCACATCCCCCGCACCAGTGGTGGCGTACGCCTCCAAAACACCTAGTATCGAAGCCAATTCGATGGTCACACTGTCCAGGTCACCCTGCGCGATCTCCAGTGTCACAAACGCTTGGACTCCGAATCCTGCAGCAGCAAGGCCGATCGTCGGCTCGTACCCCGCAATCACCCCGGACTCTTCGAGCCTGCGAAGGCGCGCCTGGACGGTTGCGCGGGCGACGCTCAGCTGTCGCGACAGCTCCAGCGCGCCCGCCCGAGGGTATTCGTGCATTGCGTCCAGCAACGCAAAGTCCAACTCATCGAGGACTGTTGCTTCAGGAAACATCATGCCCCCTTCGTGGAACCCGCAGAGATATACAGATTGTATAGCAATGACCGACCAGCGCCACCGATTCTCACCAGCATGACTAGATGATTGCGTGTCGATTGACCAGAATACGGTCCGGGAGGTTACCTGTTTGCAGGGCGCTCGGGAACTGAATCGATCGATCACCGACCAAGCCTCGCCCTGCACAGCGATGTACCCGGAAAGGCCCCTGATGAGCATCGAATACCGCCTCGACAACGCAGAACATGCGGTGGACCTCGACCTCGATCAACTCCGGAGGCTTGTCGGTCTTGTCGACTACGACAGCCGATGCGATCCGTTCCCGGTCAGCGACTGGGACGCGCTGATCTGGATTGTTGGAAATGCCACGCAGACGTCACACTTCTTTCAGTCGGCCTTCGGGATGGAACTGGTTGCATACTCCGGCCCGTCGACCGGAAACCGAGATCACCACGCTTTTGTACTCACAAGTGGCGCAGTTCGGTTCGTGATCAAGGGTGCGGTGGATCCAGCCAGCGAACTGATCGGGCACCAGCGCAAGCACGGAGACGGAATCGTCGACATCGCGCTGTCGGTGCCCGACGTCGACACGTGCATCACGAACGCCCGTGCACAGGGGGCAACAGTTCTCCGCGAACCACATGACGTATCTGACGAGAACGGCACCGTCCGGCTGGCGACGATCGCCACCTACGGAGACACTCGGCACATGCTGGTTGATCGTTCCGGATACGCCGGAAGCTACCTGCCCGGTTACGTGGAGCGAACGTCGTCGTATATGAAGCGTGATGGTGCACCCCGGAGAATCTTCCAGGCACTCGATCATGTTGTCGGGAACGTCGAGTTGGGAGCGATGGAGCGCTGGGTGAACTTCTACAACCGGGTCATGGGGTTCACCACCATGGCCGAGTTCGTCGGTGACGACATCGCCACCGACTACTCCGCGCTGATGAGCAAGGTCGTCACCAATGGGAATCATCGAGTGAAGCTCCCGCTCAATGAACCGGCCATCGCGAAGAAACGGTCACAGATCGATGAATACCTGGAGTACTACCGGGGTCCGGGCGTGCAGCACCTCGCGCTCGCCACCGATGACATCCTGGCCGCCGTGGACACCCTGGTGGAGGAAGGTATCGAATTTCTGGCCACCCCGGATTCCTACTATGAGGATCCGGAACTGCGCGCACGGATCGGTGAGGTGAGGGCTCCCATCGAGGCACTGCAGAAGCGTGGCATCCTGGTCGACCGCGACGACGACGGTTACCTGCTGCAGATCTTCACCAAGCCCGTGGTCGACCGCCCTACGCTCTTCTTCGAACTCATCGAACGGCACGGTTCCCTGGGTTTCGGATTGGGCAACTTCAAAGCACTCTTCGAGGCCATCGAGCGGGAGCAGAAAGCCCGCGGCAACTTCTGACGCACAGGTCACAGCTCGACAATTCGTCCTCGCACATCGCCGAAACCGATCCGTGTCCCGTCCGGACCCGGCGCGCTCGCCGAGATGATGACCTCGTCGCCGTCTTCGAGGAAGGTACGGGTCTCGTCGCCGACCGCAACAGGTTCGGCTCCTCCCCAGGTCAATTCGATGAATGCGCCCCGCTGCTGCTTGTCCGGCCCGGAGATCGTCCCGGAGGCGAACAGATCGCCGGTACGTGATGACGCTCCGTTGACGGTGATGTGCGCAAGCATCTGCGCCGGAGACCAATACATCGCACCGTACGGAGGTCGCGACACCTCGTGTCCGTTCCATTCGACGGTGAGGTCGATGTCGAGTGCCCACGATTCGCTTTCGCGGAGGTACGGCAGGGGCTCGGGGTCCTGGACCGGGGTGTTGATCCTGGCTTCTTCCAGTGCCGACAGTGGGACCACCCATGGCGAGACCGACGTCGCGAAGCTCTTCCCGAGGAATGGACCGAGCGGCACATATTCCCAGGCCTGGATGTCGCGTGCCGACCAGTCATTGACTATGACCGCGCCAAAGACGTGTTCCGCGAATTGATCCGGCGTGATCGGGACTCCGTGTTCGGATGGAACTCCCACGACGAAGCCCATTTCGGCCTCGATGTCCAACTGGCGACTGGGACCGAAGTCCGGTGCGCGCTGGGATGGAGTCTTGCGCTGGCCGGCGGGCCTGACGATGTCGGTACCGGAGACCACAACCGTGCCGGCGCGACCGTGATAACCCACCGGCAGGTGCTTCCAGTTGGGCATCAACGGTTCGCAGCCCGGCCGCATCAGCCGGCCGAGATTGGCGGCATGATGCTCGGAGGCGTAGAAATCGACGTAGTCGGCCACCTCGAACGGCAGATGCAGGGCCACAGCACCGATCTCGTGCAAAGCCCCAACCGGTACGCCGTCAGCAATCAGTGCTGCGATCTGTGCACGCACATCGACCCAGCGGTCGCGGCCCTGTGCCATAAAGGGATTCAGTGACGGATTCGTGAATACGTCATCACCGAGGGCAACCGACAGATCGACCACCGAATCGCCGATCCGCACACCGGCGCGCTTCTCGGTCTCCAGGGTGGAGAAGATGCAGTAGGGCAGATTGTTGACGCCGAACAAAGTGTCCGTGGGGACGTCGAGGTCGGTCTTGCCGGAACCACTCATGCGCTCGGCCCGCGTCCTGCCCACGACCACGCATAGTTGTTGTCCTCGCACGCCGCCGCACCTTCACCGAGTTCGAGCGGCCGGAAGGTGTCAACCATGACCGCCAGTTCGTCGAAGAACTCGACGCCGATGCTCCGTTCGTACGCGCCCGGCTGCGGTCCGTGGGAATGCCCACTCGGGTGGATCGAGATCGATCCCGGACCGATACCGGACCCCTTGCGCGCTTCGTAATCACCGCCGACATAGAACATGATCTCGTCCGAGTCGACGTTCGAGTGGTAGTACGGGACCGGAATCGACAGCGGGTGGTAGTCCACCTTGCGGGGCACAAAGCTGCAGATGACAAAATTTTCGCCCTCGAATGTCTGGTGCGCGGGAGGCGGCTGGTGGACCCGGCCGGTGATCGGCTCGAAGTCCGAGATGTTGAACGTGTACGGGTAGAAGCATCCGTCCCAGCCGATCACGTCGAACGGGTGGTTCGCGTAGACGTATCGCGTGCCTACGATCGAGGCCGCCCCACGGTGCTTGACCAGGACTTCTACGTCAGACCCGTCGCACAGAATCGTCTCGGTCGGACCATGGAGGTCTCGCTCGCAAAATGGCGCATGCTCCAACATCTGACCGAACTTCGACAGGTACCGTATCGGCGGCACGATGTGACTGTTGGCCTCCATCACGTAGGCCCGAATCTGTCCTTCGGGTATCCACCGGTGGGTGGTCGATCTCGGGATGAGAACATAGTCACCCCCTGTGGCGTTCAGCGAACCGAACACGGTCTCGACTGTGGCCGAACCGGATTCGATGAAAACGATCTCGTCGCCTATCGAGTTCCGGTACAACGGCGACGCTTTCGAAGCCACCACGTACGAGATGCGGATATCTGCGTTGCCGAGGATCAATCGCCGCCCCGTGACGACATCGGCGGCAGCAGCGACGTCAACGGGAAAGAGCGTGTGCAGCTTCAGGTGGCGCGGTTTGAGGGGATGATTCGGCGTGGTGGTCAGGTCCGGCAGGTCCCAGATTGTCGCGTCTACGATCGCCGAGGGAATGTAACGGTGATAGAGCAGCGACGAATCCGACGCGAAGCCCTCCTCCCCCATCAGCTCCTCGTAGAACAACTGCCCATCGTCATCTCGATGCTGGGTATGTCGCTTTGGTGGGATTGCGCCGAGTTGACGGTAGTAGGCCACGTTGGCTCCTCACGAAGCAGTGTGGTGCCGTGTCAGCCCCGACACCCGGGGATTCATAGATCAACTATTCATGGCGCTCTGTCGATGCACAAGCATCCGCTACGTCTTCGCAACCAGCAGAATGAGATCTCCGGCGTGACCAGAACTCAGGTATGGGTTGTGAATCGCGGCCGGTTCAGCTGTTTCTCGGGCTCGCGGGCCGTGCTCCTCTTCACGAGCCGACCGATACTCAGAATGACCCAAGCCACCGTTTCGTAGACGAGAAATACCAGGTAGGACAACGCAATAACGATTGCGGGCAGCAGCAATACCGGCAACGCCACGATCGACGTCGCGAGCACCAGCGGAGCGTCGCGCCACCACTCTCGCAGGCCACCAGCGCGGAACTCGGTCAGTGCACCCCATCGCACACCGGCCCACATCACCCAGCGCTGCAGGAACGGGACGCCGTCCTCGCGCATCACCCGCCGGAAGATTCCATCGGCGTCCCGCCAGGGGAAGTCCCCGTTGCGCGCCCGCGCAGCCAGATGATCGTGCAGAATCGCTGCCCGGGTGTAGCGACCGTAGCGCGGTATGAACCACGCGAACACCCTTGGTACAGAAGCAAAATCAGTTCGAAACCCTGGCTCGATGTAGAAATGGTCACCGCGTCCGCCGGTGTACTCGATCGGGTCGATGGTCTTCCAGAACTTCCACGGGTCTGTGCCGATGATCAGCTTGCGCTCGGCTGCTGTCAACTGACGGACCGTGATCGGCGTCGAGGACATGGTTTCTAGTTTCGCACCGTCCTCGGGCCGGCGCAGGGGGTTTGCCCGACAGCGCACCGACTAGCGTGGCTCGGGGCACTAGCGTTGCGGGGTGATCGCGGACCTGATCTGAGGCTCCTCCGGCTCCGATGCTGCCCAGTCCCCCGCCGCCGCGCTCGAGTTCGGTGTATTTGACTGCAGTTCCACCGATTTGAGTGCAACCAATATTGGTGCTCCCGATCGGAGCGACGGTGGAGCTTCGGCGTGGATGGTTCGTCGGTGCTGCCCCTGATCTATCAGGGTGATATCGATGAGGCGGCCACCGGCCAGTGAGGCTCCTGGAAACGCTGTGTCGGTGACCGCCGCGGTGATGGGCAGGTATGCCTCGATAGCGCACTCGAGGTGATTCGGCGAATCCCACCGCACCGCGACCAGGCGTGCGGCGAGCATCGGCAGCACCACGTCGAGCGGGCACAGTTGTTGGCAGGTCGGGATACCGTTGGCGTCGACATAGAACGCGTCCTTTCGACGTGAGTATTCGCCCAGAATCGAGTGCCCGCCCACCTCGATGTCGTCGCCGCGTGCGCATACTGATGGACCCCAGGAACGGGTGTCGAATGATCTGTTCACAGTTATCGCTTTCAATGAGGGCATCAACTCGAAGAGTGTCACCACCCCACTATTGCTCGTAGACGTGCACTCAGACAACATATTTGGGCGATAAAAATCAATCAAAACTGGCGGATCTATCGGGCGGGCGCCGAGCCCCGAGAGTCCAGCGCATTTGAAGTACCTCGTCGACGGCGGATCCAGTGGGCGCGTCGACAGCGAGCTCTGGGCCGCCCGGAGTGATCGTGGGACGATCACCTGACGAAGCGGTACCCCATGCCGGCTTCGGTCAGCAGATGGCGCGGATGGGTGGGGTCAGGTTCCAGTTTGCGCCGTAGACTTGCGAGATAGACACGAAGATAGTTGGTTTGGGTTACGTACGAAGCGCCCCAGACCTGGTTGAGAATCTCTGAGTGTCCGATGAGTTTGCCTTCATTGCGCACCAACAGCTCGAGAATGCCCCACTCGGTCGGCGTCAGGTGGATGTTCACGCCATCGCGTGTGACCTTCTTGCTGCGTAGATCAACCGTGAACGCGCTGGTTTCGACCACCGGATGCTCCGTCTCGTCGGCAGCGCTGCCGCGGCGCACCGCGGCACGTAACCTCGCCAGGAACTCCTCCATGCCAAAGGGTTTGGTGACGTAGTCGTCGGCGCCGGCATCGAGGGCCAGCACCTTGTCGGAGGCGTCGGAGCGTGCCGACAGTACGATGACCGGGACGTTGGTCCATCCACGCAAGCCCGCCAGCACGGTGACGCCGTCGATGTCGGGGAGCCCGAGATCGAGGACGACGACGTGCGGGTTCGTTCTGCCGGCGGCGGTGAGTGCTCCGGCCCCGGTGGACGCCGTGGTGACGTCGAAGCCGCGGGCCTTCAGATTGATGCGCAGCGTACGCAGGATCTGCGGTTCGTCGTCGACGACCAGTACACGAACCTTTCCGGTCATGATGCGCTCCGCCCGTCCGGAGTCGTGGGTAGGTCGATCACCATCGTCAATCCTCCACCTGGCGTCTCCAGCGGCCTGATGGTTCCACCCATGGCTCTCATGAAGCCGTCTGCGACCGAAAGTCCCAATCCCACACCGATACCCACGTTCTGATCACCGAGTCGCTGGAAGGCGGTGAACACCTTGTCACGGTCCTCCGCGGGTATCCCGGCGCCATGGTCTGCGACGGTGACGATGGCCCGCGGCGGATCGGCGGCGGTCAAGCGGGCCGTGATCGATATCGGTGACGTCGTGGCACTGTGGCGGAGTGCGTTGTCGATGACGTTCGCCAGCACACGTTCCAGCAGGCCCGGATCGGCATGAACCAGCAAATGGTCCACATCGACCTCGAGACGTTTCGCGCCGTCCGCGTCGAGTCGCGAGATCCCGGCGGTTGTCCGGTCGACGATTTCGGTCAGGTAGGCCATCTGCAGATCCGGACGCACCGCACCGGCGGCGAGTCGGGAGGAGTCGAGGAGATTTCCGACCAGGGCGGTGAGGTGATCGGTGGATTCTTCGATGGTGGCCAACAGTTCGGCGGTGTCGCCCGGGGAAAAGGTCACGTCGGTGCTTCGCAGACTCGAGACCGAGGCCTTGACCGCGGCGAGCGGGGTACGCAGGTCGTGGCTCACCGCCGACAGCAGTGCCCTGCGAAGTTGATCGGTCTCGGCCAATGCCCGCGCCTCGGCGGCTTCGGCGGCGAGTTGCCGCCGTTCCACCACATCCGCGGCCTGGGTGGCGACGGCGGTGAGTGGCCGGCGGTCCCGTCCCCCGAGTGTGGGCCCACGCAGCAGCATCTCGAACTCACCACCGGCGACCGGGCATACCGTGTCCGCGTCACGGGCCGCGGCCGGCGGATTGCCACCGACCGACCCCTCGATGATGTTCGGTTCGCGGTTGCCGACCCTGACGATGGCCACCGCGTCCTGGTCATAGGTCTCACGGACACGTTCCAGTAGCCCGTCGAGGCCTTCCCCACTCAATACCGCTCCGGCGAACGTGGCCATCAATTCGGCGTCGCGGGTGGCACGTTGGGCCTGCACCCGCCTAACGGTCGCCGAGTCGACGAGCGCTGCCACCGCGATGGCGATCATCAGCATCACGACGATGGTGATGAGATTGTCTGGTTCGTTGATGGTGAGCGTGTAACGCGGCGAGGTGAAGAAATAGTTCAGCAGCAAACCCGACACGATCGCTGACAGCGCTGCCGGACCGATCCCACCGAGCATCGACACCGCGAGGACGACAAGGAGGAACAGCGCCGATTCACTGGCGATCCCGAGCCATTGGTCGAGCAATCCGAGTAAAGCCGCCCCGGCACACGGCACCAGCACCGCAGAAACCCAGCTCAGGGGCCGATGGAACCGGGTGTGTCTGATGTCCAACGGGTTTCGCGCTGTGGTCTCCTCATGGGTGACCATGTGCACGTCGATCTTTCCCGATTCTCGGACCACCGTGGTCCCGACGCCTTCGTCGAAAAGTCGCTGCCAACGCGACCGGCGCGAGGTACCGAGAACCAGCTGTGTGGCGTTCACGCCGCGCGCGAACTCCAGCAGTGCAGTGGGCACGTCGTCGCCGACAATCGTGTGGACCTGAGCTCCGAATCCCTTGGCGAGTTCGGAGAGTTCGGTGAAGTCCACCGTCGCCGGTCCGGCGAGGCCATCACCCCGAACAATGTGCACCACAATCAATTCCGCGCTCGATCGCGAGGCTATTCGGCTCGCACGGCGCAACAGGGTCGCCGATTCAGGCCCACCGGTGATGGCGACCACCACCCGTTCGCGAGCCTCCCAGGTCGCGGTGATGGCATGCGCGGCCCGGTAATCGGCAAGATTGTCGTCGACCTGGTCGGCCAGCCAGAGCAACGCGAGTTCCCGCAGCGCCGTCAGGTTGCCCTGCCGGAAATAGTTGGCCAGGGCGCCCCCGACCCGATCACCGGCGTACACCTTGCCGGCCGAAAGTCGCTGCCGCAAGGCTTGAGGCGCGATGTCGACGAGTTCGATGTCGTCGGCGTTGCGCACCACATCATCGGGAACGGTCTCGCGTTGCACCACCCCGGTGATCTGCTGCACCACGTCGTTGAGGCTCTCGAGGTGCTGGATGTTGATCGTCGACAGGACATCGATACCGGCGTCACGCAGCATTTCGATGTCCTGCCAGCGTTTGGCGTTCCGCGAGCCCGGCGCGTTGGTGTGCGCGAGTTCATCGACGAGTGCCACCTGCGGCTTGCGCGCAAGCACCGCGTCGACGTCCATTTCTTCGAGGGTCGTCCCGCGGTAGGCGATCGCATGCCGCGGCACGGCTTCGAGACCTTCGGCCATCGTCTCGGTGGCCACGCGTCCGTGTGACTCAACGACAGCAACCACCACATCGGTGCCCTCGGCGACCAACGTATGCGCCTTGGCGAGCATTTCGTAGGTCTTGCCCACGCCCGGGGCACACCCGAGATAGACCTCGAGTGTGCCCCGGTTCTCGGCAGTGTGTGCCATCCCGTGTGGACGCTATCCGCAGCTCGGTGCGGTCAGGCCCAGTCCGAGATTGACCAGGAGGACATTCACCGTCGGCTGACCGAGAAATCCGAGCCGGCGACCATCGGTGTTGGCGTCGATGACCTCACGTACCCGAGCCTCGGTGATCCCGTTCTCGCGGGCGATCCGCGGCACCTGCAACTGCGCGTACGCCTCACTGATGTGCGGGTCCAGGCTCGACCCCGATCCGGTCACGGCATCGACCGGAACCTGTTCCGGAGTCACACCTTCCCGGCTCGCGATCAATTGTCTGCGTGTTTCGATCCAGCCGGCGAGCTTCTCGCTGTTCGGACCTTGGTTGCCGGCCGCCGACGCGGACGGGTCACCCGGGGCCATCGGGTCTTCGCTCGACCCGAGCACCCGGGCATGCAGATACTTGTCGGCCTCACCCGCAGGCACCTGCGGATCGATGCCGATCAGGCTCGAACCGACGACGCAGCCATTGCTGTCGGTGACCGCAGACCCTTCGGCGGAGGTCGAGCCGATCCGCGAGATCCCCCAGACGACAGCGGGGTACGCGACACCCAGAATCACGGTCATCGCCAACAGAATCGACAGGCCCACCACACATTGCCGGAGCCAAGCCGTCACAGTATTCATATCGAACTACCCCATTCCCGGGAGAAGGCGGACCACGTGGTCGATCAGCCAAATTCCGACGAACGGCGTGATCACACCTCCCAGTCCGTAGACGAGCAGGTTGCGGCCCAACAGTTTCGACGCAGAACTCGGCCGATAGCGCACACCACGCAGCGACAACGGGATGAGTGCCACGATGATGAGTGCGTTGAAGATGACGGCCGAGACGATGGCCGACTGCGCCGAGTGCAGCCCCATGATGTTGAGCTTGTCGAGCTGCGGGTAGACCCCCGCGAACAATGCCGGCAGGATCGCGAAGTACTTCGCGAGATCGTTGGCCAGCGAGAACGTGGTCAGGGCGCCGCGAGTGATCAGCAGCTGTTTGCCGATGGCCACCACCTCGATCAGTTTCGTCGGATCCGAATCCAGGTCGACCATGTTCCCGGCCTCTTTGGCCGCCGACGTGCCGGTGTTCATCGCCAGACCGACATCGGCTTGCGCCAGCGCGGGGGCATCGTTGGTGCCGTCGCCGGTCATCGCGACCAGCCGGCCACCGGCCTGTTCCTTGCGTATCAGCGCGAGCTTGTCCTCGGGCGTGGCCTCGGCGACGAAGTCGTCGACACCGGCCTGCGCCGCGATGGCCTCTGCGGTCCGGGGGTTGTCGCCGGTGACCATCACCGTGCGGATACCCATCTCGCGCAATTGTGCAAACCGTTTGGCCATACCGGGTTTGACCACATCCGAGAGCGAGATCGTGCCCAGTACCTGGGCCGGACCCCCGTTGGTCCGGACACCCACGACCAGTGGCGTCCCACCACCGGACGAGATCCGGTCGACCTCGTCGGATACCTCGACAGGCGGGTGTCCACCACAGTCTGCGACCCAGCGCAGCAGCGAGTCTGCCGCACCCTTGCGGATGCTCTGCGGTCCGGCTCCGGTGGTGATGTCCATGCCGGACATGCGGGTCTCGGCGGTGAACGGAACGACTTCCCGGTTTGCCTGATCTGCGGCCTCGAGCGCCTCGGGATCCTGCCCGAACTCCTCACGGCACAGGTCGATGATGCTGCGACCCTCCGGGGTGTCGTCGGCAAGGCTCGACTGACACGCCGCCCGCGCCAGTTCGGACACTGTCACGCCCGGCGCCGGCACCAACGCGGTGGCGCGCCGGTTGCCGAAGGTGATGGTGCCGGTCTTGTCCATCAGAAGGGTGTCGATGTCACCGGCGGCCTCCACGGCCCGCCCTGACATCGCCAGAACGTTGCGCTGCACCAGCCGGTCCATACCCGCGATGCCGATCGACGACAGCAGGGCCCCGATGGTTGTCGGGATCAAACAGATCAGCAACGCGATGAGTTTCACCGCGTCCGGGGTCTGCCCGGCGTATTGCTGCATCGGTCCGACAGCCACCACCGCGAGCAGGAAGATGATGGTCAGGCTCGCGAGCAGGATGTCGAGGGCGATCTCGTTGGGGGTCTTCTTACGTGACGCCCCCTCGACCAGCGCGATCATCCGATCGACGAACGACTCACCGGGCGACGTGGTGATCTTCACGATGATCTTGTCCGACAACACAACCGTGCCACCGGTCACCGCGCTGCGGTCACCGCCGGATTCGCGGACCACCGGAGCCGATTCACCGGTGATCGCCGATTCGTCGACGGTGGCGATGCCTTCGACGACATCGCCGTCGCCGGCGATCACCTCTCCGGCCTCGACCACGATCCGGTCACCGATGACCAGGTCGCCGCCGGAGATCTCCGTGATGCTCCCGTCTGCATCGATCCGGCGGGCCATGGTGTCCTGTTTGATCTTTCGCAGACTTGCTGCTTGCGCGCGTCCACGTCCCTCGGCAACCGCTTCGGCCAGGTTCGCGAACAACACCGTGAACCACAGCCAGAAGACAACCGCGAAGGAGAACCACGACGGCTGCCAGAACGCCAGGACAGTGGTGATGATTGCCCCGAGGTAGACGACGAACATCACCGGATTGCGAGCCTGGTCGCGGGGATTGAGCTTTCGGAGTGCCTGCGGCACCGAAGTGACGAGCTGGCGCAGGTCGAATGCCCCGCTGCCCGCGAGTTCGTCGGGTCCGGTGTCGGTCGGAGGAGCGTCGGACGCAACCCCTGTGGTCATGAGAGTGCCTCTGCTATCGGTCCCAGCGCCATCGCCGGGAAGAAGGTGAGTCCGGCCACCAACAGGACGGTGCCGGTCAACAGGCCGCCGTACAGCAGCCCATGTGTCGGGAGGGTCGCCGTGGTCGTCTGCCTTGTCTTCTGCGTCGCCAGCAATCCGGCAAGCGCCAATACGAAGATGATCGGCAGGAATCGGCCGAGCAGCATCGCGAATCCCAGAGAAGTCTGGAACCAGTCGCTGGTGACGGTCAATCCGCCGAACGCGCTGCCGTTGTTGTTGGCGGCGGATGCGTACGCGTACAGAACCTCGGAGAATCCGTGGATGGATTCCGGGGTACCCGGGTCGCCGCTGTTGCCCTGGAAACCCGTTGTCGTGGACAAGATCACGGTGATCGCAGTCCCGATCAGGACCAGGGCCGGCATCACCAGGATGGACAAGGCGGCCATGGTGATCTCCTGCTGACCGATCTTCTTGCCGAGGAACTGCGGGGTGCGGCCGACCAGCAGGCCGCCCACGAACACGGCGATGATGGCCAGCACCAGCATGCCGTACAGGCCGGTTCCGACACCGCCGGGTGCGATCTCGCCGAGCAACATGTTCCAGATCAGTGCGCCTCCACCGCCGGCGGAGTAGCTATCGTGAGCTGAATTGACTGCACCGGTGGATGTTCCGGTGGTCGAGACCGCGAACAGTACCGATCCGGCGACTCCGAATCGCTGTTCTTTGCCTTCCATCATCGCACCGGCGGCCTCGGCTGCAACGCCATTGGTGTGCGACTCGAAGGCCCAGACCACCGCCAGCATTCCCGACCAGATCACCGCCATGACGCCGAGGATCGTCAGGCCCTGTCGTCGATCACCGACGAGGGTGCCGTACGTGCGTGTCAAACACACCGGAATGATGAGCAGTGCAATGACTTCCACGACGTTGCTCAGCGGCGTCGGATTGGAGAACGGGTGCGCCGCGTTCGCCGACAGGGTGCCGCCACCATTGGTGCCCAGTTCCTTGATCGCCTCCTGGGAAGCGAACGGTCCCACGATGCTCCGTCCTGAAGAACCGTCGAGGCCGATGAAGTCGAAGCCACTCTTGAACGACTGGATGGCGCCCTGCGTGAGCAGCAGCACTGCAATGACAATGCTCAAGGGCAACAGGATTCGCAAGGTCGCCCGGGTCAGGTCGACCCAGAAGTTGCCGAGGTGACCGTCACCCTTCCTTGCGATGATTCCACGGATCAAGGCGATCGCCACCGCGAGTCCGACTGCAGCAGAGAGGAAGTTCTGTACCGCCAGGCCGAGCATCTGGGTCAGGTTGCTCATCACCATTTCAGGTGAGAACGACTGCCAGTTGGTGTTCGCCACAAAGGAGATGGCGGTGTTGAACGCCATCGCCGGACTCACGGCCGCGCGGCCGTCGCTCCACGGCAACACTCCTTGAAGCCGTTGCAGCAGGTACAGAAACAGGACACCCATGAACGAGAACGCGATGACCGCCATCGCATAGCCGGTCCAGGTTTGCTCGCGTTTGGGGTCGACTCGCACGAGTTTGTACAGCAGGCGCTCGGGCGCCCAATCGCGAGCTCCGGAGAACACTCGCGCCATGTAGTCGCCCAACGGCACATAGGCCGCAGCGAGAATGAAGACCACCACCCCCACCTGCAGGGCGGCGGCCACAGAGGTATTCACGCGCTAGAACCTTTCGGGGAAGATCAGCGCTGCGAACAGATACAGCACGACCGCGACCGCAACAACCACCAACACCACGGTGATGGCGCCGTCCGCGGTCACCGGCGGGTCCTCGCGCCGATACTGCGAAGGACGAGTGCGCAGAGCGCAAACCCGCCCAAAATCGCCAGAACGAACCAAAAGTCTGCCACGTCCACTCCTGAAAACACCCCGGGTCACTCCGTCGAACCCGGCTGGTGTTCACAGCATGCGACGCAATCGCAGCGTCTGACCCCGGCGTTAACGACACCCATACGCCCACGCCCGGCATCAATACGAAATCTTTACGGCCTGGCCACTACGGCAGGCGCCAACCAGCCGGTGTCAGTCCGACCCCCTGCCCGTCAGGTTTGGTCACACGCGAGCGGCAACACCCGAGTGGCCCTCGCTGCGTTCTCTGTTCCAGATTCCTGCAGGCGCACACGGCAAGCCCACATCCTTGAGGGTCAGAATCCCCGCCGGCGCCGCGGCGACGTTGAACGCAGCGCTGACCGCCGGCATGGCGGTCATCGTGTCCCATTCGTGGTTGCCCCAGTGCTCGGGCGGGACGAAACGTATGCGGGTCCGGACTTCGGGTTCGCCCTTGATGACAACCTGGTAGTGATCGTCGTCGAACACCCAGTCCCCGTTCAGCTTCTTGGTGAGATACCAGGCGACGTTGGACTGGACGACCGTCTTTCCGTCGACCTTGCCATTCCACCCGGCACGGATCGCGGCGATGGTGTCTTTCTTCATCAGCAGCCAGCCGAGATCGACGTCCTCCGAAGCGGTTTGGTGTTCGATGAAGAACTCCATGTCGTCGAGGTCGTAGTGCAGCGCGAGCGCCATGCGACCGACGGAGTCGCGGAACGTGCTCAACCACATTTTCGCCATCTCCAGCACGGCGTCCGAGGCCTCCGGCAGGGAGAAGCCCAGCGCCTGCCAGGTTTCGGCCGACTCATAGACCGAGCAGTCCGCCGACTCGAAGATCGACACCTGCTGGACGTCACGACATACCGCCGTCATCGCCGTCACCATCGTGTTGATCCAGCCGGGATTGATTCCGGAGATGTAGAGCGAGCTGTTGCCACGCTCACACGCAGCCGCGAGCTTCTCCTCGGTCTCGCCTTGAATACCGCCGATGTTGAGGAACAGGTTGGTGCTGATCACGTCGAGTCCGCTTTCGAGCAGTCGGACGACGTGATCGAGGTCGGCCATGAACGGGTTGTAGAAGACGGTGTCGGCACCCAGTGCGATCAGCGCGTCGATGTCGGTGGTCGCGACCACCCCGGTATCGGGCCGCCCACACAGGGGTCCGGCGTCGGTGCCGGCCTTGTCGTCCGAGTACGCGTAGACACCGACCAGTTCCAGCCGCGGATCATCGAGAATGCCCCGCAGACTGAGCTTTCCGACCTTGCCGGTGGTCCACTGGATGACCCGCAGCTTGTTCTGCAACTTGTCCATGGCTTCCTTCGGTTCGACACCTGTCGGCCCATCGGGTCGCACGGTGAGGCGTAGACGGTTTCCGGGTCGATGTCCCGGCGTGATCGAGTCGGGCTAATACTAGACATTCCTTCTCGTAATTCGCGGGCTTTTGGCGAACCAGGTCGAACCCCTCGTCGAGGTAGACGACGACCGTAAGCTGCCCCCATGGAAGCAGTGCCGCGCCCCGGCCGACCCCGGAGCCAAGCGACCCACGACGCGATCCTCGAAGCGGTACGCGACATCCTGGTCACCGGCGGCTATTCGGACGTCGCCATGGACCACGTCGCCAACCTCGCCGGCGTCGGGAAACAGAGCCTCTATCGCCGCTGGCCATCGAAAGCACCGCTGGTCGCCGAAGCAGTCATGGACGCCTACGGGCAGAATCGCCAGTTCGAGTTGCCCGACACCGGCGACATCCGCGCCGACCTGCGCACCTGGCTCCACGGGCAGGCGGCCTACCTCGGCTCGCCGCGCAACGTTGCCCTCAGTCGAGCGCTCGCAGTCGCCGCCGCCGACAATTCGCTCGATGGCGACGCCCTCTACAGCCAACTCGCCGGACCCCACCATGACGCGTTGCTCCACCGACTCACCGGTGCGACACACGCCGGAGACATCCGGGCCGGGGTCGACCTCGAAGCGGTCGCCGACGCGCTGATCGGCGCCACCCTGTACCGCATCCTCACCCACGTCAGACCCGTCGAGGAAACGACCAGGCACTTCGACGGCCTCGTCGACGCCCTGATGATCGGATTACAGGTACCGAAGTAGTCTTCCCACGCAAAGCCACCAGATGCGGTGGGTTTGTGGCCTCGAACACCGTGGGACCGGCTGTCATGATGGTCCATGGATTCCCCGAAAACTGGTGGGAATGGCACGAATTGATGGGACCGCTGGTGGCCGACGGGTATCGCGTCCTGTGTCCCGATCTGCGCGGCGCGGGCTGGAGCTAGGCTCCACGCGACCGCTACCGCTACCGCAAAGCAGACATGGCCGACGATCTGGTCGCCATCCTCGACCGGTTGGGGGTGGCCAAGGTCCGGCTGGTGGCGCACGACTGGGGCGGCCCCGTTGCCTCGATCCTGATGGCACGCCACCCCGAAAAGTCGTCGGGTTCTTCGGACTCAACACACTCGGCCCCTGGGTCACGGCAGATCGGACCGTGATCGCCGATCTGTGGCGGCTCTGGTACCAGTTTCCCGTGGTGATCCCGATGGTAGGACCGAAGATCATCGCCGACCCCGAGGGCCGATACCTGCGATTCATCGGCCGTTGGGCCGGTGCCGGATTCCTACCGCCCGGTGCCGATCTCTACGTGCGCAGACTGAGCGAGCCGGGCCACGCAGTTGCGGGTTCACGCTGGTATCGGACGTCGCTCACCGGCGAGATGCTCAGGTGGGTTCGCGGCGAGTACGCAGACGTCCGGCGGGCAGCGTCCGGAACTCGTCCTCGATCGACTCCGCGCATTTTTACGCGAGCTATGACTCGACGGCGACCATCACCCGTCGCCTCAGAGTCGACCGAGCAGTTCGGACTTCTTCGCGGCGAACTCCTCGTCGGTGAGAATGCCCCGTTGATGTAGTCCGGCCAAGGATTCGATCGCGGCAACGATTGCGTCGGCGTCACTGGACGGACCTGAAGAGGACGACTGACCCGGGGTCGCGAAAGTGGTTGTGGGACCAGGGATGTTCTGTACGTCGGGCGCCGCGGCCGGTGCAGGTTGCGACATCTGCCCCGCCGAAGGTGCGGCGACGGGAGTATCGGCGACCTGTTGCGTCCCGAGCTCTCGGAGACTCGACACGTCGAACGTCCCGAACTGACTGGTGAAGTTCACCGAGCCGTAGGCGCCACCCTGCTGCTGCTGAACGCCGCCGATGGAATGGTCGCCGGTGTCGAAAACCCTTGTGCGACCATCTACTTGGATCGCAAGACGCCGAGTGTTCGGAAAGATGGCGTAGCGGGTGTTGTTCTGCCCCCCAGATGAGCTCGGCATGCCGAGGTCACTCGGCCACCAGTTGCCCGACGTGTTACCTCCCGAGGAATCCACCGTTGCGCGAGGAAACACCGTGACGGTGGAGAGGAGTTGGGACAATTCGCCGCACAGCGCGTCGACCCTCGACTTCAGGCCGTTGTCGAACATGTTGCCGACCATCGTCATGCCGCCCCGCATCCATTGGCCCGATCCACCGAGCTCGGGAATCGAGAACTGGGCCATAGTGCCGCCACCGGAATTGACGGCGAACAGCATCGCCAGTACGGCATCCTGCGACAACGCATGGCGGTCCGCGATATCGGCGACCGCGCGTTCGGCTTCGGGGGTGAGAGTTGCCCTCATGATGGTGGATCCTTCGTCGGCTGGATTCGTCGTGAGCCTACACAAATCCGGCCCGAGCCGACGGTCGGAGGATCGTTCGGACGGCCCACAGCGCATATGTCGGCTCAATACATCAAACTGATTTGATGTATCGGGTGTACGCTTGAAGGTGTGGTGGCATCACGACACACCGTCCCGCCTTTTCTGCATCTGGCAGCCCATCCATTGCGGTGGCGGTTGATGGCGTTGTTGTCCTCCGGCGACTACCGCGTTGGAGAGCTGGTGACACTGATGAACGAGTCCCAGAATCTGATTTCCTACCACTTGCGCTTGCTGCGAAATGGCGGGCTGGTCAGGGCCGCACGCAGCTCTTTCGATGGCCGCGACACTTACTACCACCTCGAACTCGACCGCTGCGCCGAGATGCTGACAGGCACCGGGACGGCATTGCATCCGGCGCTCGATCCGGCACCCACACCCCATCCGTTCGTGCACACAAAGCCGATGAATGTGCTGTTCGTATGCACGGGAAACAGTGCTCGCTCAGCAATCGCGGAAGCGCTGCTCCACGTTCGAACCAGTGGCCGGGTCGGCGCGGTCAGCGCCGGCACCCGGCCGAAGCCGGACATGCATCCCAACACGATCCGGGTCCTGCGAGAGGAGTTCGGTATCGACATCTCCGATCAGCCGCCCCGTCACGTCGACACCTTCGAGCGTCGACGGTTCGACACCGTGATCACCCTGTGCGACAAGGCCCGCGAAGTCTGCCCGGAGTTCGGCGGCGAGAGCCGACGAATCCACTGGAGCATTCCCGACCCGGCCGCAACCTGCGGCTCCGACGACGAGATCTACGCGCAATTCCAGGCCACTGCCGCCGAGATCGACACCCGGATCCGCCATCTGCTTCCGACCCTGTCCACCGAAACCTGAATGGAGTAATGATGTCTGCGCCAACCGAATACGCCAGCGTCCGTTACATCGTCGATGACGTGCCCGCCGCGATCGACTTCTATACCAACAGCCTCGGATTCACACTGCACACCAACCCCGCGCCTGCCTTCGCGGATGTCATCCGCGGCTCGCTGCGACTGTTGCTGTCCGGCCCGGCCAGTTCAGGGGCCCGCGCCACCCCGGCCGACACCTCCGGCGCAGGCCGCAATCGCATCCACCTCATCGTCGGCGACCTCGATTCCGAGATCACCCACCTCCGCGATGCAGGCGTCACATTCCGCAGCGAAGCGGTCACCGGACCAGGTGGTCGCCAGGTCCTGATCGCCGATCCTGCCGGCAACCTGGTCGAGTTGTTTCAGCCGGCCTGACACCACGTCAGGCACGGAACTTTCCGTGGGCGGTCAGACCCTTCTGGCGGGGGCAACAACCCCCGACTCAGAGGTCGGGTATCCGGAGTATCTGGCCGACTGTGATGAAGTCTGGATCGGAGAGTTGATTGGCCGCCGCGATCAGCGGGAACATCGAGCTGTCCCCGTAGAACTTTGCTGCCAATTCCGAGAGCGTGTCTCCCGCAACCACTTTGTACTTCTTGGTCAGTCCCGGGATCAACAGTACTTGCCCGGTCCTGATGACATCCGGATCGGGCAGCTCGTTCGCGATCGCGATCACTTCGAACAGATCGGCATCGCCGTAGAACCGTTTTGCCAATGCCGACAATGTGTCACCTGAGACCACCTTGTATTTCTTGGCCATGATCATGTCCTCTCGCCTTGTGATTTCCGCACCGCCCGTGGCCCGGTGCGCCTGGGACCGATCGTGGTCTGACCGCTGACCGAAGTAACGAGTAGTGCGCTACGTCAATCGTTCGACACCGGGACATGCGGCGACGAGTAATAGTGCTGCGACCGCCCCCTCAGATGGGCCAGGTAGTCGTCGTCCAAGACAGGTAGTGCACTACTCGTGTGTTCATCGACCACACGTCAGACGATTGAAGGAATCCCCCGCATTGGAGGTTCGCCAAGCAGACGCACTTCGGCCACAGCTCTGCTGACACCCACTTGTGCCCGCGAGCCAGTTTCACGACAATCCTTTGACAGAAGGGCTTTTCGATGCATCGGGGAGCAGTGTTCATCGGCGTCGACCGGACAGGCGCCGGCATGCCGGTGTTGCGCGCCGCGGCGTCGGGCGCGCGGCAGATGCACGACTGGGCAGTCGATCCTGAACGCGGTGGGATGGAACCGGCAAACGTCCGCCTGCTCACCGACGCAGGCACCAAGGTCACCTCGGACGGGGTCCTGACCGCGGTCGAGGAACTCGTCGCCGCCGGTGTCGACCAATTGATCGTCTACTTCGCGGGCCACGGACTGCTGGTCGACATGATCGAAACCTGGATGCTGTCGGACGCACCGAACCGCGGCAACGCCGCCATCAGTGTCGGCAAGAGCATCCAAGCGGCCAAACGGGGCAAGACGCCGCACGTCGTGATCATCTCGGATGCCTGCAGAACACCCGCGCACGACCTCGACACGCAGTCACTCACCCCGGTCTCCGCGTTTCCCAACAGTCTGGGCACGGGATCTCGACCGCGTGTTGACGTCTTCTACGCAAGCGCGCAGGGCGAGGCCGCAATCGAGATCAATACCGTTGCCGCCGAGGGGATCTACACTTCGGTACTCCATGAGGCGCTCCACGGTCGGCTCTACGATGCGCAGGGACTGGAGCGCGATGTGATGGTGCGCGGCAACCACGGCGACCCACGCTGGTACATCTACACCAATCCGCTCTGCGTCTATCTCGAGGCTGCGGTCAGCGCGCGCCTCGCCGAGCTGGATCTCGACATGGATCAGTCGCCGACGTTCGACGTTCAGGTCGGTGTGAACAAGCGATGGCTCGCCAGCGTGGATCGCGGCGACGACGGGCCCATACTCCGCGGTATCGGCGCCACCAACTTGGAGAGCACGGTGTCCCGGCGGTCGCTGTCCACGATCACGGCGGACCTCTACCGGGCGGCAGTCGGTCCGCCGGAGGCATTCGAGAGCGAACTCGTGCTGGCCGAATCCGAGGGCGCAGGACGGTTCGCCAGCTCGATTCGTTCGCTGCTCGATCCGGTGGCAACCGGAGATGCGGCACCGCCGGCGAAGGGTGGCCGGCGTTGCCTCCGTGTACGGGGTGCGTCGATTCGTCGGGCGATGTCGCCCGGCGGGGCGGTGGCCACCGATGGCGGGGTCGTCGACTTTTCTGGATCAGGCACACACATGGTGACACTCGAACTCGACAATGACACGGCGACAATGCTTCCCATGGTCGAGGGTCAGGTATTGGAGGTGCATGTCGTCGGACGCCACATCAGCGCAGTCTTCTTTGAACCGGATACAACCACGGGTCGGGAGCAGAACCTTCGGCGGATCAAGGCGATCGCCACCGCGTCGGCACAGCGTCGTCGCCACCCGGATGTTCTGGACGGCGTCGATCTGGCAGCTCTGCTGTCCCGCGGCCGGCCGGACGACCTGACCCTCTCCGTGTATCAGGCGTACGCGCTCCACAGCCGCCAGGATCTGGATCGCTTGGCAGAACTGCGAACGCGACTGGCCGAGCAGCGCAACGGTATCGAATTCCTTGATCTCGCCCTGCTGGATGCCGAGTCGTCATCTCGGCCAGGATTCGGCGCACAACTCGTGACGCCGTTCCCACTACTGACGCAGGGCTGGGATCTCATCCCGGACGACCGCCCGGCGCTGTGGTCCCGTACCGGCCAACTCCGAGGCCATCTCCTGCCATCGCTGTGGACGGTCTTCGGCAGTGCCGCAACTGATCTGTTGTTCGAACCCGCTTGATCCGATCCGACACGAGGAGAACAAATGTCCCGAGAGATCATCTTCATCCACGGTCGATCGCAGCAGGGCAAAGACCCGGCCGCACTCAAACAGGAGTGGATCGACAGCCTCAATGAGGGACTCGCGAAAAGCGATCCGGCACTGGCTCCGATCACCACCGACCAGGTCCGATTCCCGTTCTACGGCGACACCCTCGACCGCATGGCAAAAGGCTTCACAGACGGCGACGTCCCAGATGTCATCCTGCGTGGTGAACCGACCCTCAACAGCGAAGCACAGCGATTCATGTTCGAGGTCCTCACGAAAGTGCAGCAACAGCAGGAGATTTCCGATGCGGAGGTATGTGCCCAGGGCGGAATATCCGCCACGGAACGTGGCCCCCTGAACTGGAGGTGGATGCGCGCACTCTTGCAGAAGCTCGACCAGAACGGCAGCCTGAGTGCGGTGACCATCGCGTTGGCCACCTATGACGTCTTCCAGTACCTCACCAACCGCACCATCCGCGGTCGCATCGACGATGGGGTGATCGGAGCCTTCACACCGGGCGCCGACAGTGTTGTCGTCGCGCACTCGCTGGGCACCGTTGTCGCCTACACGCTCCTGATGCGCGAGGGCGAGAACCGGAACTGGAAGGTACCGCAGTTGATCACCGTCGGGAGTCCGTTGGCCGTCAATGCGATCCGTGATCGAGCACCGGGAATCGGGGATGTCGGCGGCAACCGTACACCTCCGTGTGTCAGAGCCTGGTTCAACGCCATGGATCCACACGACGCGGTCGCGCTGCGCCCTCTCGATGCCACGCATTTCACGATCAATCCACCGACGCCGGCCATCGAGAACAAGATCGATGTCGACAACCGAACGCCGAATCAGCATGGCATCAGCGGGTACCTGAGTGATCCCGTGGTGGCGCGGCGAATCCACGACGCCCTGCAGGAGTAGGCCATGGCCACCGGAGAGATCGACTTTCATCTCGAGATCGGCCCCTATCCGCATGCGGATCACCCCGACCGCTACCTGGCAAGAGTGATCAGGGCACCGTCGGGTGGACGTCCGTCCGCGGTGTTCGACCTCGATATCCACGACATCGTGAACCGGCGCGATGACCTCGAGAACGCGATCCTGGCCGCATCCGTCTCGGCCCGGCGCGCCATACCGGTCAGCGAGCAGTCATTACACGAGGTCGGCACAGGGTTGTTTCGTGCAGTGTTCGACGGTGCCGTCAACAACGCATATCGGGCCAGCCTCGGGGCTGCGCAGCACCAGCGCAAACGACTTCGGCTGGTGCTGAGCCTCACGGCCCCCGAGTTGGCGGCGGTCCCATGGGAGATGTTGTTCGATCCCGACGATGGGAGGTATCTCTGCCGGCAGAGGCCGCTCGTCCGGCACATCCCGGCACCGGACTTCGACCCATTACCCCTCGAGGTGACACCTCCCCTGCGCGTGCTGTGCTTCGTAGCGTCTCCGAGAAATCTCGGAGCGCTGAACACCGAGGCCGAGATCGCCCAGCTGAGAGCGGCTTTGCGTGAAGAGATCGACCAGCATCGGATCGAGTTGGTCTGTGTGCCCCAGGCATCGTGGAGCACCGTGCATCGTTATCTGCTCTCCGGGACGTGGCATGTGGTGCACTTCATCGGTCACGGCGACTACGACCCGGTGAAGGCCGAGGGATGCATCGCGCTGGTGGGTGAGGACGGCCGCGCCGATATGGTCGAGGCATCACGCCTGACAGAGTTGCTCGACGAAGCCGAGCCCACTCCGCGTCTTGTTGTGCTGAACTCGTGCTCGTCAGGGCGCGCCGCATCGGACGACCTTTTCGCGGGCACTGCCGCCGCCCTCGCTCGTGGCGGTGTCAGTGCCGTTGCCGCAATGCAGTTCACCGTCAGCGATGCCGCTGCCATCGAGTTCGCCCGCGGCTTTTACACGGCTGTAGCCGAGGGTCGCGACATCGACCGCGCCGTCCTCAGCGGACGAAAATCCATCCTCGGACTGCCCAACACCCTGGAGTGGGTGACACCGGTGCTGTACATCCGGGGTGGGTCGACGCGGCTGTTCCGTCTGACGGATCAGTCACCGAGGACACCGTCGAATCCGTTGCCGACCACCGTGCCCAATCCACCGTCAAACCCCGCCCCGGTGCAGGCGCCACCGGAGCAACGCAGCTTCCCACCCATTTCGTTTCCGGTTTCAGAGCCGCGGTTGTCTCCGGCGTCAGAGCCGCAGCCGGATCTGACGTCGCGGCCGGTATCGGGACAGCCGTCGTTTCCGGTTCCAGAACAATGGCCGGATCGGCGGTCGCGGCAGGAATCGGGTCCAGTGGGACAACCGAGCCGGCGACCGGTTGACCCTCCCGGCCCGACCCCGCGTCCAGAACGCCGCGTAGCCCCGCGTCCCGACGCGTCGGATCAGGCACCGGCCAACACCAAACCAGTCGCACCGAGTTTGATGCTGTGTCTGGTTGCCGCCGGTCTGGCCATCCTCGGGGCCGCGCTGATGTTTGTGCACCCGTTTGTGCCCTTTGCAAATGACGGTTCCGGCAAAACACTGCTGACCACAGATGAATTCCGGATCCGCATGGTCCCGATACTCTCGTTCGCCCTCATCGCCGGCCTTGCCGGAGTTCTCGCCAGTTCTGGACGCACACGTCAGATCGGCTTCGGATTGATGCTGAGCGGCGTTGTGATCGGTCCGTGGCTACTCTTCACGCTGTGGATCAGTGAGGGAGGCTCGCTGTCAGCTTGGAGCAGCGATTGGGGTATCGCCATATGGATACTGATCATCGGGGCCTCGAGCTGGATCGTCGCCGCGGGCGTGGCGATTCTTGCGTTGTTGTCTACCCGCGTGAATTCACCTCGACCACGACTCCCCCTCAGCGATAGGCACTTTCAGGTTGCTCTTCTGATGGGCGGATCGGCTTGCATTGTGATCTTGGTGCATCACTACTCCATGCCCGATACATGGCCTGCATTAGGGCGAATCAGTCAGCCGCTCGGTGGGCTTTGGATCGCGGCAGCAGCATTACTCGTACCGCTTGTCGCGTCCGCAATCCACGAGCATTCTCTTCAGGTCGGGCTCGTCATCGGGTGGGCCGGGGTATCCACTGCTTTCCTCTTCGACCGCTTTCGGGAACTCTACGAGCTGCACGACGACTCGGCCGCCCCAATGATTCTGGCCATCATCTTCGGACTCCTCGTCGTTGCGTGTGTCGTGTTGTTCACCCGCACTTGGCGGAACGGGGGCCGCCTGGTACAGGCGTAGTCGGGTCGACCGGAACTTCCTGATTGCGCGGGTTGCATCGTTTGGCTTTTCGGGCTCACAGTCGCGATTCACTCGCATGCTTCTGAATCAGATCGACGAGGTCGGAATCCGATACCGCGAACCGACTGGTCCGCCCGATCACCCTCAATGCACCGGCGACTTGACGGTTCTCCCCCAAAACAAGCGCCGCAATGGCGCTTCGGCCCATTCGTGATTCGTCGACTTCTGTGGCGATACCCGTGACGCGGATCTGGTCGAGATGCGTATCGAGGGCATCGCGGTCGGTGGTGGTGAGTGGGGTCAGTTGCCGAAGTGTGTCGTTACGATCGATTCCAATACTGGCCAACATGATCTTGCCGATGGCCGAGGCGAGCGGATTCTGGCGCATCACGGTCGCGCCCGGTAACTCATGATCCGGATCTCGGTCGATGAGCCGGATCTGGTTACCTGAACAAGAGGCGAGAAGGACCGCGTAGCGCACCGAAAGTGGTGTTGCTCCAACTGAATCAGGGGACTCAGCGTGAGTGCCGGCGTCTCCGTCGGCGCCGCTGGTGCTGTATTCGGTCGCTGCGGTCTGGTCCTATGCTGTGACGACCGAGTCCGCGACACCGTCGAGATCGTATTCAACATTCTCAGCCATGGTGGTTACCTCGATCGTGATGTGTCGACCCAGAGGTCAAGTACGACGACGAACCAGACTCTGTTGTCGGAAGGTAGATCTCGCGAATGTGCAAGACCCCGAGAATGCGAGACCAAGGACCTACGCGTGGGTGAGCGGATGGCGGTGGCACTCGCACCGGCGGCCAGTTCGTTGTCTCGCAGCATCCGGCGGCCCCGAAGAATCTGCACCGAATGACAATTCGGGCCTTCGCATAGGGCCATGCTACTTAGCAGATGCAACGCTTGTCTGACGCCCGCAGCCTCTCTCACCAGCGGAAATGCAAACTCCGTCCGCCGAACGGTCGACACATCAGCTGTTCTGTTGGATAGCCCGTTCCCTCAACCGACTGTTGTCCCGACGTACCTGTCGGCGAGTGAGAGGGTCGCGTCGAGGATCTTCAGGCCCTCGCGAACCTCTGATTCGGTGACCGTGCACGGCGGCACCGCATGGATGCGGTTGAAGTTGGCGAACGGGAGCAGCCCTGAGGACTTGCACGCGGCGATGACCTCGTTCATCGCCGCGCTCGATGAACCATAGGGTGCCAACGGTTCCCGCGTCTGTTGATCTACGACGAGTTCGATCGCCCAGAAGACGCCGAGGCCACGCACCTCGCCCACTGACGGGTGCCTGCGGGCGAGGTCCCGCAGTCCGGGGCCCAGGACCTCGGCCCCGATCCGTGCCGCATTGTCGACGATGCCCTCTTCGGTCATCGCATTGATGGTGGCAACGGCGGCCGCTGTTGCCAGCGGATGACCGGAGTACGTCAGTCCGCCGGGGTACGGACGGTCGGCGAATGTCGCGGCGATCTTCTCGTTGATCGCGACACCGCCGAGCGGAACGTAGCCCGAGTTGACTCCCTTCGCGAAGGTGATCAAGTCTGGCGTGACGTCGAAATGATCGATGGCGAACCATTTTCCGGTGCGCCCGAAGCCGGCCATCACCTCGTCGGCGATGTACACGATCCCGTAACGGTCGCAGATCTCCCGGACCCCGGCGAGGTAACCCGGTGGAGGAACCATGATCCCGGCGGTTCCGGGCACTGATTCCAGGATGATCGCGGCGAACGAGTCGGGGCCTTCGAGCCGGATCAGCTGATCGAGATGGTCCAGGGCGCGCTCGGTCTCCTGCGTCTCGTCGGCCGAGTGGAAGGCCGAACGGTACAGGAAGGGCCCGGAGAAGTGCACGACGCCGCTGTTTCCGTAGTCGTTGGGCCAGCGGCGTGGATCGCCGGTGAGATTGATCGCGGTGTCGGTGCCGCCGTGGTACGACCGGTACCGGGCGAGCACCTTGTGACGCCCCGTGTGCAGCCGGGCCATCCGCACCGCGTGCTCCACCGCATCGGCCCCACCGTTGGTGAAAAAGATCTTGTTCAGGTCGCCCGGAGTGCGCTCGGCGATCAACCGGGCAGCCTCCGAGCGGGCGTCGTTGACATGTGCTGGTGCGATTGTGCAGAGCTTGTTCGCCTGCTCCGCGATCGCGGCCACGACCTTCGGATGTTGGTGCCCTATGTTGGTGTTGACCATCTGCGACGAGAAGTCCAGCAAACGGTTCCCGTCGCCGTCCCACACGTACGACCCCGAGGCGGCCACGATGGTCATAGGGGTCAGATGCGCCTGCGCCGACCACGAATGGAAGACGTGTTCCCTGTCGAGCTGGTATGCGCGTCGACCCTCTTCGATCGCGGTGTCGAGATCCAGGTCGTTCGGGAGTCGGTTTCTGACAAACGCTGTCATTGTCGAATTCCTCGGTGCTCGTTGCGGTCTGGGATCTAGTTGTTCTCGGGGAACCCGAGATTGATGCCGCCGTGGCTCGGGTCGAGCCAGCGGGTGGTGACAACCTTTCCGCGAGTGAAGAAATGCACCCCTTCCATGCCGTGGGCATGGGTGTCGCCGAACAGGGAATTCTTCCAGCCGCCGAAACTGTAGTACGCAGTGGGCACCGGGATCGGGACGTTGATCCCAACCATGCCGACCTCGATTTCATTCTGGAAACGTCGCGCCGCCCCACCGTCATTGGTGAAGATGGCAGTGCCGTTCCCAAACGGACCGGAGTTCACCAGATCAATCGCCTCGTCGTAGGTCTCGACTCGTACAACAGAGAGAACGGGCCCGAAGATCTCGTCCGTGTAGACACTCATGTCGGTGGTGACATGGTCGATCAGCGTTGGTCCGAGCCAGAACCCGGAGTTGTCGCCGTCGACGGCGACGCCCCTGCCGTCGACGACGATCGTGGCACCGTCCGCTTCCCCGGCATCGACATAGCTCGCCACCTTGTCTCGATGTGCCTGTGTGACCAGCGGTCCCATATCTGTGTTGCGCGTTCCGTCGCCGACCTTGAGTCCGGCGGTGCGCTGGGCGATTTTCGCGACCAGCTCATCGGCGATGTCGCCGACGGCGACGAGCGCCGAGATCGCCATGCACCGCTCCCCCGCCGAACCGAATCCGGCGTTCACCATCGCGTCCGCCGCCAGATCCAGATCGGCGTCCGGCAAGACGATCGCATGGTTCTTGGCTCCGCCCAACGCCTGAACACGTTTGCCGTGCGCGGTACCTGTCGAATAGACGTATTGGGCGATCGGTGTCGACCCCACAAACGAAATGGCCTTGATCGTGCGGTTGGTCAATAGTTCGTCGACCGCGACCTTGTCACCTTGCAGCACATTGAATACGCCGTCAGGCAGACCGGCTTCGGCCCACAGCTTCGCCATCCAGATCGCCGCCGACGGATCCTTCTCACTCGGCTTGAGCACCACCGTGTTTCCGGCGGCGATCGCGATCGGAAAGAACCACATCGGAACCATGGCCGGGAAGTTGAACGGCGAGATGATCGCCACCGGCCCCAGCGGCTGTCGCAACGACGCCACGTCGACCTTGGTCGAGGCGTTTTCGGTCATGCCGCCCTTGAGCAGATGTGCGATGCCGCAGGCGAACTCGACCACTTCCTGACCCCGGCTGATCTCACCGATCGCATCGGAGATCACCTTGCCATGCTCGGCGGTGATGATCTCCGCGAGTTCGTGCTTACGAGCGTTCAACAACTCACGGAACGCGAACAGCACCGACGTGCGCTTGGCCAGCGAGGTGTCACGCCAGGCCGGGAAGGCCGCCGCGGCGGCATCGATCACGGCTTTGGCATCGGTCGCGCTCGCAAGTGCGACAGCCCCGGTGACGGCGCCCGTGGCCGGGTTCGTCACCGATGCGGTGCGGTCGCTCGAGCCGGCGAATCCGGCGCCGGTGGCCCAGTGGGAGATGGTGCGTGTTTCCGTTGGCGCAAGTGTCATGTCCACAGCTTGCCGCACCGAATCCGAGATCAGACCCACCATCTTGTATTGGAAACCCGCCAACTCTTTACACTCTGTACATGCAGCCGACCATCGCCGACATTTTGGAACTCCCCGTCGTGCAAGCTGGCGCACCCGAGGTCGTGTGCGACGGATCGCTGGATCAGCCAGTGCGCTGGGTCCATGTCAGCGATCTCCCCGACCTGTCCGACCTGCTGCAAGGTGGTGAGCTCGTCTTGACCACCGGTCCCGCGCTCACCGAGATCGGCGCCGGCGGCAGATACCTCGAGGGCCTGGCGGCCGCAGGGGCGGTCGGGCTGGTCCTCGAACTCGGAGTCCATGTCGCCGAAGTCCCGGCGGACGTCATTCTCGCGGGACGGTCACTGCGGTTTCCCGTGATCGCGCTCCATCGGCAAACCCGATTTGTGGCGATCACCGAAGCTGTACATCGCAGTATCGTCGCCGACCAGTACTCCGAGGTCGACTACGCACGCCGTGTCCACGAGATCTTCACCGACCTGGGGATGCGGCGGGCGTCGCTGGCCGAGATCGTCGCTGCCGCAGCCGGACTCCTGGAAGGATCAGTGGTCCTGGAAGACCTGAACAGGCAGGTTCTGGCATTTACCGCCGTCGACATCAGTACCACCGACCTGCTGGAGGAGTGGCAACGCCGTTCGCGTCTGGGAGGTCCGGTGGATGCGGCCGGTGAACCGATCTGGACCATCACATCGGTAGGCCCCACGGGACAGGAGTGGGGCAGGCTCATCGCCCCGGCCGCCACCGCCCCGGGCCAGCGTATCCGGATGACTCTCGAACGCGCGGCTCAGGCACTCGCGTTGCGGCGCATGGTCGAGCAGGACCTCACCACACTCGAACTGCAAGCGCAGAGCGGACTCATCGATGAGTTGCGAACCGGAACCATCACCGACGAAGCCGAAGCACTCACCCGGGCACGTGCGCTCGGCCTCGGATCCACAGCGGACTATCTACCGTTGACCATCCGGCTCCGTCGGCACAGCACTTCCGATCAAGTTGCCGCACAGCAACTCCGGGTCCGCGCACTCGACGCCGCCACACATGCAGTGGGCGTCGCCCGGATGACCGCACTCACCGCCGGACGTCGGCCCGACCAGATCGACGTGTTGCTGGCCCACCCCACCAACAGTTCCGACCAGGACCTCGCCACCCTGTGCACCGGGGTCCGCACAGCGCTACTTCGGATCACCGGAATCGACCATTGCGTCATCGGGGTCGGGTCATCGTCGCACCGATTGCTCGACGCGGCGCGAGGTCTCGCCGAGTCCGATCACGTTGCCGAAGTGGCATTGTCCTTTCCTGAGTCCGACCGACCGTTCCATCGCGTCGGCGACATTCGATTGCGCGGTCTCATCGCTCTCATTCGTGACGATCCGAGAGTGCAGCGGTTCGCCGAGACCGAACTCCGCAACATCCTCGATTATCAAGCCCGCCACGATGGCAACGACGTCGAGATCCTCCGAGCCTTCCTCGACGTCGGCGGTAACAAGACAGAACTTGCTGCCCGCCTACACATCTCACGACCCAGCTTGTATGCTCGACTGGCCCGCATCGAGAAACTCCTCGGCGTCTCCCTCGAGGACGCCGAATCGCGGACGTCGCTGCACACGGCACTACTCATACTCGATTCACGCCACAGCACCGGCAGCGGTGAATACTGATCACCCCTGCCGGTGCCGGCGAGTAACGACTGCGCAGACAATGACGTCGGCGGAAAATCTATCCGTAGCGCGCACGCACTACGAGAAGGTGGTGACCGACAACCACAGGTTCATACCGACGCGGAGTGTCGACGTCACGATCTCCGCGGCCAGATGACTCAGTGCCTCGTAGCTGTTCGGAAGTGCCGAGCCTCCGCGTCCGCGGCCCGTTGGAAATCGAGATCATCGGAGGCGCAGGCCAAGCAGATCGGTGCATGGCCGACGGAGGGGTCCCGGTCCATCTCGTAGGCGATATAGCTGTCTTCGCATCGGTGACATTGAATCCGGGCTTCCCACATGTCATCGACATCGTCACGGGGATCGTGGGGACGACGCATGGTGAACCAGCCGTCGCGACTGAAACCGAGCGCGACGCCGTAGATGGCGGCTGCCAGAACAAACGACACCGGAGGCGCCCACACCGCACCCACCGCTCCCCCTGCGGCAACCATGACGATCCCGACCGCAGAGCTGACTCCCCATGCGATCACGCCCGCCGGGTTCACCGCGGGCACGCGACCGGGCCGAAACTCCAGGGAATCGGCAGGGATCGACCGTAGGCGCATCCATACTATGTGGGTCAGCGCGATCGCCACCCATCCGACGATCACCACGCCCTGGTACTGCAGTGCCTGCACGATCCATGTCAGCACGTTGGTCAGCATCATCAGGTAGACGAGAGCTGCAACCACCACGACCCAGAACGTGCGGGGCATCGAGAACTTCAGCGTGCGTGCGAAGAAGTTCTGAAAGTTCGTCGACGCCAGGTAAAAGTTGCCACTGTTGACCCTGGTTTGACTCACGACGACCCACAGCAAACCCCAGATCCCCATCATGCCGACAATCCCCAAGATCGCGGATTCCTCGGACACCGGACCGGCGATCGTGATGGTCTGCGCCAGGAAGATCCCGACCATCGCATTCACCAACAGGGTGACGATGTAGAAAGGAGTGCCAAAGCTGAACCGAGCGTTGAACTTTGCATCTTCGGGTCGCCCGAATCGGGCGTAGTCCCACGCCATCATGGTCACGACCCAAACGCCCATGTAGATCACGAATGCGTACCACCAGCCGGGTACCCCGAGATCGGCGGTGGATTCCGGCGTGTAAGTGAGCCAATCGTTGCTGTAGCCATACTCGGCAATGGTCCACACCACCGAGCCGACCAAGCCGATCACGTACAGCGGCAACAGCACTCCGTTGAGCTTGTCGAGCCACGTTGTCACTCCACGCCACGCCAGTGGCGCCTGATAGAGGACAACAACCAGCGACCAGAACGCGATCGGCAACGCCCCGAAATAGGCATGCAGCGCCGATGCGACGATGGACCCTTCAGCCACCACATAGTAGGCGATGGTGATTCCGAACAGTGCTGCTGCGAAAGCTGATCCGGCGCGACCGAACAGGACTCTCGAGAACAGGGACACGCTGGTGCCGGTCTCGTTCGCAACCCTGGCAGCAACCGAATTGATGGCCCCGTAGGCCACCACCGACAGGCCGATTCCGATGATCGAGTTGATGGTGCCGACTGCCAGCGCGACCGTCGCGCCGATGACGACAAAGAACATCGCGCTCATCAATCCGAACCAGGCCATCGACACCGACGTCCGGGAGGTCCGCCAGGATCTCGGCACAATGTGCATCGAATAGTCTTCACCGGCCGCTTTGGCCAGTACGTGGGGATCGTCGGTGAATGTGACTGCGAGGTCGGGTACTTCACTGGCCGCAGGTCTGCGTGCTTCTGTGGTCATGACTGGTTCCTATGTGAGTTGTGACGCGGAACAGATATTGAGGTGAGCGAAAGCGGGTCTGGGTGCCCCCGCGGCCCTGAGGAGGCACCCAGACAGCAGGATTCAAGTCGAGCTAGACGGTCGCGTAGTCCTGAGCGGTCAGCGTTCCCTTGATATAGTCGACGCTCGCATCATCGGTCCAGTGGACGATGGTGCGACGCGAAAGCATGGCGCGGAACTGTTCGGTGGTCGTCGTCAAGACCTCTCCGCTACCCCAATCCAGGATCACGCCGTACTGGCGCAGGCAGTCCATCTCGTTGATGAGCCCCGACTTGTATTCGGCGGAGACGGCAAGCGGATCCCGCGTCATCCATGCGTGTCGATTGCTGCGGATGTATTCGCGCGCTGCGAGTGTGGCGTCGACGTCCACTTCGTAGTCGAAGATCTCGGGATCGATCTCCTTGACGACAACCCCGTAGTCCTTCTCGGCCCGCGCGATGGTGACGTAGCCGTCGACAACGTCTTCGAGGACGGAGTCGACGTCGCGTTGGAGCGGATCGCCCAGACCGCCGCCACCGGCCGATGGCCGGGTGAACTCGTCGCCGGCCTTGATCGGGACCGCAGCGAAGATCGAACCGAGGTACTCCTCACGGTCGGTTCCTTTGTTGAGCCACACTCCGTGCGGGATGGACGGCAGTCCGCCCCACAGGCCCCAGGTCACCGACCGTTCGCGGTCACAGCAGTAGGACATCACCGTCTTGCTGCTGTCTGTCAGGTAACCGCCTTTTTCGGCGCCGACACCTCCGCGGAACTTGCCGGGGCCACCCGAATCCGGTACCACTTCATGGCGTGTGGTGAGAACGGGCGCCAGACGCTCCTGACCTTCGAAAGGCTGTGTGCCGTACTGGACTCCGAACACCGCGGCCGAGACATTGTGTCCGTCACCACCGTTGCGGGCTCCCCAGCCTCCCATCATCCAGTCGTACCACATGAAGCTGGTGTCGCCGTCTTTCCGCTTGTCCCGTCCGCCCACCAACAGGTACTCGAGGTTGAACGTGCATGCCATGGCGCGCTCCGGCTGAATGTCGGACCAGATCTCGAAGACCGAACTCATGATCTTTTCGAAAGGGCCAGAACAGAATCCGGCGCAGGGTGAGGGCCAGTCGGCGTTGACGACCGAGCCGACCGGACCGAGGTCAGCGGTGACGACCCGATAGAAGCCCGAGTTCAAGGGGATGTCCGGGAACTGCATCTTGGTTCCGGCCACGATGCCGGCGAAGGAACCGCCGAACCCGGCGTTGAGCATCGACGCGATCGACGCGTGCGATCCACTGAGGTCGTAGTGGACGGTGTCACCCGCGATGGTCATCTTCATGGTGACGGGAATCAGGCCTTCTTCCTCACCCGGATCCTGGTCGATGTAGTCCTCGGTGTACCAGACACCATCGGGCAGGGCACTGATCTTGGCCCGCGTCAGATCTTCGACGTAGTTCTGTACATCGGCCATTGCGGTCTTGACCGTCTCGACGCCGTATTTGTCGCAGAGACGCTGGATTTCGCGCTCCGCAACCCGGGTCGCTTCGGCCTGGGCCTGCATGTCACCGATGATGTCGCGGGGATTGCGGGTGTTCTTGGCAATCAGATACGCGACGTCCTCGAGGAACTGGTCCTTGCTCCACAGGCGGGTCGGGGGAATCCGCAGGCCTTCACCCATGTGGTCGAGTGCCTTGACATTGAACGAGCCCGGAGTCGCCCCACCCACATCGGCCCAGTGTCCGTTGGCCTGGGCGTAACCGAGCAGTTCTCCCTTGTAGTAAATCGGGCGGATGATCCGGGTGTCGTTGAAGTGGCTGCCGCCTTCATACACATCGTTGATGACGAATACGTCGCCGGGGTGGATGTCACCGTCGAACTGCCGGATCACGGCTTTGGCCGTGTAGTGGAGGGTGCCGACGTGAGCGGCGATGTCGCCGGTGCCCTGCATCACGGTGTCTCCGTTGGTGTCGCAGAGTGCCGACGAGAAGTCGCGCGAGTAGATGACAAAGGAGTAGCAGGTTCGCAGAATCTGCTCTGCCATCTGGTCGACGGTGTTGATGAAGGCGTTCTTGAGGACTTCGAACGTCACTGGATCAAGTGAAGTTGGCATGTCATATCCCTCTAACGGTAGGTGTTGTGTGTCAGATACAGTGTCAGACAAAATGATTGAGGATCAGGTTGCCCCAGGCGTCAACACGGGCGGAGGTGTGCGGCGGAACAACGGTGGTGGAGTCGAGCTGATCGACGATGCATGGGCCGACGAACGCGGCACCGGCAGGCAATTCAGTCCTGTCGTACACCGGGGTCTCGAGTCGAGCCGTCTCGTCGGGGAACAGGACCTGACGGATCTCCGTCGGCACCGGGGTGAAGTCGGCGGGATCGATCAGTTCGGCGGGCTTGGCGTCGACTCGTGGGGTCAGGCCGATGGCACGAACCGAGATTCGGTAGATCTCCACGCCTGCATCGTCGCTCGCGTAGTTGTGCTCTTTGAGGTGGGTGGCATGGAATGTCGCCACCACGTCATCGAGACCACTGAACGGCATGGTGACCGGTACCGCGATCGCCCGCCACTGGCCGTTGTAGCGCATGTCGAGGTAATACTCGAACACCATGTCCTCGTTGTCGACGTGCTCTGCGGTCAGTCGCTCGCGGCCTTCTTCTTGGAGTTCCTTGAAGGTCTCGGCGAGATGACCGAGGTCCGCGTCCGCGGAGTCGGTGAGATACATCCTCGTGATGTCGTGTTGGACGTCCACGAGCATGCAGCCCATCGCCGATGTGACGCCCGGGTGCGGCGGAACGATGACCGTCGGAATGCCGAGTTCTCTCGCCAGATACGCGACGTGCAATGGACCGGCGCCACCGAATCCGACCAGGGCGAAGTCGCGAGGGTCGTGACCTTTGCGGATCGAGATCAGCCGAACCGCGTCCGCCATGTTCGCGTTGGCGACCTTGATGATGGACTGGGCCGCGGTTTCCACATCGAGACCCAATGGTGCGGCGACCTTCTCGACCGCCTTGAACGCAGACGCCTCGTCGAGTTCCTTGACACCTCCGGCCAGCTTCTTGCCGATGGTCCCCAGGATCAGGTTGGCGTCAGTGTTGGTCGCGAGTTCACCGGCAGCTCCGTAACACGCCGGTCCGGGATCAGACCCAGCAGACTGCGGGCCATTGCGCAGCGATCCGGCGTCGTCGAGCCAGGCGATCGACCCACCTCCGGCTCCGATCGTCAGCACCTCGATACTCGGGAAGCAGATCGGGTATCCGAACTCGACACTCCACATGTTGGTCGTGCCCAGAACCCCGTTGTCGGTCAGGGACACATCCGTGGACGTACCACCCATGTCGAATCCGATCGAGTTCTCGTAGCCGCACTGTCGCGCGATATGACGGCTTGCGATTGCCCCGGCGGCGATGCCCGACGCAGCCAGGCGCGCACCATACTTCTCGGCCATCTTCGGGGTCATCACGCCACCGCCCGAGTGCAGGAGCAAGACGTCGTTTGTATAGCCGCTCTCCTCCAGCCGGGCCTCCAGCGTACGTGCGTATGGCCCGATGATCGGAACGAGTGCCGCATTGGCAACTGTCGTCGAGAATCGTTCGTACTCAAAGATTTCCGGGAGAACATCACTCGAGGTGGTCACCGCGACGCCGGGAAGCTCCTCCGCGAGGATCTCCGCCATCCGGTTCTCATGGACTGGGTTGGTGAACGCGTTGATGAAACACACTGCCACGGTTTCGATTCCACGACGCTTCAGGATCCGGGCGATGTCACGAGCACCGGCCTCGTCCAGGGGCTCGAGGATCTTGCCGTCGTAGTCGATCCGCTCTGCCACCGTGAGTCGGTGGCGACGCGGCACAAATGGCTTGCCGACCTCTTCGTACGGGTCCCAGGACTCGCGGTCACCACGACGGATCTCGATGACGTCGCGAAATCCTTCAGTGGTCACGAGGGCAATCTTCGGGAAAGTTCGGGTGATCAGTGCATTGGTCGCGATTGTTGTTCCGTGAGAGAAGAATTCGACGTCCTCCCAGCTGACGCCCGCCCGAGCCATACCGGCAAGGACGCCTTCGATCGGGTCGGACTGGGTCGGGTACTTCGCGGTGGTGATCGCACCGTCGCCGTGCTGGACAAAGATATCGGTGAACGTTCCACCGATGTCGACGGCCGTGCGAATCTTCCGCGGCCTGCTGATGGCTTCGGTCATGTGTGCCTCCTCGACGGGTAACTCGGACGGTCATACGAAACCTCCTCAGGGCGAGACCGACAATTGGCTCATCACCCAACACCGGCACCGATAGCACTGGAGATTGACACACCTCCACGGCTCGACGGCTCTGCGACCTGCGACTTTCGCGCGGGTTCCGCGTAACGGCCAGATGACCGACACACCAACGAAACGTTTGGTCATGGAAACGAAACCTCGCTCGGGCCGTCATTCGGCAGTACGCACACAGGTCGATTGGGATCTGGACGATCGTCGCGTGAATGCGAGAACCACTGTGCAACGGCAGGATCGGGCCGCAAGGCATCGCCTACGTCGAAGATGCGGCTACAGTGGCATTGTCATCCGCCGACAGACTCACAGACGGGAACGTGTAAGTGAAGATTGGCATGCTTTTCTCGCTTACCGGGCCGCAAGCTCAGATGGAGCAATCGATCCTTGACGGCGCGCTGCTCGCCGTCGACGAGATCAACAACGATGGCGGCATCCGAGGCCAGGAACTACTCGCCGCGATATACGACGATCACTCCGAGGTGCTGTCGAGCGCACGCGGAATCAATCATCTGTGCCAGAACGAAGACGTGAGTGTCATCGTCGGCGGATACACCTCCGCGAGCCGCATCGCGATGCTTCCGGCGGTACATGCCAACCGCGCATTGCTGATGTACCCGACCTATTTCGAAGGTGAAGAGACCGATTCACGCGTCTTCTACTGTGGTGCGGCGCCGAATCAATATCTCGCGGACTACTTGAGGTGGGTAGCTGACAACCTCGGCCGCAAGGTTTACACCATCGGATCCGACTACGTGTACCCGCGCGTGTTGGCAGAAGCCATCGCTCGGCACGGAGTGCATCTCGATATGGAAACGGTCGGAACCTGGTACGCCCCACTCGGCGAGACAAACTTCCAATCGGCGCTGGACGACATCGGTCGCAAGCAGCCGTCAGTTGTCATGTGCAACCTGGTCGGTCTGGATTCCACAACTGAGTTCTACGCACAGTTCAATCGCGCGGGATTCGATGCGTCCACGCTCCCCATAGCTGCGACCGTCACGACAGAAGTCGACGTGGCACACATGCCCGCCGCCCTGACCGACGGTCACTACATGGTGGGAAGTTACTTCTCCGGGATCGATTCCGAGGTGAACATCTCATATCGGCAGTCTCTCCTGGAAGTTCGCGACCAACGCTGGGCGCACCCTGCCCAGGTCGGGGCGTACAACGCGGTCCATGCAGTGCGGATCGCGGCCGAACACGCGGATTCCACTGAATCCGCGCATCTGTCGGCTGCCTTGCTCGGCGTCCGATTCGACCGTAATCCCGAAGGGTTGCCCTTCCACTTTCTCAACGATCATTACAGCGCTCATCCGTCATACGTTGCACGAGCACGAAACGGTCGATACGACGTGATCGACGAGTTCTCACCACGGCTACCCGAGCCGTGGTGGTCCGGAAGTCGGCCCTTGGCCACGCCGCGATGACTCGCGCAAACACAGCGCCAGATAATAGTCCGAGCGATCGGCTGTGGTTTGGAGTCCGCGTCCGGTCAGTCGCTCGATCCGCTTGAGTCGGTACCGCAGAGTGTTGATGTGAATGCCCAATGCGGTTGCTGTTCCGGCCCATTGACCGTCGAGTGCCAAGAATGTGCGCAACGATTCCAGGTAGCTGGTGCCCTTCTCTCGGTCGTAGTCGATCACGGGTTGCAGTAGCGCGCGATCGAGTACGGAGGCGAGTTCTGGTTCCGAAGCCAGCAGAGTTGCCGACAGTGGCACCGCAAGGGGCAAAGGCTCGGCGATCGAGACATTGGAACGTGCGTCGCGATCAGCAAGTTGCCGGGCATTGATGAGACCCCGAACCAGGTCATCACTGCTCCGAAGTACACATGAGCTGACGCCCAGGGGCAGGGACTGGGCGCTTCGAAACTCGAAGAGATCGGTCAGCTGCTTCAACCGTTGTTCGAAGCCGTTGAACTCATTCGAACTCCCGAACTCGCCGTCAGCGAGTGTGGTGATGGCATAAGCACAATCCCCATGCGTACCTGCCACGCAGATCCCGCCATCGAGCAAGCCCAGATCATGGAACGCCTCTACAACCTGCTCGCCGCGCGATGCCACACCGTCCGGCAGGACTGCCGCAATCGTCCGAACACGGCTGCCAGTGACGAGATCAAATGATCTGACCCATGGATCGAGTGTCGCAGATGCGGCATCTGCCTCGACAAGCTCTCGAATCAATGCCTTTTCGATTTGACGACGAGCCATACGTTGAATCTCGATCGCCTGCGCGTGGCTGTCCAGAGCATCTGCGAGTTCATTGATGTGCATGAGATCGAGAGGTACCCGCGCAGGATTGGCGATCGCCAGCGTATGCCCGGACCGGGACAGAACGACTTTGATCGCCGTCGATGCGTTGACGCTCTGCTTCAGAGGAGTCGGCTTTCGCGACAGGATCTTGGTGAGCAGTGCCGTATCGATTGGTGCCGAGTCCGGCACCACACCTCCCTGCAGAACCAACCAGGCCTGGGTTCGGGTGCCGCCCGCAAAGCTCTCCAGGCGACGGCGCAGCGCGTCAATGTCCGACTCTGTTGAAGGTTGGTTCATCGACGCGGTAACCCGCTGCACGAGAACGGCTTCCAACTCCGCGAAGGACACTGTTTGTGGCAGCAGGTAGACCGGCAATCCCTCGTGTACGCATGCCTCGATGAACTCCGGTGGCAGATTCAGATCGTCGTTGTTCACCACCACGGCGAGCGCGCCTGTCGATGTGAGCTGCGCAGGAAGCAACTCGGGTGATGACAGGGAATGCCAGCTCGCCGAGGGAACGTAGACGACTGCCCCGGTCTCGAAGTTCGGCGCCACCCCTGCGTTCAGCTCGGCCACCGCCATGACCACTCGAGTTCGAATCCGCTCTGCTGGTCCGGGAGTGAGCGCGCGAAGGCCCGCACGACCGACCAAATCGTCGATCGTGGCCATTCAGACTCCCTACCGGTTCAGACGAGAACGGAACCCGGCTTCTGCCTGCGGGCTTCCTGGCGAACCGGGTCGAGCGCCTGCAGTGGGATCCGAGTACCACCTGCAAGAGTATCGGGAATCGCTCTCCACCACCGGCCTCCGCCGCTAGCTACCACAAAACGGGCGGCTCTCGACCGACAACAGACGAACACTGCCACACCCCGAATTCGACTGCACCTATCGCAGATTCGGAGGGTCCGCGGCGCCACTATTCATCGAAGCAGTGTTACAACAGATCACGCTGAAAGTTCAAGAGAACCGCACTGCCTCAACAATTTTCACGTCAGCACCCGGACGGGAACGTTGTTGTAGCCCGCGACATTCTGCATCGTGACGCGAGTGCACCGATCCAGATCGACCTCGAACCGAGGCATGAAATCGAGCAGACGATCGAGTGCGATGGAGCTCTCCAGCCGGGCCAATGCCGCGCCGAGGCAACTGTGAATGCCGTAGCCGAACGCGAGACTTGCCACCTGGGATCGATCCCGGTCGATGTCGAGCACGTCGGGGTCGGGGAAAGCGTCCGGATCACGGTTAGCTGATCCAAGCAAGAGAAAGACCGGTTTGCCTGCCGGGATCGTCACGCCGTGAAGTGTCACGTCCTTCAACGAGTAGCGGACGTTGTACTGGTTCGGCGATTCGTACCGCAACAGTTCCTCGACAGCATCCGGAATCTTGCTCCGATCCTGCCGCAATTCGTCCCACTGATCCGGGAACCGCGCGAACGCGACGCCGGCACCACCGATCAGTTTCGCAACCGTCTCGGCTCCCGCACCGCCGAGCAACGACGCGAACATCGCGATCTCCATGTTGCTCAACGTCGGCGGCTGATCGTCATCGCGCTCGATCTCGGCCTGGACCAGGCGGCTGATCATGTCGTCACGAGGATCCGCACGCCGCGCCTTGGCGAGCCCGTAGTAATACCGCGAGATCTCCACGACCGCCTGGAATCCGGCGTCCGACATCTCGATCTGCCCGATCTCGCGATGCAGCAGCTCATCGGTCCACAGCCAGACCTGGGTGCGTTCGCCTTCGGGTACACCGAGCATCCGCGAAATGATCTCCATCGGGAACAGCGCCGAAAAGTCTTGTACGAGATCGAATCCGGCCGGCGTAATAGCGCCGAGGAAGCGGTCGATCTGTTCACTGACCATCGGCCGAAGCTCCGCGATGGCGCGGGGTGTGAACACCTTCGAGACAATCCCCCGAACGTGGCGATGTTCGGGCGGATCCATCACGATGATGGATCGGTGCGGCGGCACTTCACCGCGGCGAACGGTGGCGAGGTCGAGCCCACGCGCCGATGAGTACGTGGTGTGGTCACGATAGGCCGCAGCCACATCCGCGTGCCGGCTCAGTGCGTAGAAGTCATACTTCTCGCTGTAGTAGACCGGCGCCTCTTCGCGCAGCCGTGCATACAGCTCATGCGCGCCATCGAAGAACTCCTGCGAGAAGGGATCGAATTCCAACTCCGCGATAGACATACCCACTCCCCTGCACTACGGACGCGCCAACCCATCGCGCGGCCCCCTTCGGAGGAAACCACTCGCCGGCGACGCCGCCAAACCAACATACTGTAAGAATTACAGTACAACAGTCAGCAAGCATCCGGCGCGTGTGGTAGAGCCCAAACGGTGGCGCCCATCCCTCTGGCGCACTTCACAGATGGACGCGGTGCGTCACCGCATCATCGTGGACGGTCAGCTGAAGTCGTCGAGTGATTCTGGCGTTGCGGTGGCCCGGTCACCGAGCTTTTCGTGGGCCCGACGCTCGACCAGCAGGGGCACGAAGTCGCGGATCGGTTGATCGTCGAAACGGTGGTACGCCTCCTCGACGACCAGTGCGACGTCGTCGGCGGAGAGGCTACTGTGTTGTTTGATCAGTTTCTCGGCAATGAGATCGATGTGCTGCTGTTCGTCCTGCTTTTGCTTGTCGGCAAAGGTGGTCATAGATTTCACCCTACGACCGAATCAGCAAGCCCGACAGTCGTTCATCCTCTGTTTCCCACACGTTTGTGTGCCGTTCATTTTGCGCCTTTTCGGTGTCGGGAGTCTTAAGATCCTAACCATGGCACCCTCAGCCAGGCAGGGAGCGGACGTCGAACAGGCGCGCTATTTTGCACTCGAACTCGCGCGCTGGATCGACAAACTCGAGCACGAGATCGGTCATGTCGGCGAGACCACAACGGTGATCACCGCGAAACGCCACGAACTCGATGACGTACGGCGTCAGCTGGATGCGTTGCGGACAAGCTTCCCTGCTGCATTTTTGTAGCACTCCACCTCTAAGAACGAGCGCGCCGGCACCCGCGCAATATTCGCCTGGTGTTTACGCACCACCCACCCGGCGTTCCACGCGACGGTCAGGTCCACGCTGACACTTCGAGAATGCAGATTGTCCAGATCGCGAACTTCTACGGTCCTCGTTCAGGTGGCCTGCGGACCGCGATCGACGAACTCGGCGCCGGCTACTCCCAGCGTGGCCACGAGGTTGCCCTGGTGGTGCCCGGAGCCGACGCCGATCAGCAGGTTCTCCCGTCCGGGGTCCTGCGAATCGCGGTTCCGGCGCCCAAACTTCCCCTGACCGGTGGATACCGGGCGGCAAGCCGTAAGGCCGTCTCCGCCATCACCGCCTCCCTTCGACCCGATGTGATCGAGGTGTCGGATCGACTGACCTTGCGCGGCATGGGATCGTGGGCGCAGCGCCACGGGGTGCGCAGCGTGATGATCTCCCACGAACGACTCGACCGACTTCTCGAGCAGGCCCTGCCCGACACGGTTGCTCGGTCTGTCGCGGACCAGGCCAACAGGGCAACAGCCCGCGACTACGACACCGTGGTCTGTACCACCGCCTTCGCTCGTGAGGAGTTCGACCGGATCGGTGCCGCCAATCTGGCCCGCGTACCCCTGGGCGTGGATCTCGATGTCTTTCACCCCGATCGGTACGACGAGGCACTGCACACCCGGTTGCGACGCGGCAACAGCTTTGCCATGGTCCACTGCGGTCGGCTCTCGATGGAAAAGCATGTTCACCGCAGCATCGACGCGGTGTCACTCCTCCACGACGCAGGCATCGGCGTGCATCTGATGGTCGTCGGCGACGGTCCCCGGCGTCCGAGCCTCGAACGCCGCGCGGTCGGGTTGCCGATCGAGTTCGTCGGTTTCGTCAGCGACCGCACCCTCGTGGCTTCGCTACTGGCATCTGCGGATGTCGCGATCGCACCGGGACCGCACGAGACGTTCGGACTCGCCGCATTGGAAGCCCTCGCTGCCGGAACCCCGGTTGTGGTCTCGCGGAGTTCGGCGCTCGCAGAAATCATCACGCCCCGCTGTGGAGCGGCGGCATCGGACACGGCAGCGAGTTTTGCCGAGGCCATCGCAGCCGTTCTGAGCCTTCCACTCGACGACCGCAAGATCGGAGCCCGCCACCGTGGCGAACAATTCGGCTGGCCACCTGCAGTCGACGGAATGCTGGCCGCGCTCGCCGTCTGAACACCCACCGAACGATCACCCTTCCCGATCCGGCAGCCCGCCAGGAATCCGTCCACCGTCCGGTTGACCGATCCGCCGTGTGTCACTGTCGTGAAATCGCCACTCGCGAGATGTCTTCGGGGTCGATGAGGTGGGAATGATCGTCGTCGCCGATGTCGATCTGAACCACGTCGATGCGTCCGTTGAACTTGCTGGCCCCGGCGTAGGCAGCGCTGACCGGCAGTCCGTAATCGTCGCCGATGTCGGTGGTCTCGTCAGCGGAGAAGATCATCGGTTGTGTCTGTTCCACCCGCCCCGTGCCGACAGCGGCACCGTCATAGAACAGGGTCACGTCGCCACCCTTGGCGAGTCCCCCTCCGTCATAAGCAAATTCGGCGCGGACCTGATGACTTCCGCCCGGCAGAACCTGGTCTGCCACGGTGGTGAACTCGGCCATACCCAACAGGTTGTAGACAAAAGCGGCGTATCCGTCCTTCATGTACAGCGCCCAGCCCCCGAAGCGGCCGCCTTGGGCGATGATCACGCCACTGGTGGCACCCACCTTGGCACTGTCGATCGCCGCAGTGACGCGAAAGGACCGGTTCTTGATGTCGATCACGCTGTGTTCGCTGAGCCGCTTCATACCTGGGAACAACACCTGGGTGGTGCCCTTGATCAGTTGCGGCCGACCGGCGATCGTGGGGTTCAACCGTTCGAAACGCCGGTCATCGATGGGTAGGACCTTGTACTTCACCGCCTCGATCAGCCACAGCCTCTGCAAGGCGGCCAGTCTTTCTGGCTGCTCGCGCGACAGGTCAACGGCTTGAGTCCAGTCGTTCGCCCCGTCGTAGAGTTCCCAGACGTCGTCGTCGAGGGCCACCAGTTCTTCCGCCGGAAGCCAGGGCGTGCTGTGACGGGTTACCGCACTCCAGCCCTTGAAATAGATCCCCCGATTGCCGGCCATCTCGAAATATTGCAGATCGTGACGCTCAGGCGCCTCGGCCGCATCGAATGTGTACTGCATGCTTGTACCTTCGATCGGCGCCTGCTGGACGCCGTTCACAAACGTCGGTTCCGGCAGGCCGGCGGCTTCGAGGATCGTCGGCGCGACATCGATCACATGCGTGAACTGTGATCGCACTTCACCTTTGCTCGAAATCCCGGCGGGCCAATGCACGATGGTCCCGTTGCGGGTACCACCCCAGTGTGAAGCGACCTGTTTGGTCCACTGAAACGGCGTACACATCGCCCACGCCCAGCCCACCGAGTAATGGTTGTAGGAATCGACGCCGCCCAGCTTGTCCTTCATCTCCGCCATGAACTCCGGCGTCTCGATCGCGGCAAGACCGTTGAAGTTGGCCATTTCGTTGAACGCACCGTTGACGGTCCCCTCGGCCGAGGCCCCATTGTCGCCGATGATGTAATAGATCAACGTATTGTCCAGGGCACCAAGCGATTCCACGGCATCAATGACACGTCCGACGTGAAAGTCGGTGTGCTCGAGGAATCCTGCGTAGATCTCCATCTGCCTCTCCAGCACGGGTTTGAGATCGTCACTCATCTCATCCCACGACGGGATCGCATCCGGACGCGGCGTGAGTTCGGCGTCTGCCGGGACCACACCGAGTTCCTTCTGCCTGGCAATGATCGCCTCCCGCTGCGCGTCCCAGCCTCCGGCAAACTTTCCGGCGTATTTGTCGGCCCATTCCGAAGGCACGTGGTGGGGTGCGTGAGTCGCGCCCGGTGCGAAGTAGACAAAGAACGGCTTATCGGGGGCCAGCGCCTTCTGGGTACGCACCCAGTCGATCGCCCGGTCGGCCAGGTCTTCGGTGAGGTGGTAGCCCTCTTCCGGGGTCTTGTCAGCCTCGACCGGAGTGGTTCCTTCATACAGCGCCGGGTAGTACTGATTGTTCTCGCCGCCGATGAAGCCGTAGAAGTGCTCGAATCCCCCACCTCCGGTCGGCCACGCATCGAACGGACCCACCGGCGAGGTTTGCCATGGCGGCACCTCGTGGCACTTTCCGAACTGCGCTGTCGAGTAGCCGTTGAGTTTCAACGTCATCGGGAGCGCCGCCTTGGTGTTCGGCCGCAGCCCCGACGAACCCGGCGCCGACGTGGCGGTTTCGGTGATCATCCCCATCCCGACCGAATGATGGTTGCGGCCACTGAGCAGGGCAGCGCGCGTCGGTGCGCACAATGCCGTTGTGTGAAACCGGTTGTAGGTCAGGCCCCCGGCCTGTAGACGCTGCGCCGTCGGTGTGTTCGACGGTCCGCCGAACGCACTGCTGGCGCCATAACCGACGTCGTCGAGCAAGATGACGAGCACATTGGGCGCCCCCTCGGGAGGCAACAACGGCTCGATCGGCGGAAAACTGGTGTCAGGATCCTTCGCGTCGTAGGTCACCAACCCCAGGAACTCGCGATCCGGGATCGGAAGATTCCCGCGCCCAGCACTCGACATATCCACCATCGCCGACTCCTCATCGTGGCTGACCACTGTCAGGCGACGCTCGGTACGCGAGCTGCCGAGACCTCACCGGAATGGAGATACCGACCCACTTCTGTCGCCTCGGCCCAGTCTGAGGTGGTCTCCCCCACTTCGCCTCACCCGCGATGGGTGAATGACCTGGTCTGTTAGGTTCGTTTCGATCGCAGCTTCCCCCATCCAGATCGCGAGTCAGGATCTACACAGTGGCACCCACGGAATCCACAACCGAGTTCCCCGAGTCGTCCGTCCAACGAATGCTCGATGTCTTCGATGTCGCGGAGGCCGGTGCCGACCGGTTCACCGGCACCAGCGATGGCGGCGCGCGTCAGGTGGTCGACGGCACCCAATTGCTGGCTCAGTCGATTGTGGCGACCGCCAAACGTCTTCCGGGCAAGTCGATCAGGTCTGCTCGTGCGGTTTTCACCCGAGCGGTCGATGCGACAGCGCCTGTCGATTTCGAGGTTGACGTGATCCACGAGGGCCGATCGATGGCCAGCGCGAATGTGGCGGTGTGTCAAGGCGGCCGTCGATGCGCGATGGTGTCAGTACTCGCCGATGTGCCGACCGAAGACATCATCCGGCACTCGGCTCCCCGCCCGGATGTGGCGTCACCCGCCGAGTCCAACGCGCGAGACATGCCCATGGTCGGACGCGAGGTCCGGCTCGTCGACGTCATCGACGTCAACAGCCCTGACGAGGTCGGGCCGCCCGAGTTATACGCGTGGCTCAAGTACGATCCGGTCCCGGCCCGCGACGATCTGGCGAAGGCTTTGCTCGCCCATTTCACCGGTCACCTGTCGGTGGCCACCACAATGCGGGCGCATGCCGGCATCGGCGCGAGTCAGGCCCATCAGACCGTGTCCACCGGAGTCATGACCGTGACTGTCGGCTTCCACGAGCCGGTGACCTGGGACGGGTGGATTCTGTATTCGCACGAAAGCACGCAGGTCGGTGCCGGTATGACATACGTGCGCGGCCAGGTGCACACCGAGGCCGGCGAGTTGCTGGCCTCGTTCACCCAGGAGGCCATCATCCGGCCGATCCGGACCGGCGACTCGAGCGTGCCCGAGGCCAAGCGGTTGTGAACGGCATGACGCCGCCGGGCACCAGCGCCTTCGTGGACAGGCCCGACTATCGGGTGGACATCTACGCCCGCCGAAATGTGGTGACGGCATCTGCCGACGGCCGGCTCCTGGCCCAGACGTCCCGTTCCCTCCTCGTCGACGAGCAAGACCACGGGCTCGTCTTCTATTTCCCTCGCGACGACATCCGCATCGAATTGACGCCAGATCCAGCAACGAAGAGTCGATGCCCATTCAAAGGCGAAGCGACACATTGGCGTTTCGACGGAGATGGCGACTCCGCGATCTGCTGGAGCTACGAGAACCCGTTCAATGAGGTGACCCGTCTCCGTGGATATGTTGCGTTCTACCAAGATTCGGTCGACGTTCGAGTAGGACAAGCACATCCGGCCGTCTCCTGGCGCCCGCCGCCGGAAACCGGCGCCCGGGTTGACGGCACACCGGGCTCAGACAGTGAATCCGACGGCAGCGATCGGTGACACGGCGTTCATCCGTGGCGGCCCCGACATCAGTGGCCCGATCGCCGCGGTCGCCGTTTGCATCGCGGCCGTTCGGCCGTGGATCTGCATCGCGTTTTCGTCTTCCATGAGCGCGAAGAACCAGTAGGTCCCGTTGTCTCCGCGATGATACGAATAAATTTCCACACCAGGTTCGGCTGCTGCGGCCTCCACCATTCCGTCGAGCGCTGCCTCGAACTCCACCGACTTCCCCGGAACACAGGACATCGTGCCCACCATTGCGGTCTTTGCCATGTGAACTCCTCGGGGACTGCACGGATCGGACGCGGACCAGATCGGCTCTCTCGACGAGTCTGCGCTCCCTGACACCGATACTCAAGACCTGCCCGGCCGCGGTCACCTTCTGTCGACGGTACGGCCAACGACGAAACGGACATCATTGCCCCGTCGGTCGAATATTCGGGCCATAATCGGTCTCGCAGCCGAGAACCGGCGCTCCGGGAATCTGGATTCTCCTGTGTCACAGTCGATCTTGAGACATGCAGTCGACTTGGCCCTTCTTTGTGCGGCCGGGCCGACGACTACGCGAGATCCGGGTGTCTCACCGACCACGCGCTCGGGGGGGCACCCGACGGAATCTCACGGGAAATAGTTGGTCCGAGTTTCGATGGAACATTTTGTGGCCGCGCCTGCTCCTATCTACGAGCACCGAGAACACGACCTGCCACCGACCACCACACCAAAGGATCCCCATCATGAGCGTTGAAATCTACGACACCAACTACGACGGCTGGACCGACACCGTCCTCACCGACACCAATGGCGACGGCTGGGCCGATGTCGAGGAGTACGACACCAACTACGACGGATACATCGACACCGTCCTCACCGACACCGACTACGACGGATACATCGACGTCGAGGAATACGACACCAACTACGACGGATACATCGACACGGTTGTCGCCTGACCGAACCCGCCGCCCCAGCTTCACACAGCGAAGACCCTGAACGCCCCACGGTTCAGGGTCTTCGCCATGTCGCCTCCGGAGTCCGGAGCCCGACCCGCGAATGCAATGCGGGCCGAAGTCAGTCGACCGAGCCCGTATACAGGCCCTTCCCGGTCACGAGTGGCAGATCCAGCGTGGTGCGGAGTCCGGCCGGCGCGTCCAAGACCACCGGGATCGCGTTGACGATGCGACCCGCCGCCGCGACGATCGCGGCATGGTTGTGATCACCCTTTTCGCTGGTCGGGCAGATGTCGACGGCGTAGCTGGGTTCTCCGATGATCTCGATGCGGTAGGAACCACCCTCTTGGGCGGGGCGCGCCCAGTCGGGCCGGAGGTCGTCGCGCAACCTGGTCACGTGCTCGACAACGATCGCGGAGTGGCCGTTGACCTTCCCGTGGATCTCGAAGCGCATGGCGGCGACGGTCCCCTTGTCGATCCGTCCGACCGCGACGTCGAACGCCTCGGGAGCCGGCTCCTGCTCGAACGTCTCGGTGATCTCGTCGACCTCGATACCGAGGCCGACCGCGAGCTGCCGGATCGTCGTGCCCCAGGTGAGTCCGAGCACGCCGGGCTGGAAGAGGACCGGCACCTCATCGAGCGGCCGGCCGAACCCCATGACGTCGACCATCACTGTCGCGCCGTCATAGGTGGCGTAGTCCGCGATCTCCATGACACGGATCTGCTCGACGCGCTGGCAGGTACCCGCCAAGGCCAGCGGAAGGAGATCGTTGGCGAAACCGGGGTCGACTCCGGTGATGAAGATGCTGACGTCACCCTGCTGGGCCGACGCTTCCACCCGGTCGATGTACTTGTCCGGCAACAGCTTCCACGGAAACTGCAGAATCACCGGCGCTGAACCCACGACGTTGATCCCGGCCTCGAGAATCTTCTGGCAGTCCTTGATGGCCGGACCGGTCCGCGTGTCGCCCATCGCGCAGTACACAACGCAGTCCGGTCTTGTTGCGATCAGCGCGTCGAGGTCGTCGGTGGCGGTGACGCCGGTGACGATGTCGAGGCCGGCCAGCTCGCCGGCATCCTTGCCGATCTTCGATTCCGTCGAGACACCGACGGCCATCAATTCGTAATCGGGGCTGGTGATGAGTTGGATCAACGCCAGATGGCCGACGTTGCCGGTACCTATCAGGGCGACGCGAATCGCCATGTTTGTCTCCTCGAAAAGTGCTGCGCGATTGCAGATTCGACTGATGGACGGAAAGCTATGGCGATTTGTGCGGTACGTCCGTGACGAGACCGCCGTCGACGACGAACTCGGTGCCGGTCGCGTAAGACGACTCGTCACTGGCCAGGAACAGCACAAACGTCGAGATCTCTTCGGAATTGCCAGGGCGGCCGAGAGGAATGGTCACCACGTCGTCCGGGAACTTCTCGGTCATCGGCGTGCGGATGAGTCCCGGATGCAGTGAGTTGACCCGGATGTTGTGCGGTGCCAGTTCCAGGGCCACAGACTTCGCGAGTCCTCGCACGGCCCATTTCGTGGCCACGTATCCGTGTGCCCAGGGCGCTCCGCGAAGGCCCTCGATCGACGACACGTTGATGATCGATCCACAGCCGGCGGCGATCATCGGCTCGGTCGAGGCCTGGATACCGAAGAAGGTACCGGTCAGATTGACGTCGATGATCTTCTGCCATTTGTCGTGCTTGAACTGCTGAATCGAACTGCCGTTGGCGATGCCGGCATTGTTGACCAGCACGTTCAGCTTGCCGAATTCACCGACTGCCGTCTCCACCGCGGCCTGCCACTGATCGAACTGCGACACGTCCAGGTGGGCATAACGGGCAGACTCCCCGAGCTCGTCAGCGAGCGCCTTGCCCTTGTCGTCCAGGATGTCGCCGATGACGACCTTGCCGCCTTCGGCCACGAGAGCCCGTGCGTGTGACGCACCCATCCCCTGCGCCCCGCCGCTGATGATTGCTACTTTTCCATCCACTCGTCCCATGGATGACACGCTACCCACATGACCAGACAGGTGTCCAGACCTCCGTAAGGGTTGGTGTCCAAAATTGTCCCGTCGCCCCCTGCACCACGAGGCGATGGAGGTCACAAGCCGTACCCGCGGGGCAACTATTGGGGCTCAATTCATCCAAACCAGGTGATGTGCACAGCACCGGGCGAGTTAGATGCTCTACGACGGATACGCGTGACGAACCTGCAATGTGCACACCCACCACCCGAAATCGAGGACACATGAAAATCATCGTGGCGCTGATCGCATTTGTCGGTTGCCTACTGTTGACGACGGCATGCAGTAGCGACGACTCCGACGATCCGAACTCGACCAACCCGGCGTTGAACAGTGCAGAACAGATTGCATCCAGTGCGGCGAACGACATCATGGACAGTGCCTCGACCGCGGTCAGCAGTATCGCGGCCAGCGCCTCGGCAGCAGTGGGTACCGCGCAGGACACCGCCTACACCCAGGCACTCGAATCTCAAGGTGCGTCCTTCGGCAGCGACGATGAAGAAATCGCTGCCGCCCGTACGGTCTGCGATCAACTGACAGGTGGAACAAGCCTCGACGCGACGCGCGTCGAGGTCGCCGAGACCACCGGCCTCGAAGCCGACAAGGCCCGCACCCTGATCAACATCGCAGTCCCGATCTACTGCCCCGCGAACGTCGGAAAACTCACCGTCAATTGACGTCAGATGCGCTCGCGATCGAGCCCCGCCGAATGGTCGGCTCGGTCGTGCCACACGACGGGTCCGGTGGTGGTTACCCTCGAACAATGGCTGCAATCCCGGATTCACCAGTGGGTACGAACATCGCGGTGCCCGACCTCGAGAGCACCTTTGCCGACGAGGTGGGTGACCTGACGGTCGCTTGGCAGGGGGCTACAGCGCCCGAGCCCACGTTGCTGATCCTGAACGAGTCGCTGGCCGCGTCGTTGCAGTTGGACGTAGAGGCGCTGCGCAGCGACGACGGGATCGGCATCCTGTCCGGATCGACGGCACCGGCCGGGGCCGCGCCCGTGGCGATGGCGTATTCGGGCCATCAATTCGGCGGGTACGCCCCGCTACTCGGAGATGGCCGGGCGTTGCTGCTCGGAGAACTGAAGAACTGCGACGGCCAGCGTGTGGACCTGCATCTGAAAGGTTCAGGCCCTACCCCGTTCTCGCGCGGTGGTGACGGGTTCGCCGTCGTCGGCCCGATGCTGCGGGAATACCTGGTCAGCGAAGCGATGCAAGCGCTCGGGATACCCACCACACGCTCGCTGTCGGTGGTCGCGACCGGTCGGCACGTTCAACGTAGCGGCGCCGAGCCCGGTGCCGTTCTCGCCCGGGTCGCGGCCAGCCACCTGCGGGTGGGCACTTTCGAGTTCGCGGCCAGACGCGGCGAGGTGTTACAGACCCTCGCCGACTACGCCATCGCCCGCCATCACCCGGAGCTGACCGACCTGCCGCAGCACGGTGAAGGCAATCGTTATCTGCGGTTCTACGAGGCCGTGGTCGAGGCGCAGGCGTCCCTGGTGGCGCAGTGGATGCTCACCGGATTCGTCCACGGCGTGATGAACACCGACAACACCACCATTTCGGGTGAAACCATCGACTACGGTCCGTGTGCCTTCCTCGACGCGTTCGACCGGGCGGCGGTGTTCAGTTCGATCGACCGTGGTGCCCGGTACGCCTTCGGCAATCAACCCGGCGTCCTGAAATGGAATCTGGCCCGCTTTGCCGAAACACTACTGATACTGGTCGATTCCACGCCGGACGACGCGATCGCCGCGGTTTCGGCAGTCCTGAGCACCTTCGACGAGCGCTACGACGGCCACTACATCGCCGGTCTGGCAGCAAAACTCGGCTTGGCCGGGCAGCCCATCGATCGAGTCCTGGTCGACGACCTGCTGACGCTGATGGAACAACATGGCGCCGATTGGACCGGCACTTTCCGTGCACTCGCGGACGAACTCCGCGGAAATCGGACGTCTCTCGACGGACTCGTCCCCCGCGAGCAGATCAGCCCCTGGCTGGAACGCTGGCGTGGCGCCCTGACAACGCACGGACTCGCACCAGCCGAAACAGCCGACGCGATGGACCGCGTCAATCCGCTGTACATCCCGCGCAATCACCAACTCGATGCTGCGCTACGTGCTGCGACCTCCGGCGATCTCGCCCCGTTCGAGAAGCTACTCGAGGTGGTCACGCACCCCTTCGACCGCCGCGAGGAATGGGCCGACTACACCACACCCGCCTCGCAACTCTTCAGCGCCAGCTTCCAAACCTACTGCGGCACTTGATAACCATGTGACATCGACCCCGCCGGGGATCCTGCTGTGGGGTGAATCCAGACTGACCACAACAATCTAGGAGCGCAGTTCATGGCCACACCATCGACCCGTGATCTCTCCCTCGAACAGATGGCTGCCCTCGGGAGTGGAGCCGACTTCTGGACCACCAAGGCAGTCGGCAATGTGCCGTCGATGGTGCTCACCGACGGACCACACGGTGTTCGAAGGCAAGCGGGTTCAACAGACCACCTCGGTCTGGCGGGCAGCGAACCGGCAACCTGTTTCCCGCCGGCAGTAGGGCTCGGACAGAGTTGGGACGCGGACCTCGTGAAGCGCGTGGGTGAGGCCCTCGGACTCGAGGCCCGCAGCCTGGACGTCGACATCCTGTTGGGACCGGGGATCAACATCAAGCGGGACCCTCGGTGCGGCCGGAACTTCGAATACTACTCCGAAGATCCCATCCTCACCGCCGTGCTCGGCGGTGCTTGGGTGGCCGGCCTCCAGAGCGCCGGCGTCGGCGCATCTCTCAAACACTTCGCGGCGAACAACGCAGAACATGACCGCATGCGGGCGAGTTCGGATGTCGACGAACGCACGCTGCGCGAAATCTACCTCCGCGCTTTCGAATACATCGTTCGCGAAGCCACACCATGGACCGTGATGTGCTCGTACAACCGCATCAACGGGGTGTACGCGGCGGAGAACAACTGGCTTCTCACCACTGTCCTGCGCGAGGAATGGGGCTTCGCGGGCGTCGTCGTGAGCGATTGGGGTGCCGTCCGGGACCGACCAGCCGCGGTGGCGGCGGGGCTCGACCTGCAGATGCCCGGCGGGACCGACGTGCCAGACGTCGCGGTGGTGTCGGCGGTCCGGGCCGGGACGCTCGATCCGGCGGCCGTGGAGCGGGCCGCGGCAGCGATGGCCGGTCTCTCCGCGAAAGTGTTGCGCGGGCGAGGGGGCTCCGCTGAAGCGGATCTCTCGGCCCATCACGCGTTGGCACGCGAAGTCGCCGGACGATGCGTCGTCCTGCTGAAGAACGACAACGAGGTGCTGCCGCTGACGGCGGCCCACAACATCGCGGTGATAGGCGATTTCGCCGAGAACCCGCGCTTCCAGGGTGGCGGCAGCTCGCACGTGAACCCGACGCAGGTTGACTCTCCGCTGCACGAGATTCGAGCTCTCGCCTCCACCGGAACCGTGACGTTCTCGCGCGGCTTCACCACGGACGGCAGCGACGACGACGGTTCCCTTCACCTGGAGGCGGTCAACGCCGCGGCCGCGGCCGACGTTGCCGTTGTATTCGTCGGGCTCGCCGCTGCCCAGGAGTCCGAAGGTTTCGACCGCGAGCACATCGAATTGCCACCCGAACAGCTCCGGCTTCTGGCAGGCATCGCCGTGCATCAACCGAGGACCGTGGTCGTTCTGTCCCATGGCGGTGTCCTCCGGCTGGCGCCCGTCGCCGCGGCGGCGCCGGCCATCGTGGACTGCGCCCTGTTGGGTCAGGCCGCCGGCGGGGCACTCGCGGATGTGCTGTTCGGAATCGTCAACCCGTCGGGCAGATTGGCCGAGACCGTGCCGGTCCGGATCCAGGATGCACCGGCCTACCTGAACTTTCCCGGCGAGAACTCGCACATTCACTACGGCGAAGGACAATTCGTCGGCTATCGGTGGTATGACGCACGAGACCTGGACGTCACCTATCCGTTCGGCCACGGATTGTCGTACACGGCTTTCGACTACACCGACCTCACCGTCGACGTGGCCGACACCGGCATCATCGCCGCAGTCACCATCACCAACATCGGCAATCGAGCGGGCCGAGAGGTCGTTCAGGTCTACACCTCCAAGATCGACTCCGGAGTCTCCCGCCCGCAACGCGAACTCAAGGGGTTCGAGGTTGTCGACCTCGATGCAGGTGCCAGCAAGCGTGTCCGGGTGCACATCGATCGAACCACACTCGCATACTGGGAGATTCGCACACACAGATGGTTCGTTGAAGGTGGGGATTACGAGGTCGGTGTCGGCGCATCCAGTCGCGATATCCGGATGACAACAACCGCCGCGATCTCGGGCGACGACGTCATCATCCCCCTCACGATGGACACCACCTTCGGCGAGCTGATGACCGATCCCGATGCCGGGCCGATTCTTGAATACCTTGCGGCACACGCCTCCGCGGGGATGGGCGACGACAATCGCGGTGACGTCATGGGTATCGACATGGCACGCATGATTGCTTCGATACCCGTCGGCCGGATGAGCTCATTCGGAATGTCTGGCGAGCAAGTCACCGAAATGCAACGCCTCTTCGACGCCGTCAACAAGCAGCGCTGAATCGCGCAGGGGCTTTCCCTCGAACTCAAGCACTGAGAAGCACGGTCGATCCGGTGCCACGTTGAAGTGCCGCGTCGACGACCGAACGTGCGGTGACAAGGTCTTGTAGGCCGATGCCCACCGAGTTGAACAGGGTGATGTCGTCGTCGGTACGGCGACCGAGCGCGGGGCGGACGATCACGTCTCCGAGTTCGACGTTGATGTCCTCGGCCACCAAATGCCCTTCGGCGATGGCCAGCAACACATCTCCCGATTTGGTCAGCGCGGTGGAAGTGCTGTCGACCACCAGCCGGCAGCCACCCATGCCGCGGCCGTCGATCTCGCGATGGTCGGCACGTGGGGGTGCACCCACGGCGTTGAGGTGAAGACCTGGACGGAACCACGCACCTTCGACGATCGGGACCCGTGACGGCGTCAACGTGCAGACGATATCGGCCGTGGACAGCACGACGCGCGGCGATTCCGCGTATTCGATCTCGAGGTCCAGGTCCGCGGTGCGTTCGCGAAACAGGTCTACGGTAGACCTCGACCGCGACCACACGTGGACCTTCTCGATCTGCCGGATACGGCTGATCGCGCGAGTGTGTTCGACGGCAAGGGTTCCGGCTCCGATCAGCCCCAGGATCGAGCTGTGCCGGGGTGCCAGGTGTGCTGTTGCGACGGCGCTCGCCGCGGAGGTTCGGACTGCGGTGATGAGTCGGCCGTCGAGTACTGCTTCGCATTCACCGGTCTGCGCCGACATCAGCAGGATCGTCGAGCGCTGGCTGGGCAGACCGCGAGCACCGTTGTGTGGCATGTCGGAGAGCATCTTGACCACACTGGCTCGCAACGGCTTTGACGATGCGACCATCGGAATCGCCGTGCCCTCGTCGGGCAGCGGCAGCTGCGGCGGCGCCGGGTTGCTCGCGACGCCCGTGGCCAGGTCGGCGTGGGCTTGCTCCACCGCGCGGTAAATCGCGGTGCGGTCGATCAGCTCTTCGATGTCAGAGTTGGTGAGTATGAGGGTCATCAGCGCGCCTTTCAGAGGGTGAGGACAGGTCTACGAACGGCCCGTGTAGGGAACCGTGAGGCACGACGGCGAGCGGCGGCCACCGACAACGCCGCTGATCGCAACAATCGCGATGATGTAGGGCAGCATCACGAGCACGGCAAATGGAATGTCGACCCCGACCGCCGGAAGTGCGAATTGCAGGGATCGGGCGATGCCGAAGAACAGACAGGCCCAGACGATTCCGATCACCTTCCAGCGTCCGGCGATGACGGCGACCACGGCGAGGTAACCGAGTCCGGCCGTCATGTTTTCGCTGAACGACTGCACTTCGGACAGTGCCAGCTGGGATCCCGCGAGGCCACCGGTTGAGGATGCAAGCAGAACACAGAGTGCCCGGATCTTGTTGACGGACAAGCCGGTCCATCCGGCGGAGACGGCGTCCTCGCCGACGGCATCCACCCGGACCCCGGCCATGGTGCGCCCGGAGAACACCAGCGCCAAGACCGCGACCACGGCAACGCAGAGGTATCCGAGAACCGATTGGCCGAACAATGCCGGACCGACGATGGGGATGTCGGTCAGTACGGGGATCTCGACGCCGGAGAATCCGGGCACGCCTTGCCCCTTGCCGTCATCCAGCAGTATCCGAGCGCCGTAGGTCGTCAGGCCGAGTGCCAGAGCATTGCTCGCGATACCCACGACGATCTGATCGGCCCGGAACCGAACGCTGAGCAGTGCCTGTACAACGCCGAAGACCAGGGCTGCCAGTACACCTGCGACCACACCGAGAACTGGGGAATCGGTGGTGGCCGACGCCAAGACGCTGGCGAAAGCACCTGTCAGCATCATGCCCTCCATGCTCAGGTTGAGCACTCCGGCGCGTTCACTGATCGACTCGCCGGTGGCTGCGACGATGAGAAGGATCGCGAAAGACACTCCGCTGGTGAAGATCTGGGTGAGCATGTCGATGTTCATATGGATGCCTTCTCAGGGGCTTCGGTGTTGTGGGAAAGCTGTGTCGGGGCTTTAGGTCTCGATCGGGACGTGGTGGTCCACAACGCGGCGCCGGCGATCAGGATGATGAGGACACTTTGGACCACCGTGACGGTCGAGGACGGGATACCTGCCGCCAGTTGCAGATTGATACCACCGGCGACCAGGAATCCGAGAAACAGGGAGACCCCGGCAACCGCTGTCATCGAGCCGCGGGCCAGCAACCCCACCACCAGCCCGGTGAAACCAAAGCCTGAAGAGAAGCCCTCGGCCAGTACATAGGGGGCCGAGGTGACGAGGATTCCGCCGGCCAGGCCGGAGAATCCGCCGGCCGTGGAGAGTCCGAGCAACCGAACGCGGTCGACGGGAATCCCCAGGCGCGCCGAGGCACTGGGCGACAGGCCGACCGACCGCAACCGCAGTCCGATCGAGCTGTGTCGCAGCAATATTCCTACCACCGTGATCGCAATGAGTGCGAGCACCACAGCAACGGTTGCCGGCGATTTCTCCATGCCCAGCAACGGCAGTTGACTGGCCTCGCTCAGAGATTCCGACTGCGGAAGTGTCTCCGAAGACGTCATCGGCTGCCGCAAGAGGACCGGTTCCTGCACCATCAGAACCACCAGCGCGAGTCCGACGAAATTCAGGAGGAGCGTGGTGATGATTTCGCTGGTTCCGCGGCGCACGTACAGCCAGGCCGCGATGGCCGCCCAGCACCCGCCGGCCAGGACGGCCGCCGCCAACGCCGCCGTGACCCCCAGCCACACGGGCACACCATCGGGAACGTTGACCCCGACCGCCGTGGCCGCGATGCCACCCAGACAAATCTGGCCTTCACCACCGACATTGACCAACCCGGCGCGATACGCGACGGTGAATCCGGCGGCGACGAACATGATGATTGCGGCGTTGTTCAGTGAGGTCCCGATCGCGAAGGGTGAACCGAGGGTTCCTTCGACGAGTGCATCGATCACCTCGCCGGGACCGGCTCCCGCCCCGGCGGCCAGCGCCAGTCCCACGGCGGCCGCCAAGACCAGCGCTCCGGCAGCCACGGCCAGGGGGCTGTGGAGCCAGGCGCGCCGGGGCGTCGCGAGACGTACGAAGCTCGCAGCGTTCATGCTGCAACTCCCATCATGAGTTCGCCGATTTCCGTTGCGGCCGTGTCTGAATCCGCATCTACCGATCCGAGAACGGCGCCTCGGTACGCGACAACGATCCGCGAGCACAGCGCGACGAGTTCGTCGATTTCGCTGGAGATCACCAAGACGGCCGCACCGGCTTCCGCCGCGTGTCGCAATCGGTCCAGGATGTAGGCAACAGCACCGACATCGAGTCCTCGGGTGGGCTGGGCCGCGACGACAACCCGTAGACCCGGTGTCGACAGCTCCCGCGCCAGCACCACCTTCTGCTGGTTACCGCCCGACAGCGATCCGATCGTGCTGTCGGGTCCGTTCGCACGGATCGAGTAGTCGGTGATCGCCGATGCCGCATCGGCCCTCATCCGGTGCCGGTCGAGCAGGCCCCACCGCCGGTAATCGGCGAGTCGGCTCATCGCCATGTTCTCCGCGATGGACAACTCCGAGATGACGCCCTCGGCGTGACGGTCTTCGGGGATGACCCCCACGCCGGCGGCTGTGCGCTGGGCGGGGGTGTACGCAGTGATGTCGACGCCGTCTACGACCACCGAGCCGCTGTCGGCGCTCATCGATCCGGACAGGACGGCCGCCAACTCTGATTGGCCGTTCCCCTCGACTCCCGCGACACCGACGATCTCGCCGGGTCGCACCGCCAGATCGACCGCGGAGAGTGCGACGCTGCCATCCGGCCTCGCCAGATTGACGTCCCTGATCTCCAGGCACGCGGAATCAGCGGTGGGCGCAGGTGCGGGCCTTCTGGTCGATTCGATCGGATTCACACCACCGAGCATCAGATCGAGAAGCGAGTTCAGCGGGGTGTGCGAGAGACGACCGCCGCCGACGACCGTCCCGCCCCGCAGCACGGTGGCCGAATCGGCGGCACGCCCGACCTCCCCGAGTTTGTGCGTGATGAGGACAACTGACTTGCCGTCCGCGGCAAGAGCGCTGCACGTTCCGATCAGTGAATCGATCTCGGCCGGATCGAGTACGGCGGTCGGTTCGTCGAGCAGGATCAGATCCGGTTCCCGCAACAGCGCTTTGACGATCTCGACCCGTTGCCGGGCACCGATGGGCAGATCGCTGACGCGGGCGCTCTGGTCGACCGTGAGGCCGTACGTGTCCGCAATCCGGTCGAGCCCGCGCCGCACTTCATCGCGCGGTGGCCGGAAGCCGGCACGCCCGAGCAG
>NZ_DATCVM010000038.1:0-12634 GCF_036566845.1 Williamsia sp.
CAGCCGCGATCTTCGGGAGCTTCGTCCATTTCTCGCCGTCGATGGTTCCGTCTGTCTGAACTGCCTGAGCCACCATCGCCGCGAGATCGGCGGCGACAGTCTCGGCAACGGACAGCAGGATATTGCTGCGCCAACCCATGATCGCCGTATTCCAGAAGTAGGCACCAGAGCGCCAATACCGTAGTGCCGCCGCAGCGTCGGGCTTCTCGTGGAAGCTTGTTGCCGCGCGCGGTGAGGTCGACTCGTCTGAGGGTGCTTTGACATAACCGAAGTTCGTATTGGGCCCCTGTGGACTCACTCCGATACAGGCGATGCGATCCCGCTGTGCCTCAGTGATGCAGTCTCGCATGCTCGCCATGAACTGCGTGGAACCGTCGATGAGATGGTCGGCAGGCATACTGATGACGACTGCTCCGGGGTCGTTCTGCTGGATGAGAAGTGCAGCGAGGACCAAGGAGGCGGCGGTGTCGCGAGGCGAGGGCTCGGCGATCATCGCCACGCCCCACCGTTCGGCGATCACCCCTACTTCAGTTGCATTTCTGGCGCCGGTGACCAGGAGAATCCGATCGGGATCGGTGAACATCGTTGCTCGGGAAATCGTCTCGTCCAGCATTGTCTGGTGACCCCGAACGGTCATGAGGAACTTTGGCCGCGCCCTGCGGCTGGCCGGCCACAGGCGTGTTCCCCCTCCGCCGGCGAGGATTACGATGTGGGGCAACTGTTCGCTTACCACCGGTATGCCTCCGCGCCTGCCGCGGCACCGGACATTACCAGCGCAACCGAGGGTCCTTTCGTCTCGATCAACGACGAAATCCTCGCCCTGGTGTCTGCCTCATCCAGATCGTCCAGACGCCACCGATCGATCGTTCGGACTCCGCAAGCCCGCAAGAGCCCGGCGAGGTCGACAGCTGGAACCGGCTGGCCCCCCGTCTTGGCCTGAATTCCGTTCACCAACACCACGAACACGACATCGACCTGGTTTGCTGCGGCATCGAGTACTGCCTCCAGACCGCTGTGGAGCAATGCGAAATCGCCGAGGACACCTACTGCATCGCGACCCGCCCGCGCAGCACCGACGGCTACCGCTCCAGCAGACCCCAGGGTCAGGGAGGCATCTGCAGCGTTATAGGGCGGGTAACACAGTCGCACCGCCGAACCCACGTCCGCAGCGACGAACGTACCGTCACGTCGGATAGCTCCCAGGCTGGAATACAACACGTGGTGATCGCCGGGAGGCTGAACCTTTGTACCTTTGACTTCTGGTATCGCCGGATCCACCTGCGCTCCGCAACGGACCGCAAGATCCACCACTTCGCGGCTCAGCGGCCCGGACTCAGGAAGGTGCCCACTCAGACGTCCGCGAATAGTGGACGCTGTGTGCGGAGTGGCCATCCGGATCTGCTGTTCCAGATGTGGGACAGACTCTTCGACGATCATCACTTCAGAGTGGCGCTCGACGAAGTTCACGACGGTCGCCGGCAGCGGACCCGAGCGCCGAACCACCAGTCGACACGTCCCTGGGATTTCGCAGTATCGCGCGGCCGCGCCGAACGCCACTATCCCTTTGTTGCACCCTTCGGAGTCGCATCGCGAATACGAGGCGATCGGGGCGCTCGAGGCGTAGAACCGGGGCAAGGTGACGGTGTGTTGATACTGCACTCGGCCGCCCTTGGTCAGTCCGAAGGCGATCGCATCTCGATCGTGCCCGTGGGGCGCATTCTGTGGTCCGATAGAGGCAGACGGTGCGCCATGCAGCCAATCAGATACTCCTACACGCGAACACGGCTCATGAAGGGCGTTGGACACCCTGACTATCACGGGGGTGTGATGACGTTCAGAGAGTCCGATGGCGGCGTCGAGGACGACGGTGCAGTCGGCGGCCAAGGACGGTTCGATCAACGGAATCTTGGCGGCCTCGGCCAGTTGGCGGCTATCGACGGCAGAAGTCGAACTCACGGCGCCCGGATCATCACCAACGATCACGATGAGCGCTCCGCCGATCGTGTGGAGCCCGGCGTTCGCGAGACTGTCGAGGGCGCAGCCCAGTCCGTTGTGTTTCATGATGACGCAACACCGTTGGCCCGCCTGCGAGGCACCGAAAGCCTGTTCTACTGCGGACTTCTCATTCAGCACGTAGTGATGACCCCCCGAGATCTCATCCAAGGTGCTGACGAGATGGGTGACGGGACTGCCGGTCACCGAGAAGGTCAGCGGGAACTCTTCGCTGATCAGATGTGCGAGTCCGAGGCAGGAGTCCTCGGAATAGCCTGGTCGTGTACCGAAACTATTGCTGACACTAGTTGTGGTCGACATCGGATGTCCCTCCCACCGCGCCGGTCGGTCGCGGATAAGAGGGAATGCTCGCGTCCCGAGCCGACACTTACCAGTGATTGACGTCGATGTCGCAAAAGTGCGACACGCTCATCGGCAGTCAGCGGATGGCCCGAGACGCTTCGGCTGGCACGACGCTTTCAGCGATCCCGCTTCGGATACACCATCAGCCCTGTCGCCCGTTTGGGAATGAGTCCGGGTTCGCGCCAGGGGTCCTCGATCCCCTGCACAGGCTGGACGTCCCTCAGAGGTTGCCACAACGCAATCGCGGTGGAAATCCGTGTTTGCGTGCGATGGCTGAGGTTTGCGTACCCGCGCATACCGTCGCTCACATCGGAGAACTCGGCGAGACTCTGCTCAACCGTGACGATGTCACGCTCTCGGATCGCCCAGAGCACTCTGAGGTCTGCCGCCGAGAGGAGACGGTTCGGTTCAGCATGGCGCGCGGCGACCGAGAAGAACTCTTCCCGTGATGCCTCGAGGAGGGAATGGTCGTGCGCCGCGATGTCACGCCGGGGGCGCAACGTCGAGCCGGATGTCGTCAAGACCAGTCTTACTTCGAAAGTCCTTCGGAGACGGGTGAACTCCGCTTCGAGTGATGGAGCTACGAGCTCTTCCAGCCGGTGCATCTGATCAAGGGCCTTCATGGCGGCCGCCATATTCCCGCACCGTAGGCTCTCGGTGTACGCGATCTGTCCGAGAATGTCGTTGAGGCGTTCAACATGTGCGATTGGCAGGTCACTCTTGTGGTCTTTCGAGAGATGCGGTGCCGCAGCTCGCCGATATTGGGAGCTCGCCAGGTCCAGATGGCCGAACATCTGCAGTACGTGGGCTCGTCCGGCTCGTGCCGACATGAGTGCGAACTCGCGGGCATCGGTGTCCTCCAGCTGTGCTGACTCCGACTCCCACGCCATGGCAAATCGCAACGCACGTAGATTCTCCGCGTCGCGGGTGATACCGAATGCGAGCTCGAGGAACCTCAATCGGCTTGCAACCCCGAGGACATGGGCGTCGGGAATCAGCCGCGCTACTCTGGCGATCAACTCAGAGCGTTGCGCGGATCCGCCATCACGCGCGGCGCGCTCGAGGTCATCGAGAGCCTTGGCCGGATCGCCATCCTCTGGGTCAAGCGAGTACGCGGTACCCAGCAGCGGTGGGTCGTACGCCAGTGTCTCGAGCCGCGCGGGAACCCTCAGCGAGTCTCTGTACCGCTCGTCTTTCGCAGACCTGGGTGGAGCGGGCAACCCATCGAGAACCGTATTGAACGGTGTTCGCAGCCGTTCGGCATAGGCTTTGATCGCGCTCACCGACCGCGGAGTAGACGTCAACGCCGCGTCTGAGCTCAGTGCAACAACGTTTTCCGCGGCAGTGGGTGAACGAACTGCCGCGGAGGGCAGTGGCAGAGCTCGTGTCCGCAGCAATTCGGCGACCTTCGCGTCGATCGAGTTCAGCCTGCGCTCAATCGCTTTCCGGTTCGACTTCAAAATTCTACTCAAGTCGGCCACAGTGACCGGCGGCGAGGTGAGTCCAGTCGCCGCCCAAAACAGGTCGACATCCTCGGCCGACAACCGCACCAACACTCGATGTGCAACACAGAGTTGTGCAAGTCCGGCCCGCACCTGCCCCGGAAGTGCTCCTTCGGCCAGCAGATGCGTGAAAATGCGCGACTTTCCGAGCGTGGTTGCGTGACCAACCAGGCGGGGCTCCGCCTTCATGTCGTCGCGAAGGCTCCGACGTAGTTCGGCCACGTCGGCGGGCGTCGCGGCGAATGGCAATACGACCCACTGCCCCACGGGCCGCCCCTCTCTGTCAAAGATCGGCGTGATTGCTCAACAGGATAGAGACTCTGGTCCAGAGCGCCCTGATGAAAACCAGGCGGCGTCGGATGCATCGTTCCAACTGGCTGTGTCGGCCCAACCTTTTGCATGACCCGTCCGACGTCGCCTTCGACTCGCGAACCCGGGAAGGGAATGATCACCCAGATGTCCGCGCCTGGTCACGGCGCCGCGAAGCCGCGTTCTGCCAGGGATTCGAGGACCGACACCGATCCTCGAAACGGGTCGCCTTCTCGTGGCCAGTGTGTGATCACATCCGTGAATCCAAGTTCTGATGCCCGGCCGACCATCTCGTCGAAGACGCCGAGACTTTCCAGCGAGAATTGTGGTGAGGCATCCAGATTCAGGTAGCGATCGAAGCCGGCGGGGTCGCGGTCGTTCGCCAGCAGCGCCTCGTCGAGTAGCGCGCAGTTCGCGGCAATCCCGGTGAACCACTCGTCCAGCGATGCCGCTTTCACGCCGGTGGTCATCCAGGCGTCACCGTGTTTCGCGGCGAACCGGACCGATCGCGGGCCGTTGCCGGCGAGGATGAACGGGACGTTGTCGCGGACCGGACCGCCAACCAAGCGCATGTCCCGGGCCTGGTAGTAGTCACCGTCCGCCGTGACATGATCCTCACCCAGGAGCCGGCTCAGCAGCAGGGTGAACTCCTGGAACCGGTCGACCTTCTGTCGCGGGGTCAGCGGTGCTTTGCCCTCGATGCCGTCGTCGGGTGTCCCACCGGCCCCGAGCCCCAACAGGATTCGGTCGCCGGCGATGTCGAGCAGCGTTTCGATCTCGCGGGAGAACGAGACCGGGTGGCGGAAATTGGGTGTGGCGACAAACGTTCCGAGCTTGATCGGGGTGATGGCCGCGGCCGCGGTCATCGTCGGAATGCACGAAAACCACTGGGAATCGGGGAGTCCGCCCCACACCAGGTGGTCGAAGAACCAGCCGTGGTCGAAGCCCATCTCGTGGACTCGCTCCCATTTGGGACGGGCTTCCCGCCACGGCTGATCGAGCAGAATCGATATTCCATGGCGCATCTGTCGAGCCTAAACGACCAGCCGCGCCGAACGCGTCTCAGCGGTTCTGTGTGTTCTCCGGGGTTTGGCGCCCCGGGTCCTGTGGGTTCTGGTTGCGGAGGTTCTGGCCGCTGTCGTTCCAGGTGTTCTGCGGGTTGTCGTTCCGCGGGTTCTGCGGACTTTCGTGCCGACCATGGTTCTGGTTCACCTTCTGGTTCTTCGGTACATCGGGGTCGATCTTGTCAGCATGTTCGAACTCTGATTGGAGTTCCTCACGCGACGTCGCCGCAACGCCATGACGGTTCTGGGCCTCGGTAGACAGGCGCTTGGCTTCCGCTGCCTTGGCATCCGCGTCGGCCTTGGCGCGACGAGCCCGCGCGGCGGCTTCCTCGGCGATGGCCTCGTCCCGCTGAACGTCGTTCACCCGGAGGGAGGCGGCCTGCCGGATCTCCCCGGCCTGGACGCGACGGCGGGCCTTCCGCTGCCGCATCAGTGCGAACGCGAGAGCGATCAAAAGAAGTACGACCACAACTGCGATAACAATCCAGACGACGGTGTCCATGACCAGCTCCAAACATGGTTGATGTTGCTGATGGACTACCCGGCGGGTCGTGACGGCAAACACATCGCGTCTGCGCGACGGTTGTCCGCGCTGGTCAGAGCGTTCGTCGGGGACCGCGAATACAGTGCTCCCATGAGTGAAACCGACGCCTTCCCCGACGACTGCCCGACGTTGGCTCGCGATGGTCGGGTGATCGGCTTCTGCCCGTCCCCGAGCGGATCCCATCTGCTCGTCTGGTGGCGTTCAGACTGCGTGGTGATCGGTGGTTACGAGACCTATGAGGCCGGCGTCGCGGCCGCGCTGCGTGCCATCGCCGGCGATGGCCTCGACCCCGACCCGGATGAGGTCAAGGTCGAGGCCGCGCACCTGGAGAAGTCGTTCACAGCCACGGACTGGATGGGCCTGGGCTTCTGATCGTCCGGGCTGGGATCGTCTGGGCCCGGGGTCGTCTGGGTGACCAGGTGATCGACGAATTCAATCGGTGATGCCGACGATCGCCTTCAACGCGGCGATGTGGCCGTCGAAAGCTCGTCGTCCGGCATCGGTGAGGCTGACCCGTACAGTTCGCCGACGCCCGGTGGTGGCCCGTTCGGTGATCAGGTAGCCGGCACTTTCGAGCGTCGACAACTGCTTGGACAGCGCCGAATCGGAGAGATCGAGGTGCTCTTTCAGGAATGAGAACTCGGCCCAGTCGGCCGCTGCGAGGGTGGCTACCAGCGACAGACGTGTACTCGGGTGGATGAGTTCGTCGAAACCGTCGGTTGCACTCACGCACGTACCCATTTGCGCACGTTGGCCAGGATCTCCGGTCCGCCGACCCCGGTCAGCACGGCGACGATCAATGCCGACCACAGTGCGGGTAGTCCGACATCCTGGGCGTCGAGGATGAGGGCGAACGAGATGGTCAGGGCCACCAGCATCAGCAGGATCCCGATCACCACCAGTGCATTCTTGGTGCCGGTCACCTCACGACTCACCTGGACAACGGATGTACGTCGGCTGCCACTCAGGAGCCGCGACGCGACGATCGCGTGCCCGGCACCGAAAAGGATCGTTGCCGCCACGGATAGCCACCACGGACAGAACTCGGCGATGGCTCCGAGCGCCAGCCATCCGCCTGCCAGACCCCACCAGTACGCCGCGGGCAAACCGACTTCGTCGCTCATCTGGCGACGGGCACGCTCAGCGGATTCCAGGGCCTCGCGGGCGTCTTTCGGGTCGATGTCAGCCATAGCAGTCCTCACTTTCCTATTAGGAAAGTAGTGTCTACTTTCCTGGTGGGAAAGTCAAATCCCCGCACGACCGTGGTCGCGCGGGGATTCGAGAAACCAACTTCTAGCTGGTGGTTTGCCTTCGGCGTGGAAGCTTCCAGTCAGGCCGAACGTAGTGGCACGTGTAGCCGTTCGGGATGCGTTCGAGGTAGTCCTGGTGCTCGGGCTCTGCCTCCCAGAAGTCGCCGGCCGGAGTCACCTCGGTGACCACCTTGCCCGGCCACAAACCGGATGCGTCCACATCGGCGATCGTGTCCAGCGCAACGCGCTTCTGCTCGTCGTCGGTATAGAAGATCGCCGAGCGGTAGCTGGTTCCGACGTCGTTGCCCTGCCGGTTCTTGGTCGACGGGTCGTGGATCTGGAAGAAGAACTCCAGCAGATCGCGGTAGCTGGTCTGCTCCGGGTCGAACTCGATCTCCAGGGCCTCGGCATGCGTGCCGTGGTTCCGGTACGTCGCATTGGGTACGTCGCCGCCGGTGTAGCCGACTCGCGTAGAGACAACACCCGGCCGCTTACGGACCAGATCCTGCACGCCCCAGAAACATCCGCCCGCAAGTATCGCCTTGTCGGTCATCTACTTCGCCTCCTCGGTTGAAAACAGCTTCAGGTACTCGCCGTAGCCTTCCTTCTCCATGTCAGCGACCTGGATGAAGCGAAGCGAGGCGGAATTGATGCAGTAGCGCAGGCCACCCTCGGCGATGGGTCCGTCGTTGAAGACGTGGCCGAGGTGGCTGTCTCCGTGGGTCGAACGGACTTCGGTCCGGACCATCCCATGCGTGGTGTCACTCTTCTCCACGACGTTGGCCGGTTCGATCGGAGTCGTGAAACTCGGCCAGCCACAACCGCTGTCGAACTTCTGGGTCGACGTGAACAGTGGCTCACCGGACACGATGTCGACATAGAGACCGGCTTCGTGGTTGTCCCAGAACTCGTTCCGGAAGGCCGGTTCGGTGGCCGATTCCTGTGTGACCGCGAACTGCGCCGGGTTCAGCCGGGCGATGGCCTCGGGGTCTTTACGGTACTCATTCGACACGTGGACTCTCCTTAACAATTGTCACCGTGGAGCTCGGTCCTTACAACGACGGACGACGCCTAGGTGTTCCATCATCCGCCGCAGGCGGGTGTTCCGTCGACCAGGTCGCGATCAGCGCGATTGCAGTCCGAGGGCAACCGCGAACACCGAGAAGACGGTGAGTGCCGTGATCAGCAGCCACACCGGCAGCGGACCGGGCATCTCGCCACCGTCACGCAGCGCGGCCGTGGTCTGTCGCCAGCGCACGCCGCCGGCGATGGCGGCGAATGTCCCGAATGCCACCAGGCCGATGCCCAGTACGTCGCGGGACGTCTGGCTCGAGTAGTCGGGCAGGACGTGCATCACCGCGAGCCCGGCGGCGACGAGTCCGAGGGCGGTCCGGAACCACGACAACACCGTTCGCTCGGCGGCGAGGGTGAATCGCGCATCGACCGCACCGGGAGGGGTCTTGGGATCTGTCGGCGAACCATCCGAAGTCGGCACGGATCCATCATCGCGCATGACCTGCGGTCGCCGGGACCCCCGGGGGCCGGATGTCGCGGGTGAATCGGTCAGCGCCATGCTTGAGCACCGGGGGCAAGAACATGAAAGGGATCGCTGTGCGCTCATGGTTGATCTGGGCGACCGGCACCTTCGCTTACGTGGTGGCGGTCCTGGCCAGAACGACGCTGGGTGTGTCGGGGCTCGACGCCGCCGAACGATTCTCGGCGCCACCTGGTGTGCTGTCCACGTTTGTGGTCCTGCAGCTCACGGTCTACGCCTTCTCGCAGATCCCCTCCGGACTACTGCTCGACCGCTTCGGTTCCCGGGCGATGCTGTTGATCGGGGGCTTGATCCTGGTCACCGGTCAGATGACGATGGCGCTGACCGACGAACTGTCGGTCGCCATCGCGGCGCGGGTCCTGGTGGGGGTGGGCGATGCGTTCACGTTCATCTCGGTGCTGCGGCTGGTGCCCCGATGGTTCGTCCCACGGCGGGTACCGCTGCTCACCCAGTTGACCGGTATCTGCGGTCAGTTGGGCCAGGTGTTGTCCGCGGTGCCGTTCCTCGTGCTGCTCGACGCGCATGGTTGGACAGCGGCGTACGTGTCGGCTGCGGCCCTCGGAGTGCTGTCGGTGGTGTTGACGGCGGCGGTGGTGCGCAATGCCCCGGCCGGAACGGTGACTGCAGTCGAACGGACGTCGCTGCGCCGAACGCTGGGCAGTGTCAAGACAGTGTGGTCACGCTCCGGGACCAGACTGGGCTTCTTCACCCACATGGGCACGCAGTTCTCGATCGCGGTCTTCTCGCTCATGTGGGGCATCCCGTATCTGACCGCCGCACAGGGGCTTTCCAAGGAGGCTGCCGGTGGCATCCTGACGTTGTCGGTTGGGGTCATCATCGTCTCCGGGATCTTGATCGGAGTCTTCACCGGACGCTATCCTCGGCGCCGGTCCGACCTGGTATTGGCGATCATGGGAAGCAACGCGCTGATCTGGGCGATCATGCTGGTGATTCCCACGCAGGCTCCGATCTGGTTGTTGGTGCTTCTGGTGGTGGTCGCCTCGGTGGGTGGTCCAGGTTCGATGATCGGATTCGATTTCGCCCGTACCTCGAACTCGAGTTCGGTACTGGGCACCGCGCAGGGCCTGGTCAACATGGGCGGATTCTTGGTGTCCATCGTGGTGATCCAGGCGATGGGCAGCATCATCGGCGCGATGGGCGGCTACTCGTTCGACGCGTTCCGGGTCGCGTGGACGGTGCAATTCGCCGTCTGGATCGTCGCCATCGGCGGTGTCCTGCTCACCCGGGGCGCAGCGCGCCGGGAAGCCAGCGCGCCACAGATCGAGGTCCCGGCGCCCACAGGGGCATCGGGCCCCTGAGGCCGGTGCCCACTCCGGGACAAAAAAGCCGATACCGGCACCATGATCGGTGCCGGTATCGGGGGGTTTCGAGCGACTGTCTGGCGGCGATCCGCTGCCCGTTACGCGGTGGGCGAGACGACTCCACCGGTGAGGACGCGGTAGGCGTAGGTGCTCGCGATGAGGGTGACGGGGATGGTCACCAACAACCCGATGCCGCAGAGGATGGCACCGACGAAGTTCAAACCGAAGCATGCCAGCGCCAGGAGCAGAAGCGGGCCGACATTGTTCGACGTCAGTTCGAAGCTTGCCTTGATGGAGGCCATCGCGTCCATGTCCCGGTCGATCGCGAACGTCAGTGCGTACCAGGTCAGGAACATGACGATGAGGCCTGGGATCAAAAGCAGGAAAAGACCGATCACGGTGGCGACGCCGACAACGATGGCGACGATGAACACCACGGCCAGGTTTCTGAAGTTGAAGAAGGTGTTGATCGACGGACGGTTTCCGTCCAGTTCGGCCAGGGCGCCGTTGGTCATGGCGGCCTTGAACAGGGTGCTCACCACAAACGATGCGAGCGTGCTGAGCGCGAGTAGCCCGAGGTTGGTGGTGCTCAACTTGAAGCCCGAGAAGACGAAGGACACCACCCAGCTCACGACGACGGATAGCAGGACCACCGCGATCCATGGACCGACGTTCGCCTTGTACTTCTCCCAGCCGTAGCTGATCGCCGCACCGACGGACAGTTCCGGAGGTCCGAAGCCACCCGCGGCGGGGTATCCGCCGCCCTGTGGTGCGTACTGGCCGGCCGGCGGTGGTGGCGGGAATCCGCCCTGGGGAGGCTGGTAGCCACCCTGCTGAGGCGGGGGATACTGGCCACCTGCAGGCGGTGGCGGCGGGTATTGGCCCCCTTGCGGAGGCTGGTAGCCACCGGGCGGCGGATACTGCCCGCCCTGCGGGGGCTCAGGCTGTCCTGGATTCTTTCCGAGGGGAACGTTCGGTTCGTTCCCGGGCGGGGGCGGGTTCTGCGTCATTTTCTCGAATCCTTCGACATCCGTTGGGACTTTCGCAATAGTGTTCAGTTGAGCCAATCCCAATGGGTATGGGGTGTCAAGGACATCCGCCGCGCGCTACTCGATCTGTGCCTCAATCGTTCCCGCAGTCACGGCGGCGACGAGGACGGCGTGGTCGTCCTCGGTCTGGTCCGCATAGCGGACGGCAAAGCTCGCGATGTCCTTGTCGAGGGCGCTGCCTTCGCCGAAATACCCGGACAACAACCGCGGGTCGAGTGATCTCGAATGTGCCCGGGCGAGAAGCGCTCCGGCGAGACGGCCGTAGTCGTCGAGCAGGGTCCGTTTCAGGGAGGTCGGGTCGATGTCGCCCTTGAGATTGCGGAACTGCCGCACAATGTACGGCAGGCCGTCGATGGTGGTCCAGCCGAGCAGGATGTCGGTCTCGGACTGAACCATCCGGGCTCCCCGCACGATTCGCTTGCCCTCGTGGCGGGGCGTGGCTGCCGACACGAACGGAGCCAGAGCAGACCGGCCCGCCTGTTTCACCTGGAGTACCAGGTCCTCCGAGCGATTGCCGTGCAGCAGCGCCACGTAGCTGCGCAATCCGACGCTTCCGGTCCCGACGATGCGAAACGCGATGTCCGAGACCGCGAATCGGGTGATCAGATTGCGCCTGGACTCGCGCAATGTGTCAACGTAGGTGCTCAGGCCGGTGATCACCGAGTCGGCGGTGGCGGCATCGACGTGGGTGAGGATCGGAGGATCGGTGACAAATCGGTGCCGGCGGATACCGGTTGTGTGGTCTTCGAGGTGCTCGGTCCACTTGGCGACCACCTTCTCACTCGTGTTGCGCCGAGCCTTCTTCGAGGCGTCGTTGAAGGCCTCGAGTAGGGCATCGGCCTTGACCCGATCGAGAATGGACGCGTCGGGCAATGCCGACCACGAGCGGAGAAAAGGCGCTTCGGCGAGTCTGTGGACCGTCCTTCGATAGGACTTCACGGCGTCGCGGGCGGCCTCCCGGCACCCCGCCTCCGAGACGTTGCCCTCACGGCCCGCCAGAACGAGACTCGCCGAGAGACGTTTGAGGTCCCATTCCCACGGACCGGGGATCGTCTCGTCGAAGTCGTTGATGTCCATGACGATCTGACCGTCCGGAGTGCCGTACAGGCCGAAGTTCGCGGCGTGCGCGTCGCCGCACAACTGGGCGACCAGCCCGCTGTTCGGGGTGTCGGCGAGGTCGGCCGCCATCAGACCGGCGCCGCCCCGGAAGAATGCGTACGGTGACGCGGTCATCCGGCCGATCCGCAGCGGTGCCAGCTCCGGCAGTCTGCCGATGTTGCTCGACTCGATGTACTCGAGGACGCCGGGCCGGTTGCCGGCGGCGGTCCGGTGGTCGTGCGCCGACTGCGGGAGCTGTTCGCGCAGGCGACGGCCCTGTGCGAGGACTTCGTCTGCATCAACGTAGGTACGAAGATCAGCACTTTCAGGATCTGTGGCCACGAACGCCGAACCTTTCACGACCATGTCGTTCGCGGGAGTCGCGAAACGATCTGGGCACGACAAGTTTAGGCTTCGGCCTATGCGGGAAACCGCCAGACATGACATTCACAGCACCGGGCCTCTCGGATGACGCCACGAAGAAGTTGATCGCCGTCTTGCAGGAACGTCTCAGTGCGTTCAACGACCTGCACCTGACCCTCAAACACATCCACTGGAATGTTGTGGGCGCCAACTTCATCGGTGT
>NZ_DATCVM010000039.1:0-2343 GCF_036566845.1 Williamsia sp.
GTACGCCCGTTCCCGGTGGCCTGCTGCTGCAGACCGTCGTGCTGGGCCAGGAACGCTATCGGTACCCGCAGAATCTGCCGAAGGTCGCCGCCAAGGGCGGACCGCAGTGCACGGATCTGCCGAAGGTCCCGTTCGAGAAGCATCCGCCGTTCGTGATCACCGATGTGAACGCCAACCCCGCGCAGTACGGAAACCAGGGCATCATCTTGAACTCCGACGGCCTCAAACAGCTTCTGTTCGGTCCGATCGACGGACCGCCCCGCAACGGTGGACAGATCGGGCAGCCGGGATGACGGACGTGGGCAAGGCGGCGACGAAGTTCGCGGCATTCGGGCTGACGATGGTGCTGCTGACTGTCGGGCTGTTCATGATCTTCGGCGAGTACCGGTCAGGTTCGGCCGACAGGTACTCGGCGGTGTTCACCGACTCCTCGAGTCTGCAAAGCGGAGACTCGGTGCGGGCGGCGGGGATTCGAGTCGGAACGGTCAGAGGCGTCACGCTGCAGGATGACAACACCGTGGTGGTCGACTTCGATGCCGACGACAACGTCCGGCTCACCGAGGGCACGAAGATCGCGGTGCGCTACCTGAACCTCGTCGGCGATCGCTACCTCGAGCTGCTCGACGAGCCCGGCGCTGCGCGAATCCAGCCGTCCGGCTCGCGAATCGGCCTGGAGCGCACTGAGCCTGCATTGAACCTCGACCTTCTGCTGGGCGGCCTCAAGCCGGTGATCAGGGGCCTGAACCCTGACGACGTCAACGCGCTGACCAGCTCACTGATCCAGATCCTGCAGGGCCAGGGTGGAAACCTGGAGTCGTTGTTCGCCAGGACGTCGTCGTTCACCAACGCGCTGGCCGACAACGGCCAGACCGTGGAGCGCCTGATCGACACCCTCAACGACACCCTGGCCACCGTCGCCGCGGACGGGCAGAACCTCTCGTCGGCGATTGGCCAACTCGAACAGCTGGCCACGGGGCTGGCCCAGGACCGTGACCCGATCGGCGACGCGATCACCGCACTCGACAACGGGACCGCGTCGTTGGCCGGACTGCTGACCGAGGCGCGGCCACCGCTGGCCGGAACCGTCGACCAGCTCAACCGCCTGGCGCCGCTGTTGTCGAATGAAACCGACCTGGCCCGACTGGATCTCGCGCTGCAGAAGACGCCGCAGAACTACCGCAAGCTGGTGCGCCTGGGCTCCTACGGGAGCTGGCTGAACCTCTACATCTGCGGTGTGTCGATCCGGGTCTCCGATCTGCAGGGCCGAACCGCCCACTTCCCGTGGGTCATTCAGAACACCGGAAGGTGTGTTGAGCCCTGATGCTGAAGTATCGCGGATCGTCCCTGGTGCGAGCTGGCTTCCTCGGTGTCGTGCTCATCGCGCTCGTCATCGCCGTCGGCCTGCAGCCCCAGCAGCTATGGGCGATGGCGACGTCGGTGCGCTACCAGGCGGTGTTCGCCGAGGCCGGCGGGCTGTCATCGGGCAACGAGGTGAAGGTGTCGGGCGTGACCGTCGGCTCGGTGTCCGACGTCGAGCTCGCGCGGGGCACCGCGCTGGTCACGTTCTCTGTCGACAGCAGGGTGCGGGTAGGCAGTGACACCACCGCCAATGTCGGTATCTCGACCGTGCTCGGCGAGCGGGTGCTGGTGCTCAAGCCCGAAGGCACGCGGGCTCTCGGGTCGATGGGTGTCATCCCGTTGACCCGCACCGGTTCGCCGTACTCACTGACCGACGCGGTGGGGGAGTTCACCACGAACACCGAGGCCACCGACACGGCCGCGATCAATCAATCGCTGGACACGTTGTCCGACACCATCGAACGCATCGCGCCGCAACTGGGCCCCACGTTCGACGGGGTGTCGCGGCTGTCGAAGTCGCTGAACAGCCGCAACGAATCGCTCGGCGCTCTGCTGGACGCGGCGGCCGACGTCACGGGAGTGCTGTCCGAACGCAGCGCCCAGGTCAACACGTTGCTGCTCAACGCCAACGACCTGCTGGCAGTATTGCAGGACCGCCGGTACGCGATCGTCAACCTGCTGTCGAGCACCACGGCTGTCGCGCAACAGCTGTCGGGGATGGTGGCCGACAACGAGCAGGAACTCGCGCCGACCCTGGAGAAGCTGAACACGGTCTCGGAGATGCTCGAGCGTAACCGGGACAACATCACGGCCTCGTTGAAGGGTCTGGCCAAGTATCAGGTCACGCAGGGTGAAGCGGTGAACAACGGATTCTTCTACAACGGCTTCGCATCGAATCTGCTTCCGGGCCCGGCGATCCAGCCGTTCCTGGACTACGCGCTGGGCTTCCGCCGCGGCGTGAACGCCGGCCAGCCTCCGGACAAT
>NZ_DATCVM010000040.1:0-36524 GCF_036566845.1 Williamsia sp.
GGCCGCGGAAATCCGTAGCTGATGCCGCAGAAACTTGATGTGCTTCACACCTTGTTTCGCCGCCACCGACCGTTCTCGCAACTCGACCGCGATTCGCACCTTCACCGCTTCATCACGACGGGTCTGGGTTTCGACCGCCTGCGCCAACTCGACGGTCTCTTTGTCGGACAAGTTCGCCAGTGACACCTCAACAAGCCTGCGCGACAACACCTCACGGACAGCAACGACCTCTTCCGCACCAAGAGCCATGCCCTCGATACGGTTGATGAGATCTGCCACCCCCGTGCTCATACAACAGTTCTATCAGTACCCACCGACAAGTCCCTGACCAGCGACTTTCGTCAACGAGCGTTTCGTCAAACGTGGTGCAGGTCAAGCAACTCGGGCGTGTACGTCGTCGACCGTGTTGACAAACCACACATGGCGACCACGGTTGGACTCGCGTACGAACGCAGCCAGCGGCTCACTGCGTCCGACTTCAGTGGAGATGTCGCCGACGATGGCGATCAACACCTTGTACTGCACCATTTTCTGGAGATATTCACCGGCGACGCCCGTGCTGAGGTCCAGGAAGCCCGGAGGCAAGCGGCTGATGGGTATCGCAACCGCCGCCACCTCGTGCCCCCACGTCGCGCCGATGGCGTCCAGAGCCTCCACCGGGTCGCCTGTGTCGTCATAGACCATCAGCTCGTCACCCTTCGTGGTTGGCTGGAATGTGGTCATGTGAAGTTGCCTCCCTCGGTCAGGTCGCGGAGCAGGATCAGGACGTCTGCGGTGTCGCTGATGCTGCCTTGCGCAATCACTTTCAGTGTCCGGCCGTCGGGGCCGGGGGCTGTGGTCAGTCGTAGTGGCTGCCGGCGGTCCCGGCCGCCCACTGCGGCGGTGAGGACGGTGGCGATGCGATCCCAGTCGCCTGGCTCGAGGTTGTCGAGGTCGACGACAACTGTGCTGTGTTCGGTGACGTTCGCGCCGGTGACGTTGGCTTCGCGGAGTGGCTGACGCGCTGTCTGGGCGTCAGTGCTGCCGTCGCCTGTGTTGCCGGCGCCTGCGACAAACGCGGCCAGGTCTGCTCGGGTGATCCGATACTGCTTGCCCACTCGCGCCGCACGCAGACGTCCATCTCGGATGTATGCGCGGATGGTCCGTACATGCAACCCGAGTTCGTCGGCCACCTCTTCGGCGGATAAGAATCTGGCTGTAGGCACAATAAGGAAGTATACGGTCTTATAGGGACATATGTGAATGCTCGCTACATGGAGCGTTGGACAGTTCTTTGATTCGTCCCAGTGGGCGACCGGCCGCGGTTGTGTTGGGTTCAATGGGGCTTCTACCAGCCGATTTTCGATGCGGGTAGTGCCTGAGGTAGTCTCATTCAGCGCCCTTCGCAGGGAGTGCCACGGGCTGTGGCGCAGCTTGGTAGCGCACTTGACTGGGGGTCAAGTGGTCGCAGGTTCAAATCCTGTCAGCCCGACAGAGAAGAGCCTGGTCAGCGAGATGCTGACCAGGCTTTTTCTGTATCTGGGGGAGTTGTGGTCGATTGCGCATCGGGGTTGATGGGCGGCGACCTTCCTGAGACACGTCGTCGTCGACACCCACCCGTTGCTCTGCGAAATGGGCAGGGGTAGCGCGTTTGCGTGATTCCCCTTGCTGCGGTGGATGAGCCATGCTGAACGGGGAGTCTTGCCAGCTTCAGCGTCGACGGGGGTGCTCGCTCAGAAATGGTTGCGTGGAACCGCCCGACGACGATCCAGGGGGACTCGGGGGTTCCACGCTCTGCCGTGGCCGTGACTCCCGAACGGGGGGGTCAAGTGGTCGCGGGTTCACATCCTGACAGCCCGATAGAGATGGTACGAAGGCGGTTTCGGAGAAGTCCGGTGCCGCCTTTTTCGTGCGGGAATCAGCTCCAGATCGCAGTGAACAGCACAGCGTGTCCCAGGATCTGCTCTGCTGCCCGATGTCCCGACTTCAGCGCACCGGTCACCGTCGCGGGGTCGTCGGTCCACGTCGCCTCGCCGGCAATGTGCAACACACCCTCGATCGGTGTGGACAGGACATCGTGATCGAGACGGTCTGAGCCGACCGTCATGTACGAGTAGGAACCGCTTGTGTAGGGATCGTCCTGCCAGCGAGTGACGTGCACTGCGTCTGGTTGAACAACACGGTCGCCGTACAGTCCTCGCAATGCGTCGAGAACAGAGTCGGCGATCTGCGAATCCGGCCATTCCCGCGTTGCTGTGGCGCAGGGGCCGGCCGCGAACGTCAGGAGAGTCGGTGAGCCGCTCAGAGCGGTCATGTCGTACCAGGAATGCCACCACCGACCGGCCTCGCCCTGCTGCCGAATCGCATATACGTCGTCGTCCCAGAATTTTTGCGGAAACCGCAGGACCACCTTCTCGAACGCGTTCATCTCGAGCCGGTCCAGCGCGCCCGAGAGTGGTTCGGGCAGTGGCGGATCGAGAACGAACTCACGTGATTTCAGCACTCCGACAGGAACCGTGACCACAACCCGGTCGGCCGAGAAACGCCCTTGACTGGTCTCTACGGTGACGCCGGTCGGCGACCACTGCACGCGGGTGACAATGTGTTCGAGCCGCACGTCGAGGCCCTCCGCCAGATGTCTGGCGAGCTCGTCGTAGCCGTCGGGGAACACCACTTCGTCGCCCTCTATCGCGTCGTCGTCTAGACCATGAGCGTCGAGGTCGTCCATACACACGCCCAGCTGTTCCTCTGCGCGGTGTTGCAGGAACTCACGGACAGGCATCGAACGGTCCGCATCCCACTTCAGTTGCGCCAACGTGCTTTCCACTGCCTCGCCAAAAGAGGTGTTCGGCTCCGAGGCGGCGATGGTAGCCGCCAGCCGGTCGCTGAAGGAGTGGATGTCCGACGAGAAGCGCTGGGCGGCTTCGTCACCCAACCGCGAGCCGGTGGGGGAGTAGTGGGCGATAGGTCGGCCATCCGGCTGATAGCTGCCGACGGTGAACTCGAGCGTGCGCATACCGAAGGCCTTGACGGCATGGGCAACCGGATTTCCGTCGACTCCGTGGATCCATGACGCGCCGTAGTCGATGACCTCACCGTCGGCGCGTGACGTCCACACGCGCCCTCCGAGGCGGTCTCTGGCCTCCAGGATCGCGACGCGTTGGCCGTCGCCCGTGAGGATCCGCCCGGCGGTCAGTCCGGCGATACCGGCGCCGACGATCAGTGTGTCGAAGTCTGTCAACGGCGTTCCGATCTATTGGCGCGCGAGATCTGTTGGTGCGTGAATGCGAGACTAGCCGCCTGCCGCCTGCCTACTGTCACCTTTGCCGATGGATGGCTCACGATTGCTCCCGCGAGCACCACCACGTCGTACGCCCGCCGACGATGCCGCGTGACATCGGCGCCCCACACCGGGGACACACGGCACCGGTCTTCCGAAACGGGATGATCTCCCCGGTATGGACGCCGCCCTTCTTGGTCGCGGATCGGATGGCACGACGCAGGACCACACGCAGGTTGTCGAGGTCGTCGGTGGTCAGGGTCTTGGCGCGGCGTGCCGGCGAGAGATTGCACTGCCACAGGACCTCGTCGGCGAGCAGGTTCCCGATCCCGGCGATGGCCACCTGCCTCGACCTCGGGAAGTTCCGGCATTCGTCCGGTATACCCCGGAGCGACGAGATCATGTGCGGAAGCCGCGGGTGCTCAGTACGGAACGTGCGGTGAGCGCGACGGCGGGGTCGTCGTCACCGATCAGGTGTGGGAGCGCGAGGTTTGCTGCATGCCCGGGGATCTAGGGGTGGTCGGAGCCCAGGTCGCGCACCAACTCGACAAGTCGCGACACGTCGTCCCAGCTATCCGGATCTGTCCGATCGACCTGGCGAGGTCGCCGCAACAGTCTTCGTCTCGCGCGAGCATTGCTCAGGCGTGGTCGATCAGCTCACCGACCATCGAACCCGGAGTGAAGTCGGGATCGTCCAGGGCGCGCTGGACCTCACGCAACGACATCCCCAGCGACCGCAGACTCTCGACCCGGAAGATTCTGACGATGTCGTCGCGCGAGTATTCGCGGTACCCGGCGGTGCTGCGTCCCGTCGAGCTCACCAGACCGAGAGAGTCGTGGTGCCGGAGCATGCGAGCGCTGATCCCGGTGCACCGCGACAGTTCACCGATCAGCATGGTGGTTGATGAGCATGGTGGTTCCTCGACAACATCAGGAATCGCCACGCGCAGCGTTGCCCGCGTTGATGATTCGCTTCGCGTCGGTCATCAAGATGGGGAACTCGCAATCCGGGTCGAGCCGTAGTCGCTCGGTTGCCTCCGCGTGGGCGCGAACAGCGGGATCGCTACTCGCGGCCGCGGTCTGAATGAGCGGCGTGATCACCTCACCCAGCGTGATCAACGCCCGACTCAGACTGCGCTGGATGTCCCGATCGCCTCTGCCGAGTTCGGTGACCAGTTCACCGGCGAGATCGTCCTTGCTGCCGGCGGGAACCAGTCCAACCAGTGCCCGCCAAGCGGTCCGGGCGACCTGGTCATCGGGGTCGTGCAACAGACTCTTGGGGATCTTCGGCCACAGACCAGGGTCCCCGATCTTCGACAGGGTGTGCAGCGCCTGACTCCGAGCCTGTGCCGTCTCCGAATAGAGCTCGGCGAGGAGTCTCGGTGCGGTGACCTCCTCCGGATGCCTGATCAATGCCCACGTCAACATGTCCCGGACGAAGAAATCGGGCTCGACGGCGCACCGGTTGATCAGCACACCCACCAGTTGAGGGTCGGGATGTGTTCCTGCTGCTGCTAGCGCGGCCTGCAGACGTACGGATGGGTTTGATGCAGTCATCGCACCCACGAGTCGCGGGGACCGGCTGTCCTGCTGTGGCATGTTCATGTCGGGCCACCTCCTCGAGGTCAGTCAAGGCGTTGTCACTGTGTCAAGGTCAAGCGGCACGTGCGGACCAGAGTATTCGGGGTACATCGAGACAGATGCCCTTCGCGACCGGGGCGCGAATCTGGTCGTCGCGCTGCCGCCGTCAATGGTCAGAACAGTGTGGGCGGAGTCGCGCCCTCGAAGTCGAGTAGCCACCGTTTTGTCTGCAGGCCTTGACCGCTCTCACCGCCCGAGTAGCCGCCCAAGCCGTCGGCGGCGACTACCCGGTGGCACGGAATGAGCAGTGGCACAGGGTTGCTGCCCATGATGGTGCCGATGTTTCGTGCGCAGACGCCGGTGCCGCTCCGGACAGCGAGTTCCCCGTAGGCGATTGTGTCCCCTCGTTTCACGGTCCCGGCGAGTGTGTTGAGGACAGTGCGGGCGGCATCGGACATGTCGTGCAGGTCGACTGGCAGATCGAAGTCGGTCAAGGTTCCGTCGAAGTAGGCGCGGAGTTGCGCGAGCCCTTCGGTCAGTAGAGGGTCGTCCGGTGTGTTTCTCGTCGACGGCGAAGTCTTCCGCCACGCCACCCGAACGATCGCCTCGCCGCTACTGGCTACGGTGATCGAGCCGACGGGTGTTGCCAGCGAGCCGGAGGCGATGTCTTCAACCCGCTCATCTTCGTGCGTCACGTAGGCCGAGGGTAGTCCCCGAAATCGACTGTGACCGGACTCCTGCTGTCGCAGATCAGAGTCCGTGCAGGTCTGACCAGTAGGCACTGTTCGCGTTCGTGCGCAGACAATCGAGGAATCCGGGTCCGCCACCTGCGCGAAGGTGCCGATGCCTCCACGAATGAGCATGATGTCGGCAGGTGACCAGCGGAGTAATCTTCTAACGGTGTCGTTCGAAGTGCCGCCTGACGCATACACCCGATTCATGGGCCGTTACTCCGAACCCCTGGGTGCTGTGTTCGCTGACGCCGCCGGGGTTTCCGAGGGGCAACGCGTCCTGGATGTCGGATGCGGACCGGGCGCTCTGACCGGCCATCTGGTGGCGTGCGTCGGCGTCGACCATGTGTGCGCCGTCGATCCGTCGTTGTCGTTTGTCGACGCCACGAGCCGCAGATTCCCGGGAATCGACGTACGCACGGCCGTTGCCGAAGATCTGCCATTCGAGACGGACGTGTTCGATGTGACGCTGGCTCAGTTGGTGGTGCATTTCATGACGGACGCCGATCGAGGCGTGGCCGAGATGGCGCGGGTGACCCGGTCCGGTGGCACAGTCGCGGCCTGCGTCTGGGATCTCGGACCCAACGAACGAGGGCCCATCTCGCTGTTATGGCGGGTGGTTCGTGAACTCGATCCCGACGCGCAGGACGAGTCCCAACTGGCAGGTGTCCGGGAGGACCAGTTGGTGAGACTGTTCGCCGACGCCGGACTCGAGGACATCGAATCCAGCGAACTCACAGTCCGGGTGAGATACGAGAGTTTCGACGAGTGGTGGGAACCCAACACATACGGCATCGGACCGGCTGGGATCTACGTGGCCGGCCTGTCGCCCGAGCGACGCAACGCTCTGCGGGAGCGCTGCGCTGCCGTCCTGCCGGTCGCGCCGTTCGATCTCGAGGCAACCGCCTGGTGTGCGGTGGCCCGGGTCTGATCAACTCGAACGGCATCAACTCGACCGCCATCGGGTGGCCGCATGAGACATCCATGTAGCCGTCGGTTCCGAACAGGAGGTGACACACTTACGCACCGAGCGAACGAGGCATCCATGACCGACGACCTGGTCGTCCTGGCTGATTCCGATGGGCGACCGTGTGGAACCGCCGACCGGGCGACCGTGCACACGACCCACACACCCCTGCACTTCGCCTTTTCCTGCCATCTGGTCAACGAAGGTCGCCTGTTGATGACGCGCCGTGCGTTGAGCAAGCGCACCTGGCCCGGGGTGTGGAGCAATTCGTTCTGTGGACATCCGCGGCCCGGTGAGTCGGTCGAGGACGCGATCCATCGATACGCGCAGCGTGAGTTGGGTATCGATGTCGAGGGACTGCGGTGCGTGCTACCGGACTTCCGTTACCGGGCCGTCGACGCCGGGGGTGTGGTGGAGAACGAGATCTGCCCGGTGTTCGTCGCGAGTCCGGTCGGAACGGTGGATCCGGACCCCGACGAAGTAGCGGAACACGCCTGGTCCGACGTCGCCGATGTGTGGACGGTCGCCGAGCGCACACCGTGGGCGCTGAGCCCATGGTTCGTCGAACAGGTCCGCGCGTTGCCGGGACCGGATCCATACGGCCATCTCGATGTGGGGCCGAAGTCAGTTCGGACAGCGATGCGTGTCGGAGGGGTCCGGTGAGGGCACAAGCGGGCGAACCGAACGCGGGGACCGGTCGATTGGCCCACGCCAAGAGACGAGTGGACAGCATGCAGCCCTATCGGCGCTACGACGCGGCAGCCGACGCCAGTGCGGCCTTGGTAATCCGTTGGTACTCATCCTCTTTCGGTCTCGCGACGCGGTTGCTCGGTGGCCAGGTACGCCAGGATGTGTGCAACATCTATGCACTGGTACGCGTGGCCGATGAGGTCGTGGACGCACCGCGGCCCGGTCAGGACAGTACTGATCGCATGGTTGAACTCGAGAAGCTCGAGCAGGAGACGTACACGGCTTTGGTGACGGGCTCGAGCAGCAACCTCGTTGTGCACGCGTTCGCCCGCACCGCGCGGCGGGTCGGCATCGGAGAAGACCTGGTCGCGCCCTTCTTCGCCTCGATGCGCACAGACCTCTCTCGCACCGACCACGACAGCGCGAGCCTCGCCACCTACATCTACGGGTCAGCCGAGGTCGTTGGCCTGATGTGCCTGCGAGCCTTTCTGGCCGGTGAACCGAACTCCTCACACCGCTACAACGAGCTCGCCCCGGGGGCGCAGCGCCTCGGTGCCGCATTCCAGAAGGTCAACTTCCTGCGGGATTTCGGCGACGACAGCGACGGACTCGGCCGCAGTTATCTCGTCGGACTCCACACCGACGATCACGACAACCTCGACGACCTCGACGAGGTGATCTGGAACCACTGGCTGGATGACATCGAACTGGACCTGGCCGCTGCCGCGGACGTCATTCCCGGGCTTCCGACCGGATGCCGAATGGCTGTGTGTGCGGCCCACGATCTGTTCGCGGAACTGACCCGACGTCTACGGGAGACGTCACCGGTCGAGGCGCGGCACCGACGGGTACGTGTTCCGACGCCGGAGAAAGTCCGCATCGCCGCCTCGGCAGCGCTGCGCCGCGGTCGCCCTCGCGCTGCCGGCAAACCTCGCGCTTTCGCCAAGGGATACAACCACTCGTGAGGGTCGGATCGAAACGAGCCGCACCGAAAAGCGTGCCACCGAGAAGAGTTGTCATCATCGGCGGTGGCGTTGCCGGGTTGGCGACCGCAGCTCTCCTCGCCCACGACGGGCACGACGTCGACCTGGTCGAGAAGAACGATGACCTCGGCGGGCGCGCCGGGTCATGGGCGCACGAGGGGTTCCGCTTCGACACCGGACCGTCCTGGTGGTTGATGCCCGAGGTGTTCGACCACTTCTTCGAACTGCTGGGAACCTCGACAGCCGAACAGGTGAAGCTGGTTCGGCTCGAACCCGGTTACCGCGTCTTCTTCGAGGGTGAGGACGAGCAGATCGACATCTGGGGGGACGAAGAACGCAATCGGACATTGTTCGAAAGTGTTGAGACGGGTGCGGGTTCGGCGTTGACGTCTTACCTCGTCTCTGCCCGCGAGGCGTATGACATCGCCGTCCGACGGTTCCTCTACACCAGTTTCGATTCACCGCGCGCCTACCTCAGTCGTGAGGTGGTGCACCATGCGCGAACCCTCGCGATGCTGCTCACCCGATCACTGGAAGATTTTGTCTCGCAACAGTTCTCCGACCGGCGTCTGCGCCAGGTGCTCGGCTACCCGGCTGTGTTCCTCGGCTCGTCGCCGGAGCGCACGCCGGCGATCTATCACCTGATGAGCTGGCTCGACCTCGACGACGGAGTCCGGTATCCCGATGGCGGATTCACCACGTTTGTCGATGCGTTGTCCCGGCTCGCAACAGAAAACGGGGTACGGGTGCACTCCGGCACGTCGGCCACTGAGATTCTCACCCGCCGTCGTCGCAGTCGCAGTCGTAGCGGAACGGGCATCGGGCGTGAACTCGGGCGTGGGCTGCGCCGCCGGAATGAAGTTACCGGGGTCAGGGTGCGGGACAACGCCGGTGCCGAACGCGTCATCGCCGCCGACATCGTGGTCGGTGCCGCAGACCTGCACCATGTCGAGACGCGGTTGCTGCCGCGAGACCTGCAGACATTCCCCCAGCAATGGTGGGACAAGGCGACGTCGGGGCCCGGTGCGGTGCTTGCCTATCTCGGCGTGCGTGGCAGTGTGCCCGAGCTGGCGCATCATTCGCTGTTCTTCACCGAGGACTGGACTGCCAACTTCGACGCGATCTTCGAGACGCCGACTCACATACCGGATCCGGCGTCCTTGTATGTGTGTCGTCCCTCGGCGACGGATGACTCGGTGGCACCGGACGGGCACGAGAACATCTTCATCCTGGTGCCGGTGCCCGCCGACCCGGGACTGGGGCACGGAGGGATCGACGGCACCGGGGATCCCGACATCGAGAAAGTCGCCGACCGCGCAATCGCGATGGTGGCGCAGTGGGCGCGGATCTCGGACCTCGCGGAACGGATCGTGGTCCGCCGCACCGTTGGCCCGGCCGACTTCGTCGACGACGTCAACTCGTGGTCGGGCGGCGCGCTCGGACCGGCACACACGTTGCGCCAGAGCGCATTTCTTCGCGCCACCAACCGGTCACGCACGGTCGAGGGGCTGTACTACGCGGGATCGAGCACTCGTCCCGGAATCGGCCTACCGATGTGCCTGATCAGTGCCGAACTCATTCGGAAGCGACTGGCGCACGACCGGTCGGTGGGGCCGTCCAGCTGAGTCGTCAGGGCGTCACGATGTGCGCGACACGCATTGTTCGACCAGACCGGTCAACGCGGCCCGGGTGATCTCATCAACCGGAAGCGACTCCACGATCTGCATGGCTTCGGCTGTGAGCTCGCCGATTCTCGCCTCGATGGCCTGGTCGGCACCGGTCGCGATGAGCACGGACCGGAGCGCGTCGAGTTCGGCGTCGTCCACAGTGGGGTTGCCCAGACAATGCATGAGGAGTTCCCTCTGCGCCTGATCGACCCGCGATTCGGCCTCGGCGATCAGCAGTGTGCGTTTTCCTTCGCGGATGTCGTCGTTCACCGGCTTGCCGGTGACCACGGGATCGCCGAATACACCCAGGAGATCGTCGCGGAGTTGAAACGCCGCTCCGGCGGTCACTCCGATCTGGTCGTACAGATCCAGGAGATCATCGTCAGCTCGGGCGATGGTGCCGCCGAGGCGCAGGGGATGGCTGACCGTGTACTTGGCGCTCTTCAATTGCAGGATGAGGTCGGTGCGGGATCGGGAGGTGGTCGCTTCGGTCTGGCTGAGGATGTCGAGATACTGGCCTGCGTAGGCTTCGTCGCGCATCTGCGACCACATCACCCGCACTGCGCGACGTGCGTCGACTGGCAGCGAGTCGGCTGCCGTCATCGCCAATTCATCGGACCACGACATGCACATGTCCCCGACGAGGATCGCCGCGGCCGAACCATGATTGTCGCTGTCGCCGAGCAGACCCCGACGGGCGTGGTCGTCGGCGAACTGCCGATGCACTGCGGGCAGGCCACGGCGGGTGTCGCTGTTGTCCATCACATCGTCGTGGATCAGGGCGGCGAGATGGAAGAGTTCGATTGCCGCGGCCATCTCCGGTACACCTGTCACCAGGTAGCCGCCGGATGCGCCGTACGCGCCCCACATGCAGAACTGTGCGCGGATCCGTTTGCCGCGGGCCAGAGTGTTCATCACCGCATCGGTCAGCGGTCTGACCTCAGGGCTCAGACCGCCGATGAAGCCAGAGTGGTCTGACACGTGGTTTCGCAGGACTTCGCTGACCACCGCATGGATCTTGCGCCCGCGGCTGAGGACCAGATCGTCCACGGCCGGCGCCTCGGTACGTTGCACTATCGACTGCATGCGGCGTTCTCCATGTCCGGACGTCAGCAACAACTGGGGGCACTGAACGGTTCGGAACAGAACGCGGAACGGATGGGTGTAGACCCCGAATACGCCGATGGGCCGCCCCTGATCGATGCATCGATCACGAGCGGCTCATCGGGAACGGCTCATCGGGAACGAGGTCCTCCGCGGCCGGAAGTACCCGGTCGGTCGAACCTGGTGCCTCGAGTTGCTAGGAGCTCAGAGCCTTGGCTTTGAGCTGTTCGAACTCGGCGTCCGTGATGGTTCCTTCGTTGTGCAGCGCCTTGGCGGCCGCGATCTGATCAGTGGCCGAACTTCCGGCCACCTCTCGGATGTACGAATCGGATTGTTCCTTCGCCGCCTTCTGCGCCTGCGCTGTGCGTTCTGCCATCCCGCGACCCCGTGCGATGAGGTAGACGAACAGGGTGATGTACGGGACGACTATGAGGAAGAAGATCCACACACCCTTCACCCAGCCGGATGTGGCGTGATCACGGAACAGATCGGCCAGCACGTAGAACAGGATCATCAGGTACGCCACGAAGGCGAAGATCACGATCGAATACCAGATGAAGTCCCAGAATGAATCCCACATTGATGAACTCTCTTCTCATTGTTGGCAGATCCGACGGATGACAGTTGGCGATCCGGCGGAAGATGCTTCGAAATTGTGCGTCCACCCGGAGTTTGCATCACACACCGACGCTGCGCAGTGTGAATCGTGCTGTTTCACCCTTTTAGGATGATGGCGATCCCACAAGGGATTCGGCGTCCGAGCGTCGGCCCGGCACTGATCAGGTCTGATCAGGTCTGCTCGGCCGGTGGTTTGCTGCTGAGGAAGATGTCGGCCCAGCGCGTCGATGGGTCGATGTCGACGAGGAATGCCTTCGCCATCAGTGTCAGCGGAACCGCGAGTATTGCACCCAGCGGACCGAGTACCCACGTCCAGAACACCAGCGACAGAAACGTCAGCGTGACCGACAGGCCGACGGCGTCACCGACGAACTTGGGCTGGATCACCGATTGGATGACAACGTTGAGGACGCAGTAGATGGCGATGACAGCCAACATCAGCCCGGGGCCGCCTTCGAGCAGCGCGAGCAGTGCAGGCGGTACCAGGCCCAGGACGAATCCGATGTTCGGAATGTAGTTGGTGATGAACGACAGCACGCCCCAGAGCACGGGCAATGGGACGCCGAGAGCCCACAATGCGGCCGTGTCCAGGACTGCGACGATCAAACCGAACACGGTCGTCACGACCAGGTAGCGCCGCGTGCCGGTTGAGAACGAGGACACCGCATACGCGATGTCGGACCGCGACTGTCGGAGGACCTCGAGGCGAGGGGAGTAGGACATTCCGTCGACCGCCATGAACAGCAGCAAGGTGACGAGGAACAGAAGGTTCGTCGCAACCCCCAGGAAGCTCTCGAGCAGGGTCTCGACGAGTCCGAATACCTGTGTCGAATCGACGTCCGTGAGCAGACTGCGGGCTTGATCGGCGTCGATGCCGGCTGAATTGAACACGTCCTTGACGTTGGCGACGAGATCGTCGAACTCGTCGGCGTAGCTGGGCAACATTTCCGCGAGCTGTGACACCGAGATCACCAAAGATGCAACGAGTGCCAGAACGATGGCGTAAACGGCCACCAACGCCACGATGACTGCCGGCACGGGGTGCATACCCTTGCGCCGCAGCCAGTCCGGCAAGGGATGAACTGCCACCGTGAGCATCAATGCGAGCATCACCGGGGCGACGATTTCGGCAAACGACTTGAGCCCGGCCACCGTGATGACCAGGGCAGCCAAACTCAGCAACACGATCAATCCGCGGGGCAGCAACCACGCGGGGGCTTGACCGACATTGTCTTCGGTGTTGCGTGGCATTGGCGGCGACTTCCCCTCGAATGGACAGCGCAAACCTATAACAAGACGACGTCCGGATGGAGAGTTGGCCGACGAAACGCCGCTGTCCCGTCGGCGTATCTAGTAGCGCTGAGAACAGTCCTGCGGAATTGCCGTGCGAATCGTTGCCGTCGGGAGTTGTCGCCCGCATTCGACAACATCGGTACAATTGCGCAAGTATGCACTTATAGTCCGGTGGCCGGGTCGAGGTGGGCGAGTGTTCGAAGTGTTGGCAGCGCGGACTTTTCGCAAACTGTTCGCCGCGCAGGTTGTTGCGTTGCTGGGCACCGGTCTGCTGACTGTCGCCCTTGCTTTGCTGGCCTACGACGTGTCCGGGAGCGATGCCGGTGCCGTGCTGGGGACGGCTCTGGCGATCAAGATGGTCGCCTACGTCATCGGTGCGCCGGTGATGTCCGCCGTGGCGGTCAACGTTCCTCGCCGGGCGCTGCTGGTGTGCGCTGACGGCGTGCGGGCGGCGATCGCGATATTGCTGCCGTTTGTTGATCAGGCATGGCAACTCTATGTGCTGATCTTCGTTCTGCAGGCGGCATCGGCGACGTTCACGCCGACGTTCCAATCGATCATTCCGTCGGTGCTACCTGACGAGCGCGATTACACGCGGGCGTTGTCGTTGTCGCGGTTGGCCTATGACCTGGAATCGCTGGCGAGCCCGGTGATCGCGGCCCTGCTGTTGACGGTGATCACGTACAACTCGCTGTTCGTGGGCACGGCACTGGGCTTTGTTGTGTCGGCCGCGTTGGTGGTCACCACGACTCTGCCGCTCGCGCAGTCGCTCGAACCGTCGGGATCGCTGGTGTCCAGGATCGAGCTCGGATCTCGAATCATGCTGACGGATCCGGTTTTACGTGCATTGCTGGCGCTGAACACGGCAGTGGCCGCCGCGTCGGCGGTGGTGTTGGTGAACACCGTTGTCTACGTGCACGGGCTCCTCGGTGGTTCCAGCGCGGCAGTCGCGCTGGCGTTGGCCTTCTTCGGTGCGGGATCGATGGCGGCCGCCGTGTGCGTACCGGGGCTGTTGGATACGTACACGGAGCGACGGCTGATGGTCTGCGGGGCGTCGATCCTCCCTTTCGGTTTGGGAGTGACTGTGGCGCTGTTGATCTCTTCACCGGGCGCGGCGCTCGGGTGGGTGATCATCTGCGTGGCGTGGGTGATTCTCGGCGTCGGTACTTCGCTGGTGAACACCCCGTCGGCCCGATTGATTCGAGCGGGTTCGACGCAGCGGAACCGGTCGCAGGTCTTCGCGGCCCAGTTCTCGTTGTCGCACCTGTGCTTTCTGGTGACCTATCTGATCGCGGGCTGGGTTGGAGTGCAGCTGAGCCAGGTTGTCGCGGCGGCTTTGCTGACCGTGCTCGCTACACTTGCCACCACTGCCGCCGCGCTGATGTGGCCGGCGGCGGCAAGCCGGAAACGGGAGCGAGAACCTGTGCCACGCACCTAGCGGCGCAGCGCGAAAGGGCGGTGACTGCGATGGCAGAGAAATCATCGGCAGCACACGACGTTCCGGCGAGCCTGGCGCACCCCGTCGCTCCGGACCAGGCCCGACTCGACGCGGCGACCAGTACCTTTCGGATGCTCTCAGACCCGACCCGCCTGCACATCCTGTGGCTGCTGACCCACGGCGAGGCTGACGTCACGGCTCTCATCGAGTCCTCGGGAGCGTCGCGTACGGCGGTCAGCCAGCACCTGGCGAAACTCAGGTTCACCGGATTGGTCGACACTCGTAAGGACGGCCGCCGCGTCATCTACCGGATCCGCGATGGTCACCTCGCCCGCCTCGTCGGTGAAGGGATCAACCACGCCGACCACGTTGTCACCGGCGAACCCTCGCACGAATAGCGAGCGACCGATCGGTCTCGACCCGAGGGCGAGCGCGTGGCACGATTGGTCGCGTGACCAGCGCGCCGACCCACACGCAGAAGCTGACCGACCTCGCGTTGCTGCGCCGTGTTCGCGACCGGATCGACCGTGAACATGCACAGCCGTTGAATGTGGAAGAACTCGCACGTGGAGTCAACATGTCTGCTGGTCATCTGAGCCGCGAGTTCAAGCGGGCGTACGGCGAATCGCCGTACTCGTACTTGATGACCCGGCGGATCGAGCGTGCGATGGCGTTGCTACGGCGCGGAGACATGAGCGTCACAGATGTGTGCTTCGAGGTCGGGTGTTCGTCGCTCGGCACCTTCAGCACGCGTTTCACGGAACTGGTCGGAGTGCCGCCGAGTGTCTATCGGCGCGATGCGGCAACCGCGATCGCAGGTGTGCCGTCGTGTGTGGAGAAAGCGGTCACCAGACCGATCAGGAATCGAGAAGCACCCATCGCCGACCCGCAGCTAGCGTGAATGCCATGGACATCACAATTCATTCGAGCTTTCTCCCGCACAACGACGCGGAGGCCGCCCTGGCCTTCTACCGTGACACCCTCGGCTTCGAGGTACGCAACGACGTCGGGTACAACGGCCTGCGCTGGCTCACTGTCGGCCCGGTCGGTCAGCCTGCGGTGAACATCGTCCTGGCGCCGCCCGGCGCCGATCCCGGAACGACCGACGAAGAGCGGCGCACCATCGAAGAGATGATGGCCAAGGGCACGTACGCGAGTGTGTTGCTGGCGACCACGGATCTCGATGCCACCTTCGAGAAGGTCCAGGCCGGCGGCACCGAGATCGTCCAAGAGCCGACCGAACAACCGTACGGAGTACGTGACTGCGCGTTGCGTGATCCGTCGGGCAACATGGTGCGGATCCAAGAACTGCGCTGAGCCTCCGGTGCCGGCCGCCGCGCTCAGCCGACCGCGGCCGGCATCGGGACCTGAACGTCGGCCCCACCTTCCTCGGTGATGCGTGCGCCGATCTGGGTGAACGTCGGGGCGTCGATGAAACCACCCGCGAACAGCGCCTGTCCCTGCCGGAACTCCGGGGACTCCGCCAGCATGTGCTCGGGTACGAATCCGAAGACGTCGGCGAGCTCCGCGAGGTCTCGGGGAGCGTTCATGCGCATCAGGCACAGGTTGTCGCACTGGGACAGCACGTTCGGGTGGATCTTCGTCGGCCGCTGCGTCGAAAGCAGTAGCCAAAGACCGAACTTGCGTCCCTCCGCGGCGATCTGGACGATCTGATCGATCAGCGCCTTCTCGACGGCCGACGTGGCGACAGGCGGACAGATGTTGTGCGCTTCGTCGATGACGATCAGGACCGGTCGGCGTTCTTCGCGCCGTGCCCACAGCTGCTCGAGAACACTGAGCGCCGCGACTTTCGGCTCCGCGGAATGGGGGAAACCACCGAGGTCGAGGACTGTTGCGCGAGGCCGCGAAGCGACGATCTCGGTGACCGGAAGGGCACCTCGGGACCACAGATCCCAGTCGAGGACCTCCAGATTCTCGATCCGGGTTGCGAGTCGTCGCTTGCCGGGATCATCGGAGTCACGCAACAACGAGAGGAAGGTCTGTTCGTCGAAACCCCCTGCGGCATTCGCGGAGGCATGCAGAAGAACGTTGTACTCGTCGGCATGTGCGATCGGATCGATCTGCAGGACAGCCGCTTTGGCCGACAACGACAGTTCCAGGAATCGTGTTCGAAGCTGCTCGCCATCGGGGTTGATGGAGTGCAGGACCCGAATGTCGGAGTCCGCGATCTTGCGTGCGAGTTCCGGGTCCGACCCGTCGCGGATGTCTCGCAGACGTGTGAAATCTGCGTTGGGGTCGAGGATGAGAAGTGGCAACTCGGTGTGGAGGATCAGTTGCTCGAGAATCACTCCGAGGGCGTAGGTCTTACCCGAGCCGCTCTGGCCACACCAGAATGTGTGGCGATTGAACTTCGCGGCCGAGATAGTCACCTCGACATCGGGGTTGTCCTTGTCGGTTCCGACCTTCATGGTCACCATCGGTTGTGCCCTTTCTCAAAATTGTGCGGCATCACCATATGCTGCAGGTTGATGCCGCTGATTGCCGACTCACGACTTCCATTGGTCGACCGGGCGGCGCCACGGCGAAATACTGTTCGCCCGGGCTGTCGTCGGGCAACATGGTCCGTATCCCGCAACGCGCCATCCCCACATGGCGACCGAAAAGTTGAAACGCCGCCCGCCCGGAGAGATGGAGACTTGAACGACAATGGCCACCAGGACGCAGACGGAAGCACCGGAATTGCACATCGCGGACAGTCACGACCTGATCCGCGTGCAGGGTGCCCGGGTCAACAACCTGAAAGACATCAGCGTCGAGATCCCGAAACGCCGGCTGACGGTGTTCACCGGCGTGTCCGGGTCGGGCAAGAGTTCGTTGGTGTTCAGCACCATCGCCGCAGAGTCGCAGCGGATGATCAACGAAACCTACAGTGCATTCGTTCAAGGCTTCATGCCGACACTCGCGCGGCCGGAGGTCGACGTCCTCGACGGGCTGACCACCGCGATCATCGTCGACCAGCAACGAATGGGCGCGGACCCGCGCTCGACGGTCGGTACCGCCACCGACGCCAACGCGATGCTTCGTATCCTGTTCAGCCGAATCGGTAAGCCGCACATCGGTTCACCTCAGGCGTTCTCGTTCAATGTCGCCTCGATCTCCGGCGCGGGTGCGGTCACCATCGAACGTGGTGGCCGGGAGACGAAAGAGAGGCGGAGTTTTTCGATCACCGGCGGTATGTGTCCACGGTGTGAGGGCCGTGGATCGGTGTCTGACATCGACCTCACCGCGCTATACGACGAGACGAAGTCACTCAATGAGAGTGCCATCACCATCCCGGGCTACAGCATGGATGGCTGGTACGGCCGAATCTACCGCGGCTGTGGCTATTTCGACCCGGACAAGCCGATCAGCAAGTTCACCAAGAAGCAGCTGAATGACCTGCTCTACAAAGAACCGACCAAGATCAAGGTCGACGGGATCAACCTGACCTACGCCGGACTCGTACCGCAGATCCAGAAGTCGTTTCTGTCCAAGGATGTTGATGCGCTACAGCCACACATCCGGGCGTTCGTGGAGAGGGCGGTCACCTTCGATACCTGTCCTGACTGCGGCGGTACCCGCCTCAACGAGGGTGCGCGGTCGTCGAAGATCAACAAGATCAACATCGCTGACGCCTGCGGCATGCAGATCAGCGACCTCGCCGAGTGGGTGCGTGGACTCGATGAGCCGTCGGTTGCACCGCTGCTGAAGACACTGCAGCGGACGCTCGACTCGTTTGTCGAGATCGGACTGGGATACCTCTCCCTCAACCGTCCATCGGGCACCCTGTCTGGTGGTGAAGCCCAGCGCACCAAGATGATCCGCCATCTGGGTTCGTCTCTCACCGACGTCACCTACGTGTTCGACGAACCGTCGATCGGCTTGCATCCCCACGACATCGAACGGATGAACTCCCTGCTGCTGCGTCTGCGGGACAAGGGCAACACCGTGCTGGTGGTCGAGCACAAGCCGGAGACCATCTTCATCGGTGACCACGTGATCGACCTCGGTCCGCGCGCGGGCAGCGAAGGCGGTCAGGTGATGTACGAGGGCACGGTGGAAGGGCTGCGGGCCAGCGACACGATCACCGGCCATCACCTCGACGACCGCGCCTCTCTCAAGACCGAGGTGCGCACGGGCTCCGGCGTATTGGAGGTGCGCGGCGCCAACACCCACAATTTGCGTGATGTCGATGTCGACATACCGCTGGGTGTGCTGGTTGTTGTCACCGGCGTGGCCGGTTCGGGGAAGAGCTCACTGATCCATGGTTCTGTCGCAGACCAGGAGGGCGTCGTCACGGTCGACCAGACCGAGATCCGCGGATCCCGGCGCAGCAACCCGGCGACCTACACGGGACTGCTCGACCCCATCCGCAAGGCCTTTGCCAAGGCCAACAACGTGAAACCGGCTCTCTTCAGCGCCAACTCGGAAGGCGCCTGCCCCAACTGCAAGGGAGCCGGCGTCATCTACTCCGATCTGGCGATGATGGCCGGCGTGGCCACTCCCTGCGAGGAATGCGAGGGCAAGCGTTTCCAAGCTGCCGTACTCGATTACCACCTCGGGGGCCGCGACATCAGTGAGGTACTGGCGATGTCGGTCGCAGAAGCCGAGGACTTCTTCAGCGCGGGTGAGTCGAAAATACCTGCCGCGCACAAGATCTTGGAACGGTTGGTGGATGTGGGACTCGGGTACATCAAACTCGGGCAGCCGCTGCCGACACTGTCGGGTGGCGAACGCCAGCGGCTCAAGCTGGCCACCCAGATGGCCGGGAAAGGCGGTGTCTACGTGCTCGACGAGCCGACAACCGGTCTGCACCTCGCCGATGTCGAGAACTTGCTCGGTCTGCTCGATCGTCTGGTCGATTCCGGAAAATCGGTGATCGTCATCGAACACCATCAGGCGGTGATGGCCCACGCCGATTGGATCATCGACCTCGGTCCCGGTGCCGGTCACGACGGCGGCACGATCGTCTTCGAGGGCTCACCCGCCGATCTCATCGCGGATGGGTCGACGCTGACGGGGCAGCATCTCGCGGCCTACGTGGAGAGCTGAACTGCCCCGCGCGCGGTGGTCCCACCGGCGGCCGCACCCGGCTCCGGGGTTGTCGGCGGCAGCTGACACGCGCGGGTGCGAGTCTAGGGTTGAGGGGTGTGGCAACGTCGGCCCTGTGTGCCGGCGTTGTCCGAGCACCGTCTCATCCAGGGAGTTTCTGAAGTGAACAACGACGTGTCAGGTGATCGTGTCCCCAGCAAGTGGGAAGAGATCACCGCCGCCGATCCGACCCATTCGGAGCGCTACGCGCAGCGTTTCCGGTCGATGGCGGCAAGTGGGCACGACATCGTCGGCGAAGCGCGGTTGATCGACGCTATGGTCGGCCGCGGCTCTCGCGTCCTGGATGCCGGATGCGGACCTGGCCGTCTCGGTGGACACCTGCACACCACAGGACATGAGGTGGTCGGGGTCGATGTCGATCCGGTGTTGATCGCCGCGGCGGAGCAGGACTATCCGGGCCCGACGTGGATTGTCGGTGATCTGGCCGAACTCGACCTGCCGGTCCAGGGAATCGCTGCCGGATTCGACGTTGTCGTGTGTGCGGGCAACGTCGTCACGTTCGTGGCTCCCTCGACCCGGCGTGCGGTGCTGGCGGGTTTCGCCAGGCATCTGGCCCCGAATGGCCGGGTTGTCATCGGTTTCGGAGCCGGTCGCGAATACGAGTTCTCGGATTTCTTCGTCGATGCCGAGGCGAGTGGGCTCGTGGTCGACCTGAAGCTGTCCACCTGGGACCTGCGGCCGTTCACCAGCGAGTCCGATTTCCTGGTAGCGGTGTTCTCGAAGGCGGAGTAGCGGATCCGATGTGGCTGGAGAGATGAGGCTGGAGATCTGTCCGGCGTTCACCACTGTCCGGCGTTCAGGACAGAGTCAGGTACGGGGTGTGACACTCTCTGGGCTGACCGTGTTGTTCGGCAGTTGGCCCTGATCTGATGGGGGCTACCGAGCGTAAAGGAGTCTGACGTACGCATCCTCGTGGTCGATGACGAACACAGCCTGCTTTGTGCCATCGCAGCAGGTCTGGAGGCGGAAGGCTTTGCGGTCGACACGGCGACAACCGGCACCGATGGTCTGTGGCTCGCACGCGAGAACGACTACTCGGTGATCGTCCTCGACATCATGTTGCCCGGAATGAACGGTTATCAGATCTGCGCGGCGTTGCGGGCGGCGCACAACTGGACGCCGGTCATCATGCTGACGGCAAAAGATGGCGACTTCGATCAGGTCGAAGCTCTCGACACCGGCGCCGATGACTACCTGATCAAGCCGTTCTCGTTCCCTGTTCTGCTGGCGCGACTGCGCGCTCTGATCCGTCGGGGAGGCGGAGAACGTCCCACGGTGCTCTCGGTCGGGGACCTGACTCTCGATCCCGCGACCAAACGGGTTGCCCGAGCGGACGCGGCGATCGTGCTGACGACGCGGGAGTTCAGTGTGCTCGAGTTCCTGGTGTCGCGCGCCGGATCGGTGGTGTCGAAGGCGGATGTCCTGGGTGCGGTGTGGGACTTCGATTTCGATGGCGATCCGAACATCGTCGAGGTCTACGTCAGACGGCTGCGAAACAAGGTCGATCGGCCGTTCGGGCGAGAGTCCATCGAGACCATGCGCGGTTCGGGATATCGAGTGATCGACGATGCCTGAGCTTCGGGGTGCCAAAGATGCTGGGAGAGTTGTGGTCTCACGGGTAGGCCTGCGGTTGCGGTCGGTGCGGGCTCGGATAACCTTGGTGGCCACCGCCGTTGTCTTCGGTGCGCTCGCGCTCGGGGGAGTCGCTTTCGTGCTCATCCTGTCCGAGACCTTGCACGACTCAGCGGAATCGGCGGCCCACGGTGAGGCGTCACGGATCGAGACGATCGTCGACGAGTCCGGGTCCACCGCGCAGGCCGCTGCTGCGTTGGCCGATCTCGATGGCCATGCCCAGCTCATTGTCTCCGGCCGCGTCGTGGGGGCGACCGACGATCTCGATGATGCCGACCCGGTGGTGACTCGGGAGACCGATGGGGCCGTGTCGGTCACGGTCCGCGATTCCGGCGATGATGACGATGAGCGCCTGGTCATCGTCGCGAAAGATCTCGACGATGGAGCGCTGCTGGTTGTCGGAGTCGACGACGAAGCACGGTCGGAGGCACTGTCGTCAACGCGCACGCTGCTGTTCTTCGCAGTGCCTGTCGTGACCGTCTTTGTGGGATTGACGTGCTGGTTGGTGGTCGGTCGGGCACTACGCCCCGTCGAAAAGGTGCGTCGAGCGGCAGAGCAGATCACTGCGGCTGAACTCGGACGGCGAGTGGAGGCCTCCGGTTCGGGCGACGAGATCGATCGGCTGGCGACGACCCTCAACACCATGCTTGCCCGATTGGAGGCAGCACAGCTACGCCAGCGACGGTTCGTGTCCGATGCCTCGCACGAGTTGCGTTCGCCGGTCAGTTCATTGCGACAGAACGCCGAGGTCGCGCTGACGTATCCGGGTCAGGTGCTCCCGGAAGAGTTCGCCGCGACGGTCGCAGCGGAGTCCGAGCGGATGGCCACGATGATCGACGGCCTGCTGTTACTCGCTCGTGCCGATGAGGACACGCTGCGGGTGCTGGCCACGGCGATGGACCTCGATGACATCGCACTGCGCGAAGTCAAACGTGCTCGTGGGGCCGATCGATTGGCCGTCGACAGTTCGGGCATCGGCGCAGCGCAGGTCAGCGGTGACGAGGCGATGCTGTCGCGGGCCCTGCGGAATCTGATCGACAACGCGCTGCGTCACGCCACGACGCGCATCGCGGTATCCACGTATCTCGACTGTGACGGTACGCGGCCGCTGGCGGTGGTAGCCGTGGACGACGACGGTTCCGGGGTCCCGGTGTCGGATCGGACGCGCATCTTCGAACGCTTTGTGCGACTTGATGAGTCGCGTGCCCGCGACTCGGGAGGTTCGGGCCTCGGACTCGCGATCGTCGCGGAAATCGTATCGGCGCATGGCGGTTCGGTCCTGGTGACCGACAGCGCACTCGGGGGCGCACGGTTCGAAATTCGGTTGCCGGCCGTATCCGATTGACCGGGACGGGAGTCGTTCAGGCTGCAGTCAGCATCGATTCGACATCCTGACTGCAACGCCACATTCGCGGCGCGGAGTCAGATCGACAAGGAGCAAACCCCATGCGCAAGAAAACCATCGTCCTCGCGGGAGTATCCGTCGCTGCGGTGGCGGCCATCGCCGGCACCGGCGTCGCCTACGCCGTCACCGATGGCTTCACCGATTCAGATGAGCTCAGCGGTTCGGCCCTCGAACGGGCAACTGCTGCTGCGGTTCCGAGGGTGGAAGGTGGATCGGTGACTGGCGCGGAAAAAGATGACGACGGTGGTGTCACCACCTACGATCTCGACTTGATCGGTGCTGACGGGACGGAATACGAGGTCACCCTTGACGCTGATTTCCAGGTTCTGAAGGTCGATCGCGATGACGACGGTGCACCGGTCGCCGAGACTCCAGCAGCCGAGACTCCAGCAGCCGAGAACCCCGCGGCTGAGGCCCCGGCAGCACCGGTCGATCCCGACGACCTGGCGGGTGACGAACTGGCACGGGCTTCGACTGCCGCGATCGCAGCTGCGGGTGGTGGGACCGTGACCGACGCCGAACGCAGTGACGACGCCGGCCACGCATTCGACGTCGAGGTGCGACTGCCCGACGGTTCGGAGGTGGATGTCGACCTCGATGCGAATTTCGGCGTCCTGGCGGTTGTCGCCGGGAGTTGAACCCCGACCTCGTCTGCTCGTATTCGGGCCGAGGTCAGCTCAGATCCGGGCTTGCCGGGAGCCTCGCGGGTTGATGGAGCCTAGGTCGGGCACTTACCGCTGTATTTGTTCAGACCGAGGCCCTTGTTTGCCTTCTTGCTGCGGCCTTTTGGTCCGTCGGAAGGCGACCGAACCCATGCGCTGTTCGAATCCAGTCCAGGCATCTTCTCGCTGCCGATCCGGCTGTAGCGGGTCTCGCCGTCAACGGTCAACACGCCATCTTGGACGTCGATGTGGGCGACGGTGGCCCAGAACGAGTTCTTGCTGTTGCCGACGTAGACGAGGATCTCATCGGCGTCGGCATCGGGCAAACCGCCTTTGCCGGCGCGTCCGTAACGGATCGCCACCCGGGGTCGACCGAACTTGTCGATGGCGCCGCCCCCGTTGTCGACGCTCTGGTAGATGTTGACCAGGAGGTCGCCGTTCTCGTTGGGGATGACCCGAACCTGTTCGGTGGCAGGCTTGTTTCCCTTGCCGGGACCTTTGCTGTCGCCGTAGTGGTGCATGAACGGCCATTCCTTGAGACTTCCCTGATGGCCCTTGTCGCCGCTGATGACCACGTAGTCGTTGGTGACTTCGTTGCGGCAGAAGAAGTACACATCCAGGTCGCCCGAGCCGTACTTCGTGACGTTGCCGTTGTTGTCGTACGTCGCGCCGCGGCCATCCCATTCCAGTCCCACGGTGAGTACCCAGTTGGTGTCTCCCTGGGCTTTTCGGAGGTCGATCTTCGCGATCTGGCTGGGGGAGTCCTTGGTCAGGGCGACCTTCACCTTGTCGAATGAGATCGCCGACGCCGCCGGCGGTTGTACTGGTGGTGCTGATGTGGCCGGCGGTTGTGCCGGCGGTGCTGGAGCGGCCGCTGCTTGTGTGTGCTGCGGCGACGGCGCAGCCGCCTCGGGTGCCCCTGGTTCGTCCACCGCGATTCCGTGCTCGATCGCGAGTGCGGCGAGACCCTGGCTGTAGCCCTGGCCGATCGCATCGATCCGCCAGCCGGGCCCGCGGCGATAGAGCGCGACGACCTGTAGGACTGTTTCGGTCGTCAGATCCGGAGGGGCGAAGCGGAACTGTTGCGAGCTGCCCGCCACCTCGACCGACAGTCCTTGAACGGCACCGAAATTCGTGTTCTGGGCCTCGGTGCCGGCGGTCACGAGGATGCGATGCACGTCACCTGGGATCATTGCGAGATCGACCGAGATGCTGTCGTCAGCCGTCAATGCGACGCCGGGTGCGGTCGGGTTGTTGAAGAAGACGAAGTCGTCGTCCGTGCGCACTGTGCCGGTGTCGCCGAGCAGGACCGCGGCGAGATCGACCAGACCGGATTTCCCGGGTGTGGAGATGCGGACGACGTATCGGTTGTCGACCAGATCTGTTCTCGAGCCCTTGGCCATGTCCCGCACAGATGAGTCCCGCACAGATGAGTCCCGCACAGATGAGTCCCGCACAGATGAGTCCCGTTCTGTAGGTGGCTGCCGGCCGTTTGTCGACCACGCCCATGTTGACACATGGACGCGGCCCGCCCCTGTTTGGTTACATGGGCAGAGCCCAGCTGGACATAATTCTGGCTGCGTCAGCATTGGTTCGAGCTGCTGGGCGCAGCGCACCACCCTTGGCGCGGAATCGGTTCGACGAAAAGCAACCAGGGTAGACAAGGGGGAACATCGTCCCGTGCGAATATCCGTCGCAGCGATGGCGGGTATCGCTAGGACCGGTACGGCCCATGGCCACATTGTCGACCGATTCCTATGACCTCGGTCGCGCCGTCCTCGGCCGAGCATCAGTTGCGGATGCGGATAGATGGGAGGTCGGTCATGAAGCCGATAGGATGACGGTGGTGTCGCCACCTATCAGATAGATCTGACCGCTGCTGCCGGGCAGGGATCAGGAGTTGTCCTCGATGTCCCTTCGGGGTTCGCAGAGTTTTTCGAGACAACTGCGCTTCAGCGACGGTGGGCCACGCCTTCGACGTTGAGGTGTGAGTGCTCCGGCTGGCCGGTTGATGTCGTATGGAGGACAACGCTCATTTAGTGGTCGGCGCAGTATATCCGGACTCCGAGTGGTAGGAGCTGTCGCCAATCGCGCCGGTCCTCGAGTACTCGCGATCATCTTCTGCGGCGGACGGCTACGCTCTCAACTGGCAGATGTATGGTATCGAGATGACCGAGCGCGCAAGTGTTTCCCGTCGGGGTGTTAGGCCCCAGGCGATCGAATGGGGCGTCCGCAACTTCAAGGCGTTGGAGAATGCGACGCTCCCGCTGGCTAGTTTGAATGTACTTGTAGGAGCAAATAGTTCTGGAAAATCCAGCTTAATTCAGAGTCTTCTATTGCTGGCACAAAGCACCCCGGAGGAGTTGATTCTCAACGGACCGCTCGTTAGGCTCGGCGATCCAATTGATGTAATTAGCACTGGTTCGGATACGATGACCTTGGGCTATGTGGCGAGCATGAAGCACATGAATAACTCGGAAGTCATCCTCAATGATCTCCTTGTGGAGATCACGCTTGCTGCTGTCGGAAGTTCTCTTGTGGTTCGCGAGATTGTTGCGATGGATAATGACAGCGGCACTGAACTGGTCGTAGCGACCTCGGATCGTGTGAACCCCGATATCCGTGATGAAGTCCTTGAGCCCCGGCTGCATCAAACGCTCCTTCGCGTGCGGATAATGAACGGGAAGCCAGCTTCTTCTGGAACGTATGTCAGACTATCGGGATTGTTTCCAGATTTGCTTGTTTTCAAGCGAACTCCCGAACAAGTCCTAAGGGAGATGCGAAAAGCGCTAAAGAAAGCAATTGAAGATCCAGAAGCGGATGATTCGTTCAACATCATGTACGAGCTAACCCAGTTTATCAATGCTGACAAGACTCGAATCCCGGCTCGTTTTCGCGACTCCGTCCCGTCTCGTCGGATCGGGTTCTTTTCCGCGCTTTCTGAGTTTAGAAAGGCCGAACTCAGGGAGCTGCTGGAAAAATTCGTACAGACCGAAGTGCCGAAGGAGGCGATAGGGCGATTGCCCCTCTCGGCGTATTCTCCCGTAAATCATCCCGCCTCCCTGCGTTTTCAGGCCTTAATAGGTGTCCCTGCTGATCAGGAGAGAGCTGCAACTACACTAGCTTTTGCTAGGGATGCCTTGGGGTCACTTCGGCAGTCGATCAGGTATCTTGGCCCTCTTCGAGAGGAGCCACAAGTGGTGTCTCCGACAGGTGCGCGATATGACGCTTTGCCTGCCGGGCCACGTGGTGAGTATACGGCCGACTTGCTCTCGAGATCGAATGACACGGAGGTAAATTACCGTGATTGGGCTGGTCTCAATAGCAATGGAACGGTTGCAGAGGCTCTTACTCGATGGATTTCCTACCTCGGGGTAGGTGAGGATGTTTCGGTTGAAGACCAGGGCAAGCTGGGGCGTGGTTTAAGAATTAAGCTGAATGGGGTAGAGCGAGACTTGACGACTATTGGAGTCGGTGCCAGCCAGCTCGTGCCAGTACTAAGCGTTGTGCTGACGGCTCCGAGTGGATCATTGGTGTTGTTAGAACAACCCGAGCTTCACCTGCATCCATCGGTGCAGAGTCGGCTTGCGGACTTCTTCCTCTGGTCTCGCCCAGATGTAGCCGTAGTTGTCGAGACGCATAGCGAATACATGATCACAAGGCTGCGAAGACGAGTGGTTGAGAGTGCAGAAAACTCTGATCGCATCGCGATCCTATTTGCTGAGCAGCACAATGGATACACTGATGTACGACGCCTGCATGTGGGTCGTCTTGGAGACTTCTCTGATTGGCCGTCGGGGTTTTTCGATACCCAGGATGAAGAAGCGCGAGCGCTGGTGGTTGCCGTGCGCAAAATCCTTGAATCGGAGTCTGCGAATTGAAGATTCTAGTGGATGCGAGGATCGTGCTTCTTCCAGTTGACACTATTGAAGAAAAGTCCCTGCTTAAGTTCTGGAGCTCGCTCGTTGATTGGTCGACAGATAAGCGACTCGTAATGGGCTCAGAAACCCTCAGATTCGTTCTAGAGCAATATGCGGATCGGAAGTTTCCGGAATCAGATATCGCCTTCTATCCCCGCGAACTACGCAATGAGTACCGTCGAGCTTTTCACAGTCTTATATCTCGACAGGTCGATTCGACCGCTCGACCTCCTCGTCGCAGTCTGGATCCCGCTTATGTCGGGGGAAATCGAGAATCGGAGGTTTTGCAACTTGATATCTCCGGTTCGGTCGGCAACGAGGTTGTCGCCATTGCGACGATTGAGACTAGCTGGTCTCGAATGGAGTCCGCTGTGGCAATTGATCCTGCACCGCCGGAAAGTTTGGAACTTTGCTTCGAACCGCATCGACAACTCTCGGTGGAGAGAACTGGGGCGATAGCAGGGATCTTCTCAGGTCAACGTCTGCACATCGTTGGCGGGAAGGCCTCGGAACATGTGGTTGAAGCAATCTGTCGCGCGACCGGGCTTTCTCTCGCTGATATTGAGTGGATTCCGTCGGAGAAAGGCAAGAAGCCGCGCGACTTGGACAAACGATGGGGAAATCTACGCCCTGGCAAAGATATTGCCCTTTGTGTGACGGGGCGGATCGGGCATTCGGAGGCCCGCGCGGCCAAGATCGCGGCGGTCGGCTGCGGGGTCGTGTACTTCGAGGTCGAGTCAGTAAACGAGATCGCGGTTCGTCTCGTGAGCGAAATGGTTTCGAAACCGCCTGCTGCGAAGCCGTAGCGATCGAAAGTCCAAACAAGGTGCACGCAGACTTTCTATTGTTCGTCGTGTCGCAATGGCCTGCCGACGGTCTGTGTTCAGCGCGAGCTAACTGTTCTTCCCGGAGGTTGTGAGCGGTGCGGCGTTCGGTCGGTAATTTTGCCGTCGATGCCTGTGTGGATCTGTGGTGATTGTATTCATGCACCCAGTCTTGGTAGGTCGCAGCGCGGGCCTCATCTGACAGATAGGTGCGGGCGTAGGCCATTCCTGGTTCAAGGTCCGGTTGAATCGTTCGACTCTGCCGTTGGTTTGCGGCCGGTACGGGCGGGTGCGGTTGTGCTTGATGTCTGGTCCGTGGGTGTGCTTGAAAAGGTTTGAGCGGTAACAGGATCCATTGTCGGTGAGCACTCGTTTGATGGTGATCTGATGGGTTGCGTAGAAGGCTTTGGCGCGTTTGAAGAACGCAGAGGCGGTCACTTTGCGTTCGTCGCCGAGTATCTCGGAGTACGCCAGTCGGCTGTGATCATCGACGGCGTGGTGGACGAAGGGGTAACCGCGACCCTTCTTTCTGTTGTTGCGGCGTCCGATTGTGCGTCCGAGTTTGCGGTGCCCATCACCGTTGGGGATGCGCCCGAGGGCTTTTAGGGTCGATGTGGATCAGGTCCCTCGCCCGTTTTTCGTTGCGGCGCGGTTGAGGTCGGCGGACCGTTAGGCCGGTGTTCTGGTCCCGGTGCCCCAGAAGTGACATCTGCTATCGGTTCAGGACTGCTCCGACGGTGGTGCGGCGCAGGTGTAGGCGATGCGGTGTGGTCCTCCAGCGGCGGGTGAAGCGCAGGTTGATGATTTGTCGTTGGCGTCGAGTGGGTGCGGTTTGGGCTGTGGTGGGTCGGCTGGATCGATCGACCATCCACGATTGACCGCCGCTCTAGTAGCCGTCGGCCCACTTCTTGGCCGTGGCGGGTGAGCATTGGAGCCGCTCGGCGGCGGCGGATCAACCAGTGTCCTCAACGATCGCCGAAGCGATTTTAATCTCCTTTCGGAGTGAGTAAGGCATCAGAGTGGTACAAGAGGACCTCGGGTTGTCGGTGCAGTTGTGGTAACGACACCGATACCGGAGGTACGTCGGTGCCACACCGTTAACAACGTCCCTGGTCATGGCGGCTTGCTTGCCAACCGATCGCCGGCTTCACGCACTAGTGAAGTCGAGGTTGGCCGCAGGTCATCGGTAGTTCCAGTCGCGTGTAGTTCACTTCGAGGGAATCGGCCCGAGTTCATGTTCGGGATTCCAATCGCTAGGCCTATCGCAACCATTGCCCGGTATACATGCGACCGGTCGACCAGTCATGTCGCCTCGGCGAACGCGTATCGGCGAAACCTGCAGTCTAGCTGCCGTGCGGAGCCGGGATCGGGGCGAGTGATCCAGCGCAACCGCGGGGTCCTTGTCACGGTGGGAATCATTCGCCAGGCCGTCCGCGGGTTTCGGTATTGTTCTGTTCGTGAATTCGATCGCAGCTGTGAAGTCCGTGAACGCTCGCATCGCCGAGGAACTCGATGTTCGGGAAGAACAGGTGGCAGCAGCGGTGAAGCTGCTGGATGAGGGGTCGACGGTGCCGTTCATCGCCCGCTACCGCAAGGAGGCCACCGACAGCCTCGACGACGCCCAGCTCCGGACCCTCGACGAACGTCTGCGGTACCTCCGTGAGCTCGACGAGCGGCGCGGCGCGGTCATCGCGTCCATCGAGGAGCAGGGCAAGCTCACCGACGAGCTCAGGGCCGCGTTGAACGCCGCCGAGACCAAATCGCGGGTCGAGGACATCTATCTGCCGTACAAGCCCAAGCGACGGACCAAAGCGCAGATCGCCCGGGAGAACGGGCTGGCGCCGCTGGCCGAGCAATTGCTGGCCGATCCTTCGTTGGTTCCCGAGGATGTCGCGGCCGGATTTGTCTCCGAGAACGTCGCCGATGCGGCTGCTGCCCTCGACGGTGCCCGCCACATCCTGATCGAGCAGGTCTCCGAAGATGCCGAACTCGTCGGCGCCGTCCGTGAGAAGTTCTGGACGGAAGGCTCGCTGCGGACCGTGGCGAAATCGGAGGCCGTGGCCAATACCCCTGCGGCACAGAAGTTCCGTGACTACTTCGAGTACGGCGAACCCCTCGACAAGATGCCGTCCCACCGGGTCCTGGCGGTGATGCGAGGAGAGAAGGAAGAAGCGCTCTCACTCACGCTCGACGGCGGTGACGACGACGGGTACCAGGCGATGGCTGCCTCGGCTCTGGGTGTCGACGTGGCGAACTCCGGCCCGGCGACGCCATGGCTCATCGGGACGGCCCGTCTCGCGTGGCGTACCAAGCTCATGATCACCGCGATGGTCGACGCCCGGGTCCGGCTCCGTCGCGCGGCCGAGGAAGATGCGGTTGCGGTGTTCGCCCGCAACCTCGGTGACCTGCTGCTGGCCGCACCCGCCGGCGCGCGCACCACCCTGGGCCTCGACCCCGGATTCCGGACCGGGGTGAAGGTCGCGGTGGTCGACGGCACCGGGAAGGTTCTCGACACCTGCGCGATCTTCCCGCACCAGCCGCAAAACCAGTGGGACAAGTCCAAGGCCACGCTGGCCGCGCTGGTCGCCCGCCACGGTATCGAGTTGGTCGCAGTGGGCAACGGGACCGCCTCCCGCGAGACCGATGCGCTGGCCGGCGAGCTGATCGCCGAGATCTCCAAGGCCACCGGCAAGGCCCCGGCCAAAGCGATGGTGTCCGAGGCCGGCGCCTCGGTGTACTCGGCGTCCGAATACGCCTCGCACGAACTGCCGGATATGGACGTCTCGCTGCGCGGCGCGGTATCGATCGCACGCCGGCTCCAGGATCCGCTGGCAGAACTGGTGAAGATCGAGCCGAAGTCGATCGGTGTGGGTCAATACCAGCACGACGTGACACCGGGCATCCTCGCCCGCAGCCTGAACGCCGTGGTCGAAGATGCCGTGAACGCGGTGGGTGTCGACCTCAACACCGCGTCGGTGCCGCTGCTCGCACGTGTCTCGGGCGTGACCACAACGCTGGCCGAATCGATCGTGGCTCACCGCGACGCGACCGGACCGTTCCCGAGCCGCAAAGCGCTGCTGAAGGTTCCTCGATTGGGCCCCAAGGCATTTGAGCAATGCGCCGGCTTCCTCCGGATCCGGGAGGGCGACGACCCGCTGGATGCGTCCGGTGTGCACCCCGAGGCGTACCCCGTTGTGCGCAAGATCCTCGATCGATCCGGTGTCACCCTCGCCGAACTGATCGGCAACGAGCGCGCACTGCGGTCGCTGCGTCCGGCCGAGTTCGCCGACGAACGTTTCGGTGTGCCCACGGTGACCGATATTCTCGCCGAACTCGAGAAGCCGGGCCGCGACCCACGTCCGGCGTTCACCACGGCAACCTTTGCCGCCGGAGTCGAGAAGGTCGCCGACCTCAAGCCGGGCATGGTGCTCGAAGGTGTTGTCACCAACGTGGCCGCGTTCGGCGCGTTTGTCGACGTGGGGGTTCACCAGGACGGCCTGGTTCACGTTTCTGCGATGGCCGACAAGTTCGTCTCCGACCCGCACGAGGTGGTCAAGTCGGGTCAGGTTGTCCGCGTCAAGGTGATGGAGGTCGACGTCGACCGCCAGAGGATCGGGCTGTCACTGCGCCTGAACGACGAGCCCGGTGCCGGAAAGGCCAAGCCGCAGCGTGGCGACAACCAGGGTGCGGGCAATCAAGGCGGGAGCCGGCAAGGCAGCGGCCAACAAGGCGGGGGACAGCGGCGTGGACCGCGCCCCGACCAACGAGGCAATGCCAAGCGCGACAACAACTCCGGACGGAAGTCGTCAGCCCCGGCTCCGGCGAACGGCTCGCTGGCCCAGGCGCTGCGCGACGCCGGTTTCGGTAATAAGTAGTCGGTATCTACGGGTGATCGGCGCGGGGCTACTGATTGTTCAGCGATGCACCGGGTTCCAATTCGGTTGCACGTAGTCCGGTCTCGGTGGCGAGTCGCACGAACTCGCCACCGGGACCGAAGAATCTCTCGGGCCGGACCCTGCCCAAGCCGATGGGCCACAGGGTGCCGAAATGAATGGGTACCACGTGGCGGGCCGACACGATCTCCGCGGCACGCACGGCCCGTTCCGGATCCATGTGTCCCGCACCCAGAGTCGGTCCCCAACCCCCGACGGGCAGCAGCGCCAGGTCGATGTCGGAGACCCAGTCGGCCAGTGCAGGGTAGAGGTCGGTGTCGCCGGCGAAGTAGGTGCGCCGGTCGCCGGTGATCACATATCCCAGCGCTGGTATGTGCCGCGGGCCGCGCCGCCACCGCCGGCCGTCGTGATCGGCGGGTACGGCCCCGATCGTCACTTCCCCGATGGCCACCGTGTCGCCGGGTTGCACCTCGATCAGTCGGTCGCCGACGTCGCGGAGCGCCGGTAGCGCATCGGGCGCACCGGCCGGGACCACGATCGGGACATCCTCGGACAACTGTCGCAGCGACGGCAGATGCGTGTGGTCGGCGTGCAGGTGCGAGAGCAGCACAACATCGGGACGGTGCACCGCGGGATCGCTGGGAACAGGGCCTCGCCGCCGCCGCAGATGCGCGACCCGGGCGGTGAGGACGGGATCGGTCATCACCACGGTGCCGCGGTCCTCGATCACCGTGCTCGCGTGGCCGAGCCAGCGCAGGGTATGGCCGATACGACCCGCGTCGTCTGCACCCGATGTCGCACCCACACGCACTACGATCCCAGAGATCAGGCGAAAGGGATGGTCTATGCGCACTACGGCTCGAGTGGTGGGTCTCGTCATCGAGTTCGTGGTGCTGTGGCTGTCGTCCGCCTTGGCGATCCTGGTGCTCGACGCGGTCTTCGACGGAATCACGCTGGAATCGGTGGATTTCGGGATCCCGGCGTTGTCCCGGCTGCCCTCGGCGTTGGTGGTGGCGCTGGTCTTCGGTCTGCTCAGCGCGGTGCTCTGGCCGGTGTTCTTGCGGCTGATGTCGTGGATCGGACCGGCCCTGCTGTTCCTGCTCGTCTTCTTCGCCAGCGGCGCGATCATGCTGGTGACGTTGGTTGTCGTCCCGGTGGCGGCGGTCGACAAACTGTGGGATGCAGTCCTGATGGCAATGCTCCTGTCGTTGTTCACCTCGTTTGTCGGCGGTGCGATCGCCTCACGATCCAACACCGCCTATCGGTTGATGCAGGTGCGCCGTCAGCGGCTGAAGCGCAATCATGCGCCCGTCCCCGATACCCCCGGATTGTTGTGTATCCAGATCGACGGTCTCGGCCACGATGTGTTGCGGCGCGCGATCGCGGACGGTGTGACACCGGGGCTGGCCGCGTTGGTGCGGGAAAGCCACACCTTGATCCCGTGGCACACGGACTGGAGCAGTCAGACCGGGGCGAGTCAGCTCGGCATACTGCACGGGTCGAATCACAATGTGCCCGCGTTTCGGTGGTACGAAAAGAGCACCGGAAAGATCGCTGTCTTCAGCAATCCGCGCGACAACGAGGATCGAGAGATGGAACGCGCCGATCGCACCGCACTGCTCGCGGTCGACGGTGCCAGCCGCGGCAACCTGTTCACCGGCGGAGCGCAGGACAACGTCCTCGTCGTGAGCCGAATGCACGGCGCGCGTCTGGGTGGTGGGGCGGGATATTCGTCGTACTTCCTCGATCCGTCGAGTGCGCTGCGCACACTGATCCGGATGGTTGCCGAGGTGCAGCGGGAGCTGCGTCAGTCGTGGCATCAGCGCCGCGCCGACATCCGTCCGCGGGTACCGCGCGGCGGAATCTACCCGTTGGTGCGAGCATTCACCACGGTGCTGGCGACGGATGTCACGGTGGCAGCTGTTGTCCGCGACCTCATCGGTGGCCGAAGCATCGTCTATGCAGACCTCATCGGCTACGACGAGGTGTCGCATCACTCGGGGATCTCTCGTCCCGAAACCCTGAAGGTGCTGACGAAGATCGACGAGGAGATCCAGCTTCTCCTCGCGGTTGTCGAGCAGGCAGATCGGCCCTACCACGTTGCGATCCTGTCGGACCACGGACAGAGTCAGGGCGCGACGTTCTTGCAGCGGTACGGAATCGACCTGAAACAGCTCGTTTTACGACTGTGTGGCGAAGCAGCGCCCAGCGCGTCGCTGGACACGCACACTGGTGCCGAGGGAGCCGACTATGCGGTGGCCAGTGTTCGGCCGCCAAAAGAACCGGCGTCACCGACACCGGATGAAGGATTGCCGGTGGTGCTGGGCTCGGGCAACCTCGGCTTGATCAGCTTCCCGCTGATCCCTGGACGCGCAGACACCGACACCATCGAGGCCGCCCACCCAGGACTCCTCGACGGACTGCGCTCACATCCCGGCATCGGGTTCCTGCTTGTCGCCCGGCCGTCGGGCGGGTCGATCGTGCTCGGTGCCGTCGGCACCGTGGACGTCACCACCGGCGCCGTTGACGGCATCGACCCCTTGTCGGACTTCGGACCCGACGCGCTCGAGAAGATCCGCCGGACCGACACATTCGACAACGTGGCCGACATCATGGTCGGTGGCGCGTACTGGCCGGAGACAGACGAAGTCGCGGCGTTCGAGGAACAGGTCGGTTCGCACGGCGGCATGGGTGGTCCGCAGAGTACGCCATTCCTGCTGTGCCCGAGCGTGTTGCCGCCGCCGCCGGATCATCTCCACGGTGCCGAGGCCGTTCATCGTGTACTCGCCGGCTGGCGGGATCTGTTCGGGGACAACAAGCACATGGACATTCCAGTTCGCGGAACACACGGGGAGGACGACGGCAGTGGCGCTTTCGGTTGATCGGAACGTGCATGCGGTGGCGGAGTGTCCGACATCGCTCGGAGCCGCGTTGCCTGAGTTGTCCGAACCAGCGCAGGTGCGCGGTGTCATCGACTGTGTTGGAACACAACTGCGCAACAACGCCCGCTACGTCGTCGGTGGGTCCGGAGTCGGAGCCATCGTGGGTGCGACGACCGGTCTCGGGATGGCCCGGGGGCTGCTGCTCGGTGCGAGCACCGGTGCCGTATTCGGGGTTCGAGCCGGCCGAGCCCGCCTGCACGGGGCAGTCGGCCAGGTCGGCGTGGTCGGTGCCCACGAGGTCCCGACGGCGACACCTGCCGCGACGGAAACGTTGCGCGTGATGGAGTTCAACGTGCACGGCGGTATGGGAGGGCCGGGAAAGTTCTTTGCGACACCCGCCAAACTCGAACTTCTGGCCGAGACGATCAGGCAGGAGCAACCCGACATCGTTCTGCTCCAAGAACTCGACAACTGTGCGGTGCGGTCGAACTTCGTGGATACGTTGTGCCAGCTCGTCAAGAGGTTGCACCCCACCGGCGCCGTGATGACACCGGCAATAGAAAAGGTCAACGGCAGGCGGGAAGGTACCGGCGTGATGACTTTCCACGGCGGCACGATCACCGATGCGCGAGGCCTGCGAATCGGTGACGCACTCGGGGACGATTTCGGACGACGATTCCGGGCGACGGCTGATGCCTGGGCCGGTGTGGCGAGCAACAAGTTAGGGCGGCCATGGCTGCCGTTCGGGGGGACGAAGGAGTATCAACCCCGTGTGGCGACCGACGTGATGGTGAGAACCGTTGCGGGCAACCACATCCGGGTGATGTCGGGACATTTCAGCCCGCCGCAACACGGGATCGACGAGCCGAAACGCCAGATCGAACCGGTGGTCGCAACCGTTGCGACCTGGCCGGGGCCGACGATCTTCGGCGCCGACTTCAACACCCGGGACGGTTCAGCCGAGTTCGTCAGGGAGCACGCGGTGTTCGCCGCAGCGGGGCTGACCGAATCCACTGCCGGAGCCCCGCCGAACAGTGATCGGGTGTACGCGTCGGCGCACTTCTCGGCTGCCAATCCTCGGAAGCTGCTTGTCCCTGACGGTGCGGTGAGGGCCAGCGATCACTATCCGGTGGTGGTGGAGCTGACCCTGCACGCCATCGCCTGACCCGCAGACGAGCCGGATATACAAAGACGAGCCACTTACACGCGGCTCGACTTTGCAAAGGTGGCGCGTGTGTTGTCACCTGCCCCGGAGATCAGCTGACGATCAAGTCCAGCTCACCGTCGGTGACCGCCACCGACACCTTGCCGCCGTCGGTGAGAACCTCGTCGAGCAACAGATCAGCGATCCGGTCGTCCACGGACCGCTGGATCGAGCGCCGCAACGGACGGGCTCCGAACTCGGGCTGATGTCCGTGCTCGGCGATCCAGTCGATTGCAGCCTCGCTGAAGTCGATGTCGATGCCCTTGGCGCGCAGCCGTTTCCGGCTGTCCTGCAGCAGCAGGTCGGTGATCTCATGCAGCTGGACCGCGTCGAGCTTGCGGAACAGGACGATCTCGTCGATGCGGTTGAGGAACTCCGGCCGCATCGATTCACGCAGCCTGCCCATCACCCGATCACGAATCGGCTTCTCCGCGAGCTCGGTGTCGCCGGAGCTGAAACCGAGGCCACCGGAGCGACTCGAGATGATGTCCGACCCCAGATTGCTGGTCATGATCAGCACGGTGTTCTTGAAGTCGACGGTGCGACCCTGACCGTCGGTCAGCCGGCCGTCGTCGAGCACCTGGAGCAACGTGTTGAAGATGTCCGGGTGGGCCTTCTCGATCTCGTCGAAGAGCACCACCGAGAACGGCTTGCGGCGC
>NZ_DATCVM010000041.1:0-41838 GCF_036566845.1 Williamsia sp.
GTCGGTCCGTTACGGTGTTTGCCCACAATGATATCCGCTTCGCCGGCGCGTGGGTCGTCGCGTTCGAAGGCGTCGGGGCGGTGGAGCAGGATGACCATGTCGGCGTCCTGTTCCAGTGATCCCGATTCGCGAAGGTCGGACACCTGGGGACGTTTGTCGGTACGTTGTTCGGGACCACGGTTCAGCTGGCTGATCGCGACCACCGGAACTTCGATCTCTTTCGCCAAAAGCTTGATGCTGCGGGAGAATTCGGAGACTTCCTGCTGACGGGACTCGACCTTCTTACCCGATGACATCAGCTGCATGTAGTCGATCACGACGAGTTTGAGATCGTGCTTCTGCTTCATACGCCTTGCCTTGGCACGGATTTCCATCATCGTGAGGTTGGGCGAGTCGTCGATGAACAGTGGCGCCTCGGAGATTTCACCCATGCGTCGCGCCAACCGCGTCCAGTCGTCGTCGCTCATCCGGCCGGCGCGCATGTCACCGAGTTTGATCTTCGCCTCGGCGGACAGCAGGCGCATGACGATTTCGGTTTTGCTCATTTCCAGCGAGAACATGGCACTGGCATAGCCGTGCTTGATTGAACAGGACCGCAAAAAGTCCATGGCGAGAGTCGATTTGCCCACACCTGGTCGGGCCGCGACGATGATCATCTGGCCTGGATGCAGCCCGTTGGTGAGTTCGTCGAGGTCATGGAAGCCGGTCGGCACACCCTTGGACATGCCGCCGGCCGATGCGATGGAGTCGATCTCGTCCATCGTCGGCTGCAGCAACTCTTCCAGCGGCACATAGTCTTCGGTGGTCCGGCGCTCGGTGACCTCGTAGATCTCGGCCTGCGCGCGGTCGACCACTTCGGCCACGTCCTGGCCGTCGGCACCGGCGTAGCCGAACTGCACGATGCGCGTACCGGCCTCGACGAGTCGCCGCAGGATCGACTTCTCGGCAACGATCTCGGCGTAGTAGCCGGCGTTGGCGGCAGTGGGAACCGTGGAGATCAGCGTGTGCAGATACGGCGCACCGCCCACTCGACGCAGCTCACCCATGCGGTCGAGCTGACCGGCCACGGTAACAGCGTCGGCCGGCTCACCTTTGCCGTACAGGTCGAGGACGGCGTCGTACACGGCCTGATGGGCGGGCTTGTAGAAGTCGCCCGGACGCAGCTTCTCGAGGACGTCGGCAATGGCGTCTTTCGAGAGCATCATGCCGCCCAGGACGGATTGCTCTGCAGCCATGTCCTGCGGGGGTTGACGACCAAAATCCTCGCTCGGCGGTGCCTGATCCCTAGCTTCAGCATGTCCGCGGTCATCAACGACGGCCAAGACGCCACCCTTCGCTCGTTTGTTCGGTTCAAGTCTCGCAGGCCTGTCCGACAAGGCGGTGCAGGCATGCCGGAGCCGACTCGATTCGACACACTCCGGCAGACACTAAGGGGTGGTGCCAATCCGACCAAATGGACCTGTGGACCATCCTGTTGACCAACTGTGGACCGTCCGACGCATCTTGTTAGCGCCCTGTGTGGAACTTGTGGATAACACATATCACAGTTGGCATATGCGCAGCTCAGGTGGTGTTTGGAGATTTTAGTTACTGTGGATAGCATTCTTGCGGCGTGTCCCGAGATGTCCGATTTCGGGCGTGTTCGGTTTGACTCAGGGTGAATCACGGGTGGCGCAGGCACTTCGTGTGGTCAAACAACCGGAGACTTCGCTCCGCCAAGAAACTTGATCGTCACGATCATTCCTGCTCTGACGCCGAACCGGCCACGTGGGCGCGAGCAAAGTGGTGCAATGATGTGTTCACGGCATCGATTGCGGGGAGGCGTTCGTGCGAAAGATACTTGGGGTGATCGCTGCGCTGGCCGCGGCGGCGGTGCTGACAACGGGATCGGTGGCCTCGGCGGCTCCCACCCCCGACTACCACCAGCTGCCCGATCTGTCCGGATACTCTGCGGTTGATCCTGGGCCTTACCGCTCCCCCGACTACGCCGACAACGGCCGCACCTTCTTCGTCACCCCCAGCGGACGCACCTGCGCGCTCGGCCCCGGCTACGGCTACAACGGCTGCAGCGGACACCCGAAGACCGCACCGCCGGGGAACGTCGGCGTTGCGATCTCCGGCGGACAGATCGGCCCCAAATGGACTCCCTCCGACACCAGCTACCGAACCACGCCACACGGATGGTTCAAGGCGCCCCTTCTCGACATCGGACAATCCATCACTCTCGACGGATCAACCTGTGCGGTAAGCCCTGTCGGCGTGACGTGTGTTGCCGGACCGCGCGCATTCACCATCACCGCGTTCTGGTTCAAGTTCGTCTACCCGCCCGGCGACCAGTGGCACGACGCCAACTCCGACCCGAAGTTCCTGCCTGCCGATCAACGGTGACAGCGAGCCGCCGCCTGCCTCACTTGTCGTCGGCGGCCAGTTCTGCCGAATAGGTCTGCATGGCACCGCACATCGCCTCGAAGACGCGGTGCGCGGCTTCGAGGTCGGCGTCCGGTAGGTCCGCAAAGGCTTCGCGCATATGCGCGCCGAGCGGAGAAAAGAATCCCCGTGCTACGGACATCCCGTGATCGTCGTAGTGCAACATGACTTTTCGACGGTCGTGCTCGTGCGGCGCTCGCCGGATGTGCTTGCTCGCGATCATCCGCTCCACCAGGTGGGTCACTGCACCGCCGGTCACCTGCATTCGCTGACCCAGCGCACCGGCGGTCAGCGGTTCACCGTTGGAGTCCGCGACCATGACATACAGAAGCGCACGAAAGTCGTTTGCGGTGAGGTTGTTCCGTTGCGCGAAGACCCGCGAGATCTGATCCGATTCGGAGTTCAGTTTCTGCAGGTCGGCAGACATCCGGGCTTCCAGAGCCCCGCGTGTGTCATCGATCGGCGGTCGGTCGGACACCGTTGTTCCTCCTGACGGCCGCCTCAGCGAACCAATAGTTTAGTTGCTCAATAGTTGAGTATGTGAGACGGTTTTGCAATGGCGACCACCGAACACCCCATCGATTCTCGCACCCCCTGGCACGGGTTCGCCGCGGCCGTCACCGGACGCCGGTCGTGGTTGATCGCGCTGGTCGTCTTGATCCTCGCCGGTGGCGCGATGGGATTGATCGGCGAGAACGACTCCGCCGGCCAAGCGCCCCAGTCGCTGCCAGCATCTGCCGATTCGGCTCAGGTGAAAGACATTCTCGAGGAGTTCCCCGACGCCGGTGTCGCCCCCGCGGTGCTGGTGGTCGAACGCACAGACGGCACACCGTTGACCTCGGCCGATCAGCAAGCCGTGGTCGCCGCCCAGGAGCGCATGCTCGCCATCGAAAGATCCGTGCCCGCCGATGCCCCGGCAGGCCCGCCGGTCATCACCTCTCCCGACGGTATGGCCGCGATCTCGATCGCCCCGGTCAACACCGACCTCAGCGGCTTCGAACTCACCGACCTCGTCGACGAACTCCGCGCTGCTGCCGACAACGGACTGCCCGCCGGCCTCGAGAGCCACGTCACCGGCGGCCCGGCCTTCGGCGCCGACACCGCCAACGCGTTCTCCGGCGCGAACACCACACTGCTTGCCGTGACCGCCCTGGTGGTGGCGATCCTGCTCATCGTCACCTACCGGTCACCGACCCTGTGGCTGATTCCCCTCATCGTCATCGCGTTCGCCGACCGGTTGGCCAACTCGATCGGCACCTGGCTGTCCGAGCTCACCGACTTGTCGTTCGACGGTTCCACCGCCGGTATCACCAGCGTTCTGGTCTTCGGCGCCGGTACCAACTACGCGCTGCTGCTGATCTCCCGATACCGGGAGGAACTCCGCGCCGAACCCGAGCACCGGATCGCACTCCAGCACGCGGTGCGCCACGCCGGCCCGGCGATCCTGGCGTCCAACGCCACCGTCGTCCTGGCGTTGCTGACCCTGCTGTTCGCCGTACTGCCCAGCACCCGCAGCCTCGGCGCCCTTGCCGCCGCCGGCCTGGTGATCGCCGTACTGTTCGCCCTTCTGGTGCTGCCACCGGTGTTGGCACTCTTCGGAACTCGCGTGTTCTGGCCGTTTGTCCCCACAGTCGGTGACCCGATCCCCACCGAGGGCGGTGTGTGGTTCCGGATCGCCGGCGGCGTCTCCCGACATCCGGTACGCGTGCTGGCAGTCGCCCTGACCGTGCTCATCGGTTGCGCGCTCGGCTTGGCCGGCGCCAACATCGGACTGTCTCAGACCGAACAGTTCCGAACAAGCTCCGATTCCGTGGATGGCTACGACGTTCTCGCCGAACACTTTTCGCCCGGTCAGGCGGATCCGACCACTGTGGTGGCAAAAACCGGTTCGGCAGAACAGGTTCAGGCCGCCATCGACAACACCGGCGGTGTCGTCTCCGCCACCGAGAATGGGCAGTCCGACACCGGATGGACCAAGTGGTCAGTCGTGATCGACGCCGCGCCGGCATCGCAGCAGGCCTTCGACATCATCGACGACCTACGCTCGTCCACCGGCGACGTCGCAGGCGCGGACGCACTGGTCGGTGGTTCTGACGCCCAAGCGCTGGACACCCGAAATGCCGCTGCCACAGACCGATTCGTGATCATCCCGCTGATCCTCGCCGTCGTGTTCATCATCCTCGTTGTGTTCCTTCGAGCCCTGGTGGCGCCCGTGCTGCTGGTTGCGACCACAGTCCTGAGCACCCTCGCCGCGATCGGTATCGGCAGCCTCATCAGCGAACACGTCTTCGGTTTCCCGGCCCTCGACGACAACGTGCCGCTCTACTCGTTTTTGTTCCTGGTCGCGCTGGGTATCGACTACACCATGTTCCTGGTGATCCGAGCACGTGAGGAGACCCCCGGCCACGGAACCCGCGACGCGATCGTGCGGGCCGTCGCCGCGACCGGCGCCGTGATCACCAGTGCCGGGATCGTGTTGGCCGCAGTGTTCTGCGTGTTGGGCATTCTCCCGCTGATCACACTCACTCAGCTCGGCATCATTGTCGGAATCGGCATCCTGCTCGACACCTTCCTGGTACGCACGGTGGTGATACCGGCGATCTTCAGTCTGATCGGGCCACGGATCTGGTGGCCCGGCAACGTGGATACACAAGCGCGTCCACACTCACAGTTAGAACCGCTCTCGAAGTAGGAGACGACAATATGGCGTTTTCATCTCGACGAATCAGTCAACTGGTGACCGCAGGCCTGGCGGTGGTGTTCGCACTCGCCTGCGCCGCACCGGCATCCGCCGACACCAGCTCCGCCCCACCGCCGCTGAAGCCGGTTGCGAAACTCGACACCCAGCGCTATCTCGGTACCTGGAATCAGATTGCGGCACTTCCGCAACCGTTCAATCTCATCTGCGCCCGCGACACCCAGGCCAACTACCAGCTGATCGACCCAGCGAACATCCGGGTGGAGAACACCTGCACCACCTGGACCAACGATCTGAACCGGATCGTCGGCAACGCACGTGTCAACGACACCGTCACCGGCGCGCAGTTACACGTCAGCTTCCCCGGAGTCCCGTCGCAGGAGTCCAAGAGCGGCCCCACGAATTACGTGGTCTCCCATATCGCCGATGACTACTCATGGGCGTTTGTCGGCAACCCGACGCGCACGTCGGCGTTTGTGTTGTCCCGTGAACCGGCGGTCAGCGCCGAGCGGTGGAAGGAAATCCGCAAGGTCGCCGAGGATGACGGCTACAACGCCTGCCTGATCCTCACTTCACCGACCACCGGTGGGTCGAACGAGATCCGGCCACTCTGCACAGTCTGATCCTGACGACTCACCCATCTTGCCTCTCGCCCACCCGTTTTCGCACGGCCCAGCCACAATTGTGGCTGGATGACGCAAAAACGGGTGGGCAGCGGGCGAGGGTGGCCCCAACTACGAGAAAGACCCCCGACCAACCGGCCGGGGGTCTTTCTTGTAGAACAGCGACTACTCGGCAGCAGCCACGGTCAGGTCGAACTTCGCAACGATGTCGTTGTGAAGGCTGACCACAACCGGGTACTTACCGGTGGCCTTGATGTGCCCCTTGGGCAGGTTGATGCTGCGCTTGTCGAGCACCGGTCCACCGGCGGTCTTGATCGCACCGACAACATCGTTGACGGTCACAGAACCGAACAGCTTGCCGGAGTCATGAGTCTTGACACCCAGCTTGACCTCGGAGAGCCCTTCGATGGCCTGCTTGATCTCGTTGGCGTGCTCGACACCGCGAACTTCGCGGGCTGCACGTGAACGACGGATGCCTTCGACCTGCTTCTCTGCACCGCGGGTGGCAACGATCGCCAGTCCGCGCGGGAGCAGGAAGTTACGGCCGTAGCCGTCTTTGACCTCGACGGTGTCGCCGGGGACGCCCAGGTTCTCAACCTCTGCGGTGAGGATCAGTTTCATGTTCTTGGTCCTTTCCGCTTATCGAGAGGTGGAGGTGAAGGGCAGCAAGGCGACCTCACGCGAGTTCTTCACCGCGATGGCCACGTCACGCTGATGCTGGACGCAGTTACCGGTGACCCGACGCGAGCGGATCTTGCCACGATCCGACAGGAAACGACGCAGCAGCGCGGTGTCCTTGTAGTCGATCAGTAGGTTCTTCTCTTTGCAGAAGGTGCAGGCCTTGGCCTTCACAACCTTTTCTGCGCCACGGACCTTCCGTCCGCCTTTAGCTTTTCCAGCCATGTGTACTTACTCCAAAATGTTCAGACGCTCGGGGTGACCCGATGGTGTCTGGAAATGTTCGTCAGAACGGTGGTTCGTCGTCCCCGCCACCGAACGATCCACTCGCGGGAGCACTGCCCCACGGATCGTCGTTCGATGCAGCTGCATTCGAGTTGCCCTGACCGCCACGGTTTCCACCGCCGCCGCCGGATCCGAAGTTGCCGCCGCCTCCGCCACTTCCGCCGCCGCGTGAGGCCCGATTGACCTTGGCGGTGGCGTAACGCAGTGAGGGACCGATCTCGTCGACCTCTAGTTCCACCACTGTGCGCTTCTCGCCCTCACGGGTTTCGTACGACCGCTGCTTGAGCCGGCCGGACACGATCACCCGCGAGCCCTTGGTGAGAGATTCGGCAACATTTTCTGCCGCATCGCGCCAGATGTTGCACCGCATGAACAGTGCTTCGCCGTCTTTCCAGTCATTGGTCTGCCGGTCGAACGTGCGCGGCGTGGAGGCCACGGTGAAGTTCGCGACAGCGGCACCGGACGGTGTGAACCGGAGTTCCGGATCGGCTGTCAGGTTTCCAACGACGGTGATGACGGTATCGCCTGCCATGTGTATCTCCCGAGATCAGTTGCGGTTGCGCAGTGGTTTGGGGTCGATGTGCACCGAGCGAGCCCCTTTGTGAAAGGAGCCTAGAGCCCGGCACCGACACGCACTAGGACGTTCGCGGAGAACGTTCGGTTCTCCATGAACACCAGATAGCTACTTGGCTACCTTCGGCGGCTTGGCCGCGGCCTTGGCGGCGAACTTGGCAGCAATCTTTGCCCGTCGCACCTTGGCACGCTCGTCCACGCGCATCACCTTGGTGCGGAGCACCGACTCGTTCAGCTTGAGCTGGCGATCGAGCTCGGAGACCGTCGCCGGTTCCGCGTTCAGATCGACAACTGCGTAGATACCCTCAGTGTGCTTGAGGATTTCGTAAGCAAGACGACGCTTGCCCCAGACATCGACGCCTGCAACATTTCCGCCATCCTGGCGAATCACATTGAGGAAAGTATCCAACGATGGAGCAACTGTTCGCTCATCCAGGTTGGGGTCAAGAATGACCATCAATTCGTAGTGACGCATAAGACCTCATCACCTCCTATGGACTAGGTCGGCCACGGACGTTCCGTGGCAGGAGGGTCGCCTGCGTCGGCAACCGGCCCAGGGTACCCCACGTGACCTTGACCAGCGAAATCCCGTCGACCCCCATGGGTGGCACCGCCGGTGCGCCATCCCATCTCCTACCCTGTAGCCCATGCCTTCGCCGCCGGTCCCTTCAACGTGGGAACTGACGACTCCCGACAAACCGTCCTGGCGCACGCGTCTGAGCTCGGGTCGCGGCGAACTGGTTTTGATCCTGCTCATCGCGCTGGTGATCAGTTCACTGTTCATGTGGCTGGGCTATCTCGGCAAGGCGACCTGCGGCGGAGCACCGTTCGACGAGTTCGGCCGGAGCGCTCACTGGCCGGTCGGGACCGGCGAGATCATCATGCCGTGCTACTCCGATCTCCAGTTCCTCTGGATCGGTCGGGACATCAACAACCACGTCTTCCCGTTCATCCACGGCGGCATCACTGACAACGGCGTGCTCTTCGGCGGTGTTGTCGAGTACCCGGTGCTGTCAGGGCTGCTGATGTACTTGGGCGCCAGCGGCGCTCACACCGACTCCGACTTCCTCTTCCAGTCGGCTCTGCTCATCGCGCCATTCGGTGTTCTGATCGTCATCCTGCTCGCGCTCCTGGCCCGCTGGTGGGTGCTTCTGTGGGCGGCCGCGCCGGCGCTGATCCTCTACGCGCTCCACAACTGGGAACTCCCGGTCGTCGCAACCACGGTCGTCGCCGTGGCGATCATGGTGTTCGGTGCACGCATGAATCCCCGGACGGGATCGCCCTGGCTGTCGTTGCGGACGAGCGCGTGCTGGACATCGTTTGTCCTGGCGATCGGATTCTGTCTCAAGATCTACCCCGGACTGTTTGTCGTACCGCTGGCGATCCTCGTGCTCACCCGGGCACTCCGTCCGGCCCAGGTCTCGAAATCCGAACTGGACTGGAAGGGCGCCGGCGGTGTGGTCGGCGTGGCGATCGCGACGGTGATCGCCGTGCAGTTGCCGTTCATGATCGCCGGATTCGACGGTTGGAAGGCGTCGCTGACGTTCCAGGGCAAACGCAAGGCCGACGTCGACACCAACTCCATCTGGTACTGGGGCCTGCGCCATCTCGTCGGCGACGGACCACAGGATCCGGGCAGTCTCTACAACTCGGTCGTCGGTGTTGCCTCACCGCTGCTGATCATCGTCGGGATGGCCGCAGCCGTGTGGTTCGGTGTTCGGCATTGGCAGCAGGGCAACGTCTTTCCGTGGGTCGGCACGAGCGCCGCGATGTTGGCCGCGTTCATGCTCTTCCACAAGGTGCACTCACCGCAGTACACACTGTGGATCCTGCCGTTCTTCGTGTTGCTCGCCGTCGACTGGCGGATCATCGTGCTCTATCTGATCGGCGACATCGCCCTCGACCTCACCATCTTCCGGATGTTCGGCATCCTCACCCGTGGCGACGACATGACGTGGTGGGTGATGGGCGGTGTCCAGCTGGGCGTCTGGTCGCATGCGGTGTGCCTGCTGATCCTGATCTACCACTTCGTCGGAGCTCCGCTACGGGTACCGCCGAAAATCGCTTCGCCGGAGAAGTCCGTAGGCGCTACCGTTCCGGCATGAGCTGGTTCACCGCACCTGTCCTGACCGGAACCCGAGTCACCCTGCGCCCGTTGGCCTTGTCCGACGCAGCAGAATTATCTGCCGCCGTCGACCGGCCGGAAGCCTACGGATGGACAACCGTCCCGACCGACGTCGACAGCGCCACCCGCTACATCCAGACCGCTCACCACACCCCCGACCGGGTGGCGTTTGCGGTGGTCGACAACAACAGCGGGCGGATCGTCGGGTCCACCAGTTTCTACGACATCGCGCCCGCGAGCTGGGCGCTGGCGATCGGTCATACCTGGTATTCGACCGCGGTCCAGGGCACCACGGTCAACCCCGACGCCAAGCTCCTGCTGTTGCAGCGGGCCTTCGAACAACTCGGTGTGGTCCGGGTTGTGTGGCACACCGACGAGCGAAATGCCCAGTCCCGCGCCGGGATCGCCAAGCTGGGCGCGGGTTTCGAAGGACTCCTACGCAAGCACCGGGCGCTCCCCGGACCGCCGGAGCAGACACCGCACAACGGCCCTCGACCTTCCCTGTGGCGCACCACGGCGCAGTATGCGATGACCGACGTCGACTGGCCGGCCGCGAAGGCCGCACTCGAACAGCGCACGCTGAGATGACGAGGCCCTGATCCGCCGTCAGACCCGGGCAGCCGTCTCGAACGCCTCGGTCGGGGGATCAGCTTCTCGAGCAACAGTTTTGGTCGATCGACGGGGCCACGGCATCCGGTCCGATGCGTTGTCCAGGACTCCGCCACCGGGGTCGTCGACCACGATGCTGCGCCATCCCCGACCGCGGCGGACGAGGTCTTCCACGGGGTGATAGATCTGCCAGATCACCATCACACACAGACCGATCACGGCCAGGTCGCGAATCACCACCATCGACAGGAACCAGGGTTCGTCGAGCCCGTCGCCGGTTTCCTTGTACAGGTACCACATCATCCGCGGCACCCAGACCAGTGCGTCGATCAGCATCCAGCCCAACAGGATTCGCGTATGCGGCAATGCCAGCACCGCCAACGGCACCAGCCACAGCGAGTACTGCGGGCTCCACACCTTGTTCACCAGCAGGAAGCCGGCCACGGTCAGGAACATCAACTGCGCCAGACGTGGACGCATCGGCGCGTGGAATCCGATGAACACCACGGCAAGACAGACGAGGATGAACAGACCCATGCTGATGGCGTTGAGCAGAGCCGGTGGCTGACCTGCCTGATTGCCCCACTGATAGCCGGTGATCTGCGAGATGACGTTGAACAGGGTGTCGGGGTCGGTGCCGCGATCGGAGTTGTACCGGAAGAACTCGGTCCAACCCCGGTAGTGCGTGATCATGATCGGCAGGTTGATCAACAGCCACGTCGCAGCCGTCAGCGCCGCGGTCACACCGAAGTCCCGAACCTTGCCCGCGCGCAGGCACAACACCAGCAACGGGATCAGCAACAGCCCCGGATACAGCTTCGCCGACATGCCTATGCCCAGGAAGATCCCGGTGAGCCAAGGGTTTCGACGGGACCATGCCAGCATGGCCACCGAGAGCGCCGCGATGGCGACGGCATCGAAGTTCGTGAAAATGTGCACGATCACCAGCGGTGACGCCGCGGCCAGCGCCGCCGCCCACACCCGCCGCTGCGCCGTGAGCGCCGTCGCCCAGATGATCACCAGCCAGCACAACGCCAGCCCCAAGGCCACCAGGTTGAAGAACAGTACAACGTCCAATGCCGCAGGCACACCCCAGTTCTCGTGCGCCCACGCCCACCCCTGTGCGGTCTGGGCGGCGGCGTACATGAACATGCCCGTGACCACCGGGTACTCCATGAACCGCTGCTGCTGCCCGCCGGCGCCGTCGTCCTCGTACCAGGATGTCTTGTACGGGAAGGCGCCCTCGTCGAGGCGTTCTGCGCTGTAAAGCGGGATGGTGTCGGCGTAACACATTGCGGTGTACTGCCGCCGGTTGTCCCAGTCCAGGCCCATCTCCCCGGTGTCGGCGTTGGGGGCCTGCTGCAGACACCCGGCCTTCGCGTACCAACCAAGGGCCAGGAACACCAATGCGATCAGCATCAGTACCCGAACCGGGGTCCAGGTGCGGCTGCGCCCGACCACGGCGTGCAAGCCGATCGGACCGCCGATCACAATACTGCCGGGAGCGACGACGGGGTCGGTGCGACTGGGCAGGTCGCGGGTGGTGACCTCACGCCGATCCGCCGCGTACTCCCCCGGCGAATCGAACAGGTTCAGCGCGGCGGTGGGGTGGTTGTCGTCGGGATCTGCCTCCCGCTGCGGCACCTGGTGTTCGCCCGGCACCGCAGACCCCCCCGGCTCCCCCTCGGTAGCCACAACCCGCCTACGGATTCCTGGTGGGCGGCCCGCCCTCGTCAGAGGGCACGGCCGGTTCCGTCTCGGTCTCCGGTTCGGTCTCGGTCTCGGGGTCCGGTTCCTCGTTCGGCCCACCCGGCAACGGAAGGACGATGCCCGGCGCCAAGGTCAGACCGGGCCGGCTGGTCGTCGTCTCGGTGGTCGTGGGCGGCGCCGTGCTGCGGGTGGTCGGTGTCGATGTCTGAACCGGGGCCTCGTACGGAATACCCGACACGCCACCGATCGCAGCCGGTTTGGGGAAGTCCTCGATCGGCTGTCCCTCGAGCGCGGAGTTCATCGCCGTGCGCCAGATCTGCGCGGGCAGTCCCGAACCGTAGATCGTGGAGCCGGAGTAGTTCACCAATTCGGTGCCGTTGTCGGTGCCGACCCAGACCGCCGTGGACAGCTGCGGCGTGTAACCGACCATCCAGGCGTCCTTGTTCATCCCGGTGTCCCCGAGCTGGGTGGTGCCGGTCTTGGCGGCAGACGGCCGCTCACCCCCGTCGAGGGCGTTGCCGTTGGAGTACGCGGCGATCGGCTGTAGTGCGGCGGTGGTGTTGTCGGCGACCTCGGCCGGGAGCCGGCGTTCACCCTGGTTGTCGGTGCGTTCGAAGAGCACGTCGCCCTTCGAGTTCTCGACCTTCTGCACGAAGTGCGGCGTGTGGTACATCCCGGACGCCGCCAGCGTTGCGTACGCCGACGCCATGTCGATGACACGCGAGTCGTACTGACCCAGCACCACACCGCCTTCGACGCCACCGTCCTCGTTCTGCAGGGTTGCGGTGCCGTCGGGACGTGTCTCCGGGATGCCGGCGCGATGAGCGGCGTCGGCGACCGCGTTGGGGCCTCCGTTGAGGTCCATCATCAGCCGGTAGAACACGGTGTTGAGCGACATCTTCATCGCGGTCGCCAGGTTGCAGCTACCGCAGGACTCGCCGTCCGAGTTGTTGATGGTCACGCCGGAGCTCTCGAACGGCGCCGAGCTGTACGTCTTCGACAGTCCGATGCCCTGCTCGAGAGCGGCCACCATCGCGAAGACCTTGAACGACGAGCCGGTCTGCAGATCGGCCTGCGCGTAGTCGAAGCCGTTGCCGTCGTTGCCACCGAAGTAGCCCTTCACGGCGCCACTGCGCGGATCCACCGAGACCACCGCGGTGCGCAGATCCTTCGGTTCGCCTTCCAGCGAGCCGTTGGCTGCCTGGACGTTCGCGTTCTGCACCTGCGGATCGATCGTGGTGGTGATTTTCAGGCCGCCGGTGCGGATCTCGTCTTCGGAGATGTCGAGGCCGCCGAGTTCGGCAAGAACCTGGCGTTTGATGAGCCCGTTGGGTCCGTCGCTGGCCGGGTCGCCGGTCTGGGCCTGCTGCTCGACGACGTCGGGGTACTGCTGGGCCGCAGCTTCTTCCTCGGTGATCGCACCGGTACTGACCATGCCGTCGAGCACGTACTGCCAACGACCTTGGGCGGCTTCCAGATTGGTGGCCGGATCGTAGTACGAGGGCGACCGGATGGAACTGGCCAGCACCGCCGCCTCGGGCAACGTGATGTCGCGGATGTCCTTGTTGAAATACGCCTTGGATGCCGCGGCCACACCGTAGGCTCCGCGGCCGAAGTAGATGGTGTTGAGGTAGGCGGCCATGATCTCCGACTTGGACCACTCGTTGGCCATCTTGGTGGAGATCGCCAGTTCGCGGAACTTGCGCTGGTAGCTCGCCTCATCGCCGGTCAGGACGTTCTTGACGTACTGCTGGGTGATCGTCGAGCCACCGCCTGCGCTTTCGTTGCCGGTGATCTTGCCGACCACGGCCCGGCCGTAACCGCTGATCGAGAAGCCCGCGTTCTCCTCGAACTCGCGATCCTCGGCGGCGATGACGGCCTGCTGGAGCACCATCGGGATGTCTTCGATCGGGACGTCGGTGCGATTGCCTTCCGCGGGGACGATCCGGGCGATCTCACCGCCGTTGGTGTCGACCACGGTCGCGACCTGACTCTGCTTGATGTCGCCGGGTGCGGGCACGGTCACATCTGCGTAGGTGAAGAGGAACACCGCGGCCATCACCAGAACGAAGCCCGGCAGCAATGCGCCACCGAGCCCGAGGATCCACGCGACAACCTTCTGCCAGGTCCGCTTCTTCTGCACCGGACTCCGACCGGGAGGCGCCGTTTGGCGCGCGTCACCCGCGTCGGTGGTCCAACCGGACCGGTTCGGTCCGTCAGGGCCGTTACTCACAGATACTTCTCCATACCTTCTGTGCCCATACCTGCTGGGCCCCCATCGGCGTCCACGTTCCCGGAACGACCGGTGGTCGCGTTGTTGTTCGATGCCCGACTGCCGGCAACCCGACGGGTCCGCCGCACCGGTGGCCGCGGTGGCAATCCCGACACGTACGACTGGACCAGATGGTTCCAGCTGCAGGTGCGGCACACTTCCACCACATGTACCGAGAACTCTTCCTGGCTCAGGGCCAGGCGCTGAATCTCTTCATTTGTACGGGCCGAACCTGAAATCTGCCCAAGTTTCTCGCCGAACACCCAGGAAACGATCGTGACCTGCTCTTTTCGGCAGATCGGACAACGTTCCGAACTGGTCAGACCATGAAACTTGGCCGCCCGCAGCAGATAGGGGCTGGCGTCGCAGACCTCGGCCACACCGGTACGCCCGGCGTAGACCTCGGCCAGCCGGGACTTCCGCTGAAGCGCGTAGTCCACCACCTGTCGCTGCAATCGCACTCGTCAAGAGTACGTGGCTCCGACCAGCAGACGTTCATCGTTGCCCGCAGTGACCGCCGACACCACACTCGTCACCCCCTCCGCCGAGCGGGCCCCTGACCCCGTCGACCGGGCCTTTCCAACCACTGACCGCGCCCAACGATCGACGTCGGCACCACGTTCGACCCTGTCGGCGGGACTTGAGGCCCGGTCGGCGGTGATTTCGGCACGGTCGGCGGCGGGGACACTGCGGATCTGCACAGGTCAGCCCATGACGCCACACCGGTTATATCGGCGCGATACATATGTGTGTAGCATCAGTCGCACAGGTTTCTGCAACACGTCGGAGGAGGTGTCATCCCGATGCTCGAACTCGCAGTACTGGGGTTGCTCCTCGAGTCGCCGATGCACGGCTACGAGTTGCGCAAGCGGCTCACCGGCCTGCTCGGCGCATTCCGCGCGTTTTCGTATGGATCGCTGTACCCGTCGCTGCGCCGAATGCAGGCGGACGGTTTGATCGCTGAGGATTCGGGTGTACCGGGGACCTTGAAGCGACGTGCTCGCCGCGTCTACGCATTGACCCCGAAGGGACGGGAGCGGTTCGCCGAACTGCTCGCAGACACCGGCCCGCAGAACTACACCGACGATGGCTTCGGAGTGCACCTCGCATTCTTCAGCCGGACCCCTGCGGAGGCGCGCATGCGCATCCTCGAGGGTCGGCGACGGCAAGTGGAAGAGCGCCGCGAGGGACTCCGAGAGGCTGTCGGTCGCTCGAACCGCACAGTCGATCGCTATACCAAGCAGCTCCATCAGTTGAGTCTCGAGTCCAGCGAACGTGAAGTCCGCTGGCTCAACGAGCTCATCGCCGCCGAAGGTTCGGAGCGGACCGAGGATTCGACAACAGTGTCGAGAAACCCCGGCCCGTTGCCTTCGGAAACGGTCATTGCAGAACCCGAAACAACCTCAGTAACACCACACAAAGAAGGGGAACCCGACCATGGGTGACAACAATTCAGTTCGCGTGGCGATTGTTGGCGTTGGTAACTGCGCCTCATCCCTGGTCCAGGGCGTGCAGTACTACCAAGACGCCGACGAGAACGCCAACGTTCCCGGCCTCATGCACGTGAAGTTCGGCCAGTACCACGTCCGCGACGTGCAGTTCGTCGCCGCGTTCGACGTGGATGCCAAGAAGGTCGGTTTCGACCTCTCCGACGCCATCTTCTCCAGCGAGAACAACACCATCAAGATCGCTGACGTGCCGCCGACCGGCGTCAACGTCCAGCGCGGCCACACCCTCGACGGTCTCGGCAAGTACTACCGCGAGACCATCACCGAGGCCGACGGCACCGGCGTCGACGTGGTCCAGGTCCTGAAGGACAACAAGGTCGACGTCCTCGTCTCGTACCTGCCCGTCGGTTCGGAAGAGGCCGACAAGTTCTACGCACAGTGCTGCATCGACGCCAACGTCGCCTTCGTGAACGCCCTCCCGGTGTTCATCGCCAGCGACCCGGTGTGGGCCAAGAAGTTTGCCGATGCCGGCGTTCCGATCGTCGGCGACGACATCAAGAGCCAGGTCGGTGCCACCATCACCCACCGCGTCATGGCGAAGCTGTTCGAAGATCGCGGCGTCACCCTCGATCGCACGTATCAGCTGAACGTCGGCGGCAACATGGACTTCAAGAACATGCTCGAGCGTGAGCGCCTGGAGTCCAAGAAGGTCTCGAAGACCCAGGCCGTGACCTCCAACCTGACCGGTGCACTGGCCAACAAGATCTCCGACAAGAACGTCCACATCGGACCTTCGGACCACGTCGAGTGGCTCGACGACCGCAAGTGGGCCTACGTCCGCCTCGAAGGCCGTGCCTTCGGCGACGTGCCGCTGAACCTGGAGTACAAGCTCGAGGTCTGGGACTCCCCCAACTCGGCCGGCATCATCATCGACGCCGTTCGCGCAGCCAAGATCGCCAAGGATCGCGGCATCGGTGGACCCATCCTCCCGGCTTCGGCCTACCTGATGAAGAGCCCGCCGGAGCAGCTCGCCGACGACGTCGCGCGCAAGCAGCTCGAGGCCTTCATCATCGGTGCAGACGCCTGATACAGCTCGACAACTGACAGAACCAAGAGGCCACCCGAAAATGGTGGGTTATGGCGATGCTGACCTGGGAAAATGCTCGCCAAAGCCCACCACTTTCGGAGTTCCGGCTGGCTTCACATCTGCCAGTGCACGGGGCGCGAGATGATGTCCGCCAGACGGCGCCGGTAGTACTTCGCGGATTCCTCGTTGAATGCGTTCATGGCCGCAGCAGTGGCCTCGGAGTCCCGCTCCCGCATCGCGTCGAGCACGTCCTGTTGCATCTCGACCGCAGCGAGCCGAGTGGCCATCGGGTGCTCGTTGGGCTCGGCGTCGCGCACCAGCAGCCAGAGCGTCTCCATCACGATCTTCAGGACGGGGTTACCCGCGGCCTCATACACGCTGCGCTGAAACACGGCATTGTTCTCCTGAAAGTTGGAGTAGTCGCCGGGATCCTCATGCATGCGGTCGAGCGCGGTCTGCATCACCTCGATCTGTTTGTCGGTGACGTTGGCCGCAGCCTCCCGGGCCACGATGGGTTCGAGCATCAGCCGCACATCGATGACATCGCTGATGTTGGCGCCGTCGATCTGCAGGAACAACTTCATCGTGTTGCCGAGCGACTCCAGCTCTGGGCGCTTGGCCACCGGTCCGCCGCCGATGCCCGACTTGATCGTCACCAGGTCGCGGCTCTCGAGCAGACGTAGCGCCTCGCGAACGGTGGTCCTCGCGACGCCGTGGTCGGCCACCATCTCTTTTTCGGTGGGCAGGCGCTGACCTTCGACGATCCCCCCGCCGAGGATCTCGTCAGCGATCAGATTCGCCACACGAGCCGAGATCTTCGGCGTGCGGGCACGCGGCCCGGAGTTGTCATCGACGGTCATTTGGCCCCCAACTGGTCGGTCACGCAATAGAACGTGTCATCGAGACCTTACCCAGCTCCGAGTGTGATGCACGGCAACTCTGTACATAGTTTGCTAATTTAGATACTGCAGTCGCTGTCAGAAAAGTATGCGGAGGAGTACAGGAGGTCCCGGATGTTGCCGTCTCGGCCACCGAATGCCGAAGTCGCACAGTCATTCCGCGCGTCCGGATACTGGCAGGACCGTCCGGTGGGCCATTTCCTCCAGCGCACCGCAGCCCGCCATCCCGATGTCACCGCAGTGATCGACGGAGAGCGTCGACTCACCTTCGCCGACGTTGACCGCGAGGCCACGCCCATCACACGCAACCCTAGCCACCTTAGACGAGTCTATGTCAAGTAACTATGCGGATTCAATTCTGTACATGTTATTGGGTCGTTTCTGACATTCACTACTATTTGGATAGGTTATGAGCACCGCCACCGTCAGGCCCGGTGGCGTGCGGCGGCCACCTGCCGACCCCATTCTCTGCCAGGGAACAGCTACCGAGGCTGGCGCAACCGAAGTTCCATCCCGGCAGGACGTTCTGGATCCAACCCAGATCGGCGCCCAGGGGCGTGATCGGATCCGACAGGAATCGCTCGTATTGAGCCGTGTGTAGACGGGGAGACGGTTGCTCGGATCGGTGTCTACCAACCAACACTGCTCGGACATGTGTATCTCGTCTCTGCTCTCGCCGATCGCGCCGCGACGGGCAGTTTCTTTATTCCGAATTGACTTGCCTATGACTTATGGCACTCTACATGAGATATTGTAGTCGATCACAAGTTACTTGTCGGTGGTCCAGCCCGAAAGCGTAGAGGAGACCCTCGATGAAACTGCAAGACAAGGTCGTTGCCATCACAGGCGGCACACAGGAATCGGTCGCGGTATCGCCGAGGCGGCTTTGGCAGAAGGCGCGAAGGTGTCACTCAACGGTCGTTCAAACGAGAAGGGCGATAAAGCTCTGGCCGACTTCGGTGTCGGTGACCGCGCCGCGTTCTTCCCCGGCGACGTGACCGTGCAAAACGATGTCGAGGACTTCATCGAGCAGACCGTGGCCACGTTCGGCCGGATCGACGATCAACAGGATGACGAAGTCGATCGCCCGCGAGGTGGGCACCGCCGGCATCACCGGAGCGCTGATCAGCGTCGGCGGAGGCACCGCCTCGTACTGATACCCCGTTCGCCGGCATCAACCCGCAGGCAACGGAAAAGGTGGTCCACCGGTTGATCCCCCGCAGGGCCGGTGGACCACCTTTTTACGCAGACTCTCACCCGGTCCACAAGAGTGCGATCAGTTGAGTTCTCGACCGCCCGACCGACATCTGATCTTCCGGTACAGCTCACACACAGCGGGTGATGCCGTCGCCCTTCGTCTCTGACAAGCTCGCGAAGTATTGATTTCACGAGGAGATGAGACATGGCAATCGAAGGAATCAAGGGCCCAGGGCTGACGAAGGGCCAACTCGCGGCGGAGGTTGAACACGTCTCCACACCCGACCGGCTGACGACACCGTTCGGCGACTTCGAGTTCTTCGACGGCGTGCCCCAACCCGCGTCCGTCCAGCAGATCTTCGACGGACTCGACCTCGTTCGCGGGATCACCGCGTTCCTCGACACGGTTCCCGGCGCATCTCTGGTCGCCATGCGGCGCGGCCTGCGCTCGGCCGGGATCGATTCGCCCGACAAGATCGGATACACCGATCCGAGGTGCACATCGGATCCGATCTTCCTCACACCGAACACCGAGACGACGTACGGAATCACCTTCCTCGACCTGAAGGCGTGGGGGCCCACCGTCATCGAGGTGCCCCCGCAGTCACTTTCCGTCGTCGACGACTTCTGGTTCCGGTACGTCGCCGACATGGGTATACCCGGCCCGGACCAGGGCGCGGGAGGCAAGTACCTCTTCTTACCCCCGGGCTACGACGGCGAGCGTCCAGACGGTTACTACACCTACGAGAGCCCGACCTTCACGAACTTCGTGGTGATCCGGGCTCTCGGCGGTGTTCCCGCCATCAAGCAGTCCCGCATCTACCGCTTGAGCGACGCCGCCGCCGCGCCGGAGAACACGTTCGTGAACGTCGCCGAACAGTCGATCAATACCGTGCACTCCAACAACTTCTCGTTCTTCGAAGAGATCGCCCAGCTCGTCGCGGAGGAGCCGGTCACCGCTCTCGACCCGGAACGCGCGGGCACCCTTGCGACGCTCGGCATCGTGCACGGGAAGCCCTTCGCACCGGACGCGCGCCTGCGGGGAGTCCTCGACAACGCGGCTCGCACCGGTGCGGCGATGTCGCGCGCCATTGTCTACAAGCCCCGCGATCCCGAGACCTTCCGCTGGGAAGGGTCATCGTGGAAGAACCCCTTCGTCGGCGGCAGCTACGAGTTCCTCAACGGTGGCGCGCGAAATATGGACGCGCGCACACTCTTTCACTATGCGGCGACGGTGATCACCCCGGCGATGGCGCACGCCCAGGTCGGTGCGGGCTCCGCCTACATCTACACGGCGGAGGATGCCGACGGCGCACTCCTCGACGGAGCCGCGACCTATTCGCTGACCATTCCCGCGAATCCACCGGCAAAGAACTTCTGGTCGGTCGACGTGTACGACACGCAGACCCGGTCGCTGTTGCAGTCGGCGCCGTACCCCGCGTTGGCGAGCCTCTCGGAAGAGTTCCGCAGCGAAGACGACGGCTCGTACGTGCTGTGGTTCGGCCCGACCGCTCCGAAAGGCAGGGAAGCCAACTGGATCCCGACCCTCCCCGGTAAGTCCTGGTGGCCCGTGCTCCGTATCTATGGCCCGCTCGAGCCGTGGTTCGACATGACGTGGCGTCTTCCAGAGATTGTGCGCGAGAAGGAATGACGAATAGGATTCATCCGTGCTTGATTGGGATCTCGGCGCCGCGGCATCCGAGCGGAGCCTGAGCCACCACCTGCTGGCGACGAAGACGTCTGTCAGACCACGACGCGCCGGTGCGGTGAGCCGCCGAGCGGTCATCGATCGTGCGTGCGCGAGCCGCGCCAGAGTTGTCGCCCTCACCTCGCCTGCGGGCTACGGCAAGTCGACGATGCTCGCCGAATGGGCGGCCGTGGAGAACCGGGCGGTGGCATGGGCAACGGTCGACGAGTTCGACGACGATCCCGTTGCGCTGCTGACACTCCTGGCCACGGCCTGCGGTGACATCTCACCTCGTGCGCGCGAGGTGTCCGCGTCCATGGGCGGCATGGGGGCCGGCGTCCTCGGCCGATCCGCGCCCATGCTCGCTGCCGCGATCGGCCAGGCCCCGGCACCGTTTGTCCTCTTCGTCGATGACATCCACGCCGCATCGTCCGATGCCTGCCGCGATGTGCTGGAGGTCGTGCTCGGCGGGGTACCGGCGGGTTCGCAGGTGGTGCTCGCGAGTCGCCACGAGCAGCCATACCTGGCCCGACTCCGCGTCGACGGCACAACGTTCGAGATCACCCCACTCGACCTTCGCATCGATCACGCCGGCGCCCGGACGATCTTCCGGGGAGCGAGCGTGAGCATCTCCGACGATGCGCTGGCGCTCGCGGTCGACCGTTGCGAGGGATGGGCGACGGGACTGTACCTGTGCGCGCTGGCGACGCGCGGCGGGTCGGACATCGGAGAGATCACCGGCGGTGAGCGGTTCGTGTCCGACTACCTCTACGGCGAGGGGGTCGCCGGGCTCTCGACCGGACTTCAGGAGTTCCTGTGCCGCACCGCCGTGCTCGATCAGATGTCGGGCCCGCTGTGTGACGCGATGCTGGATCGCGATGACTCACATGCGTTTCTACGTGAGCTCGAATCCCGCAATGTCTTCATCGTCGCCCTCGACGGGCAGCGTCGCTGGTTTCGATATCACGCGCTCTTCAGAGAGTTCCTCCTCGGCGAACTCACGCGCCGGGACTCGGCGAGCCTCACCGAACTCCATCATCGTGCGGCGAAGTGGTACGAGCAGGACAGCTCACCCGACCGGGCGATCGAGCACTATCTGGCGGCGGGCGAGCGGACACGTGCCGGAGAGCTTGTCGCCGCGTTGGCAATCCAGACGTACCAAAGCGGACGAGTCGACGTCGTCGACCGGTGGCTTGCCCAACTCGGCGCGCCGATCGTCGAGTCCTCAGCGGATCTGATGGTCTACGCCACGTGGACCGCCATTCTGCGGGGCCAGTCGCCTGAGGCGGAAAAACGCTCGGCGACACTCGGTCGTGCCCGGCTCGAGTTCGACACACACGAGGAATCAGTCGCGTTCGAGTCATCGCGCGCCATGATCCGGGCTGCACTCTGCGAGAACGGACCCGAACGGCTGCTGGCAGACGCCAGGTACGGGGTGGCGAACGAACCCGAGTGGAGTCCGTGGCGGTCCGTGGCGCTACACCTCCTGGGGTCGGCGTTCTTGTTGACCGGTGACACCGAGAGGGCGCAACGCGCCCTGACCGCCTCAACCGCCACCGCGGTGCGGGCCGGAAACCACGATTCGGTTGTTCTCAGCGAAGCCGACCTGGCGATTCTGGCCCTCGACTCCGGATCGGTCGAAGCCGCTGTACGCCACTCCCAGGCAGCCGTGATGGCGATCGAAGAAAACCACCTCGATGGTTATCCGACGGCCGCGCTGGCGCTCGCGGTGAGCGCACGGGTGGCGCTTCGGCAGGGTGATACCGCTGAAACCAGCCGTTTTCTGGCTCGGGCCATGCGTGCACGAATTCACTGCACTCATGTTCTACCGTTCCTGGCGATCCGCTCCCGTCTTCAGATCGCCAAGGCATTTGCGGGGTCGGGCGACGCGGCGTCGGCGAGACAACTGCTGAAGGAGCTCGACGACCTCCTGCTGCGGCGCCCGCACGTCGGCACGCTCGCCGACCACGTGGCGGAGTTCCGGATGGTTCTCGGCGAGGACACCACGCCGACCCTCGATCTGCCCCTCACCCCTGCCGAGATGCGGCTGCTTCCCTACCTCCAAACGCATTTGATGCTCGCCGAGATCGGGAAGCGACTCTTCATCTCGCGGAACACCGTGAGCACCCAGGTGAAGTCGATCTACCGGAAGCTCGACACCACCACCCGATCGGCGGCGGTCGAACGGGCGATCGAACTCGGACTGCTCGGGGAGTGACAACCGGCGGCGCGCTGCAGTCAACGCCGCTCAGTAGAGGTCCAGGTCGACGTCCAGCGCCGATGCGACCTTCGATGCCGCCTTGACGATGCACGCCCGCCCGACGATGGGCATGAGAATGTCGAGCACGCTGACAACCTCCGATGCGCCGGCGCCGGCCGCGATGGCCGCGTCGATCTCACGATGGATGGACGACTCGGCCGCCGAAGCGGTGATGAGCGCGCCGAGACGCACGAGCGCACGTGTCTTCGCGTCCACGGTGGAATCGCGAGCCACGGCACGCTCGTCGACCCCGGGGGCATCGATGCTCAGTCGCCCCAGATGTTCCGCATAGTCCACGTCGACGCTCCTCACGGTCGGGGTGATCGTCCCGTCACTGCCGAGCTGGGGAATCTCCGCGTTCCAGTGAAGCAACTGGCGGCGTCGAGGGCATCACATGATCCGCGTGATGTCCGGTGCCGACCCCATCCGGTGCCGACATCAGGCCGCCGGGGAGATCTCCCCGGTGACGGCCCACGCCAGGCAGCGCCGCAGGATGGTGTGGAACTCGGGGACGGCCCAGCTGCCGAGATCGACCCGGCCCAGATCGTCGATGCCCAGATCCTGCACGTCGAAACGACCTCGGCAATGCCCGAGCGTGAAATAGCAGACCGTTCCGCTGCCGTGGTCCTTCAGATTCAACACCGGCCTCGGCTCGTCGACCGTGGTATGTCCTTCCTCGAAACCTGTTGACTCACCGACGAAACGGGTGTGCGCCAGTACTTCGAAAGGTGGATGGAGCTCACTGATGTAGAGCTCGTCGGTGACCTCGAACGGTTCGACACAGACAACAAACGGGTGGTCGGGCGCGGTGATCTCGACGAGATAGGGCGCAATCGGCGGATGTCCGAGGAACTGACTGCCGAGAACCTCGGGAAGGTCTCCCAGTGTTCGTGGTGTCACGTACTTGTTCGGCGAACCGGGGGGGGCGTCCGGTCGATCGCCGAGTTGGTCCCGTGCAACGCCAGCCAGCGACCGCCTGCGGATACGAAGTCCGCCAATGCCTTCTGCTGCACGTCGTCGGGCACCCGATTGCAGGTGTAGGTGATCAGCAGATCGGCCGACCCCAGGGCGTCGAGGCAGTTGTAGTCCTCGAAGACCCTGGTGCGGACGTTCTCGTACTCACTCAGCGCCGAAAGCAGCTGCAGCCGTGCGTAGTCGAAGTCGTGCCACTGACCGCCGCACACCACGACCGCGTCGAGCCGGCCTGCTGGTCCCGCCATGGTGTTTTCTTTCTTCGGGCGGTGGCCGTTCAGCCGTGCGCGTGAAGTGCCTTGCCCGCGAGGGCCAGATGTGCCTCGCCCAGGGCCTCGGCCTGCGTGGGATGGGCGTGGATCAGGGGTGCCACGTCGCCGGCTGTGACCTCCCAGTTGTAGATCAGCTGCGCTTCACCGATGAGTTCCCCGACGCGGGCGCCCACGAGATGGATACCCACCACCGGCCCGTCGTCACCCTTGCGCACCAACTTCACGCCGCCCGACGTACGCAGGATCCGGCTCTTGCCGTTGCCACCCAGGTCGTAGACGGCTGTGCTCACATCGCCGTATTCGGCCACCGCCTCCGCCTCGGTGAGACCGACCGAGGCGACCTCGGGATTGGAGTAGGTGACACGCGGAATTCCCTTGTCGGCGATGGGCATACAGTCCACACCCGCCAGTTGTTCGGCGACAAGGATGCCCTGGGCGAAACCTCGGTGGGCCAGCTGCGGCCCCGCGACGATGTCACCCACGGCGAACACTCCGGGCACCGAGGTCTGCAACCACTCGTCGGTGACGACAAAGCCACGATCGGTGTCGATGCCCGCTTCCTCGAATCCCATTGCGGCGGTACGGGGTCCGCGGCCGACCGAGACGAGCAACAGATCGGCCTCGATGTGTGATCCGTCGGCGAGTTCGACGTCGACGCCGCCGCCGGATCCGGCGGTCACCGCGCGAAAGGCCGTCTTGGTGCGAACATCGATGCGCCGCTTTCGATATGCGCGTCCGATCTGCTTGGAACTCCAGGGATCCTCGGTGGGGAGCAGTCGCTCGGCTGCTTCGACGATCGTGACATGGGAGCCGAGAGACGGCCAGACACTGGCGAACTCGCACCCGATCACGCCACCACCGAGGACCACAACACCGTCCGGGACCGAATCGAGTTCGAGTGCGCGATCACTCGTCATCACAGGACCACCGAGCTGCAGGCCGGGCAGCGAATTCGACTCCGAACCGGTGGCCAGCACCAGGGCTTCACCGCGGTAGGTCGCCGCACCCCCGGGCGCGGGACTGGTTGAGCACACGACAAGTCAAACCACAAACTGTCGTCCGTCTAAAGATACTTTCCGAAAGTTCCTGTTCAGACGGTTTCAGGATGCCCGTTACTGCTGATATACACCAGCGGCATGGATCACACGCTGCCGATGTCCGCCGCCAGTTCGCGGACCTCGTCGGAGAACTTGCGGCGCCCGAGATTGGCCAGCACCGCATCCTCGGTGAGCCACGACGAGGCCGACACCTCGAGCAGGCTCGACAACGCCGTCGCAGCGGCGGCCTGTTTGGCTCGCGCGGTGATCCCGTTGCGGGTGCGCAACTCGGCGGAGAAGAGATTGAGCATCTCCAGCCGCACCTCGCGACGCAAGGCCTCGATCGACAGGCTCCACCCGGGAGAACGCACGAAGTACACCAGCGACGCCGACCGGTGCCGATCCGTCCATTCGAGCAGCCGCACGATGATGTCCCCGAGCGCTGCGTCCGGGTCGGCTTCGAGTTCGGCCCGGAACTCGTCCAGAAGTCCGTTGGCGTACAAGCGCAGTCCACCGAGCAGGACCTCGTCCTTGGACGGGTAGTGGTAATAGACCGCGGCCGAGGTCATCTCCGCCTCGGCGGCGATATCAGCAACGGTGACGTCCTCGATCGACCGCACCGAATACAGGTGCATGGCCGCCTCGACCACGACCTCGCGGCGAGATGGGCGATGCGCCGCGCGCTTGGCCCCCTTGCCGGTCGGCGCCGCCGCGGACTTCCGTCCCGCCTCGGTCCGCCCTGACGTCACTCCCTTGCCTGCCATGGCCTTGATCATGTCAGGCAAAGGGCCGGGCCGGGATCCCGCCACCTGCCCAAAGGGGTAACTTTGGGATCAATCCAGTGATCCAGGGCCGAGGAGGACCGCTGTGCCACGACGAAGCAGCAGCACGGACAGCACAACCGCAGCAGCCGACGGTGCCGAAGCCGACCGGTTGGGCTGGGACTCGTCCCCTGCCGCCGACGACGTCTCCGCGCCCCTCGTCACCACGAACGAGGTCGAACCCGACCCCGACGAGGTGCCGCACACCCCGCCGCCACCCCAGACCAAGGGTTCCGCTCATCGGCCCTCACGGCGGCATCTCATCGTGAAGGCAGCGGTCCGGGTGTTCTCGAAGAAGGGGTTCGCCGAGGCCTCGATCCAGGAGATCGCGGAAGAGGCCGGCATGGTCCCGACCGCCGTCTACTACCACTTCGCCAGCAAGGAAGAGCTGTTCGAGAGCGCGCTGGGTTACGCGATGGACGCAAGCTCCGCGGCCGCCCAGGCGGCCCGCCCAGACGACGTCTCAGGCGATGCCGAATCCTTCAAGGACGTCGTGTCGGCGGTCTGGGACTGGACGGCCGAGCATCCCAACTCCGCGCGAATGCTCTTCCTGCAGATGGCCGGCGGCGCAACACCGGGCACGCGGTTGCTCACCAAGGAATACGAGGAACGCCACATCCGGCGCGCGTTCGACTACTTCCCGGTCGACGAGACACCGGCCAACAAGCGGTCGGCCGCCGCGCAGCAGGCGGCGCGCTCACTGCGGGTCCGGACGATGATCGCCACCACCATCGCCATCCAGCCGCTCCGTATCGAGGGCGGACCACTCTCCAACATCTCGGTACCCCGGCTGCGATCGGCGACGACGGATGTGTGCTCGAAAATGATCGAAGGTCGCTGAACACTCTCACCAGCGGCACACCTGTCAAGTAACTTGACTGCATCACCAGTTGAATTACTCGGATAGGAGCATGGCCATGCGCATTGCGGCTTTCACCGGCGGGCACTCATTCGATCGCGACGCCTTTGCCGATTTCCTGGACTCGCTGCCCGGCGAGGTCACCTGGCACGAGCATCCGGACGCCGACCTGGGTCCGGCCGACCTCGAGGCATTCGACGTCTCGCTCCACTACGACATGCCCGGCACCCTGCCCACACCGTCGGATCCGCCGGCCGCACTCCGCGCCGCGGTCGCCGCGGCACCGGAGACCGGACACGGCTACGTGGTGCTCCACCACGCCATCGCATCCTGGGCGGACCGGGACGGATGGGCGGAGTTCGTCGGCGGTCGGTACCTGTACCGACCCGGCGTCGTCCGCGGCGTCCAGTGCCCCGATTCCGGCTATCGCCATGCCGTGGAGCAGCGGATCTCTGTCGTCGACACCGCGCATCCGGTGGTGTCCGGCCTCCCGTTGACGTTCGACCTTGTCGACGAGACCTACCTTTGCGAGGTCTTCGAGGACGACCTGACCCCACTATTGCGCACCGACGCGGAGATGACCGACGCGGTGCACTGGTCGACGGTGCTCGCGATGGCCGGCCGGCGCGACGAGCGGGAAGGATGGCATCACCGGCCGGGATCTGCGCTCGTGGGGTGGACCAAGACCAACGGGCGCAGTCGGCCGGCCTACCTGCAACCGGGCGACAAGGCCCCCACGCTGTCCGATCCCCTCTACCGGCGGCTCGTGGCCGGCGCCCTCGAATGGGCCGCACGACAGCGCTGACGGCGACCTCATCCCGGCCCGCCCCACTTCGCCTCACCAGTTTTTGGAGACAGCCTAAAGAAGTATGCTCACGATCACGCTTCGCTGCTGCAGTTAGTGCATTCGGTACCAAGTAAGACCGTTCCAGCCGACAAGGAGAACGTGATGCGACAGATCAAGCATTCGATGAGCCGCGCAATCTACGAGTTCGACGAAGACTTCAACGTTCTGGTGACCACCAAGGACGGCAAGACCGGGACTTTCGATCCCGAGGGCCGATACCTGCACGGCGAGGTCAAGTCGGTGGACCCCGAGATGGCCCGGTGGGTGGGACTCGGTCCGCGAGAACCGGTTCCGATCACCCAGAACCGGCGATTCATGGGTGCGGCGAAGCTGCTCGAGAAGATGCAGGCCCACAAAATGGCAGACGAGGCCCGCGCGATCGCGCTGGAACAGGGAGGCAAACTGTGACCAACATCGAAGAGCGCCCGGCCGGCAGGCCCGCCGACGACGGTTTCATCGACAACGGCACGGGCTACCAGCGACTGCTCGACACCGACACCCAGTCCGTGCTGGTCTACGGACCGTGGGGATGTGGGCTCTGCCATTCGTGTGCAAAGGGCGACGAGAACAACTGTGTTCACGGCATCAAAGCACCCGGCATCTTCCGGCCCGGCGCGATGGCCGAGTTCATGATCGTCGACGACGCCCGCCACCTGGTGCCACTGGGCACCTCGATCCCGTCGGCTACCTCACGGTTCCCCTCAGAACCCCAAAGTGGTGGGTTCTGGTGAGGCCGACCTGCGCGAATGCTCACCAAAACCCACCAATTTCGGGGGCTACATGGTTCCGTTGAGGTAGGCCGCGTAGGCCGGCAAGTCCAGCTGGCCGTGGCCGCTGAGCCCGATGACGATGACCTCTTCAGTGTCCGAGTCTCGTACGCGGTCCACGGCAGCCGCGATCGCGTGGGTGGATTCCGGTGCCGGGACGATGCCCTGCGTCCGGGCGAAGAGCACACCCGCCGCGAACGCGTCTTTCTGCTCGATGGCCACGCCCTCCACGAAGCCGAGTTCGACGGTGTGGCTCAAGGCCGGCGACATCCCGTGGTAGCGGAGGCCACCGGCGTGAATGGGGTCGGGTACGAAGTCCATACCCAGCGTATGCATCTTGAGCAGGGGTGTCAGTCCCGCGACATCGCCGTGGTCGTAGCGGTATTCGCCCTTGGTGATCGACGGACAGGCAGCCGGCTCGGCGGCGACGATCTTCGGATTCGACCGCCCGTGGATCTGCTCGCGGATGAACGGGAACGCCAGTCCGGCGAGGTTGGATCCACCGCCGGCACAACCGAAGACGTAATCGGCACCACCGGACTCCACCAGTGCGAGCTGATCGACAGCTTCCTGACCGATGACACTCTGATGCAGCACCACGTGATTGAGGACGCTACCGAGCGCATAGCGGGCACCGGGATCCTTCACCGCCGCTTCCACCGCCTCGCTGACCGCCATTCCGAGACTGCCGGTGGTGTCAGGACTCTCCTTCAGGATCGCGCGACCGGCCTCGGTGAGCTCCGATGGACTCGAATGCAGTGTTCCGCCATAGGTTTCGATGAGGTGACCGCGGTACGGCTTCGATTCATACGAGGCCCGCACCTGCCACACCTCGACGTCGATACCGAACAAGGCGCCCGCGAACGCCAAAGCGCTACCCCACTGGCCGGCGCCGGTCTCGGTGGTCAGCCGGGTGACACCGTCGACCGAGTTGTAATACGCCTGTGCCACTGCCGAGTTGGTCTTGTGGCTGCCGACCGGGCTGACACCCTCGTACTTCACGTAGATCCGCGCCTTGGTCCCCAGCGCATCCTCGAAACGCCGGGCGCGGATCAGCGGCGAGGGCCGCCACATCTTGTAGATCTCGCGGACCGGCTCGGGGATCTCGATGTAGGTCTCCGAGGACACCTCCTGCGCGATGAGTCCCGCCGGGAACAGCGGCGCGAGATCATCGGGGCCGACCGGCTCCCTGGTGCCCGGATGCAGATGGGGCGGGATCGGCTCGGGCAACTCCGCTGCCAGGTTGTACCAGTGTGTCGGGACGTCCACGCTGATCACGTCGGAAGTGGCCTGGGGGATCTCAGTAGTCATGCATACGACTTTAGGTCGTGCCGGCAACACCGTCACCCGGGTTTAGGCCGAACCGATCCGGGTGCCCGCGATACCGCGCTAGCATCCCAGACGATGATCACCCGTATTCGTGACCGCCAGGCATTTCACCCTGACCTGCGCTTGTACTCACTGTTCATTCCGCAACGTCTGGTCACGCCAAAGACCCTGCCGGTGGTCCGGAGACTCTCGAAGCTGATCCGCGGAAGCTCCGACGCCACCGTCCACCAGGTGGCCCCCGGGGTGAGTGTGCGGCTGTTCCGGCCGGCCACACCGGCCGCAGTACCGGGGCCGGCAATCCTGTGGATCCACGGTGGGGGCATGGTGATGGGTACCGCGGCGCAGGACGATGCCACCTGCAGCCATTTTGCCGCTGCGGTGGGCGCCACGGTCGCATCTGTCGAGTACCGGTTGGCCCCTGAACACCCGTACCCCATCCCGGTGGAGGACTGTTACGCCGCACTCCGATGGCTTGCCGAACAACCCGAGGTCGACGCCGATCGGATCGCGGTCGCGGGCGCCAGCGCCGGTGGCGGACTGGCCGCGACCGTCGCGGTGGTCGCCCACGACCGCGGTGAGATCACCCCTGCCATGCAGTTGCTGGTCTATCCGATGCTTGACAACCGCTCGCTGACGCCCGATGAACGTCACCGGCTGTGGGACGCGAAGAGCAACCGCTTCGGTTGGGAGAGCTACCTCGGTGATGCCTCTCCGGAAGCCGCGGTCCCGGCCCTCCGCGCCGATCTGAGTGGACTGGCCCCGGCCTGGATCGGCGTCGGGTCACTGGACTTGTTCTACGACGAGGACCTGGCCTACGCCGCACGGCTGGAGGCGGCCGGAGTGCCCTGCACGGTGGAGGTGGTGCAGGGTGCCTTCCACGGCTTCGACGCGGTCGCCCGTTCACGTGTTGCCGCGGAGTTCCTGGCCGCCCAGACCAAGGCCCTGCGGTCCGCATTGCGTCGCGGCGAACGCCAGGACTAGTAGATCGCGGCCCGGTCCGGGTCGAAGTAGTGGCCGATCCGGCGGGCGGCGAGCTGACGGAAGATCTCGCCCGCCGCCGAGGGCCAGGCGGACGTGGTCACCGACTCGCTGGCGCGAAGGATCGTCACGGTGATGAGCCCGACGCGCCCCAATGACGTGTCGAATCCGCTCGGCGCGCCCCAGCCCTTGTTGCTCAGCAGGACACCGGCGGTGTGGTTCACCAGCCACTCCCGGGGTCCGGTGATGCCCGGCAGTTCGACGTAGATGGCCTCGGGCGCCCCGACGATCGAGCCGACAAAATCGGAACCATCGGTGGCGGCCCGTTCCGCAACCGCCGACAACACCGTGAAAAGCCAATGCTCACGGGCACTCTCATCGGCCCGGAGCGCGGGGTCGACCGACTCGATGAAGAACTCGGCGCCCACACCCAGCATCGAACCACCAGGTACCGGACCGTATGCGGTGATCGTTCCGCCACCGGTCAGGCTCGGTGCCGACAATCCGTCGGTGGCGATCAGGGTGGTGCGATCACGTCGCACCGCCCGATAGGCACGCGTTCCGCCCGGCCACAGAACCCCCGCCGGGTCGATGGGTGCCAGGGGCGCCTCGTAGAGGTGTCCGACGCTGCGCCACAGGTTGTCCCTGGCCGCCTGGGCCTCGCGCGCACCGGGCACATCCGCGGTGGACTCGGGCTCACCTCGGCCGGCGACTGCAACGCCTCCACGGTGCACCGGGGTCGGGGCAGACGGTATCTGGCTCGCCTGATGGGCCCGCTGGAAGGACCGTTGGGTGAAGGCCATCTCGTTCGCGTCGGGAGTCATTGCCGGGGTGGGTATCTCGACCACACCGTCGTCGGCGACGAGGAAGATCAGCCGCATCTGGCCACCGGCGCGCGACGGGTCGGCCGGTACCTGGGTGAAGACCCGCCATCCGGCCTGAATGCGTTGCGCGGTCAGCGAATACAAATTGTGGCCGACAAAGTCGACCCGCCGGACCCGGATGAAGTCGAGCGCGATGGCGACCGCCGCACCGGCGTCGGTGGCGTGGGAAGGCACCGACCCGGGATCCGGAAACGGGAAGTACGTTCCGGACAGCAACTGCGCCAACGGTATTCCGCCGACGTAGTCGATCAGCCATTGCGGCGCGGTTCGCGGGTACCGGAGCAGGTCGTCGCGATAGGACGCGGGATCGAAGATCAGTCCCGGATCGATCGGACCCATCTCCCCGTGGTCGTACCGAACCACCGGCGGGCCCGCACCCAGGGTGATCTCCAGGATCAGGGCCGCGTCGCGACCAGCCTGATAACGCCCGACCCGCAGATCCCGGGCCAGATCCAATGCGACCGGTGGAGCCGGTACCGGGTTCGGGGGCACCTGCCCGAAATAGGTGAGCGTGTAGCGGGTGGCGGTGCCGGCGAAGCTGAAACAGATCTTCGCACCGTTCGCTCCGGGCGGCGCAACGGCCTGGATCGAGTGTCCGATGGCGGCGATGAACTCGGCTTCAGGCAGCAGGCGAGCCTGAGACGTCGACCAATAAGTCATTGCATCCCACCTCGCTGCCTGCTTCGCCGGGCCCCCGCCGGCATGCCTGTTCGACACACCGATCGGGCGTACAGCGACCATTATCGCCGAAAAACATCCACTCGCCGCTCATCCGGGGTGGGTGAACTCGCGCCGGAACCCCCCCAGCGCTATGCGCCGTTGCGCCGATCCCGCCAGGCACACAGCTCGGTGACCAGCGACAGGTCGTAATCCGGGCCGTTGAGCCCGACGGTGAACAACGTGACACCCTCGTCGACGAGGCTGTCCGCCAAGGCGACGGTCTCGTCGAGGCTTCCCACACGGGACAGCTCGCTCGACCGGACGATCTCGCTCGGATCGCGCCCGATCGTCGCGCAATGATCGGCCAGGACCTGGGCTTTGTGCCGGTAGGTCTCGACATCGACAAGCGAATGCCAGTAGTGGGCGTGCTGGGCGACGTACTTGAGGGTCTTCTTCTCCCCGCCGCCGCCGATCAGGATCGGGATCTCGCGCGTCGGGGCCGGGTTGAGTTTCCCGAAACGGTCTTTGATCCTGGGCAGGGCCGCACCGAGGGCATCGAGCCGGCTGCCCGCGGTCCCGAACTCGTATCCGTACTCGGTGTAGTCACGTTCGAACCAGCCTGATCCGATTCCGAGGATGAGACGCCCATCGGAGATGTGGTCGACGGTGCGGGCCATGTCGGCGAGCAGTTCCGGATTGCGGTAGCTGTTACAAGTGACCAGGGCGCCGATCTGGATGTTCGACGTCTGCTCGGCCCAGGCACCGAGCATCGTCCAGCATTCGAAGTGCGCACCGTCGGGCTCGCCGTACAGCGGGAAGAAATGGTCCCAGTTGAATGCGATGTCGACGCCGGCGTCCTCGGACCGGAGCACCGCGTCGCGGAGGTCGGAATATGCGGCGTGCTGGGGCTGAAGCTGTACAGCGATCTGAATGGATGTGGTCATGCCGTCCAGTCTGCCTGAGACTCAGACTGAATTCTTTTGAGCCATCGCGGCTTCGGCCGCATACTTCCCGCACATTCCGTGGACTCCCCCACCCGGTGGCGTGGACGCCGAACACAGATACACCCCCGGCACCGGCGTTGCGTACGGTACCCGGGCGGCAATTGGCCTGGTGAATTGCTGCCGCAGATCCGAAATGCCCGAATTGATGTCGCCGCCTACGTAATTCGGGTTGTACACCGAATACTGCTTCGCCGTCATCGTGTGCCGAGCGATGACGACGTCCCGAAAGCCCGGTGCGCACCGCTCGATCTCCGCCTCCACGGCGGTGGTCATGTCGACGTCGCAGCCGTGCGGTACATGGCAATATGCCCAGGCAACGTGCTTGCCGTCCGGCGCCCGCGTCGGATCCAGCACAGACGGCGTACCGCCGATCAGGTTCGGGCGCCGCGGAAGTCGACCGGCCTGGACTGCTTTCTCGTTCTCCCGGATCTGGCTCTCGTTCTCCGCGATGTGGAACGTGACCGAGGATCCGGTGTGGGGATCGGACCACGGGATGGGTTCGGAGAGGGCGTAGTCGACCTTGAAAGTGCCGGGGCCGAAGCGAAACCTCCCGAGCCGGCCGCGATATCGGGCCGGTAGCCGCTCGCCCATGATCGCTGCAAACTGCCGGGGATCGACGTCGAAGAACTTCAGCGGCGCATCCGGCAGATCCTCGCACTTGTACACCGGGTGGTCGGTCTCGATGTGTCCGCCGAACTCACGAAGTCTGCCGGCCAGCGCATCGGCGATCGCCTGACTCCCGCCGCGCGCCAGCGGCCAGCCGCCGGAATGCACCAGCATCCCGAGCAGCAGACCCACGGCGGCCGTCGCGACCGCATCGGGTGGTCTGACCACGTGCGTGGCGATCGACGAGAACACCGTCCGCGTCCGCGGATCCCGAAAAGCGATCCGGTTGAACACATCTGCGCTCATCAGTGCCTGCGGACCGAACCTCGCGGCGACCAACGGGTGGCGCGGGATCCGGAGCGGCCCGAAGAAGTCCGCGAGCAGCTCCGCCGAATGCGCGGCCGCGTATCCCAGGGTTGCCGACCAGGCCCGGGCATCGCGTCCGAGGAACTCGGCGCTGCGGGCGAGGTCTGTGTACAGGGGCAACGCGGTGCCGTCACCGAACACGTGCGAGAGCCCCAACTCGGGGACGAGCCAACGCAGGCCGTGCCCGGAGAGGGCCATCGAATTGAATGCCGGCGATGCCATCCCGGTCGGGTGCACCACCGAGCACACGTCATGGCGAAAGCCCGGTTCTGTCAGTTCCGCTGTCCGGGTTCCGCCCCCGATCGTCGGTTGGGACTCGAGCACCAGCACCTTCCGGCCCGTCATCGCCAGGGTGAGCGCGGCCGACAAACCGTTCGGACCCGAGCCGACCACCACCGCGTCATACCCGTCTGCTCCCATATCCCCCAACGGTAGACCCCGGCGGACAAGACTTAACCGGTGATTCATCTCGGGTTCGGACGCCGGTTGGTTGCTCCGCCTAACGTTCGACCGGTTGCTCGACGTCTGACTACCAGGGGGACCCGCGGTGCGAATTCCGCTCACCATCATCGACAAGCACGAGGGCGCGTCCGCGCGTTCCATGGTCACCTGTCACTACAAGTGTGGCGACGCCTGCTGGCACGAACCACCCAACACCAGCAGTAACACCTACTTTCGTGACATCGCCCGCGGAGCCATCTCGCGGCGCTCGATCCTGCGCGGTTCGGCGGCCGCGGTGGTCGCGGTCGGCGCCACGTCGGCCCTGGCCGCCTGCGGCGACGACGGCGGGTCGTCGACCGGTGGCAGCAGCACCTCCGGAACCGGTCAGACCGGCTCGGCCGGCGCACCCACCGGGATGAACTTCGAACCGGTTGCACCGAATATCGAAGACGCCCTGCTGGTTCCGGCCGGCTACGAGCAGGCCGTGGTCATCAAGTGGGGCGATCCGGTGGTGCCCGGTGCCCCGGCATTCGACTTCGACAACCAGACCGCCGAAGCCCAGGAAAAGCAGTTCGGCTTCAACAACGACTTTGCGGGCCTGATCCCCATCGACGGGCAGGCCGGGCATTTCTACCTGGTGGTCAATCAGGAATACACAACCGAAGAGTTCATGTTCAAGGGCTACATGCCGAAAGAACCCACCGAACAGCAGGCCCGGGTCTCGATGGCCGCACACGGGATCACGGTGGTGGAGGTCCAGAGCGAAAGCGGTTCGGGCAAGCTGACACCCGTGGTCGGTGACCGCAACCGCCGACTCACCGCGATGAGCCCGTTCACCCTCACCGGTCCGGCAGCCGGCAGCGCGTTCGTGAAGACCGCAGCAGATCCGGCCGGCACAACAGTTCTCGGCACGATCGGCAACTGTTCCGGAGGACTGACACCGTGGGGCACGATGGTCTCCGGCGAGGAGAACTTCAACAACTACTTCACCGGCGCCGCATCGGTCACCGAACCCGTCGCAAAGGCACGTCTCGATCGCTACGGCTTCGACGACGAGGACGACTACCACCAGTGGGGCCGCTACGAAAGCCGCTTCGACCTGGCCCAGGAACCCAACGAGGGCAACCGATTCGGCTACATCGTGGAAGTCAACCCCCACGATCCGACCGCCACACCGATCAAGCACTCCTCGATGGGCCGGCTCAAGCACGAGGGCGCCAACATCTTCGTCACCGACGACGGCACCGTGGTCGCGTACACCGGCGACGACCAGAAGTTCGAGTACATCTACAAGTTCGTGTCCGACAAGAAGATCCAGCCCGGGCTAGGCGCCGCTGCGATGCAGCACAACATGACCATCCTGACCACCGGCACCCTGTACGTCGCCCAGCTGACGGGCAACGAGCCGGACAAGATCGATGGCAGCGGAAAACTCCCCGACTCGGGATCGTTCGCCGGCACCGGAACCTGGTTCCCGCTGCTGACGGTGACCAACGACGGCGCCCAGTCCCTCGTCGACGGAATGTCCGCCGAAGAGGTTGCGGTGTTCACCCGGCAGGCCGCCGACAAGGTCAATCCGACCAAGATGGACCGCCCCGAGGACATCGAGGCGCATCCGACAACCGGCAAGGTGTACTGCGCACTGACCAACAACGACGACCGCGGCACCGACGGCGAGGCCGCGGCCGATGAACCGAACCCGCGCAACGAGAACAAGAACGGCCAGATCATCGAGATCACCGACAACCACGCCGGCACCGACTTCACCTGGGATCTCCTGCTGGTCTGCGGCGATCCCGCAGCGGCCGACACCTACTACGGCGGTTTCGACAAGACCCAGGTCAGCCCGATCTCCTGCCCCGACAACGTCGCCTTCGACCCGCACGGCAACCTGTGGGTGTCCACCGACGGCAATGCCCTCGGCAACAACGACGGACTGTTCGCGGTCGCACTGGAGGGCGAGAACCGTGGTCAGACAAAGCAATTCCTGACCGTCCCGCGCGCGGCAGAGACCTGCGGTCCGATCATCGGGACCGATCGGGTCATCGTGTGTGTCCAGCATCCCGGCGAGGAAGACGAATACTCGGCCGACAAGCCGTACTCGCATTGGCCCGATGGCGGCGACAGCCAGCCGCGTCCGGCAGTGGTGTCGGTGTGGAAGTCCGGTGGTCAGATCGGTATGTGAGATCTGGGCAAGGACGCGGGTGCGCTGATCGCAGGTCTGTTCAGACCGGCATGAATGGGATATGTTTCCACCCGACATACTCGGGGGGGAAGTCTGCGCGTAGGAATGCGCCGGTCGCTGTTCGACCCCTCGCCATCACCAGCAACACGGAGGATCACTCATGACCGAGCAAGCCCAGGAACCCACCCGTATCCAGAAGATCATCGGGACGGTTGTCATCAAGGCTTACCAGCTCAAGCAGAAGATCAAGCCGGCTCCGGCCGCACCCGCGACACCGCCGGCCGCCCCGCAGCAGCCTGAAGGCGGCCCGGCCAACTGAGGTCTGCCGCCGGACGGCGGGCAGGGATCTTCTCGACCATCAGGTGAACAGCTTCTCCATCGCATCGACCACCTGCGTGGCGAGACAGTCCCCGGCGGTGGTGTCACCGCCGAGCCAACGGAACAACGCCTGCTGGAACAGGCCGTCGATCAGTGCGTACGCCTGCGGTGACGTCAGCCCAGGCGACGCCTGATCGAGCTCACAGAAGCGGGTGACCACCCGCCAGATCATGTCTTCGAGACCCTGCTCGATCTCCCCGACCGCCGGCCGGAAACTCTCGTCGAAATAGCTCTGTGCCCGCATGTCGTACCAGAGCCGGTGCATCGAGGCGTCTTCGACGACGGTGTCCCTCATCGCCGCGCCGAAGCGGACACACAGGTCGGCCGGACTGTTCGCAGTTCCCAGGGCAGCGTCGTACCGGGTCACGCATTCGGCCTTGTATTCGCGGACGACAAAGATCATGAGCTCGTTCTTGTCCGCGAAGTAGTAGTGCAGGACGCCGTGTGTGAAATCCGAATTGTTCGCGATGTCACGCAGACTCGTATTGGCGTAACCGCGCTGCGCCAGGGTCAACAACGCCGACTTGGCGAGCTCTCGGCGACGGTCCCCGAACTTGTCAGGACGCCGCTCCGGTCGCGACTTCCTCGTGGGCGTACTCATCAACGGGATTCTAGAGCCCGGAGATGCCCGTAACCAACACGCATCTGGCCGTCACGCGATGTCCCAAGTCTGTCGAGAACTCGATTGCCGATCATGAATTTCCGGCGCAGGTGGCCGACGATCAATTCTCCGACGACCTCGGGGCGTTCGAGATGCAGAAAGTGCCCGGCATCGGCCACCACGTGGGTCTCGCTGCCCGCCGGCAGAACCTTTGCCGCACGTCCGGCGAATCCGGATTGCATGCAGCCATCGACCTCGCCGTGGAGATACAACAGCGGCGTCAGCACCCGACCGAATGCCGCGGACCGCATCCGGTGGTCGCGGCCGTCGCCACGGGCCGGCCGCAGCGTCGCCCGGTAGTAACCGAGCACCGCACTGCGATGTCCCCTATCCGGAAGCGCGGCGAAGACCTGCCGCACGTCGCCGTCGGCGTCGTAGCCCGGCGACCAGCGGCGCCAGAGCAGCGGTATCAATCGGTCCAGTGATCGTTCCGACATCCTCGGCACCTGGACGAACATCATGTACCAGCTCATCACCGACTGACGAGCGAGCAACTTCACCAGTTGGGCTGTGTTGTCCGACACCGAGGTGAATGCCCCGACCGGTGGCACCGCCATCGACACCACCGCCGCGTACGGGGAATCCCCGTACGCAGCAAGCCCGTTGGCTGTGAGCGCGCCCCAGTCGTGGCCGATCACCACCGCCCGGTTGTCCGCCTCGAGCACCCGATGGATTTCGATGGCGTCGGACATCAGCGCACCCACGTGATAGTCGCCGTCCACCGCCACCGTCGACGGCGCATATCCCCGGGTGAAGGGCGCCACGACGCGATACCCCTGTGCCGCCAGCAGGGGGCCCAGGTGCCGCCAGCTGTGCGCCGTATCAGGAAACCCGTGCAGACACAGCGCAAGTGGGCCGTCAACGGGCCCCCAAGCGAACGCACGCAGCGTGACCGCCGGCAACTCCAAGGTGATCGCCTCGGCGCCGTCGGGGACGCCGGGGTCTGATCGACGATGTTCGGACGGTTTGCCTTCGGTGGCCATCGGACCACTCAAGTCGAAGACCCGGCCAATTGTCCAGACCCGCGACAGCGCAGAGTTCTGGTCAGTCGAGCCAGTCGAGTACCGCGGCGGCCGTCCACGACTGCTGCATACTCCCCAGCGGTGCGCCGGTGAATGGTTCGTAGTACTCGGCAAACGACCCGTCCTGGGCCTGCCGCAGACCTTCTTCGCGCAGACGCGCCGACCGTTCCGTCCACCCTCGTCGGGCAAAAGCCCACGAGAACAGCCACGTCATCACGGGCCAGACCGGACCACGCCAGTACTCGCGCGGTTTGAAGTCCGCGGAAATCGGTGATGTGGACGGGGGCACCGCGTATTTCAGATCCGGATGCCCGCAGAAGCGTGGACCCTCGAAGAGCCGCAGCAGGGCACGCTCCCGATCCCGGGGCAGACCGCCACAGAGCAGCGGCGCGAACATCGCGATGGTCTCGGTGTTGATCCATCGGTCCGCGCGGATGTCGAAGTCCCGTGCGGCCCCGTTGCGTTCCGAGGCCGATGCGGCGACCCCGGCCCGGAAGCGATCGGACCAGGCCCGCAGGTCCCGGATGTCGGCACGTGGTTTGGAGTAGTCCTCGCCGATCGCGGCCAGCACGTCGCAGGCGACCGCGAAGATCGCACTGACGAACACATCCTCGATCGCGAAACTCATCACGTCGGGCAGGACGGCGTCGTCGTAGTTGGCGCGCTTCATCTGCTCGACGAGCCACAGATACCGGTCGTATTCGATGTCGGTGGGACGCATCGATGCATCCGCTCCGTGTGAGAGATCCGCCCGGGTGTACGCCGGGAGATCGGCACCGGGGATCACGTTGTCGTAGGCCGCGTCCCACCGCGGAGAGTTGTCCATCCCGGACTCCCACCCGTGATAGAGCGTGATCCGGCCGCGGCCCTTCGGATCGCGCGCGTGCGCCAGCCACCGGTGCCAGCGCACCAGGTCTCCCCACCGTCGGTCGAGGAACTCCGCCGCCACCGACCGGGTGGTCCGTCCCTGACGGCGGGAATGATCGAGGATCCGCTGGACGGCGATCGCGTGCACGGGCGGCTGCGTGATGCCCGAGGTATGCGGTGCCCGCGGCGCGTTGAACGCCAGGTCGGCGCACTCCCATCGCGCCGGGCCGGGGAAGTAGCCGTCACGGCCGTTGGCGAACACGATGTGAGGGATCATCCCGTTGCCCCACTGCGCCGAGAGCAGCGTGTCCATCTCGACCACTGCGCGCTCGACGCTCAGCGGCGCCAGACCCACCGTGACAAACGCGGCGTCCCAACTCCACATGTGCGGATAGAGACGCGGCGCCGCACTGGTCATCGTCCCCAGATCGTTGCCGCGCAGGAGGTACGCCGCGCGCGCGGACAATTGTGTGTTCGTGAAGCCGGAGTATCCCACGCTCCACATTCTGACTCCCCGAACCCGGTTCTGCCCGGCCTGGTCGTCCGACCCGCCGGTCATCGGTGTCGCGGCACTCCGGACACCGGTGTCGGGACACTAAGGTCGAACACATGCCAACAGCGTTGATCACCGGCGCCAGCCGCGGCCTGGGTGCGGCCATCGCCCACCGGCTCGCCCCCACTCATGACCTCTTGCTCGGCGGCCGTCCCTCAACCGAACTCGACAACATGGCGCTCGCGCTCGACGGGGCGAGTACCTGGCCGGTCGAGTTGACCGATCCCGAGGAACTCGAGGCCGCGACCGAGGCGATCAGCTCACTCGACGTGCTGGTCCACAGTGCCGGCGTGATCAGCTGGGGCACCATCGAAGACTCCCCCGCCGACGAGTGGCGACGGGTCCTGGAGGTCAATCTCATTGCGGCCGCCGAACTCACCCGGCTGTTGCTGCCGGCTCTGCGCAACGCCGGCGGCCATGTGGTGTTCATCAACTCGGGCGCCGGCCGACACGTGAACCCCGGATGGGGTGTCTACGCGGCCAGCAAGTTCGGGCTGCGTGCACTGGCCGATGCGGTGCGGGTGGAAGAACCGGCACTGCGGGTCACCTCGATCTTCCCGGGCCGGATCGACACCGACATGCAGGCCGAACTCAACGCGATGGAAAGCGGCGGCGACTACGACGGCACCCGCCATCTGCGGCCGGAGACCGTGGCCGCGGCTGTGGTCACCGCGATCCACACCCCCGTCGACGCACATCCGCACGAGATCGTTCTCAAACCCACCGGGCGCCGCTGACAGCCGCCACAAATTCGCTCCACCTGCCTTCGTTCGATCCACGTGCAACAGGAGCAGACGTCGGTAAGCGGAGCGAACTCGGTGGGCGTTCGAATCCGGCGACCTGTAGTTCCCGACGGCGCACGGAACTACAGTTGCTGCAGATCCTCGGGACGCCACACCGCGCGCATCGTCTTGATCTTGCCTTCATCGTCGAACACCATGATGTCGACCGGGGTGATCTTGAACGACATCCCCGCGGTCTCGGTGATCAAACTGAACTCGAAGACCGCGGTGTCGCCGGCGATCTTGGTCCAGTGCAGTTCTGCGGTGGCCTTGTCCATCCCGGCGATCACGCCGTAGAACTCGACAAGCGCCTCACGGGTGTCCCGGATGTCGGCGCCGATGGGGTCTTCGACGGTGGCACCGTCGGCATAGAGGTCGGCGACCTGATCAGGCGTGCCGTTCGCGACCAGGTCGACATACGACTCGACAATCTTCTGCAACTCCTCGACACTCGCCATCTGGCGTCTCCCTCGATCTAATAGAACGTGTTCTAGTTTCGAGGCAGAACATTACCCCATCGGCACCATGTGCCGACGGGGAATGAGACTTCGGTGGGGACTATGCCGAGTCAGCGACTCTTGTCTGCTGCCGCTGCCTCGGTCTTGGTGCCGGCATTGGCCAGCTCACCCGAGGAGTTCTCCAGATGCGCCCGCACGAACCAGTGGAACTTCTCGAGTTCGGCGGTCTGGCCGATGAGGATGTCCTCGGTGACCGGGTCGATCTCGCCGGCGGTTGCGATCGCCTCGCGCTGCGAGGTGATGAAACCGACGTACACCAGGTCAAGTGCACCGAGGTGCGCCTGCACGGTGTCGCGGCCCACGGAGTAGTCCTTCCAGGACCGATCGTCTTCGATGGCCTTGGCAGTGCCGTTGGGCGATCCACCCAGCGTCGCGATTCTCTCCGCGAGGGTGTCCGCGTACCCGCGGGCCAACTCGACCTGTGGATCGATCATCTCGTGGACACCGATGA
>NZ_DATCVM010000042.1:0-35282 GCF_036566845.1 Williamsia sp.
GACGTCGTCGCGAGCTGTGAAAACGATTGCGGCGATCACCAGCGCCATGCCGCACAACTCTGCGGCAGATGGTATCTGGGAGAGCATCACCGCCCCGACAACCGCAGCCGTCACCGGAAGCAACGCCAGCAGAAGCGCGAACCGCGCGCGGGTCAGGCGCACCAGCACGATCTGGTCGAGCAGGTACGGGATCGCACTGGACATCACTCCCACGCCGACGCCGAGCGTCAGGATCCGCCAGTCCCCCAGCACGCCGTGGTCGATGGTGGTGGTCACACCGATCACCAGCGGCGCGCAGATTGCCCCGGCCACCGACAACCCGATCGCGAGGTCGTCGATCCCGTCCCGCCACGGCAATTCCGATGTCCCGTCGCCCGACACCACCTTGCCGATCAGGATGTAGCCGGCCCACAATGCGGCGGAGAGCAACGCGAAGACCACGCCGACCGGTGATCCCGAGAAGCTGGCTCCGCTCAGCAGGACCACGCCGATCAGGACCGCGAGCACGGCGATTCCGTCCGCGATCCGCCGCGAGCCGCTCGCCGCCACCACAATCGGGCCGAGAAACTCGATGGCCACCGCCACACCGAGATCGATGTGATCGATCGCCAGATAGAACGCCACGTTCATGCCCAGCGTGACCAGACCGAAGGCCGAGGCGATCAGTAGGCGCCTCCGCCCGAACGACACACCGGTCCGCGGCCAGCGCCACCCGGCCAGCGGCCACCAGATCGCCAGCAGCACGCCACCGGCACCCAGCGTCCGCAGCCAGGCCACCGCGGCGGGATTGAGTTCGTCGAACATCGGAACGGCGATCGAGGCGCCGACGTATTGGCAGATCGCCCCGATGACAAAAAGTGCGGGCACCAGCGAGATTCGTCCCGCGGACCGCGAGATCGATCGGTCGACACGCGGCATTGACACACTGTAGGTCCGATGCGGGTGGGATATACATCACACCTCGCGGGTTACGAATGTTGCAGATCGCAGGTCAGCTGTTACGGGTGAGTGACGACACACCCGGACGACCTCGGGAACAAAGACGATTCGCAAATCGTCTGAGAGAGTGAGAGCTGGATACACCACCCCGGTGTGTTAGCTCGCGAAGGGACCGCGCCACGCAGGCCCGGGACGGAGGAAAAATGTCAGACACCATCACCACGCCCCCGATCGCCATGCCATTGACCACTGCTGACCGCTGTGATCGTTGCGGCGCCGCGGCACGAGTGCGCGCCACGCTCTCCACGGGTGGGGAGCTCCTGTTCTGCCGTCACCACTTCAACGAGCACGAAGCACGACTTGTTGACATGGGTGCGACTGTGACCACGTCCGAGGACGAGCTCGTCTAACGTCTGAATCAAACAACTCTGCCGCGGTTCACTTCCGATGAACCGCGGCAGAGTTGTATGTGGGGGTCGGTCCTCGATCAGCTCCACTTGCGCAGGGCATCGATGCGCTCCTGCAGTTGTTCGGCCGTGGCCATCGCGGTGGGCGGACCGCCGAGGCGTTCGCGGAGTTCGTTGTGCACCTGGCCGTGCGGCCTCCCGGTGCGATGGTGGTGCATCGCGACGAGGCTGTTCAGCTCGCGGCGCATGGCGGTCAGCTGTTTGCCCACCGACGGCGCCCGGTCGACCGGGGGCGTTGGAACTGCGTCGGCGCTGCGGGTCTCCACCTGGTCGGACTGCCGCTTGCGAAGTAGGTCGCGCACCTGGTCGGCATCGAGCAAACCCGGCAGACCGAGGTAGTCGGCTTCTTCGTCGCTACCCGAGAACGTCGCGGTACCGAACGACGACCCGTCGAAGATGACCTGATCGAGTTCGGCATCGGCGTGCAGGGACTCGAATCCCTTCTCGTCTTCGCCGGCCTCGTCTTTTTGCTTGTTGGCTTCGTTGAGCAATGCATCGTCGAGGCCGTCGGATTCCCGGTGCGGCTTGCCCAGCACGTGATCGCGCTGCGCCTCGAGCTGGCTGGCCAACTGCAACAGCACCGGCACCGACGGCAGGAACACGCTGGCGTTCTCGCCCGGTCGCCGCGATCGCACGAAGCGGCCGATGGCCTGGGCGAAGTACAGCGGGGTGGACGCGCTGGTCGCATAGACGCCGACGGCCAGCCGCGGAACGTCGACACCTTCGGACACCATCCGGACAGCGACCATCCACTCGTCCTTGGACTCGCTGAACTCGGCGATCCGGCTGGACGACTTCGGGTCGTCCGAGAGAACCAGCGTGGGCATCTTCCCGGTGATCGCCTGCAGCAGTTCGGCGTAGTCGCGCGCGACGGTCTGATCGGTGGCGATCACCAGACCGCCGGCGTCGGGCATCCCGGTACTGCGCAGCTGCCTAAGGCGCGTGTGTGCTGCCTGCAGGACCGCCGGGATCCAATCACCGTGCGGGTCGAGTGCCGTGCGCCAAGCGCGCGCGGTGTGTTCGGCGGAGAGTGGCTCGCCGAGCCTGGCGGTGAACTCCTCGCCCGCATTGTTGCGCCAGCTCGCCTCGCCCGAATAGGCCAGGAACACCACCGGGCGCACCACGCCGTCGGCGAGGGCGTCGGAATAGCCGTAGGTGTAGTCGGCGACCGATCGGGCGCCACCGCCTGGCTCGGGTTCGTAGGTGATGAACGGGATGGGACTGTCGTCGGATCGGAAGGGCGTGCCCGTCAGCGACAACCGCCGGGTGGCGTCAGAGAAGGCCTCACGAATCGCATCACCCCAGCTTTTTGCATCACCGCCGTGGTGGATCTCGTCCAGGATCACCAGTGTCCGGCGATTCTCGGTTCGGACGCGGTGCCGCGTCGGGTGCGCTGCGACCTGCGCGTAGGTCAGGACCACGCCGTTGAAGTCGGAGCTGGTCTGGCCCGCGGAGTTGCTGAAGTTCGAATCCAGGGCAATGCCCGCGCGCGCCGCGGCACCGGCCCACTGGTGCTTGAGGTGTTCGGTGGGTGCGACGACCGTGATCTGATCCACGGTGCGGTCGGCCAGGAGTTCGGCGGCGATACGCAGGCCGAAGGTGGTCTTACCGGCCCCAGGGGTGGCCACCGCCAGGAAATCCTTCGGTGCGGCCGACAGGTACTTGGTCAGCGCCCGTCGCTGCCAGGTCCGTAGCGACGACCCGGCCGGCGCCGGGGCCGGGGTGGTTGTCGATGGCTCGGAAACGGCTGTGGGTCGGGTCACGACAGAGCACAACTCCTTGACGCAGTTGATGTTTGAACAGTGGTGCACCGTTCGACGAGGTCGATCGGGCGGCCCGGCGGTCGGTCCGGCGACGATGCGCTGCAGTGGCCGGGCACCCGGAGAATGCTACCTCGAACCGGCGACACGGTCGGTGTGACTGCCGCGGCGCGGCGGGTGTCACTGCCGCGGCGCGGCGGCGGGCATCCCGCCCGAAGTTCGGTAATGCTGGACATCATCAACGCACCAACCGGGCCGGCCCCCGATTCTTCGCCTGACCCCACGCCGTCGACGCCGACCGGTGGGGATTCCGCAGATAAGCCCACGTTTTCGGCGATCATGAAACACCTTCCCTTCATGCTGTGGAGGACGATCACGAAGTCCTGGGACGACTCGATCTTCGCGTTGGCGGCGCAGGCCGCGTTCTGGCAGACGTTGTCGCTGCCCCCGCTTCTCCTGGGATTGCTGGGAACTGTGGGGTTTATCGCAGATTGGTTCGGCCCGAACACCGAAGAGATCATCTCGGACCGGATCATCAGCTTCTCGGAGCGCACCTTCAGCCAGAACGTGGTCGACGAGATCATCCGGCCGACAGTCGACGGCGTCTTGGTCAGTGGTCGCGCCGACCTGATCTCGCTGGGCTTTCTGCTGTCCCTGTGGGCCGGGTCGTCGGCCATGGCGAGTTTTGTCGACTCGATCGTGGCCGCGCACGGCCAGCACAACGTCCGCCACCCTGTCACCCAGCGACTGTTCGCCCTCTGGCTGTACATCTGTTTCCTGGTCTTGGCGGTGCTGACGCTGCCGCTGGTCGCGCTCGGACCGACCTATGTTCGCGACGTCATCCCCGACTCGTGGCATCCGGCAACCACTGTGGCCATCAACTACGGCTACTTCCCGGCAGTGGCACTCCTGCTGATCGTCGGCCTGACCACCCTCTACCGGGTGGCTCTGGCGAAACCACTGCCCTGGCACCGGCTGGTCTGGGGCGCGTTGCTCGCCGGGCTGGTGTTCTGGTGTGCGAGCGCGCTTCTGCGCCTGTACCTGGCGGCCATCACCCAGACCGGGTACAGCTACGGCGCGCTGGCCACACCGATCGCGTTCTTGCTGTTCACGTTCTTCCTCGGCTTCGCCATCGTCGTAGGCGCCGAGTTCAATTCGATCGTGCAGCAGCTGTGGCCCGCCAACCCCACCAAGATGGACCAGATGCGCGACTGGGTGTCCCAGCAGACCAGCGATATCACCGACCAGCTCCGGGCTTCACCACCCTGGTTGCAGAGCGGTCCGATCCAGAAGAAGGCCGGCCCCATCCAGAAGCCGGATCGGTCCGACAATCAGGGCTCACCGCCCCAGGCGTGAGGCGCGCAGATCAGCTCTGAGGCGTCAGTCGCCCTTTTTCATCCGCGAGTAGATCTTCTTGCACTTCGGGCAGACCGGTGATCCCGGCTTGGCCGAACGCGTGACCGGGAAGGTCTCACCACACAGCGCGACCACGATATTGCCCATCACGGCGCTTTCCACGATCTTGTCCTTCTTCACGTAGTGGAAGAATTTCGGTGTGTCGTCCTCGGTGGTTTCGTCGGTGGTGACGTCCGGCTTGTCGAGTGTCTGCGTATCCATGGGGTCAATTCTGCATCGGCCTGGCCGATCGGGCCAATATCGACCCGAGGTGGCCGCTGCGAGGCGAAAGGAGGGCAGATAGAAGGGCCGATGTCGACCCGAGGTGGCCGCTCCGAGGCGAAAAGAGGATAGTGAAGGGCGTGGGTTCGAAAGATCACGCGCCCGAAACGTTTCTCATCACCGAGGCACAGACCTCCCTGGAAGAACAGCATCGCGCACGCGTACGCAGGTACCTGACCTTGATGGCTTTCCGTGTCCCGGCACTGGTCATTGCGGGGATCGTCTATGCGACCACCCAGAATGGCCTGCTCGCACTCGGTGTGATCGTGTTGTCCATCCCGATCCCCTGGGTTGCGGTACTGATGGCCAACGATCGTCCACCGCGGGCCAAAGACGAAGTTCTCCACTACAAATACAGCGGTCCGTACTCGCGACAGTTGACCGACGGCAGCGATTTCCACGGAATCGATCGACGCGAAGAGTGACCATTTCTGAATCAGCGGCCGCCCTGTACACCCAGGCTGACGGCCTACGTGAGGCATTCCTGCGCGCCGGCTACACCACTGACGGTGTCCTGCGCCTGCTCGGCGACCACGCACACGAAGCGCTCGGGCGCGGCGAACCGGTCCCGGCCCGCCGGATCTGCGCCGACGGCGGCGAACTCGGGGTCCTTGTCCGTCTGTTCCTGCTCGGCGACACCTGTTCGGAATCTGAGGTCGCGGCTGCGTTGCGGCCGGTGTCGGTCGACGACGCACTGCGGCACGGCATCGTGGCGCGCGACGACCGCGGCCTCCACGCCGCGATCGACCTGCGTCCGCTCGACTTCGGTGCGGGCAACCGATGGTTGTTCTCCGATCTCGACGGCACCCTGCGGCGTCACAGCATCACCGAAGACCATGTTCTCGGTGTCGGCCACGCCTCACTGTCGTTGTTGCGTGCCACGATCACCGCGCCGGTCGGTCGCCTGCTCGACGTCGGAACGGGTTGTGGTGTGCAAGCCGTGCACGCCGCCGATTTCGCCGGGCACGTCACGGCCACCGACATCACCGACCGTTCGCTGGCCATGACACGCGCCGGCATGGCCATCAACGGCATCGACGAGTCCCGGTATTCGCTCCTCAAAGGCGCGTGGTTCGGCCCGGTGGGTGGCCAGAAGTTCGATCAGATCGTCGCCAACCCGCCGTTTGTGGTCGGGCCGCCGAAGGTCACCCACACCTACCGCGACTCCGGACTCGACCTCGACGGCGCCAGTGAACTGATGTGCCGCACCGCACCAAAGTTCTTGAGCGAGGGCGGAACCGCGACGATGCTCGCCTCGTGGGTCATCACCGGCGACGACTGGCGTGAGCGGATCGCGGAGTGGATCCCTGACGAGGGCGTCGACGCCTGGGTGGTGCAACGCGATGTGGCCGATCCGGCCTTGTACGTGGGTGCGTGGTTGCGCGACGCCGGGCACGATCCGCGTGATCCGGCCTCCGCGGAGATGGCAGATCGCTGGTTGTCCCACCTCGACGAGGCGGGTGTCCGCGGCATCGGCTTCGGTTTTGTGTTCCTGCGCCGCACCGACGAGCCCACCGACCTGCTGGCCGAGGAACTCAGTCACACCTTCGAGGATCCACTCGGCGCCGAGGCTGCCGACTACCTGCGCCGGGTCGCCTGGTTGCGGAACCACGACGTGGGCGAGGAGCAGCTCTCGGTGGCCGACGGTGTCGCCCTCGAGCAGGTATCGACGCTGGCCGAAGAAGGTGGCTGGGAAGGCGTGGTCACGCGCATCCACCGCCCTGACGGCCCGCGGTGGAGCCACGAGATCGACCAGCTCGGGCAATCGCTGCTCGCCGGCCTCAACCCGGATGGTCTCTGCCTCGACGAGGTGACCGAATTGCTGGCCGTCGCGACCGGCGACGAGCGCATCGACACCGCTGCCGTACGCGACATGGTCGGGGGTCTGATCCGCCACGGCATCGTCTTGCCGGCCCGCTGGGATCAGTCCAGCCGGAAAACCTCAGTACACTCTCAGTAACTTCTCAGACCGCTTCTCGAAAGCTGCAGGTCACAGGACTCGTGGCCGGGAACCGGTGCGGAACTATCTGGACCGGCCCCTCCGTTGAACAGTGTGAAAGCAACCGCACTTGAGGAGGCCGACATGTCCAGCCCCACCACAACCATCCGTCCGCCGATGACCGAGCAGGACCTGGATGCGCAAAGCCCGGCAGCGGACCTCGTCAGGGTTTATCTGAACGGGATCGGCCGCACCGCACTTCTCAACGCCGAACAAGAAGTCGAACTGGCCAAGCAGATCGAGGTCGGTCTGTACGCCAAGCACGTTCTCGCCACCCGCAAGCGGCTGTCCGCGGTGAAGAAGAAGGACTTGGCCACGCTCATCCGCGAAGGTGAGTCTGCACGCGCCCATCTCCTCGAGGCCAACCTGCGTCTGGTCGTCTCCCTGGCCAAGCGCTACACCGGCCGTGGAATGCCCCTCCTCGACCTCATCCAGGAGGGCAACCTCGGACTGATCCGCGCGATGGAGAAGTTCGACTACGCCAAGGGCTTCAAGTTCTCCACCTACGCGACCTGGTGGATCCGTCAGGCGATCACCCGCGGCATGGCAGATCAGAGCCGCACGATCCGGCTCCCAGTCCACCTGGTGGAGCAGGTCAACAAGCTGGCCCGGATCAAGCGTGAACTGCACCAGCAGCTCGGTCGCGAGGCCACCGACGACGAGTTGTCGTCGGAGTCGGGTATCCCGGCGGAGAAGATCGCCGACCTCCTCGACCACAGCCGTGACCCGGTGAGCCTGGACATGCCTGTCGGCAGCGACGAAGAGGCCCCTCTGGGCGACTTCATCGAGGATGCAGAGGCAACGTCCGCCGAGAACGCCGTCATCGCCGGTTTGCTGCACAGCGATGTCCGGACCGTCCTGGCCACCCTCGACGAGCGGGAACAGCAGGTCATCCGCCTGCGCTTCGGCCTCGACGACGGTCAGCCGCGCACCCTCGACCAGATCGGCCGCCTGTTCGGGCTCTCCCGGGAACGCGTTCGCCAGATCGAGCGCGAGGTCATGTCGAAGCTCCGTCAGGGTGATCGGGCCGAGCGTTTGCGCGCCTACGCCAGCTGAACCACGCTCGAATGCGAGATCAGCCGCCACCAGATCCAGTCGGTGGCGGCTGATCCATGTCCGGGCCCGGTTGGCAGCAGGGCTCGGTGGATGTCAGGTCCACGTCAGAGCCGGCGAGGACCGGAATCGTGTTTGGTCGGCACCGGCCCCACGGCGATCCGGGCGGCCAGCACGGCAACACCGCGAGGTGTCGCATGAATCGGATCGCACACGACATCCCGTGTCTCCGGAATGTCGTCGACCAACGCCGAGATCCTGATCACCAGATCGATGAGTGCGCTCTTGTCGACGGGTTCGGATCCGCCGTACCCGGACAGCAGCGGCGCCGACCGGGGCGCCGCGATGAGATCTGCCGCGTCGTTCTCGGTCAACGGCAGCGCCCGGTACGCGCGGTCCCCCAGCAGATCGCTGGTCACGCCGGCAAGCCCGAACGACATCAGTGAACCGAACGACGGATCGTCGCGTACCCGGATGACGGTGCTGATCCCCTTCGGGGCCATCTGCTGCACGTGCAATCGGGACTCCCCCGTCACCTCGGCGAGTTCCACCACAGCTAGTTCCACCGAATGCTGATCGGGCAGATCGAGCCGGGCGCCCTCGCGATCGGCGCGTCCGCGCCACACCTCGGAGAACGCCTTCACCGCGACCGGGTAGCCCAGTTCATTTGCCGCAGCGACACTTTCGGCAACCGTGCTGACTTCACGGAACGGTACGATCTCGATTCCGTAGCAGCGCAGGACATCCGCGGTGACCTGGTGATCGAGCTCGATGACCGCGCCGCCGGCTCGCTCCACGGCCTCCCGGACGAGGTGCCGCGCGGTGTCGGGGTCCACATCGGCCGGACGGACGACCTGCGACGCCGGCCGGGACCGCCACTGCGCGTACCGCCAGGCGTGACCAAGTGCTTCGGCGGCCCGTTCCGGACTCGGGTACGACGGGATGGAGCCGCGCGCCGGCGTCCCGTACTTCCCCTGAACGGTGAGGCCCTGCGGGATTCCCTCCACCGCGAGGAAGGTGGTCACCACCGGCTTGTCGGCCCCGGACATCCCGGTCATCAGGGCTTGCGCGTAGCGGTCGACGCTGACCGCGACCGGCGGCACGAACACCGCGATGAGCGCGTCGACGTCGTCATCGGCGGCCGCGGTCCGGACCGCCTCCTCGAACGACTCCGGTGAGGCGGCCGGACCGAGATCGACACGCTGGACAACCTGCAGCCCGAAATGACTGCCCGCCTCCTGCGCCAGCACACCGAGTGCCGTCGAGTTGCCGACGATGCTCACCCGCGGTCCCCGGGGCAACGGCTGATAGGCGAATACCGTTGCGCAGTCGAAGAGTTGGCCGATGGTGCTGACCTGGATGACACCGGCCTGGGCCAGCAGGGCCCGGGTACTCGCGTCGTCGAGCGAATGATCTGCCGCCGCCATCGCCGGGGGTACCGCGCCGCGGCCCGATTTCACCGCCACCACCGGCTTGCCACTGGCGACCCGCCGCGCGAGCCGCGTGAACTTTCGCGGGTTACCGAAACTCTCCAGGTACAGGAGCACCACTTCGGTCTCGGGGTCGGTGTCCCAGTACTGCAATACGTCGTTGCCCGAGACGTCGGCACGGTTGCCTGCGGAGACGAACGTCGACAGCCCGAGCTGCCGGCGGGCGGCCGTGTCCAGGATCGCGATGCCCAGCGCGCCGGACTGGCAGAAGAATCCCACCGCACCGCGACCGGGCACGTGCGGGGCGAGGGTGGCATTGAGAGAGATCTCCGGATCGGTGTTGACCACCCCGAGCGCATTCGGACCGACCAGGCGCATGCCGTGTTCCCGGACCGATTCGACCAGCCGCCGTTCCGACTCGAGCCCCGAATCACTGGTCTCACCGAATCCGGCGGAGAGCACCAGCATGGTCTTGACACCCTTGTGCAGACAGTCGTCGAGGACCTCTTCGACGGCGTCTGCCGGCACCGCCACGATCGCGAGGTCGACCGGGTCCGGGATGTCGCGCACCGTCGAGTAGGCGCGGATACCCCGGACCGCCCGGTGTTCGGAGTTGACCGGGAAGACCGGGCCGGTGAATCCCCCCGCAATCACGTTGGCCAGCACCGCATTTCCGACCTTGAGTCGGTCCACGGAAGCGCCGATCACCGCCACCGAACCGGGACGCAGCAGGTTGGCGACACTACGCGCCTCGGAGCCGCGCTCGCGGGCGTTGCGCACCGACAGCAGGGCCTCGGTCGGGTCGATGGTGAACTCCACGTGGATGGTGCTGCCGTCAAAGCTCCGTCGGAGCTGATATCCGGCGTCGCGGAACACCGCGACCATGTTCGGGTTCTCCGCGAGTACCTCCGCCTCGAACTTCTCGAATCCGCATTCGGCCGCCGCCCCCGCGAGGTGTTCGAGCAGGACCGGACCGAGCCCGCGGCCCTGGTGCTCATCGGCAACGACGAAGGCCACTTCAGCCGTGGTGGCCTTGCCGCTCGCACCGAGTCCCTCGTAGATGCCGATGGCGATGATGTCGCCGCCGAGGACACCCACGAACGCGACCCGGGTGTAGTGGTCGACCGTGGTCATCCGGGCCAGTTCCCGCGCGGGGATGTGCGGGAAGGGACCGAAATATCGCAGATAGCGAGTCCGCTCCGACAGCCCGGAATGAAACTTGACCAGCGCCTCGGCGTCTTCGGGAACGATGGGCCGGAGATGGACGACGCCACCGTCGCTGGCCAGCACGTCGGCGATCCAATGGCGGGGATAGTCGTGTGGTCCACGCTGATCGGGCGGCACGCTCTCGGGCTCGGACTTGCCGAGATCGGAGGTGCCGACGTCAGACTTGCCGTTCTCAGTGTTCTCAGTCACGGGGATCCTCCGGGTCTAGACCGCACAGCGGGTAGACGGCTCGGCGCGTCGCCGTGATGGTGGCGTCCAGGCGGGTTTGCGCCGCCTCGGTGACACCGTCCATCAGCGGGCCTCCACCATCACCATCCCACGGCAGATAGTCCAGATCGCCACCGTCGGTCATTGTGAGTGCCGGATCACTCCGGAGCGACTCATCGAGCAGCTGCCCTTCGATTGTGGCTGCCTCCCGCCAACTTTCGTCGATCACGGTGTCGGGTGCGATGTCGTTGTCGGTGACCGCGGCGATCAGGTGGGTCCAGCTGCGCGGGACCACGTCGACGATCCCGTATCCACCGCCCCCGACCGCGAGCCATCGCCCCTCGGAGTATTTGTCGGCGAGGTCGCGCATCGCGAGTATCGCGGCCCGCTGGCCGTCGACCGTGAGCGACAGGTCGGTCAGCGGGTCGCGGACGTGACTGTCGGCACCGCACTGACTGACGATGATCTGTGGCCGGAAGTGTTCGATCACACCGGGGACGGTCGCATTGAAGGCCCGTAGCCAGAGTTTGTCGCCCGTCTCCGGCATCAGGGCGATGTTCATCGCGGTTCCCCGGCCGTCGTGCTCCCCCACCTCCTCGGGCCAGCCGCTCCCCGGCCACAGGGTTGCCGGATGCTGGTGCAGCGACACCGTCAGCACCCGCGGATCCGCTGCGAAGACCTTCTGCACCCCGTCACCGTGGTGGGCGTCGATGTCGATATACGCGATCCGGTCGTAACCCTGATCGAGGAGCCACCGGATCGCGACCGCGCAGTCGTTGTAGATACAAAAACCGGCCGCGTGCCCGGGCATCGCGTGGTGCATACCGCCGCCGATGTTGACGGCACGCTGCACCGACCCGGACGCGATGGCCGCCGCGGCGGCCATCGTTCCCCCGACCAGCACACTGGCCGCGCCGTGCATGCCCTCGAAGGCGGGATTGTCGGCACTGCCGATACCGAACAAGCGCTCGAGAAGGTGCGCTGCGCCCTTGGTGTGGTCGTCGATCCTTGACGCGGCCCGGACCGCGTCAAGGTAAGAGGACGTGTGCACGGTCTGCAACAGCCTGTCGTCCACCGGCAGGGGCGGACGGGTCTCCACGCCGTCGAGCACTCCCAGCGACCGTGCCAGCGACATCGTCAGCGCCAGCCTGACCGGGTTCATGGGGTGCGCAGGCGTCCATCGGTACCGCAGGAATTCGTCGCTCCAGATCACTGCCGCGGGCTGGGGATCCGACGTATGTGACCGAATGCTCATGAACCCGAGCCTAGTGGCCTGCCCGACCCCGCAGGCACTGTGACCCACGACCTTCTTAGGGTTACCGACTTCACTGTTCCGGACAGGTAACCTGGGTCCAGACGAAAGGGATGGGGATCGTGAACGAACTGATCGACACGACGGAAATGTATCTCCGGACAATCTACGACCTCGAGGAAGAAGGCATCGTTCCGCTGCGTGCGCGTATTGCCGAGCGTCTCGAACAAAGCGGACCCACCGTGTCACAAACCGTAGCGCGGATGGAGCGCGACGGCTTGGTACTCGTTGCCGGAGACCGCCATCTCGAGTTGACCGACAAGGGCCGCAATCTCGCCACCTCGGTCATGCGCAAGCATCGGCTCGCGGAGCGTCTGCTGGTCGACGTCATCGGGATGCCGTGGGAGGACGTTCACGCCGAGGCGTGCCGCTGGGAACACGTGATGAGTGAGAACGTCGAGCGCCGGCTACTCGAGGTCCTCGATCATCCGACCACCTCGCCGTACGGAAATCCGATTCCGGGACTGGAACAGTTGGGCTATTCGCCGACCAGCACGCCGACCCCGATGACGCGGATCTCCGATCTGCCGCAGGGTGAGCCGGTTGCGGTGATCGTGCGCAGGTTGTCCGAGCACGCACAGGCCGACCCGGAGTTGATCAGTGCGCTTCAGGACGCCGGCGTCGTTCCGAGCGCCCGCGTCAATATCACGGTGTCGCCGGATTCGATCGTGATCAGCACACCGGGGCACACCGGTCTGCTGCTCTCGGAAGAGATGGCGCATTCGGTCCAGGTCGAGAAAGTCTGACAACAGACCTCAATGAGACTCCTTGTCACCGGCGGTGCCGGTTACGTGGGTAGCGTCTGCGCCCGCGTCCTGATCGAACACGGCCACGACGTGACCATCGTCGACAATTTGTCGACCGGGAATGCGGACGCGCTTCCCGAGGGTGCGGTGTTCGTCGAGGGCAACGTCCGCGATGTGGCGGCCGGTGTCCTGACGGCACAACCCTTCGACGGTGTCCTGCATTTCGCCGCACAATCGCTCGTCGGCGAATCCGTCGAGCAACCGGAGAAATACTGGTACGGCAACGTTGTCGAGTCGCTCTCGCTGCTCGAGGCGATCCGGTCGTCGGGTACGCCGCGATTGGTCTTCTCGTCCACCGCGGCAACGTACGGTGAGCCGGAGTCGGTCCCGATCCTGGAATCGGCACCCACCCGTCCCACCAATCCGTACGGTGCCACCAAGTTGGCCATCGACCACGCGATCACGTCATATGCCCACGCCCACGGTCTCGCGGCCACCAGTCTGCGGTACTTCAATGTGGCCGGGGCTTACGGCAGCGCGGGTGAGAACCGTGTGGTCGAGACGCATCTGATCCCGCTGGTCCTCCAGGTGGCGCTCGGTCACCGCGAGCACATCAAGATGTTCGGCACCGATTACCACACCGACGACGGCACGGCGATCCGCGACTACATCCACGTCGAGGATCTCGCGCAGGCGCACGTCCTGGCGCTCGAAGCGGCCGTTGCCGGCCGCCATGAGATCTTCAACCTCGGAAGTGGCACCGGTTTCTCTGTGCGGCAAGTCATTTCGGCCGTCGAAGACGTCACCGGCCTGGAGATCCCGGTGGTGGATGCGCCACGGCGGGCCGGAGATCCGGCGGTGCTGATCGCGTCGAGCGACAAGGCCATCGCCGAGCTCGGGTGGTATCCAGCCAAGACCGACCTGTCGGTGATCGTCGCCGATGCGTGGGAGTACACCCGCGCGCTCGGCGAACGCGCCCATTCTGCGGTGTGATCAGGGCCGGATCTGGTCAGGCCGCCGGGTTCATCACCGGCTCGGGCAGATCCACACCCAGCGACCGGGCGACGAGGTAGCCGGTCTGGGCACACTGCCCGATCACCTGCGGCGGTATTCCCCGGGTCAGCGCGTCGCTGTACAACGCGGCCATCGAGTATCCGGGGCTCGCTTCGAGCGCGAGGTCGAATGCGGTGCCGGCCATTGCTCCGTTGCCGTGCACATAGTGCACAAATCCCAGAAGGGTCGCAGCGGCCGCCTGACCTCGGCCACGGAGCCGGCGACAGAGTGTCACCCACACCCGCTCGGCTTCGGTCCACAGGGCGGTGACCGCCAAGGCCAGTAGCGCGTCCCGGACGTAGAGTTCGCGCAGCGCCTTGTCGAGGACCCGCAGTTCGTCGCAGGTCAGCTCGCAGGAGCCGCCCCGGCGGATCAATGACAGGGCGAACTCGAGATCCTGCCGCTCCTGCAGCCGACGCATGTGGTCGACAACCACGTCCAGCGGCGTCCGGGCGTCTCCGAATGCACCCGCACTGTCCTCCAGCACCTTCCGGGCGATGAACGTCTGGTCCACCGCACCCGATTCGCCGGACATGGAGTCCGAGTTCAGCCGGGCCCGGTCGGCCGCGAGATCGCGGTAGGCGAGATCGTCCGCCGCCGATTCGGCGTGCGCATCACAGTCCGGGTCACCGCAATGCGGCAGCGGCGCCAGGTGGTCGGCCATCTCATCGCGGGTGGCCAGTACGCGCCGGCCTTTGGTCACCGCCCGGGCCACGGCCACCGGACTGATCAGCGGGTCACCCACCAGACCTGATTCCATACCGAAGTCCGGCGGCATGCCCGACCATCCGTCGGCGGACCATCCGCATTCCAGATCTTCGCCAGATCTGCTGTCCCACACCGTCTGCCACAGACTACCGGCCGTGATCGAGGCAGTGACGAAGGCTCCGTGGAGGCCGCCGGTCGCCGGCAACCGGCGGTGGAGGACAGCGGCGAGCCGCCGGTATTCGTCGGAGTTGATCGGATAGGTGTCGTCGACGATGACGGCCACGACCCGCACCACCTCGTAGGACTCGCAGACCGCGGCGAGATGCTCGATCACCCCGAGCATCGCGGGTGTGGGCACGCCGTCGTCGCCGAAGGTGAGGTCGTGGCGCATCGTCGTGCCGATCTCGGTCCCGTCACCGTCGAAGGTGACGAGGATCAGCGACCGCTCCGGGATGAAGCCGAGCAGGGCCGGGATCGCGGTGATCAGTGCGCCCGGACCGGATACCGATGTTGTGTATTTGTCAGATGTCATGTGGTGATGGTCGGGCCCGCGGCCGACCCGACATCGTCACCGATCGTGCGCAGGCGCGAGTTGTCCACCCTGCGTGGGCCCGTGCACAGCCCGGGGGTTCAGCCGCGGGAGCGCGCCACGGCGGTGGTGTACAACGCGTCGAGTGCGGCGCCGTCGGGTACCGGACCCGACCCCGGCGCCATGACCGTCACATAGACCCGCACGCCGTCGTTCTGAGCGACCAGGCCGGTCATCGTCTGGGTCATCGCCCCCGACGCCGTGACCCGCCGGAATGCGAGCGATTCCTGAGACTGCGCGGGCGAGGGCGGCAGGACAGTGGTGGTCACCGTCGCGGTGGCACCTCCGCCGGTGGTGGTGTAAGTCGGGCAGGCCTCGAGTTGGGCTTCGAGCTCCGACAACGGCGAATCGGTCAGCACGGTGATGGCACTGAGTATGCCCGCGTTGGCGGCGGCACCCGTCGCGACCAGCGCCATCGCCTCGTCGGATGTCGCCGGCAGCGGTGTGGGCGCACAGGTCGACGGGGTCACCATCGAACCGACGGGAAAACCGGCGGTATCGGCCAGGACCGCGGCCAGATCGCCGGAAGGCACCACGGTGGCGTCGTACCCCGGCGGGAAGTCCGCAGCGGTCACCGATTTCTCACGCACGTCGACGTCCTGAGACGGGAACGCCCCCGGGCTCGTGGTGGACCCGGCACTCACCGGTGCTGCGACCGGATCACCGCTGACCGCACTTGTGCATCCGCCCACGGAAACAGCAGCCGCCATCGCAACCAACACCACCCAGTGCGGTTTCATCCGCGCGGAACACACCCGACTCACCAGGCCACTGTGCCACCGCGACCACCCCATTGCCGTGCGCGACACGGACCGGATCTGCCGGGTGCGGAGATTCGGGCGGAACGCGCCGGGTGTCGATCGAACGCCGGAGAATGCAGGGGAAGTTCGACGCGGCGGCACTAGACTCCGCTGTAGCAACCGAATCGCTAGGGAGAGCACCGAATATGGGGATCATCGGCAAGATCAAAGGTGAGCTCGTCGACATCATCGAATGGATCGACGATTCACGCTCCACGTTGGCGTGGCGTTTCCCCCGCTACAACAATGAGATCAAGAACGAGGCCGAACTCATCGTCCGTGAAGGTCAGCAGGCGGTTTTCGTCTACCGCGGCAAGCTCGCCGACAGGTTCGGACCCGGGCACTACACCCTCACCTCCGAGAACTTGCCGTTGCTGAGCACCCTGCAGGGCTGGAAGCACGGATTCAACAGCCCGTTCCGCTCCGAGGTCTACTTCATCAACACCCGCCCGGTCACGGATCTGCGTTGGGGTACCCCCAATCCGGTGACGGTCCGCGACCCCGATTTCACGATGGTCCAGGTCCGCGCCAACGGTCTGTGTGTCGTTCGTGTCGCCGACCCCGAAGTTTTTCTGCGGGAGGTCATCGGGACCGACAGTTCGGTCGATGTCGACGAGATCTCGGAACTGATCCGCCGAGTGATCACAGTGGCGTTCTCGGACATGATCATGGAAACGCGCCTGGGAGTCATCGATCTCCAGGGTCGCCAGGTCGAGTTGTCTGACAAGCTCCGCACGTTTGTCAACGAGCAGGTGGACGACGAGTTCGGGCTGGCCGTCGATTCGATCACGATGAACATCTCGTTGCCCGACGAGATCACCAGTGCGATGACACGGGGTGTGGCCCGTGGTGTGGAGGAGAGCGGATTCCTCAACAACGTCGGCGATCTCGGTCGCTATCAGCAGGGCAAGGCCGCCGACGCGATGATCGCGGCGGCGCAGAATCCGGGTGGTGGCGCCATGGGAGACATGATGTCGGCCGGGATGGGTGTGGCACTCGGCAGCCAGATGGCCGGCCAGTTCGCCGGTCAGGGCGCGCAACAGGCACCGGCGTCCGTACCGCCGCCACTACCTGGCGCCGCGACGTTCCACATCGACAACGGCGGGCAGGCGGCGGGACCGTTCTCCATCGCCCAACTGCAGGCCGCGGCCGCATCCGGCCAGTTCAACGCTTCGACTTTGGTCTGGAACCAAGGCATGCCCGGCTGGGCGGCAGCCGGAACCGTACCCGCCCTGTCCGGGCTCTTCAGCACGCCTCCCCCGCTCCCGAACAACCCGCCGGCCTAGGAACATGACCGACTCACATCTCCCACCGCCCTTGCCCGACCACAGCAGTGAAGAAGCAGACGGTCCACCCCCACCGTTGCCGCCTCTGCCGCCGACGCCGCAGCAAGGCCCGACTGACCCGTTGCGGGCGATGTTCCAGGTCACCGAACAGACCCGTACCTACCCCTGCGACAGCTGCGGTGCCGCACTGGTTTTCGACCCGGCGACACAAAACCTGTTGTGCCTCAGTTGCGGCCGGTCACACGCGATTGTCATCGATCCGGAGCGCCGGGTGATCGACCATGATCTGCAGTCGACGATGACCCAGCTGCGCGGGCTGATGGCCACCGAGCACCCGACGGCGGCTGCGGTGACCGAGCGGGAGATCGTCTGCCAGAGCTGCGGCGGCAGAAGCACATTCAGCGGCACCCTGACCTCCAGCCGATGCCCGTACTGCGCCACCCCGATCCAGCGGGACGACATCCACGATGCACCGCTGCGATTGCCCGTCGACGGGATCCTGCCGTTCCGGTTGGACGACAAGCAGGGCCGTGAGGTCATCGAGAAGTGGATCCACAGCCGCTGGTTCGCGCCGACCGAGTTCAAGAAGTACCGAGAACTGGGCGCCTTCACCAGCATCTACGCCGCGTACTTCACATACGACGCCGACACCACGACGTCGTATACGGGGATGCGCGGCGACACCTACACGGTCACCACCGGAAGCGGTGACAATCGCCGCACCGAGACCAGGACGCGGTGGCGGCATCGGTCGGGCGTGGTGCGCAGCACCTTCGACGACGTCGCGGTGCTGGCCAACACCGGGTTCGACACCGAGCGCGTGCATGCACTCGAACCGTGGCCGACCGCCCAGGCCACCCCGTACAGTCCGGAGTTCGTCGCCGGACATCTCTGCCGCACCTACGATCACGATGCCGACCAGTGTTTCCCGGTGGCCCAGGAACGCATCAACGCCGGTATCGATGCTGCGATCCGGCAAGACATCGGCGGCGACAAGCAACGCATCAGCCAGACGGACACGAGGTACAACGCGCTGACGTTCAAGCATGTGCTGTTACCGATTTGGCTGCTCACGGTTGTCTATGCCGGCAACCCGTTTCAGGTGTTCATCAACGGCGTCACCGGCGAGGTCCAGGGACAGCGGCCGTGGAGCACCGTCAAGATCGTGTTCGCCGTGCTCGCGGCGCTCATCCTCATCGTCGGTGTCGTCCTGGCCTGGCAGGCTGCCAAATGATCACCGTGGTCGTGGTGATCGTTCTCATCGCGAGCGTGGCAGCGGTCGCCGGAGTCTTCGTGATGACCCGGCGAATCCGGGCGACGGCGCAGGCATCGAACGAGATCATTCCCGGTCAACCGACCAACGCACCGGCGTCGTGGGCCGGCTCCCACGACCCCGAAGCCCGGCTGCACCGCCGGATCCGTGATGCCCTCGCCCTGCTGCGGTCCGATCCGAAACTGGAGTACGACGGCGCTCGCATCGACGCGCGCGTTCGGATCGAGCTCGCGGCCACGGATCTGGACAATCGACTGATCGCCGCCGCCGCGTCACCGAGCAGGATTCGCGAATCGATTGTTGCCCAATCGGATTCCGCGGTCACCGAACTGGAGAACGTGGCAGCGGCACTGTCGGCCGGTGGCGAGATCAACGTCGACCGGGTGCAAACCCTGGTCACCCGGATGAGTTCGCCACCGGCGATCGAGAGTTAGCCTGGCACTAGCTGCCGCGCTTGATCCATTCCTCCAGATGCGGGGCTTCCTCGCCAACCGCGGTCGAATCACCGTGTCCGGTATGGACGTTGGTCTCCGCCGGCAGGGTGAGGATCTTGGTCCGGATCGACTCGATGATCGTTCCGAAATCCGAGAACGACCGGCCCGTGGCACCGGGACCACCCGAGAACAGCGTGTCCCCGGAGAACAGGACATCGAGCTCGGGAACGTAGATCGCGCAGGAGCCCGGCGAGTGTCCCGGGGTGTTGAGCACCACCAGATCGGTTCCGGCCACGCTGATCTTCTGTCCGTCGGCCAGTTCACCGTCGGGAGTGATGTCGGGGTAGGTCTGATCCCAGAGCATCGTGTCGCCGGGATGCAGCAACATCGGTGCATCAACAGCTTTCGACAGTTCCGGCGCTGCGGTGATGTGGTCGTTGTGACCGTGGGTCAGCACGATTGCCTTGACCGTCCGCCCACCGACCGCATCGATGATCGGTGCCGCGGCGTGGGCGGCGTCGATGATCACCACTTCGGAGTCGTCGCCGATGATCCAGATGTTGTTGTCGACGTCCCAGGTGCCGCCGTCGAGGCTGAACTGGCCCGAGGTGACGACGTTCTGCACCCGCACGCTCACAGGACCACCACCGAACGCAGCACCTCGCCGGCCTCCATCTTGTGGAATGCCGATTCGATGTCGGCCAGACCGATCCGCTCGGTCACGAACTTCTCCAGCGGCAACCGGCCCTGCTGGTACAGGTCGACGAGCATCGGGAAGTCACGTTCGGGCAGGCAGTCGCCATACCAGGACGACTTGAGCGCTCCACCGCGGGAGAAGAAGTCGACCAGCGGCAGTTCCAGGGTCATCTCGGGGGTGGGCACACCGACCAGGACCACGACTCCGGCCAGATCGCGGGCGTAGAACGCGGTTTTGTAGGTCTCTGGGCGGCCGACGGCGTCGATCACCACGTCGGCGCCGTTGCCGCCGGTCAATTCCTGGATCGCGGCGACAACGTCGTCGACCTTCGAACCGTCGATCGTGTGGGTGGCACCGAGGTCGGTGGCCCATTCGAGTTTGCGGGCGTCGCGATCGACCGCGATGATCTTCGTCGCCCCGGCCAGGCGGGCTCCGGCGATCGCAGCATCTCCCACGCCGCCGCAGCCGATGACCGCGACGCTGTCGCCCCGGGTGACACCACCGGTGTTCATCGCCGCGCCGATTCCGGCCATCAGGCCGCAACCGAGCAGTCCGACCACGGCCGGATCGGCGTCGGCGGACACCTTGGTGCACTGAGCTTCGTGAACCAGGGTCTTGTCGGCGAAGGCACCGATACCGAGCGCGGGGGTCAGCGCGGTGCCGTCGGCGAGCGTCATCGGCTTGCTCGCGTTGAAGGTGTCGAAGCAATACTGCGGACGTCCACGCTTACACGCGCGGCACACACCACACACCGCACGCCAGTTCAGCACCACAAAATCGCCAGGGGCCACCATCGAGACCTGATCACCGACGGTCTCGACCACACCTGAGGCCTCGTGGCCCAGCAGGAAGGGGTATTCGTCGTTGATCCCACCTTCGCGGTAGGCCAGGTCCGTGTGGCACACACCGCACGCAACGATCCGGACGACTACATCCCGCGGCCCCGGATCCGGGATGGTGATCGTCTCGATCGTGGTCGGGGCGCCCTTGCCCGACGACACCACACCACGCACCTGCTCTGCCATGACAACCTTTCGACGCACTGAATGTTTCCGTCAGGATCTGTCGGTCGGAGCCGATCGGGGTCAGGTTTGCCTGCCGATTTTGCGGACTCGAACCGTATTCACCTTATATATGCCCGGATGACCATGCATGCATCGGTTGCCGTTCGCCGAGGGCGAACCGCCAGGAGGGAATCGCATCGCGACTTGGTCTGTTGTCCCATTAGGGGTCTTCCCGGACGTAGAACCAATGGCCTGCCGGGCACAAGGATTGGGACTGTCGGTGATCATGAGGGACAATGAATGGATACGACCGCACGACCAGGCAGCAAGGAGGTTCGCCATGGACGACAAATCCACGCTCTATGAACTCGAGTTCCCGGCACCACAGCTGGCTGGTGACGAGGGCGAGGGTCCGGTGCTGATCCACGCACTCGAAGGATTCGCCGACGCCGGCCACGCCATCAAGCTGGCCGCGGATCACCTGCGACAGAGTCTCGATTCAGAATTGGTCGCCACGTTCTCCGCCGACGAATTGATCGACTACCGCTCGCGGCGCCCGCAGATGACCTTCTCCGATGAGCAGTTCACCGCTGTCACCATGCCTGAGCTGACCCTGCACGCGATCCGCGACAACGGCGGTAAGCCCTTCCTGCTGCTCGCCGGTTCGGAGCCGGATCTGCGCTGGGAGCGTTTTGTGGCGGCGGTCACCGGTTTGGCCGATCAGTTCGGTGTGTCATCGGTGATCGGTCTCAACGCGATACCGATGGGCATCCCCCATACCCGGCCGTCGACGATCACCGCCCACGGCAACGACAAAGGGCTGATCGAATCACTTCCCCGGTGGGGCTCCGAACTCAAGATCCCCGCCAGCGCGTCGATGCTGCTCGAGTTGCGACTCGGTGAGCACGGGATGTCGACCGCCGGTTTGTCGGTGCATGTGCCGCATTATCTGGCCCAGGCCGATTATCCGGCGGCCTCACACAAGCTGATCGAATGCCTCGGCGAGGTCACCGGTCTCGATCTGCCGATGGCGGCTTTGGCCAACGCGGCAGAGAAGGTCCGCCACCAGGTCGACAAAGAGATCTCCGGTAACCACGAAGTCGAGTCGGTCGTGACCGCACTGGAAACCCAGTACGACACCTTCACACAGGCTCAGCGGGAGAAGGCATCCCTGCTCGCCGCCGAGGGCGATCTGCCCACCGGCGACGAACTGGGCGCCGAACTCGAACGCTTCCTCGCCGATCACAACAGCGGCGGCGGCGATCACCGCGCACCCGACACCGAAGGTAATGGCGACCAGCCCGGAGACGACGCCGGTCAGTGACCACCCCACTCGCTTTCCCGGACCACCACGAGCCGGACGTCGATGAGCTGTACGCCGATTTCACCGCGTGGTGGTCCGACCGGGGAATCGATCTGTACCCGCATCAGGATGAAGCGCTGATCGAACTCGCCGGTGGAGCGAACGTCATCCTGTCCACGCCGACCGGCTCGGGAAAGTCGCTCGTGGCCAGCGGTGCGCTCTACTTCGCGGCGGCACAGGGCAAGCGCGCCTTCTACACGGCACCGATCAAGGCCCTGGTGAGCGAGAAGTTCTTCGACCTTTGTGCGCAGTTCGGCGCGGAGAACGTCGGGATGCTCACCGGCGATGCGTCGGTCAACCCGTCTGCACCGATCATCTGCGCCACCGCCGAGGTGGTGGCCAACATCGCATTGCGCGAGGGTCCGGACTCGCCCATCGGTGTGATCGTCATGGACGAGTTCCACTATTACGCCGAAGCCGATCGTGGCTGGGCCTGGCAGGTTCCGCTGATCGAACTGACGGGAAGCCAGTTCGTCCTGATGTCGGCGACACTGGGTGATGTCAGCTTTTTTGTCGAGGATCTGCGGCGCCGGACCGGTCGGGACACCGCCGCGATCACCGGCACCACTCGGCCTGTCCCCCTTGACTTCTCGTACTCCACCCGGCCGGTTCATGAAACGATCGAACATCTGATCGCCAAAGACCGGGCACCGGTGTACGTGGTGCACTTCACCCAGCTCTCCGCGATGGAACGCGCCCAGGCGCTGTTGTCCGCCAACATCTGCAGCCGCGCCGAGCGCGACGCCATCGCCGAAGAGATCGGCGATTTCCGGTTCAGCACCGGTTTCGGCAAGACGCTCTCGAAAACGGTGCGGGCGGGTATCGGAATCCACCACGCCGGCATGCTGCCACGGTACCGACGACTCGTCGAACGCCTGGCGCAACAGGGACTTCTCCGGGTGGTCTGCGGAACCGACACCCTCGGCGTCGGCATCAACGTCCCCATCAGGACGGTGCTGTTCACCGGGCTCACGAAGTTCGACGGCGTCCGCCAGCGTCACCTGCGGGCACGTGAGTTCCATCAGATCGCCGGGCGCGCAGGTCGTGCCGGATTCGACACCCGCGGATTCGTGGTCGCGCAGGCGCCGGACCACGACGTCGAGAACGCGCGCCTGGTCGCCAAGGCCGGCGATGATCCCAAGAAGCTCAAGAAGATCCAGCGCAAGAAGGCCCCTGAAGGATTCGTGTCGTGGGGTGAGGCGACCTTTGAAAAACTCATCATCGCGCCGCCGGAGCCGCTTCGGTCCCGATTCGCCGTCACCACGTCGATGTTGCTGGAAGTCATTGCACGGCCGGGCAATTGCTTCACGGCGATGCGACATCTCCTGGAAGACAACCACGAGACCCGGGCTCGCCAGCGCGGTCACATCCTGCGGGCACTGAAGCTGTATCGGGCACTGGTGAACAGCGGGGTGGTGGAGCGTCTCGACGAACCCGACGAGTACAACCGCATGGCGGTCCTCGCCGTCGATCTGCCGAACAATTTCGCGCTCAACAATCCCCTGTCCCCCTTTGCCCTTGCCGTGTTCGAACTGCTGGATCCCGAGTCTCCGACCTACGCGATGGATCTGATCTCCATCGTCGAATCGACACTCGACGATCCGCGACCGGTCCTCATGGGCCAGCAGAAAGCCGCTCGGGATGAAGCCATGGCCCGGATGAAGGCCGATGGCATCGAGTACGAGGAACGCATGGAGTTGCTCTCGGAGGTCACCTGGCCACGGCCGATGCGTGAGTTCATCTTCGAGGCCTTCGACATGTACCGGCGCGGACATCCGTGGGTGATCGACACACCGCCGCGCCCCAAAGCGGTACTGCGCCAGATGATCGAAGAGGGCATGGACTGGGGCGATCTCATCTCCCGGTACTCACTCGCGCGCAGCGAGGGTGTGGTGCTGAGATACCTCACCGACTGTTACCGGACTCTGCGCCAGAGCATTCCCAACGCGGCCCGAACCGATGAGATCGACGACGTGGTCGAGTGGATCGGCGAATTGGTCCGGCGTGTCGATTCGAGCCTGCTCGACGAGTGGGAACAGCTGACCCACCCGGACGACGCCGCCGGCCCGCACGCCCTGGCCCCGCCGACCGGAGGACGCCCGCTGAACCTACGGGCCATCCGGGTTCAGTTGCGCAACAACATGTTCCGCTATGTGAATCTGCTGTCCCGTCGCGATTGGTCCGGACTGCAGGCGCTCTGTCCCGACCTCGACTGGGCCGACGAGATGGCTGATTTCATCGACGAATACGGTCCGGTACAAGCCGGCCCGGAGGCCCGAGGCCCGGCATTGTTCAGCCTCACCGAAGTCGACGGTGAATGGCTGGCCCGACAGGTGCTCGACGATCCCGATGGTGACCACGGATGGTCACTGGAGGCGCGCTTCTCGATGCCCGAGACCGCCGATGACGAACCCGAACTCCTGGGCATGGAGATCATCCCCGGCTGACCCCACTCCCTGCGGCACGTGCCAGCGGCCCGACCACGGCGATACCGCATGGCCGCAACATTGACAGTATGCTGTCATTTTGACAGTATGTTGTCATGACTTCGACACCAGCCCCACGCACTGTCCACCTCGCCGTCTACAACACACTCGCGGACTGGGAAACCGGTCACGCGGTGGCCCACATCAACAATCCCGAGTACCAGCGCGCCCCCGGCGCCTTCCGGGTCCTCACAGTGGGACCGACCACCGCACCGATCGTCACCGCGGGTGGAGTCCGGATCGCCCCGGACCTCGCACTCGCCGATCTCGATCCGGCCGACAGCGCGATGCTGATCCTGCCCGGCGCCGCCGCGTACATGAACGGCGAATTGACCGAGTTCATCTCCGCCGCAGGCCGATTCCTCGACGCAGGCGTGCCTGTTGCCGGGATCTGCGGAGCGACGGTTGCGATGGCACAGGCCGGGCTACTCGATGACCGCCGGCACACCAGCAACGCCGCCGAAGCACTGGCATGGACCGGCTACGCCGGTTCAGACAATTACGTCGACGCACCGGCTGTCACGGATCGCAGTCGCCCGGGCCACCTGATCACCGCCGCGGCCATGCACCCGGTGCCATTTGCCCGCGAGATCTTCGTCGAACTCGACCTGTACTCCCCCGAGACCCTCGCCGCCTGGGTCAAGTTGTACAGCGGCGACCCGGCCGGCTATCACGACCTGATGGCAGCGACCGCATGAGCGACCCGCAGTCATTGCTCAGCAGTTCCGCTCTGACCGCGTTCCGGCTCAACGGCCAGTTCTTGAACGTCGCCGACGCACTGGCCGCCCCGGCCGGTCTCACAGCCACCCGATGGCAGGTGCTGGGAGCGGTTCTCCATGAACCGCTGTCGGTCTCGGACATCGCCCGCGTCATGGGCATAACCCGTCAGAGCGTGCAACGAACCGCCGACCTGCTCAGCGAATCGGGGCTGGTGACCTATCGCACCAACCCGGTGCACCGGCGCGCGAAGCTGGTCGAGATCACCCCACAGGGCCTCGAGGCCGTAAGCCGGATCAATCCGCAGCATGCCGCAATGGCGGCACGTCTTGCCGAGGTTCTGGGTACGCGGCGTTGGGGCGAGATCCTGACCGGCCTCGACGAGATGTCGGCAGCACTCGAATCCCTCGACAAGCAATCTGATTGAGCCGATCTAGGCCTGGGCCGGCCTGGCCGCGCCGTCCCCCGCGCCGACGATGGCGGTGGTGATCACCCGTGCCAATTGGCGGTATTCGTCCTCGCGGCCGCTGGTCGCCCGCATCACCAAACCGATGCGACGCCCCGGCCGAGGCCTGGCGAAGCCTGCGATCGCCAGCGCACCACGAGCGGTTTCGGTCTGCACAGCGGTCTGCGGGATGAGGGTCACCCCGAGGCCACCCTCGACGCACTGGACCGCGGTGGCCAGTGATGCGGCACGGGTTGCCCCGATGTCGGGGCGCACACCGGCGAGACGGCACACCTCCAAGGCCTGATCCCGCAGACAATGTCCCTCATCGAGCAGCAGCAGCGGCAGGTCGGCCAATGAGGCCGGATCAACCCGGCTGCGCCCGGCCAGCGGGTGTCCGTGCGGCAGCGCCAGGACGAAGTCTTCGTCGTACATCGGTACCTCGATCATCCCGGTGGCGTCCGCGGGCAGCGCCAGCATCGCCGCGTCGATCGAGTTTCGGCGCAAGGCATCCAGCAGACGACTCGTCTGATCCTCCACAACCCGCAGCGACAGATCCGGGAGCTGGACGCCCAGATTGCGAAGGATTCCCGGCAGCACATACGGCGCCACGGTCGGGATCAGGCCCAGCCGGAGTGCACCCGACAACGGCCGCGACACCCCACCGGCAGCAGCGGTGAACATGTCGACCGCTTCGATCGCCGCGGTGGCGCGCGGCAGCAACGCGTCACCTTCGCTGGTCAAGAAGACACGCCGTGTCGACCGCTCCACGAGCTTCATCCCCAACCCGGTTTCGAGCGATGCCAGAGCCTGCGACAGCGAGGGTTGACTCACTCCTAAACTCTCTGCGGCAGAACCAAAATGGCGCTTATCTGCGACGGCGGCGAACGCCTTCAGCCCGGCGATCGTCGGCTGATAACTTTGATCGGTCATGCCTATCACTATAGTGCTACTCATCACGTTTCATTTTCAGTGGTTTCAGGGCAGTATTAACGACGTTGCTTTAAACAGACCTGAGGAGAGCATTCATGCCATTGCTGACTATTGGTGATCAATTCCCCGCCTACAACCTGACGGCCGTCATCGGCGGCGACCTCTCGAAGGTCGACGCGAAGCAGCCCGACGACTACTTCACAACGGTCACCTCGGACGACTACGCCGGTAAATGGCGGATCGTGTTCTTCTGGCCCAAGGACTTCACCTTCGTGTGCCCCACCGAGATCGCCGCATTCGGAAAGCTCAACGACGAGTTCGCAGATCGCGACGCCCAGGTTCTGGGTGCCTCCGTCGACAACGAGTTCGTGCACTTCCAGTGGCGTGCACAGCACGACGACCTGAAGACCCTTCCGTTCCCGATGCTTTCGGACCTGAAGCGCGAGTTGGCCGAGGCCACCGGCGTTCTCAATGCCGATGGTGTCGCGGACCGCGCAACCTTCATCGTCGACCCCAACAACGAGGTCCAGTTCGTCTCGGTCACCGCAGGTTCGGTCGGCCGCAACGTCGACGAGGTCCTGCGTGTTCTCGACGCACTGCAGTCCGACGAGCTGTGCGCCTGCAACTGGAAGAAGGGCGATCCCACCATCGACGCCGGCGAACTGCTGACCGCCAGCGTCTGATCGTCTGCTCGTAGAAGGAAGTACATAGATGAGCATCGACAATCTCAAAGAAGCGTTGCCGGAGTACGCGAAAGATCTCAAGCTCAACCTGGGATCCATCGCACGCACCACCGTCCTCAAGGACGAGCAGCTGTGGGGCACATTGCTGTCCACTGCGGCAGCGACCAAGAACGCGACCGTCCTCATGGAGATCGCCGACGAAGCCGCCGACAACCTGTCGGCGGAGGCGTACAACGCCGCACTCGGTGCCGCATCGATCATGGGCATGAACAATGTGTTCTACCGCGGCCGTGGCTTCCTGGACGGCAAGTACGACGACCTGCGTCCCGGACTGCGGATGAACATCATCGGCAACCCCGGGGTCGACAAGGCCAACTTCGAGTTGTGGTCCTTTGCGGTGTCGTCGATCAACGGTTGCGGCCATTGCGTCGCCGCCCACGAGAACACCCTCCGCGAAGACGGTGTCGAGCGAGACGCGATTCTCGAATCGCTGAAGGTCGCCTCGATCATCGCCGGCGTCGCTGCTGCACTCAGTACTGCCGAGGTTCTTGTCGGATAGCGGAAATCCCCTCGCTGCCACCGGCATCGACACAAAGGAGCAGGGACCCCGTCGGGGGTCCCTGCTCTTGTCTGGCGTCTATGCCAGTGCGTCGCCGATCCGCTGCGCCATCTCGCTGACCTGAGCGCTGGTCATCACAAACGCGGGTGAGATCTGCAGCGCACCTTGGCCGGCCGCGCGCCCACTGACTCCGTGCGCACGCAAGGCGCCGACGACCGACGGCGCCGTCGACGGGTCCGCCAGTTGCACGGCGGCAACAGCGCCGAGCCCACTGCGGATCTCGCTCACCGCAGGCAGATCGGCCAGCGGTGCAAGCGCGACATGGAGATCGGATTCGAGACGCGCGGACTCTTCGAGCAGCCCCTCGGATTCGATGATGTCGAGGTTCGCCATCGCCGCGGCTGCGGCGCCGGCATGCCCACCGTAGGTGTAGCCGTGGCTCCACCACACCCCACCCGCGTAGAAGGGTTCTGCGATCTTCGGTGCGATGAACACCGCACCCATCGGGACGTAGCCCGACGTCAATCCCTTGGCGGTGGTGATCATGTCGGGCTCGAGCCCGAAACGACCCGACGCGAACCAGGTTCCACCAATACGGCCGAATCCGGTGACCACCTCGTCGACAACGAACAAGACGTTGTTGTCACGGCAGATCTGCCGCACCTCGGACAGGTAGCCCTCGGGCGGAAGATAGATCCCGCCCGCGCCTATGATCGGCTCGACGAAGAACGCCGCGATGTTGTCGGCGCCGATGCGCTCGATGAGGCCGCGCAGACTCTTCGCGTCATCCCAGTCGACGGTGGCCGCGTCGGCCATGAGCTCGCCGTAGTTCTCGCGGTTCGGCGGCAGACCCGACAGTGCGGTCCCGCCGACGTGCATGCCGTGGTACGCCTTCGTCCGCCCGACAACGATCTTCTTCTCCGGCTTTCCCATCTCGTGCCAGTACCGGCGCGCGAGCTTCACCGCCGAATCGATCGAGTCGCTGCCGCCCGAGGTGAAGAACACCTTGCTACCCGGGACCGGGGCGATGGCGGAGAGACGATCGGCGAGGGCGGCCGTCACGTCCGAGGTGATGTCACCGAACCCCGAATAGTGCGCCAACGTACTCAACTGGCGGGCAACCGCGTCCGCGATCGCGGTCCGACCGTGTCCGACGTTGGTGAACCACAGACCGGCCGTGGCGTCGAGGTACTTGTTTCCGGCGGCGTCCCAGATGTAGGTGCCCTCGCCCTTGGCAACAACAAACGGTCCCGAGTCGCGCACTGCGCCCATGTCGGCGAACCCGTGCCAGAGAGCGGCAGCAGAAGAAGCAGTCATGTGGTACATCATGCCTGCCCAGGTGGCCCCGGGATGTCCGGGCATCGGCGACTACCATGGGAAGCGATATGTCGACCGCGCCCGATCAGCCCAGCCAACCAGCCGCACCCGGACAGCCCACTCGATCAAGACAGCCCTCCGGATCAGATCAGCCCACTGGAGAAGAACAGCCCACCAGGTCCGGGCAGCGCCGACGCCGGCGGCGTCAATCGTCCGGCAGGCCTGCATCCGCACGGTCGGCGTCGCGCACACCGGCCGGCCCCGGTCCGGAGGAACTCGAACGTCGTCGCGCACTGGTCCCGGCGCTGCGCTATCCGCCGGAACTGCCGGTCTCGGCTGCGCGCGCGGACATCGCCGCGGCAATCGAGGCCCATCAGGTGGTGGTTGTCGCGGGCGAAACCGGCTCCGGCAAGACCACCCAGCTACCGAAGATCTGCCTGGAACTCGGACGCGGCGTCGCGGGCAAGATCGGCCACACCCAGCCGCGACGGCTTGCGGCCCGATCGGTCGCCGAGCGCATCGCAGAAGAAACCGGTACCGAACTCGGCGGTGTGGTCGGCTACTCGGTCCGGTTCACTGACAAGGCCTCCCGCGACACACTGGTCAAGGTGATGACCGACGGCATCCTGCTGCGCGAACTCTCGCAGGATCGTCTGCTGCGCGACTACGACACGCTGATCATCGACGAGGCCCACGAACGAAGCCTCAACATCGATTTCATCCTCGGATATCTCAAGCAACTGCTGCCCCGGCGCCCCGACCTCAAGGTGATCATCACCTCGGCCACGATCGAGCCAGGACGTTTCGCCGACCACTTCGCCACCGAAGGCCACCCGGTTCCGGTCATCGAGGTGTCCGGACGCACCTACCCCGTCGAGATCCGTTATCGCCCACTGGTTGTCGAAGACGAGGACGAAGCCGATCTCGATCAGCTGCAGGCCATCGGCGAGGCTGTCGACGAACTCTTCGCCGAAGGTCCCGGCGACATCCTGGTCTTCTTGCCCACCGAGCGCGAGATCACCGACACCGCGGCGTCACTGAAGCATCTCGAGGCACGTGGCGTCGAGGTGATCCCGTTGTTCGCACGTCTGTCCGCAGCCGATCAGCACCGGGTGTTCGCGTCCCACAAGGGCAGACGAATCGTCCTGTCCACCAACGTTGCCGAAACCTCGCTGACCGTGCCGGGCATCCACTACGTGATCGATGCCGGCACCGCCCGTATTTCGCGCTATTCGACGCGCACAAAGGTTCAACGGCTCCCGATCGAACCGATCTCCCAGGCCAGTGCCCGTCAGCGCGCCGGCCGGTGTGGCCGTGTTGCCGCGGGCGTCTGCATCCGTCTCTACAGCGAAGACGACTTCGACGGGCGGCCCGAGTACACCGAACCGGAGATCCTGCGCACCAACCTGGCCGCAGTCATCCTGAACATGACGTCACTCGGACTCGGTGACGTCGGACGCTTTCCGTTTGTGCAGCCGCCGGATCCCAAGGCCATCCGCGACGGCCAGCAACTCCTCGACGAACTCGGCGCACTGACCCCGGCCGCCCCCGACAGCCCGGTGCGGACGTTGACCCCGATCGGCCGGTCGCTGGCGAAGATCCCCGTCGATCCCCGTCTGGCCCGGATGCTTGTCGAGGCCGACAAGCAGGGCGCACTCGGCCCGATGCTGGTCCTCACTGCCGCGTTGTCGCTGCCCGATGTCCGCGAACGTCCGGCCGACCACCGGCAGGCCGCGGACGAATCACATCGCCGCTTTGCCGCCGCCGGATCCGAGTTCCTCACCCTGCTCAATCTGTGGACCTACCTCGAGGACTTGCGAAAAGAGTTGTCCTCCAGCCAGTTCCGCAAGCGCTGCAGCCGTGAGTTCCTGCACGGACTCCGAATCCGTGAATGGCGGGATCTGCATTCCCAGCTGGTCCGCATCGTCCGGGACCTGGGCATGACCGTGCCGACGACATTCGAGACCCCCGAAGCGGAATCCGGCATGGCTGCGGCCATCCACCAGTCGGTGTTGTCGGGGCTGCTGAGTCAGATCGGTGTTCGTGAGGGGGAATCCAAGGAGTTCCTCGGAGCCCGTGGGACCAAGTTCATGATCTTCCCCGGGTCACACATGTCGAACAAACCGCCACGGTTCGTGATGGCGGCCGAGATCGTCGAGACGTCGCGGTTGTGGGCCCGGACAACCGCGCGGATCGAACCCGAGTGGGCCGAGCGACTGGCCGGCAACCTCGTCAAACGCCAATACGGCGAACCACATTGGTCGGGTAAGCATTCCGCGGCGATGGCCTATGAACGGGTCACCCTCTACGGGGTCCCCCTGGTGACGCAGCGACGTGTCAACTACGGCTCGATCGACCCGGAAGTGGCCCGGGAGTTGTTCATTCGCAGTGCGCTGGTCGAGGGTGACTGGCGCACGCAGCACCCGTTCTTCCATCGCAACCGGGCGCTCCTCGACGATGCCGAGGAATCGGTTCACCGGGTGCGACGCACCGACGTGGTGGTCGACGATGACACCCTCTTCGAGCACTACGACCGTCTCGTCGGCAAAGAGGTTGTCTCGGGCCGGCATTTCGATACCTGGTGGAAGAACGCCAGGAAGAACGACCCCACACTCCTCGACCTGAATCCGGCGGATGTGGTGGCCGCCGGGGGTGCCACCGATCCCGCCGGATTCCCCGACGCCTGGCGCCAGGCAGACACCACCTACACCCTGCGATACCGATTCGAACCCGGCACCGCCGACGACGGTGTGAGCGTGTTGATCCCGTTGTCGCTGCTGGTCCGGGCGCGCCCATCCGGATTCGACTGGCTGGTCCCCGGAATGCGCACCGAATTGGTCACCGAGTTGATCCGTACATTGCCCAAAACCCTTCGGCGTCAGGTCGGTCCGGCACCCGATCTGGCAGCACAGGTCCTCGCCGCCGTGACTCCGCGGGCGAAACCGCTCACCGCGAGTGTGGCCGCCGAGCTGACCAGGATCACCGGCGTGTCCATCGCGGCCGCCGATCTGAAGGTGACCGCGCTGCCCGACCACCTGCGGATGACCTTCATCGCCGTCGCCGCCGACGGAACCGAACTCGGCCGCTCCAAATCTCTGAACGAACTGCAGGAGAGCCTCGGCGACAAGGCCCGTGCGGCGTTGGAGAGAGAAGCCGCGCCCGCGTCCACACCGGTGGCCACCACCTGGACCGCCGACACCTTCGGCACACTCACTCGATCGGTGAGAAGCACCGTTGCCGGCCAGGAGATCACGAGCTATCCCGCGCTGGTGGCCCGCGGCACCGGCTTCACCGTTGCCGCAGTCTCCACCGAAGCCGAACAACGCATCCAGATGTACAATTCGCTGATCGGCCTCCTGATCAGCGACGTACCGGCGCTGCGGCCGAATGCGACGTCCGCACTGGGCACCGCCGACCGCTTGGCGCTGAGCCAGAGTCCGTACCCCAGCACGGCGGCACTACTCGCCGACTGCGTCCGCGCGGCGGTCATCGATCTTGTTCCGGCACAGCCCGGTGTGTGGTCGGCGACGGACTACAAGGCACTGCGGACACACGTTGCCGGCCAGGTCACCGCCCGGGCGACCACCAAGCTGCGCCAGGCCGCTGCGGTGCTGGCCCGGGTGGCTCCGCTGCGCACCGCGATCGACGCGTCCACGGTCGCCGCTGCTGCTGCTGACGATGTGCAGGACCAACTCGGCGAATTGGTATTCGACGGATTCATCTCTGCCACCGGCGGCGACCATCTGACGGAAATACCCCGCTACCTCGATGCAGCGCTCGCGCGACTCGACCAATTGCCGGCGGCCGCAGCGCGGGACGCCGCGTCGATGGCCACCGTCGACCGGGTTGTGGCGGCGTGGACCGATCATTTGCGCATGGTGCCCTCGGAACGGCGGGATGCGGTCAGCGAAACCGCCGGCTGGATCGTCGAAGAACTGCGGGTCGGGTTGTTCGCTCAACAGTTGCGAACCGCGTACCCGATCTCAGAAAAGCGCGCCGTCAAGGCAATTCGCGATCTGCGCTGACTCCCCCACAACGCAAATTCGCTCCGCTTGCCTGCGTGTGCTCCTGTTGCAACAGGAGCATGTGCAGGCGACCGGAGCGAATTCGGGTAGGCGGGCGGGTCAGGACTTGCCGGACCGGAGATCGTCGATTTCTTTCTGGAAGTCGTCCACCGAGTCGAAGGAACGGTACACGGAGGCAAAGCGCAGATAGGCCACTTCGTCGAGGTCGCGGAGCGGACCGAGAATCGCGAGACCGACCTCATTGGCCGGTACTTCTGCCGAACCCGACGCCCGGACCGCTTCTTCGACCTGCTGCGCGAGATGCTGCAACTTGTCGTCGTCGACCGATCGGCCCTGGCACGCCCTGCGGACACCGCGCATCACCTTCTCGCGGCTGAAAGGTTCCGTGACGCCGGTCCGTTTGACCACCGAGAGCACTGCGGTCTCCACCGTGGTGAATCGACGTCCGCACTGCGAACAGGCACGACGGCGACGGATTGCCTGTCCCTCGTCCGCCACCCGCGAGTCGACTACGCGGGTGTCCTCGTTCTTGCAAAACGGGCAATGCATGCACAGTTCCTCGGCGATCGTCGGCCTGGGCGGAGTGACCAGACACTGTGCCTCAGAGGATACCGCCCGGGCGGTGTGCCCCTGCATCATCTACCTCACGTAGACCGGAGTGACCAGCGCCTGGCCGACGGACACGGCCGAATTGCTCATCGCGTTGAGCTCCATGATCTTTGCGACCACCGCTTCGGTGGGCATCCCGGGTGCGATCCGGGAAGCGATGGCTCCCAACGACTCTCCCGACTGGACGTGGACGACCTCGGTACCGACCCGCGCCGGATCCGTCGACTGCGCCATGACTCCGCCGAAGAAGGTCATGAATGCGACCATCAGCATCAGCCCGACTCCGGTGACGGCCCCTGCCGCCCACGCGCGCCGACGGGCGAAGACCTTCTCACGGGCGGTCGGCATCCGCTGTTCCGAATTGCGCGAATCGGCGCAGGAGACGGCCACCCGGCGCTGCACGGGCAGACGGCGATCAGCCGGACGCAGCGTGTCCGCGGGGCGCACCGGGCGCTTGGTGCGTACGGCGGTACCGCGCTCATCGTCGTGAACGGGCCGAGCTGTGGCCGGCCGGTTGATGGTGGTGGCTGCAGTCATGGGTTCAGTCCTCGGGTCATCGGATCGGGTATTGCGTTCGATCACTCGTTCGATTGAAAGAGTGTTCGATTAGTACCACGGGCCTCCGACAAGCGCCACGCCTGATCGAACAAATGTTTGAGACTTGTGATGATTTGCACTACCTTTGTGCACATGGACCCCGCCCGATACCCCATGAACTGGAGGACCTGATGGCCGACACAACCCAGCCCCCGACGCCGTCGGACGGGACCACGACGACCGTGGTGACCACCGGACCTCTGGCCGAGGGCTCGCTGACCGCCCGCCAGAAGGCCGTACTCGAGGTCATCCGCGCCTCGGTTCGCGAGCGCGGCTACCCGCCGAGCATCCGGGAGATCGGCGACGCCGTCGGCCTGACCTCGACCTCGTCGGTCGCTCACCAGCTCCGCACGCTGGAACGCAAAGGCTTCCTGCAGCGCGAGAACAACCGCCCCCGGGCGGTCAACATCCAGGACACCGACCTGAACCCGGCCACCGCTGCCGGCCAGGTACAGGCACCCGACGAATCACTTCCGACGCCGACGTTCGTCCCGGTCCTCGGCCGGATCGCGGCGGGCGGCCCGATACTTGCCGAAGAAGCCGTCGAAGACGTGTTCCCGCTCCCCAAGGAACTCGTCGGCGAAGGCTCGCTCTTCCTTCTCAGGGTGGTCGGCGAATCGATGATCGACGCCGCGATCTGCGACGGCGACTGGGTGGTCGTACGCCAGCAGAATGTCGCCGACAACGGAGACATCGTCGCCGCGATGATCGACGGCGAGGCCACGGTCAAGACGTTCAAGCGCACCAAGGACGCCGTCTGGCTGATGCCGCACAACCCGGTGTTCGACCCCATCCCCGGTAACGACGCGGTGATCCTGGGAAAGGTCGTCACCGTGATGCGCCGACTCTAGACCAGCAAGCACCGGACCCGAACATGCACAAGGCGG
>NZ_DATCVM010000043.1:0-2223 GCF_036566845.1 Williamsia sp.
CGGCACCGCCGAGACGCACTCGGCCCTAATCTTCCTTTTCACATCCGTACTTCAATGACTTTGCACGATCACGTGGCTTGTCAGTTGTGGTCGGTCATCACGCAAATGGATCTTTTGGTCCGGATGAAAACGGGCCTCGTACCGAGACACGATTGCCTCGGCATCCCCGTAATAGTGCAGATCTCGCGGACGTATTACCGCACGCCGCAAGGACTCGTCGAGCGTAGTGTCGTCGAGGCGCAGCAGAGCGGCACCCTGATCGCCGGCGAGGCTCGGGACATCGGTCCAATGCTCTGGCGTCTGCTGCACGGACTGGCCATGTCGAATTACCTGGTCGTTGTCCGAGTCTGCCAGCCCGAGACGAGTTATCGGTTCGAAGACATGCAGCGCATTCTTGCTCTGGCGCTGAAGAACCTGGCCCGCGCTGAGCATCGACTTATCTACGGCTCGAACAGGTTCCGGACGAAGGAGAGGCTCTCGGGGAGTGCAGCCCGCATCGTCTCGATATGCCCCGTCGGATACGTGCGGAATGTGACTGGCTGGCGGTTGGCGGAGAGTTCGGCGGCGAGTTTCAACGCCAGCGGCGCCGGCACCATCTCGTCCGTCAGGCCCTGTCCGAGGAAGACGGGCCGGTCGTACCCGGTCGTCGGGATCTCGAGCATGCCGCGAGCAGCGGCCAGCACCGCGGGATCGTCGAGCGGTCGGTTCACCAGATCGCCGATCGTGACGTCGCCGAAGTCCGATGCCATTTCCTGGTAGCAGTCGGTTTCGGCTCGGGCCAGGGCATCGGTGCCGCGCGGTGTCAGGTAACGATCGATGTCGAGATCGGGTCGCGCCGCCCGGAGTCCGGCCAGGATGTATGACACGAATACGGTGCTGCCCGTCAGTGGCAATCGGGGAAAGTCCGGCCCCACGAGTGGTGCAAGGTCCTCCAGATTCGACGGCGCCCCGGTCGCGACCGCGCCCCGGTAGTCCAGTTCGGGTGCGTATCGTGTCGCGATCGCTGCCGTGACCATCGCGGACTGCCCTCCCTGAGACTGTCCGAGTGCCACCCACCGCGGTGAGAGCGACGGTTCGACCGCGCGCGCAGCACGCACCATGTCGATGACGCTGTGCGCCTCCGACGGTCCGTCCAGGTACGGGTGGATTCCCGGCGTGCCGAGCCCCACGTAGTCAGTCGCGACGATCGCGTAGCCCTGCGAGAGCCAGTTCGTGAGGTATGGACTGCCGACGGTCCCGGTCACCGTGGGAGCGCACTTGTCGGCAATACCTACGGTGCCGTGGGCCCACGAGATCACCGGCCAGCCGCCTTCGGGTGGATCACCGGCGGGGAGGAAGAGCGCGCCCGTACTCAACGCGGGCCGGTTCAGCGGTCCCGTGGACCAATAGGTGAGCCCTGATCCGTTGACGGCGCCGGGGATCCAGAAGGTTCGTGGCAGGGGATCTGTCGCGGTCACTGTGCCCGGCGCCGTGACCGGCGACGGCACCTGCGCCTGGGCGGGCGCGGTCGAGACGACCGCAGAGGCGAGCGTGATCACCATCAATGTTTGGCCGAGCCGTCGTCGGATCATTGCACCGCTCCCGGGGTTCGTCCGTATATGTACGCCGACTTCCATTCTGCGTGAACTGGAGGTGCCGGCATACCGGTTCGACCATCTTCGGGTGCCGCTACCGCGGTCGAGGGCCGGTCGAGTGGTTTCACTGTCAGTCCAGAGGCGAGGGCGAATGCTCCGCTGCGCATCATGTGGCGCGAGGTTCCTTAGGTCCGTTTTCGGTTCGTTGACGGGGACGCGGTCGGTGAGAGTACGCCCGCTAACCCTTGGCTGCGCTGATCCCGGCGCGCCGACCGTAAAAACTGCCGTCACCGAGCGACGTTCCCGACGCGTATCCGCCGGCACAGACTCCGGCAGTGCAACGGCCCGCAGCAAACAATCCGGGGATCGGTTCGCCCGAAACGTGCAGCACCTCCGACTGAATCGACGTTCGCAGGCCGCCGAGGGTGAAGCCTGCCGTGAAGCCCCGAAGGTCAAGGGCGGCAATCGGGGAGCCGATCGCCTTGACCCATTCGGATTTCTTGCCGAAGACCGGATCCTCGCCCCGTTCGGCGTGGCGGTTGTACACCTCAACGGTGGACTGCAGAGTGCCCTCGGGCAAACCCATGTCCGATTCGAGTTCCGCGGCGGTCTCGGCCACCCACTTGGGGCGGAACCGGAAGAACGGCGT
>NZ_DATCVM010000044.1:0-11360 GCF_036566845.1 Williamsia sp.
GGCGAATTACGGCGCGGCCAAGGCGGGGATCACGTCGTTGACCCTCACCGGCGCGCGCGGCCTGGCTGCCTACGGCGTGCGCTCCAACGCGATCTGCCCACGGGCCCGGACGGCGATGACCGAGGGGACCTTCGGCGATGCGCCGGAAGGTTCGGTTGATCCGCTGTCGACCGATCACGTCGTCACGTTGGTGCAGTTCCTGGCGAGCCCGGAGTCGGACGGGGTCAATGGACAGGTGTTCGTGGTGTACGGACCCAAGGTGACCCTGATGGCGGCGCCGACCATCGAGCAGGACTTCGTCGCCGGCGGCGATGCATGGGATCGCGGCGACCTCACCAAGAGCCTGGCGGAGTACTTCGTCGACCGCGATCCCGCCGATACGTTTTCTGCCGGTAAAGCCCTGTTCGGCTAGCGTTTTCGGCGTCCGCGTGTCCGTCGATTCCACTCATTGAGTGAACTGGACGTGTGATAAGTTCGCGGTCAAACTGGCAGGCCTCCGTTGGGGGGAGGTTTGCGAAAAGCCGACTGGAACGTGTTTCAAAAATGAAAGCTGTGGGATGGCCGTTCAAGCGCAAAGTTCCAGTTGGCAACTAGTTCGATTCGCCGAAATCGCAAGTAGAACACGTTATGATCAGACTGCCCAGTCGGGTCCCGGGGAAGTCTTTCGCTGAAGGAGAGTTGGTGAACCGCAGACTCGCAGGTCCGCTCGAGGGGGTCGGGGATTTCGTCGCCATGAGCGTGAGTGCGGCCCGCGAACTCTTCCGTGCGCCGTTCCAGTGGCGCGAGACCGTCGAACAGTCGTGGGCGATCGCGCGGGTGTCGATGGTCCCGACGGTCCTGGTCGCGATTCCGTTCACCGTCCTCGTCAGCTTCACGCTCAACATCCTGCTGCGTGAACTCGGGGCCCAGGATCTTTCCGGCGCGGGCGCCGCGTTGGGCACCATCACCCAGATCGGCCCGATCGTGACGGTGCTGATCGTCGCCGGCGCGGGAGCGACCGCCATCTGCGCCGACCTCGGTGCCCGCACCATCCGTGAAGAGATCGACGCCCTGCAGGTCCTCGGCATCGATCCCATCCACCGACTGGTGGTACCCCGGGTCATCGCGTCGACTCTGGTCGCGATCCTCCTCAACAGCCTGGTCTGCACCATCGGTATCGGTGGCGGCTTCGTGTTCTCGGTGTATCTGCAGGACGTGAACCCGGGCGCCTTCATCGCGAACCTGACACTGCTGACAGGTTTTCCGGAACTGATGATCTCGATGGTGAAGGCCGCACTGTTCGGCCTCGCCGCCGGACTGGTCGGCTGCTATCGCGGCCTGCACGTCGCCGGTGGTGCGAAGGGCGTCGGCGATGCCGTCAACGAGACCGTGGTCTATTCGTTCATGGCGCTGTTCGTCGTGAACGTTGTGGTCACCGCGGTCGGTCTCAAAGCGACCGCGGGGTAAGCGCTGATGATCCTTCCCCACACCGTCCGGCTACGCTCTACACGCGTGGCCTTCAAACGAGCCAATTCCGGCTGGAACCGTATCGGCGACCAAGCATTCTTCTACTGGGACAGCCTCGTCAACATCCCCCGCGCGGTGCGGGCGTACAAGAAGGAAACCCTTCGGCTGATCGCCGAGATCAGCATGGGCTCGGGCGCGCTCGCCGTCATCGGCGGCACCGTGGTCGTGGTCGGATTCCTCACCCTCTTCACCGGCGGAACCATCGCGGTCCAGGGCTACAGTTCGCTGTCGAACATCGGTGTCGAGTCCCTGACCGGGTTCTTCGCGGCATTCATCAACGTGAGGATCGCGGTTCCGGTCATCGCCGGAATCGGGTTGGCGGCCACCATCGGCGCAGGCGCGACGGCACAGCTCGGTGCGATGCGTGTGAGTGAAGAGATCGACGCGCTCGAAGCGATGGCGATCAAGTCGATCCCCTATCTCGTCAGTACCCGGATCGTGGCCGGGCTGATCGCGATCATCCCGCTGTATTCACTCGCCTCGGTCGCCTCGTTCCTGGCCAGCCGCTTCGCCACGACGTTCCTCTACGGCCAGTCACCCGGTGTGTACGACCACTACTTCTCGACCTTCCTGATCCCCACCGACATCCTGTGGTCGTTCGTTCAGGCGATCTGCATGGCGATCGCGGTCATGATGATCCACACCTACTACGGGTTCAACGCCTCGGGAGGTCCGGTGGGTGTGGGTATCGCGGTCGGCAACGCCGTGCGGGCCTCGCTCGTGGTGGTCGTGGTCATCACGCTGCTGCTGTCGCTGGCCATCTACGGCGTCGACGGAAAGTTCAACCTCTCGGGGTAGGCCATGTCACAGAGAATCGAACGCCCCGCATGGGCGAAGAAGGTCGCGGCCACCGTGATGGTGGTGTCGCTGATACTGGTATGCGCGTTGGCATCCCTGCAGTTCCTCGGATCCTTCGGTACCACCGTGCCGGTGACACTCACCGCAGATCGGGCCGGACTGGTGATGAGCCCGGACGCCAAGGTCCGGTTGCGTGGAGTCGTGGTCGGTCGGGTCGGGGACATCACCGAGACCGCCGATGGCGTGAAACTCGTCCTGAACATGAACCCGGACCAACTCGAGTACATCCCGGCCAACGTCAACGCCGAGATCAAGTCCAACACAGTTTTCGGCGCAAAATCGGTCAACCTCGAGGTCCCCGATGATCCCAGTACCGAAACACTGCGCAGCGGTTCGACCATCGCCACCGATCACGTCGTGGTCGAACTGAACACGATCTATCAGCGCCTGGTCGACGTGCTGGCCGCGGTCCAGCCGGAGAAGCTCAACGCCACGATCTCTGCGATCGACACCGCCTTGTCCGGCCGTGGTGATCAGATCGGTCAGGGCTTCGCCGATCTGTCCGAGCTGTTGGGCAAGGTCAATCCGCATCTCGACGAACTCGGCCGGGACATCGAGGCGACCGCAGAGGTCACCAACGTCTACGCCGACGCGATGCCCGATCTGCTGGCGGTCGTCGACAACTTCACGGCCATCGGAAACACTCTGGTGGACAACTCGTCCGACCTCGACGCGCTACTGGTGAACGTGACCGGGATGGCAAACACCATCAACGGTGTCATCGCACCGGCCAAGGCCGACATCATCTCGACGCTGGCGAATCTGAACCCGACCGCGACACTGCTCGGCTACCAGTCCCCGGGGCTGGGGTGCTTCATCACGGCCACCGCCAGTGCGGGGCAGAAGGCGTTGCCGGTGTTCGGTGTCGACGACGCCCGCGTGCACCTCAACGCGGGTGTGCTCCCCGGCAAAGAGCCATACCGCTATCCCGAGGATCTGCCGAGGGTGAACATGGACGGTCCGCCCACCTGTGAATACGGGCTCAGTGATCCGAGTTCGACCGTGCACGCCGGTTTCTACGTCGGCGACAACGCGGCGGTTCCGTATCAGCCGAGAACAACACCCAAGCTGGATCCGTCCAAGTTGTTCGAAGTGATGTTCGGTCCGGCACCCCGTGGATGAGGTACAACCGATGACCAGTCCGGCGACAACGAGCCCCCTGTCGTCAGCAGGCCCAGAAGGGGAGGTGTGAGATGGCAGTGTCGAGAGAGCGCGCGTTTCGCGCCACAGTCATCAAGCTCGGGGCTTTTGCCGTCGTGATGCTGCTGATCTTCGTCGGCCTGGTGGTCGTGTTCAGCCAGTACCGCAGTGGTTCGAGCTTCGCCTACAAGGCGACATTCACCAGCGCCTCGCAGTTGAAGTCGGGCAGCAAGGTTCGCATCGCCGGCGTCGAGGTCGGCAAGGTCGGATCGGTGGGTCTGAATCCCGACAACGAGGCCGTGGTCGAGTTCGACGTCAGTGAGAAGTACCGGCTCCCAACCTCTGTGAAGGCCTTGATCCGCTACGAGAACCTCACCGGCGACCGGTTTCTCGAACTGCAAGAGGGCACCGGTGACCCCGACGAGCTGTTGAAGGACGACGGCTCGATCCCCATCGAGCAGACCGAACCGGCCCTGGATCTGGACAACCTCCTCGGTGGCTTCAAGCCGCTGTTCCGGACACTCGACCCGAAAGAGGTCAACGAACTCTCCGCGTCGCTGGTCAAGGTGTTCCAGGGACAGGGGCCGGCGTTGAACGAATTGCTCAAGAACACAGCGACTTTCACCGATTCGCTGGCCGATCGCGATCAGCTGATCGGGCAGGTCATCGACAACCTCAACACCACGCTGGGCACCATCGAGGCCGACGACGAGGGTTTCGACACCTCGCTCGACCAGTTGCAGAAACTGATCTCGGGACTCGATTCGCAGCGAGGCGTGATCGGTGATGCCATCACCAACACCTCCGAACTGACCAACGACCTCAACGATGTCCTGTCCGAGAACCAGTCCGATCTGCAGTCGCTGATCACCGCCACCGGACAGGTGTCACAAGAGGTCCTCAACAGTGAGGACTACGTGCGAGGTCTGCTCGGTCGCCTGCCGTCGGACTTCAAGGCACTGTCGAATCTCGGTAGTTACGGTGCCTGGCTGCAGATCTGGCTCTGCCAGGTCAACCTGATCTTCACCGGCCCCAACGGGCAGGAGATCGTCTGGAAGTCGGTCGATGCCACCGGACCCAACACCAACCCCGGAGGGAGGTGTAACCCGCTGTGATGGCTGCACTGTTCAAGGGCGAGCGAACCGCGACCGACCAGGCCGACGATGCCCGGCGGCGCAAGCGTGGCGAACCAGACCGGGCCCGAGTGGGTTTCATCGGTGTGGTGATCGCGGCGCTGGTGGTGATCGTGGCCCTGCAGATGGACAAACTCCCGTTCCTGTCGAACGGCAGTGTCTACACCGCACTCTTCGAGGATGCCGGTGGTCTTGCGACCGGCGACATCGTGGTGGTCGCGGGTGTGAATGTCGGCACCGTCCAGGGGATCTCGCTGGCGGACACAGACAACGGCACGAAGGCGAAGATCACGTTCAACATGGCCGACACGGTCCGCGTCGGGGACGCGACCACGGCCGTCATCAAGACGGAGACCGTGCTGGGCCGACGCAACCTGACCCTTGTTCCCGACGGCACCGGGAAGCTGAAGCCGGGCGATACGGTGGAGAAGACCGTGGCGCCCTACTCGCTGACCGACGCTCTAGAAGGTGCTACCGACACGCTTGCCGAGACCGACACCGATCAGCTCAACGACGCGCTCAACACGTTGTCGGACACCTTCTCCGACACACCGGAATCCGTGCGATCGGCCGTCGACGGTGTGGCCCGGCTGTCGAAGGCGATCGCCGATCGCGATGAGTCCCTGTCGCAACTGCTCGACCGGGCGGGCAACGTCACCGATGTGGTCGCCAAGCGCAGCGGACAGATCAACACCCTGCTCGTCGACGCGAACTCCCTGCTCGGGGAGGTTCAGGCCCGCCGAGATGCGCTGGGGCAGTTGATCACCGGCACCGAAGCCGTCACCGCGCAGATCAGCCTGTTCATCGACAACAACAACGCGCAGCTCACGCCGGTGCTCGATCAGCTGAACGGAGTGCTCGCGATTCTGATCGACAACCAGGAGAATCTCGGCCTGACCCTGGACGAACTCGGGCCATACGCGAACGTTCTGGGTGAAGCGGTCTCCAGTGGTCCGTATTTCTCTTCGCTGGTCGGTCTACCCACATTCGGTGACTACACCGCCACGTTCATGAGGATCTTCCAGCAGAAGTACCCGGAAGCCTTCGAGGCATTCACCAAGTACGCGTTCAAGGTCCCGCCGGCGATCACCACCCGTCCGGACATGGCGAACTCGCCCGACTCGAGCGTGCCGGCTCCGGCGCCTTCGTATCCGACCGGACCGACCGGATGATGGCGATGGGAAAGCTGGGTAAGAGGTTCTGGCAGGCGGTCGCGATCGTGATCGCGGGTGTGGTTGTCATCGGAGCCGTCTATTACGGCTATCAGAAGGTCAACTACAAGACGTACACCGCGTACTTCCCGAGCACGAACGCACTGTACGAGGGTGACGCGGTGAAGATCCTCGGCGTCAACGTCGGCTCCGTCGGCTCGATCACGCCGCGGGACAACGATGTTCGGGTCGAACTGAAAGTCGATCGGGACCGTGAGCTCCCGCAGGACGTGCAGGCGGTTGTTGTCGCCCAATCGCTGGTCTCTGGACGATTTGTCCAATTGACCCCGGTCTACGAGGGTGGTCCGGCCCTCGGTGGCGGCGGCGACATCCCCATGGAACGCACTGCGGTTCCGGTGGAATGGGATGAGATCAAGGCGGAGCTGAGCCGATTGTCCGAGGCGGTCGGGCCGCAGGGTGCCGACCCGGGTTCCGTGTCGCGCGCGGTCGACGTCTTCGACGAGAACCTCGACGGCAACGGCACCGCGATCCGCCAGGCCATCCAGCAATTGTCCGATGTGACGGGCACTCTCGCAGACGGCAGCAACGATCTGTTCCGGTCGATCCGAAACCTCCAGACGTTGACCGAAGCGCTGTCACAGAGTCACGAGCAGTTGGTGCAGTTCAACGGTCGCATCGCGTCGGTGAGTCAGGTTCTGGCCGACACCACCGACAGTCTCGGTGGGGCACTGACCAACCTCGACACCGCACTGACCGATGTCCAGACGTTCATCAACACCAACGGTGCGGCCCTGAGTGAGTCGGTCGCCGACCTCGCCTCTGCCACCAATGTGCTTGCCCAGAAAGACGAAGAGATTCGGGGACTCCTGCATTCCGGTCCGACTCAGCTGTCGAACTTCTACAACATCTACAACCCCCTGCAGGGTTCGTTGTCGGGCATCTTCGGTCTCGGTATGGGCGGCAACCTGATCAACATGCTGTGTGGCACGATGGCCGGCGCCGCCCGTCCGGGCCAAGAAGACCTGGTCGAGAACTGCGTCGACGTCCTCGGTCCGATCTTCGGGACGATCGGTATGAACTACCCACCGTTCCTGACCAATCCGGTGACGGGTATCAACGCCGCCCCGGATCAGATCACCTACCAGAACTCGAGCGTGAAAGCCCGGGCGCAGCAGGGAATCCGGGAGCAGGACGCCGCAACCAGGTCGAAGTACGCAAATCCAGGTCTCGCGCAACTCCTGGTGCCGTTCGGAGGCGAGGGATGATGGGTACAACGCCGAGGCGAAAGGCCCTCATCCGCAACATGGTCGGGGTCGTCGCCGTCAGTACCGCGCTGGTGGCGTCAGGATGTGGATTCGACGGGCTCAACTCGATGCCGATACCCGGCGCCGAGGGAACCGGTAGTGGATCGTACGATCTGACAACAACGATTCCCAACGCCGCCAACCTGGTTCAGAACGCTCCGGTGATGATCGACGACGCCACCGTCGGCAGCGTCGGCACAATCTCGGTGGAGAATTGGCAGGCCCAGCTGACACTGCGGCTCAACAAGGGAACGCAGGTTCCGGTCGGCTCGCACGTGATGGTCGGGATGACCAGCGTGCTGGGGTCGTTGCACCTGGAGATCGTGCAACCCGAGAATGCCGATGCGGGCACTCTGCAGCCGGGTGACGAGATCCCGGCCGCGACCTGCCCGGAGCAGACCAACATCGTGACCCCGGAGAACCAGGAGCCGATCCCCGACATCAACTCCGCACAACAGGTTTCCGCCTGCACCTACCCGACCACGGAACAGGTCCTCAGCTCGTTGTCGGTGGTACTCAACGGCGGTGGTTTGGCGCAGGTCGGCGACATCGTCACCGAGCTCAACAACTCGATGGCCGGCCGCGAAGACGTGCTGCGCGAGTTGATCCCGCGCCTCGACACCCTGGTCGAGGAGCTGAACGGGCAGCGCGACAACATCATTCTCGCAATGGAAGGCCTCGACCGGATGACTGCGCGCATCAACGAGCAGACCCCGGTGGTGGAGAAGGCACTCGCGGACGCACCGAAGATCCTGAACTTGCTTGTGGATCAACGAGTTCAGTTCACCGACGCACTGGCATCGCTGAGCACCCTGAGCCGCACCACCGATGACATCTTGAACGCGAATTCCGAAGACATCCAGGTGATTGTCAGCAACCTGGTCCCGGTGCTCGACCAACTGCAGTCCACCGGGCCGGCCCTGACACAGTCTCTGGGCATCCTGCTGACCTTCCCGTTCGCTGAGGAAGTCATCCCGCAGGTGGTCCGCGGCGACTACCTCAACGGCGAGATCAACCTCGATCTCACGTTCGGGCGGTTGCAGCGCGGCGCGCTGGCCAGCCTCGGCGGGCAGAGTCAGCTCTACGGGCCCGAAGGGCTACTCGGGGTTCCGGCCGGAGCGGCCGCCCGCGGCAGCGATCCGTTCACCGGTCCGCTGACCTCGGAGATGCCGATCGACAACAATTTGCCCAACCCGATGCCGGACGCGGAGGGAGGCTCATGAGCATCACCCCCTTTGTCCGTATGCAGCTGATCATCTTCGCCATCATCACGGTCATCTCGATGGTCGCGGTCGCGATCTTCTACATCCGGGTTCCCAGCATGGTCGGGATCGGGGAGTACACGGTCAAGGTGGACCTTCCCAGTACCGGCGGGCTCTACCAGAACGGCAACGTCAGCTTCCGCGGTGTGGACGTCGGCAAGGTCCAGTCGGTGGCTCTGACCGAAACAGGCGTCGTGGCAACCCTGTCCGTCAACAGCGACACCGAGATCCCGAACAACTCGACGGCCGCGGTCCGGAGCGTTTCCGCCGTCGGTGAGCAGTATCTGGAGTTCACACCCGACCCCGAGACGCCGGCGACCGGCAACCTCCACGACGGGTCGGTGGTCGAGAACGGGACGGTGCCCGTCGAGATCGGGACACTGCTCGATCAGGCCGATGCACTGCTCGCACAGATCCAGGACACGAAGTTGCGGCGCCTCATGGATGAGGCATTCAATGCGTTCAACGGCACCGGTGAAGACCTGCAACGACTTCTCGATTCGATGACCCTGCTCGTGGGCGACGCCAATGAGAACTCCGAGGCCATCGTCAAACTCATCGATCAGGCGGCCCCGCTGCTCGAGACGCAGACGGCCACGGTGGGTGACATCCGGGCGTGGACGGCAAATCTGGCCCAGGTCACCGATCAGCTCCGGGCGAACGACCCTGCGATCCAGGGGATCCTCGACAAGGGGCCAGGGGTCGCGCAGCAGAGCCAAGAGTTGTTCGCGTCGATGAATCAGTCACTGCCGTTGTTGTTCTCGAATCTCAACACGGTGTCGAGGACGTTGGCGATCTACCATCCGAACCTGCAACAGATCGTGGTGATCTATCCACGCCTGATCGCGTCGCTGATCACCGCACTCAACAGCGAGGACTTCCGCAACGGTGCCAACGTCGACTTTGCCCTCGGGTTCCAGGACCCGGGCACCTGCACCGTCGGCTTCATGCCCATGACTCCGGAACGTGGTGCGGATGTGCAGACCCCTCGCGATCTCCCACCGGGTATGTTGTGCCGCGTCCCTCAGGACTCGAACCTCGCGGTGCGCGGAAGCCGCAACTTCCCGTGCGTGGAGATACCGGGCCGTCGGGCATCGACCCCGGCCGAATGCCGAACCGGCTACACACCGATCGGCGAGAATGTGCCATTCCCGAACGGACTTCCCGGAGTCCATCTGCCACAAGGCTTTTTGACGTCCGGCACACCCGGCGCAGACGATGGCGGCCCCGCCGTCTACGCCACCAGCTACGACCCTGTCAGCGGTGATTACATCGGTCCGGACGGCAAGACCTACAACGCCGGAACCGCTGTGTCGCCGGATACATCTGGTACAGGTGGTAGCGGGGAACAGACGAAAGACAAGAGTCAATGGCAGAGCCTGATCACGGGGACCGTTCAGTGACGGCCCAGACACCAACCGAACAAAAACCGGCACCACGGAAACCTCAGCGCCGTCGGGCCAGCCGCCCGGCGGGCCCGCCGGAAGAAGTCGCGGCCGGTTCGTCAGATTCGTCAGATTCGTCGGCGAGCGGCAGCACGCCGAGTGGCAAGGCCCGCAAGGTCACCGGCACACCGGTGAAGTCGTCGCCGCTCGGGCGCAAGCAGAAGCCGAAGTCGAAGCCTGCAGTCGCCGCTCCGATGGATTCGCCGGATACACCGGCGATGGATACGCAGGTGGAATCCGACAATCCCGAACCGGAGATCGCCGCGTCCGGCGACACCGATGCCGTCGATACCGCAGTGCAGTCCTTCGGTTCGGCATCAGTGTCGCGGGGAGTGTCGTACCGCGACCGGCGCGGGGGTGGCCGCAAGACCGATCTGCGCAAACGGAAGTCGGGCCGGGACGGCTCGGGTGAGGATCCGGCAAAATCGGGTCGGTCGCCGCGCACGCGCGGAAGCCTGCGTGGTCTGGGCATCGTGCTGGCGGCGGTCGTTGCCATCGGCCTGATCTCGGGCATGGTGGTGGCCTCGACCCTGTTCATCATGGGTACCAACAAGATCGACGAACGCAACGATCTCCGCGCCGAGTATTCGGCGTTCGCCCGTCAGATGATCACCAACCTGACAACGCTCAACGCGGAGAACATCGACGGCGCCATCAAGACCTTTCAGGACAGCACCAGCGGCCAGGCCATGGAGCAGACCAGTCAGTCGATGGCGCAGACGGTGAACATGATCAAGTCCGAGAACGTCTCCACCAAGGGAACCGTGATCTCGGAGGCCGTCACCGAAAGTGACCCGACCACCGGAACCGTGATCCTGGTGTCGAGCTGGGAGATGAACCAGCCCAACGTCCCCGAGCAGCAGACCGTGTTGCAGACGTTCCGCTGGAAACTCGAGATCACCCGGATCAACGGGCAACTCAAGCTCACCAACTTCGAATGGGTGACGTAACCATGTCCCGTAAATTCTGGTGGTGGACGGTGTCGGTGCTGACCGTCGTGATCCTTGTTGCCGGCGTGGTGATCACGACCATCACCGGTCTGCACTACCGCGACACCAAACTGGCCGAGGATGCCCGGGGTGAGGCGCTCGACGCCGGAACACACACTGCGACGATGATGTTCGGCTATCAGCCGGATAACGTGGCGCAACAGGTGGAGCAGACGAAAACACTGCTCACCGGTCCGGCGCAGAAGGAATACGACGAGATCGTCACCAACACGAATCTTGTTGTCGCGGTGAAAGATCAGCAGGTCAAGTCCGAGGTGACGATCCAGGAGGCCGGAGTTGTCAACGCGACCCGGGACACGGCGCTGATCCTGATCTTCATGAATCAGTCCGTCACCAAAGGCGGCAAGGACCTGGTGTCGATCGAGGCCAGCCGGCTCGAGTATTCGATGGAGCGGTCGGGCGACAAGTGGCTGGTCTCGAACATCGATATCCTGACCGATGATTCGGTGAAGGCCCGCCTCGCCACAGAGGCCGACAAGGCGGGTGCCTCCACGGTCCCGGTCCCCGCGCCCGCCACCCCCAATCCCAAC
>NZ_DATCVM010000045.1:0-6413 GCF_036566845.1 Williamsia sp.
GCGACCGGTATCGACGACCAGACGCACGGCCTGCTCGCGATACTCCGGGGTGTACTTCTTGCGCTTTCCCGACACGGGAACATCCTCCCCGCAGGACCAGCAGTCCCGCGATCAGATGTCCACCTTCAGGGGTCAACCCCAGAACTCTTTAGCGTGGGGGTTTCTTGCGAAGTCGACCGTCTGCAGGTGAGCAAGTTCGTTGAACCGCAACCCATACGAGTAGGCGATCTTGAACATCACGGCGTCGCGGTATGCGGGCAGCCAACCCTTTCTGCGCGAAGCTACGACGGCAGATACCTGCTCGTCGGCATGATCGAAGAAGTCTTGAAGTTCGCGCTTGGTGAATGCGCGTTTCTCGGGTTGGGCCTCGTTCTCCTGGATGTGTCGAGCGGTGTTCCAGTCGAAGAAGACCTGGGATGGGTGGGTCCCGAACAGTGCTTCGCACACGCGGTCCCAGCCGTAGTCCGAATTGCTGACATAGGAGCAGAACTGTCGCAGGCCGACCTGGTACGAACGGATCGACGACTGGGCGAGTTTGTGGATACTGCGAAGATCGCCGAAGAACTCGTCGACCATGGCGACGGTCCAGGTCCATGGGAACTCGTTCGAGTGCTCAAGGAAGCGCTGCACCTGCTTGATGCGGGCGTCGATAGTCTCGAACTGCAGATTGCGGCTGAGCTGCTGGTTGCGCCAGCCCTGGAGCATTTCGGCGACTGTCTGTTCTTCGGGGTGCAGGGGCCTGACCGCGTCAACGAGATATGCACGTCCGACGTCGTCGACTGCCACCCGAAACTCCTGCCATCTGGTATCAACAGATGAATCAATGATTCATCTGTTGCATCATCAAGTCAAGACCCCAGGTCAGCGTGTCGCCGGGACTGCCACGGGCGTAGCGAGCATGGCTGCCGATACGAGTCCGCAGAGCGGGGACCGTGGGCGGAAAGTGTTGCAACGCAGCCGAAAGCGACGGGAGGAGTGGTGGCCAGCGAGTGGCCAGGTGTCCGTTCCGGGTTTATTTGTCATGCTCGAAGAGACTGTAGGCCAACATTATTGGATCGATTCGAACGAAGCTGTCCGAATCAAGATGACACTTCCGTAGATCTCCGATCTGTATGCCGTTTCGTGGCTGAAAACCGTTGTCACGGTGGCTCGTAAACGTGGGCTCGCAAACTTGGTTGACAGCCTCGAAAAGTCGAGGGCGCCCATAGGGAAACATCAGCTGGCACAGCATCTGACGTGGGCGTCGTCCACCCCAGGCGAGGGCCAGCGCCAGGCGGGTCAGTTCTTACTCGCCGCTCTTGCTAAACGGTTCGGTTGCGTGGTCATCCGGGTTTGGTGCTTTGTGCGTTTCTGGCCGCGGGGTGGGTGTGGGTGTAGGCGTGATTTCTCGTTTTGGGGCAGGCTGGGCGATGGGTCGGCGCATCGCGCCGCCGGCCGGGCTCAGCCGGGCTGGATTTGCATGACTACGGCCTTGGGTTCGGTGAAGAATTCGCGGCTGAAGGTGCCGCCTTCGCGGCCGATGCCCGAGTCGCCGACCCCGCCGAAGGGTGCGCGGAGGTCGCGGATGAAAAAGCAGTTGACCCATACGGTGCCGGCCCGCAGCGCCGCAGAGACCCGGTGGGCGCGGTGCACGTTGTCGGTGAACAGCATCGCGTTCAGGCCGTAGCGGGTGTCGTTGGCCAGCCGGATCGCCTCGGCTTCGGTGTCAAATGGGATCACCACCGCCACCGGGCCGAAAATCTCCTCGCGGCTGCAGCGGGCCTGCTGGCCCAGTCCGGTCACGATGGTGGGCAACACGCCCCCGCTCTCGCCGAGCCCACCGGTGACGATGGAGCCGCCTTCGGACTCAATGGTTTCGACGTAGCCGAGCACCTTGCGGTAGTGCTCCTGGGAGGCCAGCGGCCCGATCTGGGTGGCCTCGTCCTTCGGGTCGCCGACCACCATCGCCTGCGCGGCTTGGGTGAACCGACCCAAGAAGTCGTCGTAGATGTCGCGCTGGACATACAGCCGCGACCCTGCCAGACACACCTGGCCGGTGTTGGTGAAAATCGCCTTGATGGACCACTCGACGGCGACGTCGAGGTCGGTGTCGGCGAACACCACGTTGGCGCCTTTGCCGCCGAGTTCCAAGCTGACTGGTGTGAGGTTGCCCGCCGCCGCCCGGGCGATCGCCCGGCCGGTGCCCGATTCGCCGGTGAAGGTGATCCGGTCGACATCGGGGTTCTCGGTGAGCGCCTGCCCGGCAGAGTCGGGCCCGTAGCCGTGCACTACATTGAACACCCCCGCGGGCATACCGGCTTCGAGCGCAAGCCGCCCGAGAATCGTGGCCGAAACCGGGGTGTCCTCGGCGGGTTTGAGCACCACGGTGTTGCCCCACGCCAGTGCCGGGGCAACCTTCCAGGTCTCGAGCATCAGCGGGAAGTTCCACGGCGCGATGGCCGCCACCACCCCGGCGGGTTCAAACCGGGTGTAGGTGTGGTGGCCGCTGTCCATGGGCAGGACCTCCGCGGTGGCCAGCCGCGCGTGATCGGCGAAGAACCGGAAGTTCGCCGCCGCGCGGGGCACGTCGTTACCGCGCGACTGGCTGATCGGCTTGCCCATGTCGCGGGTGTCGGCCATGCCGAGCTCATCGGCGTGCGCCTCGATCAGGTCGGCCAACCGGTGCAGGATGCGGCCGCGCTCGCCGTATCCCAGCCGCGGCCACGGTCCTTCGTCGAAGGCGCGCCGCGCCGCGGCCACCGCGCGGGCGGCATCCGTGGCGTCACCCAAAGCGATCTCGGCCCACTGCTGGCCGGTGTAGGGGTCGATGGAGGCGAACGTCGCATCCGAGGCCGACTTGACCTCTGCACCATCAATGATGTGCCCGAAAAACTCCGTCACGGTTTCGTCTCCTTCGCTGTCGCCGCGCGTTCGGCCAGGGTTACCCCACCGGCCGACCAGTGGGTGGCCGGGACTTCGCGCACCACCACCCGGATATTGGCCTCCGGCGCGCCGATCGCCCGGTGCACCGCAGAGTGCACTTCAGCAAGCAGCGCCCGGATCTGTTCAGGACGACGCCCCTCGGCGAGCGTGATCTCCACCAACGGCATCACTGACACCTCAACGTGACCGAACCCAGGTTGGAAAAGTCGGCGCTGACCAAACTGCCCGGTTCGACGAACACGGCGTCGGTCATGCCGCCTGTTAACACCACCCAGCCCGGCTCCAACGCCAGCTGCCGCTTGGCCAGCGCGTTGGCCGCCAACGCCAATGCCTCCCCCGGATGGCCCTGCACCGCGGCGCCCGTGGCAGAGTCGACGACTTCACCGTCCACCGCCAACAGGCACGCTTCCAGCGCGAGGTCGAGTTCGTCGGGTTTGCGAGCCACACCCCCGATCACGAACAACGCCGAGGAGGCATTGTCGGCCACCACATCGGGCAGGGTGAACTTGAAGTCGGTATAGCGGCTGTCGATGATCTCCAGCCCGCCATAAACGTGCGATACCGCTTCCATTGCCCGCGCGGCTGTGATGCCGGGTCCGGCCAGCCGCTCGCCCAGCACGAACACGATCTCCGGCTCCACCCGCGGATGAATCAGCTGCTCAATGACCAGCGGCGCGCCCGCGGGCAGCACCATCCGATCGGTCAGCCACGCCGTTGACGGCGAGTTCACCCCCATGCGCTGCTGCTTGGCGCGTGACGTCAGCCCGAGCTTCACTCCGACGATGTGCTGCCCGGATTCCACCTTGCGACACAAGATCTCGTCTTGCACCTGGTAAGCAGTGTCCAGATCCAACCCAGCCCACTCGGCCGTGATCGGGCCGCGATCAACACGAGCAGCCTCCGCGTCCAACAGCACCGCCGCTGCACGCGCCACATCCCATACGTCGATTCTCTGGCCTTCCTCTTGGGCGTTCATCACGACCTACCTCATTTCTTCCGGGAGCGTGCGCGCACGCCCATGGTCGCCGTCGTGGGCTGCGCGCTAGGTATTGCCGCCGGCGGGTAGTGGTCGGTGGCGCGCACCCGGAAAAAGACTCCGACCCTGGGCAGTGTTGTTGGAACCTTCGCGGGGTGCATCGAGCTGCGGGTGGGTGTCAAACGTGTTGCCTGGCCAACACGGCACGCCTCGGCAGCTGGCGCTAGGGCGCCGCTAGCCGGAACCACCCCGAACGTGTGGTTCCCGTGGATGTGCAGGTGTCGCTGTAGTGTGGCCGGTGCGCCTGGGTCGGGATTGCCCGGCCTGACGGGCGGCGAGGATGGTGTGCGAGACCCATGACTTGCGCTCGTCATCGAGTTCCGCCGTGTTTTGTGAATTTGGCCGTAACCGAGCCCAGTCCGCCGAACGCCGCCGTGACTACATCGCCCGCGGTGACCGGCACCGCCGCTGTGACCGAGCCGGGCAGCACGACATGACCGGCTTCGAGTACGACTCCGCGCGGCCCGAGGGTGTTGGCCAACCAGACCAGCGCGTTGAGCGGCGAGCCCAGCACCGCGCCGCCGGCGCCGCTGCCCACCAGCTCCCCGTTGCGGTGCAGCACCCCGCCGACCAACCGCACGTCCACCTGCGCCAGCGGGACGGCGGCGCTGCCCAGCACCACCGCGCCCGAGGATGCGTTGTCGGCGATGGTGTCGACCAGTTTGATTTTCCAGTCCCGGATGCGCGAGTCGATGATCTCCAGCGCCGGGGTTACGAACGCGACCGCTGCCATCGCCTCGGCGACTGTGACCCCCGGCCCGGCCAGCGGCTTGCCGAGCACGAACGCGATCTCGGGCTCCACCTTCGGCGCCAGAAACGCCGACCAGTCGATCGGCTGTGACTCCAGAAAGAACATGGTGTCGGTGAGATGACCGAAGTCGGGCTGATTCACCCCGATCTGGCGCTGCATGACCGCAGAGCTCAATCCCACCTTGTGACCCTTGATCACCGCTCCCTCGGCCAGCCACCGCTGCACCTGGCCCACCTGGATCGCATACGCGTCATCGACGTTCAGGGCGGGAAAGTGGTCGGTCAACGGCTCGATCGGTTCGCCGCTGCGATACGCGCCCAGCAGTAGGTCGATCGCGCACGATCGGGCCTCGGTCGTCATCGTGTGCCTCGCTTGTGGTGGTTGGTGGTCGTGGCGGCGGGCTTGCCGCCTGTTGGTGTTGTGCGCTGGTAGGCGCGGGTCACAGCGTTTGCGCGGCCCCGGGGTAGCGTGTGATGAACCGGTCGGCGTAGAAATGCTCGATGTCGGTGCGGATCTCGCCCATAGCGGTTTCGAGTGCGTCGATCATCGCCGGTGGTCCGCAGGTGTATATGTGGCAGTCGTGCAGGAGCTGTGTGGGTAGCTCGTGTACGGCGTCGGTGACGAATCCACGAGCACCGGTCCAGGCCGATTCCGGCGGCTCTTCCGACAGGACGGCGCGGAAGTCGAACTGACCGTTCCAGCAGCGGCGCAGATCGTCCATTTCGGCCAGGCAATACAGGTCGTGCTGTGTCCGTGCCCCGAACAGTAGGACCGTTTGACGCGCACAGCCCCGGCGGGCGGCGTCTTCGAGAAGCGCCTTGATCGGTGCCAGCCCGCTGCCGCCAGCGACGCAGAGTAGGGGCTGCTCAGCGGGGCGTAGCCAGAGGTCGCCGAACGGGCCGGCCAATTGCAGATGGGCGCCGTCCCTGTTGGTGTCGAACAACCAGTCGCTGAATTGCCCTCCGGGTACGTGGCGGACGTAAAAGGTGGCGCGGCGCCGGTCGGCGTCGTCGGGTGCGGTGGCGAAGGAATATGACCGGGGGCCGGTCAGGCCGTCCATCCGTAGTTCGGCGTACTGGCCGGCGGTGTATTCCAGGTCGTGGTCGAGTGCCACGACGATCTCGGCGATGTCGTGGGTGAGGGCGCGGTGCGCGCTGATCACTGCGTCGGTGTGGACAAGGGGGTGCTCGGGCATGTCCGCGAGCCCGGCGACGTCGAGTTCGATGGAGGTGCGGGCGATGCTCTGGCAGGGCAGGATGTAGCCGTCGCGTAGTTCTTGCGCGGTTAAGGCGATGGCGGAATCGACGATTTCGCGGACTCTGCCGTGGACGAGTTTGGATTTGCAGGTGCCGCATGTGCCGACGGTGCAGCTGTGCGGGAACGGGATGCCGGCGGCCAAGGCCTCGTTGAGGATGGAGTCTTTGCCGGGGACCTCGAATGCTTTGTTGGTGCCGGTGATCGTGGCGGTGCGCGGTCCCTGGTTTTTGCTGCGGGAGAAGAGTTTCACGGTGAGTTGTCCTCGGAGCGGTGGCCGTCTCGGGTCTGGCGGGTGGGTTATTGCTCGTCGGCCAGGAACGCCGCGACCAGACGGTTGAAGGACGCTGCGTGTTCGATTTGGGTCCAGTGCCCGCATTTTCCGAACATGTGCAGTTCGGCGTTGGGGATCAGCTCGAACAGCCGCCGCGAGGTGTCAGGCGGGATGAC
>NZ_DATCVM010000046.1:0-8418 GCF_036566845.1 Williamsia sp.
GCGTCGCCATATCCTCGACTATCCGATGCTGACTGCAGGTCAGGTCGCGGCCGTTTTGCGGCGGCCGGAATCGGACCGCACCGTTGCGTCGCGTTTGCGAACCGCCGGTAAGGTCGTCGCATTGCCTGTCGGCAACGGCTACCGGTACCCGGAGTTTCAGTTCGACGACGTGACCGCGTCGGTGCGCGAGGTTGTGGCCACGGTCAACGTGCTTCTCGGGGCGAGCGCTGACCCGTGGGGAGTTGCCTCGTGGTGGCTGACACCGTCCCCGCGACTGCCGCAGGGGCAAACTCCGGTCGATCTCGCGATCGATCCCGACCCTGCCGCCCATCGAAAGCTCGAACGGCTGGCCTCCGCGGTGCTAGCTGACTGATGCCGGATATAGAACCACTGGCCGGGGGCCTGGTCCGGCAGGCTCACCGCAGCACACTGGCCGCCGGCACGAGGGTGTGGCGGGTTCACAGCAGCCGCCGCAGCGCGTTGGCCCCCAATCCCACGGCGCAACCGGACGAGTTTTCCGGGGGTAGATTCGACTCACTCGACGGCACGTACGCCTACCTGTACATCGCTGACAGCCCGGACGGAGCGATCGCCGAAACTATCTGCCGGGATCTGCCTTTGGATCCGACTGTTGCGAGGATTGTGCCTGCCAGCGCGGTGACGGGTCGCACCTTGACTGCATTGACGCTCACCCGCATCGTTGCCGTTGCGGTGCTGCACGGTCCGCACCTGTCTGCGGTCGGGCAGGATTTGTGGTTGACCAAATGCGAAGCGCGACATTACGTCACCACGCGCAAGTGGGCACACGCGATCGGTGCTGCCGACCCTGCTCTCGGGGGCCTCGCGTACCGCCCTCGGCACAACGAGGACACTCTCGCGTGGGTCCTGACCACAGATCCGGCCGTCACATCGCACCCTGCTCTTGCCGTCGATTCGTCTGTTACTGCATTGTCTCTCGATCATGGCAGAGGCCGCGATCTAGTAGAACGTGTCGTCGCCGATCACAGCGCCATCCTCTCCTCGGCATAAGCGCGGGATGTGGTTCCAGTAGTTGAACAAGGTTGTGTGCAGCGAGAAAGGTCCTATGAAGCGTCGGCCTCGTTGTCAGGTATTTTCGCCACCAGCGTGGGCGTCGAGTTGTAGTAAAAATCAACAGGACGCATCACCGCACTTTGGCAGATATCGGGTGTGTCGACCGAGCCCGTCAATATATGTGCGTCACTGGAAGCCGGTGGCGCTCCGGGTGATTCAGCGGCCAGGGCACCGCTTTTCAGCGTCATCGTTGTCTCCACGTCCGTGCTGGCGGTGTTCCTGCTGGGTGGCGCGCGCTCTGCACCGTCGCCCGGAAGCGAAGCGCCGCAGCCTGAATCAGCGCAGGTCGGTCTCGTCGTCAGCGACCGGACCGCCCAGTTCGCCGGTGCCGTAGCGGTCCAGCACGGCCAGCACCTTCTGACCCCACCGCTCGTGTGCTGCCTGCCGGGACACTCCCGTCGCCCGCGCGATGAGCTCCCACGTGGCGCCGATCCGGCGGAGCCCGACCACGGTCGGTAACGGGTCGAGTCTCGCTGCGAGCTCGACACGCAGCGACGCGAGCGACCACGCCAGCTGCCTGGTCGCCGACACCCCTTCGCGCTCCTCGGCCTCCCATTCCGGGGTTCCCGGCAGTGGCCCGGTCCCCATCAACTCGTCGACCTGCCGCGGCACCTCGATAGTCGCCGCATCCATAGCTGCTCTCGCCGCGGCCTCGACATCAACGGTCAGGGCCCGCTCCATCAATTCATTCATGACGTCAAGGTTGACCTGACACGCATGGTTTGTCAAGCTCGACTTGACATGTCGACATCGGCGTCAAGGCCGCGTTGCGGCCCCTACGCGGATGCTGGCCGCCGTGTCCACAAAGCGGAACGATGACTGCATCGCGATAGCCTGCCCCTGACCGGAACTCGCTGAGCTGGGCATTCCAGTAGAGCTTGTTCGGTGATGCATCTCGAACTGGGTCGCTGAACGGAGCATCGCGTCCGACGCTGTTCCTTCGCATCCTGCTAGTCGATCTGCCGACGCATCTCGCTCGTCTTCGGCGCAAATCGACAGTGGGGCCGCCGGACCCGGCCGAAGGTTCGCCCATGCGGCATACGATGTGGGCCGTCTACGTCAATCTCACAGCGAAATCCAGGGTGTCGTGGGGATTTTCAGTGTCATCCGCAACGCGGCCCAACTGTTTCGGGTCCCTGGCTCGGACGAACCTGATGCGCGGCAGACGATTTGGGCAAACTTGACCGACAAGCGGTACGGCTCGACCACGCGGACCAACATCGTAGGGGCGGCCCCCGACACGTTGGACGTCAGCGAGGGTACTTTTTGCGGGCAAGCTCAATCCGATGGGCGGTGCCTCTCTCGACGGAGGGCTCGCCGGCAACGTGGATAGGCATGCGACCATGGGGCATCAACTGTTTTGCTCTTCGCGCCGCTTCGAGCTGAACGATTTCGCCACATTAGTTGGATCGGAGCCGTGGCTGGGGCTGGGGCTTCGCGACGACCGCAACAGATAGGAACCCCAAGTGATCGAGCCAATCAAGGAGCTGCATGCGGTCGTTGAGCCGGTGTTTGCGAGTCGGCGGCGTCAGCAGCGCGCGACGATCACCAAAGCGAACATCCTCGAGGCCGCTGCAAAAGAATTTGCTTACAACGGTTACGCGGCAACGTCACTCGCGGATCTCCTGGCCGCCTCCGGGACGACCAAGGGTGCCGTGTATTTCCATTTCACGTCGAAGGAAGCAATAGCCCGAGAACTCGTCGCTCACTGGTCGGCGGCGCTTACGCACGCGGCCGCAGCCGCGCACGACTCGCAGTCGCCTTCCGTCGCCCAGATCAGTTCATTTTTCGGGGACCTCGCTGCGAGCATCGCGGTCAGTTCCCTTGCCCGTGCGGGACTTCGGCTCACCACTGAAACCGGGATCGACGGGGCGCGAGAGGCGTTTGCTCAGTGGATGGATATCACGAGCAGTCTCGTCGATGCCGTCATCGCATCAGGTCGGCTTCCCGACAACTCTACGACGCGGCAACTGTCGTGGAACCTGTGTGCGGGGTTTATCGGGACCGTGAACATCATCCGGGTTCTCGGTGATACCGGTGATTTCACCGCTCGCATGCACAGCCTGGTCGCTATGCACCTGGCTGCATGTATAGCCGCGAATCAGGCTGACAATGTTCTCGACGAAAGCACTGTAATTCTCCGTTGAGATGGTGTGCGGCAGCGGCAGACAGGATTTTCGGAACAATGGGATGGCTGATGCGGGCTACGATGACGCCATCGACTGGTTGGCTGGTTGCCTGTGATTAGTCCGCGGATTCGGTCCTATTGATTCTTGTGACTTCGCTTCGACCGGCGATTTCGCACGCACTGCACCAAGGCGGGGGGACTTCGAGAGATGCCGCAAACTCGGTGTTCCCAGTAGTCATCTGGACATGTTTATCGGGACCCGTCCGAATGCATCAGGCGCCGCGGTTGTCGCAGTCGACGTACGTCAGCGAATGCCCAGTCCCACCAGCCAATGCCGCCAACGCCATTGGCGTCCAATGATTTCCGTCAACGGCTCCTGCGACGGGGAAGGGACTACGTTCCACCGCGCTACATCGACTACACGATGGTGGCCAGCCGCCAGAGCTTCGTTGTCAACCACCAGCGGGTTGGGGAGCAGGCCGTCGCCCGACTACGTGTTGGAGTCGGGTTCGAGTGTCGTGGGCGACGAGTATCTCAAAGTGCTGTCCTGTGAGCCGCATCACGAACGGTTTACGGTTCAACCAACTCGGGCAGTAACTGGCTGGCTCACCGGACTGTTCCCCCGACCCTTCCGGTGGCCACCACTGCGTGCCGGGCTGGATACACAAACCCCCGGCCCGGCACGCCACCGTCACCGCCGGGATTTCGGGACAGGCATAGTGAGCCGTTCGACGAGCTCTCGGACTGGCAACCTTTCAGTCCGGGCTACCGGTGCGTAGATGCCGAGGTCGAGATTTCACCGGTACGGTCGAGCGGGCCCCGTTGCGCGGAGTTGACGACACAGCTCCTCCGGAAGGGGGCGTCAGGTCCCGCCGGAGGACAGTCCCCCTGCTCGTCCAGCGGGGCCTGTGCACGGCCGAGCATGCGGATCGGGTTTAGGATTTGTAGGTCGGGTATGCCTGTGGGGCGGCACTGCATTCACGGGTAGGAATCAGGACCGCAGATCTGCCTACCGGCTGTCACTCGCCGGGGGTGGAGTAGGGGAAAGTGCATCGCATCGGAAGGCGATGCGCACCCGCCGACGCTTAGTTCTCGGATCGGGCGTCGGCGGGTTCTCCGCTCGTAACAGACCCTCGCATCTACTGCAGAGCGTTGCGTGGCGGGATCAAATTCTGTTCACCAGTGTCACCAGCTCGACGTGGTGACGGACATGGTTCACCTGGCCGATACTGACGATCGACCGGGTGGGCCACCGCAATGGCGTGCTAATCCCGAATTCCGGCAGGCACGCACTCCCTGAAGGGATGAACTGCGTGCCGTCCCATTCGGCCGTATCCATTCGACACCCGGCCAGGCACGCAAACTCGGCAACAGGTTCCGATTAACCGGGGACGGTACCCCGGTAGACGGGTACGCCGGAAAGGGATCGGTGACAATCTGCCGCCTTTGGAAGCGGGGATTGCGTAGTGCTGGCAACTGTTACCGGAAATCGAGCAGTCAGGAAGGGGATCCCCTACCTGAACGTACGCAGTCGAAACCGTTCAGCTCCGCATGTGCCTACACTCACGCAGGCGATTGTTACAAGGCCGCGGCGCCGGGAATCATTCCGCAGGCAAGCGCTAGAACCACCTGCCGGGTGCCTGTTCCGGCCGGCTCATCGCAGCACACTGGAGCGCCGGCACGACGGTGTGGCGGGTCCACAGCAGCAGCCGCAGGGCGTTGGAGCCCAATCCCACCGCGCAACCGAGCGAGGCGGCGGGGGACGCCGAACTCATTCTGAAACTTCAGTTAGCCGCGACGGCCTACTAGTACCTACTGACCGGTCTTGTTCAGGGTCGATGCCTCGAGGATGGGCACGGCCTTGTCCAGGAGGTAGACCAGTGCGCCTGGCGCTGGAAAGGTGGCGGCGTTCGCCATGGCCAAGTCGCTGAAGATCACTGTCCCGTTCTGTGTAGCAGGAAGGGTGGGGAAGCGGGGATCACCTTCCAGGCGCTGGCGGGTCTCGTCGGTCCAGGCCGCCGCAAGGAGCACGTCTGCCGAGAGGTCGGTCATGTTCTCGAAGGACAGTGGGGCGTCGGTGTAACTTCCCTGGTTCTCGGCTGGCTCCAGGCCTAACAACGACAGCCAGCCGCCGGACCCGAACTGGTATCCGTTTTCTCGAACGGCTACCGAGTTGTAGGTCGTGCCCTTCAGTTGAGTGACTCGTTCCTCGTATCGAGCGACCTGGGCGTCGAAGTCAGCGAGAGCTGTCTCCACTGCTTCTGCTCGTCCGGTCAGGTCGCCGACGGCTTTCATGTCCACGGTCCACTCGGTGATGGTGCTTCCATCGTCTGTGCCGACATAGGTGGGGGCGATCTTTGAAACCATGTCGTACATGTCCTCAGGAATGCTCCACGAGTGGCCGAGGATGAGGTCGGGCTCGTAGCTGGCGATCTCCTCCAGGTCGGGCTTGAACTCCGTAGTTACGAGCTCAGGCGCCACTCGGCCGTCGTAGGTGCCGGCGAGCCATGGATACACGCTGTCGAACTCTTCGGCAGGGATGGCTCCCGTGGCGAATGCAACTGGTTGTAGGTCGAGCTCGGCCAGCATGTCGAGATAGGCGGGCGACATGACGAGGATACGTTCGGGTCTCTTGTCGAGGGTCACCTCGCCGTAGGCGCTTTCGACGGTGACCGGGTACCCGGCGTCGGACACTGAATTGTCCGAATCTGTGTCGGGGTCGCTGCTGCCGCAGGCGGTGAAGGTGAGCGCTGCTGTGAGTGCGGCCGCGGCGAGCACGATGGTTCGCCGGAGGCGTGGGAGCGCAGTCATTCGGTGGTGCCTTTCTTTTGGGGAATCACCTGGGTGACGGTGTAGAGGATGGTGCCCCAGCCGATGGTTTCGGCCGCGTCGATGCTGAGATCGGCTGCGTGGAAGAGGTCGGTCAGTTCCGTGACAGTGCGCAGGCCTGTGCCGTGGAGGGCGTAGTTGAGGAGGTCGACTTCGCTTTCGTGTTCGTCGAGATCGTCGACGGTGAGGGTGTCTTCGATAATCAGGAGCCGCCCGCCCACGGTGAGGCTGGAAGCAGCCTGGCGCAGCGCGTGGACGGCGTCATCAGTGTGGTGGGTGCCGAGCTGGCGGTCGAAGAGGATCGCATCGGTGCCGGGGGCTGTCTCGAAGAGTGACTTCTCGGTCAGGGTGACGCGGGAACGGTGCTCGTTGTCGGGGATCGTCTCGGGCATATCCTCGCGCACCCAGGCGATGTGCGAAGGGAGGCCCGCGATCGTGACCCGGATGTCCCGATGGGTGTCGATGAGGGCGTGTGCGATCACGGCGGGGGCGTCACTCCGGATGAGGAGATGTTCGATACCGGTCAGGGCTCGCGCGTGCGCGAGAGGCTCGGCGTAGTAGCGGGTGGTCTCGGCGGCGTGCTCGTGGTGCTTGGTTGCGTACCAGTCCTCGCCCAGTAGAGCCTCATACGAGTTTCCTGTGACGGTGGTGTATCCCTCGTGCCCGGTGCGGATGGCATGTGTCAGGCCGTGGAAGGCGAGTTCTCGACGGGCGTGGTAGCCATCCTCATGGAGGATCTCGACGACGAAGTCGTCGGTGAGGTACTCACCGACCTCGCTGAGCCGGTAGTGCCCCGGGGCGGTCTGTTCGACCAGATCGAGCGTGTTGAGGTATCGCAAAAGTTTGCCGACGCCAAGCGGATTCGCGCCGGTTGCGACCGTGAGATCAGTGACGGTGGTGGTTCCGCGGGCGATCAGGTCCGGGATGCCGAGGGTTACCGCCGAACGAATCGCGAAGGGTGGGAGGAACTCGCCGAGTTCGTGGAGCTTGTCGAAGGCTTCTTCGTTACGTTCGGGGTCGGGGATGGCGGGGTCGTTGTCGAGAGTGATGACCTCGCCGCGGCGCCAGTAGCCGGTGAACTGAATGTCCTGTTTGGCCATGTCGCGTTCCTCGACCAGGTGACGGCGGATGGCCTTGACCGCGGTGGATTCGCCTGCGATCCACGCGAATGCGTGACCGTCCCACCACTTGACCGCACGTACGGCATCGAGCAGCAGGGCCGTAGGCCCTGTGGGAGCGTTGTGACGGACCAGCCAGGTCACCACAACTCCGGGCAAGTCACGCAGTCTCTGTCGGTGCTTGGTATGGGCGATCTCGATGATCACCTGGCCGCGCGCATCAACAGGCAGTTCTTCCAGAAGCCGGGCGATTGCGGGCAGCGCGGTGTCGTCCCCCGCGACCAGTAACCAGTCGGCGGTCGGCAGTGCCCGACTGGCCGCGGGGCCGGCGACATGGAGACGGTCCCCGGGGCGAGCGCTGTAGGCCCAGGTTGTCGCGAGGCCCGTGCCGTGCTTGACGAAGTCCACTTCCAGCTCGTGAGCGGCCGCGTCCCACCTGCGGATGGTGTAGACCCTGGACAGGGCGCGGGGGTCGTCGGGCCAGTCCAGATGCCCGTCGGCCTGCATTGGGAGAACTGGTTCGGTTTTGCCGGGGTAGGGGAAGATCAGCCGGATGTCGTCGTCGAATCCCTCGCTCCGGAACGGTGGTTGTGCCAGCCCGTTCGCGGACGTGAAGGTCGCCAATTGTGTACCGGTCAGAGTCACCCGCCGCATTCCCGGTGTCACATCAGCGATGCGGGCCACCTCGAGTTCACGCAGGCTGATGGGGTGCACCGCGAGGCGACGCGATGTCTTCGGCATACTTTTCCCTTCTGGGTGAGGCGCGGAAAATTTCAGCGCGGACCAAGCGGGTTGCACCGGGTGTCCGGGATCCCTGAGACGCGCCTCAAGTAAAGTTAGGTTATCCTTAAGTCATGTGGGGTGCGCGAACCGACAACTACTTATCACGTCGGGTTGTTGTCGAGCGACCGCCATCCGAGTTTGTCGACGCCATCGGGTCGGAGCTGTGAAGTCTTTCTCCAGAGATGGCCCACCTGTGATTCATCCCTGCCGGATGGAGGCACAGTGGAGCCAAGGGGAGCATCTTCTCTTCTGGGTTCATACCGGGTCCGCGAGCGTTCACCTGGAGACCGGCGAGGTGCGCAACCTCGTCGCCGGTGAGGGGATCTGGGTACCGGCTCACATGAACCGAGCACTCAGCACCGATGCTGGCACGGTGGCGTTCCCGATCCAGGTGCAGGCTAGTGCTATCACATCTGGTCCCGACAGTGAGGTGTCATTCGTGGTGCCGGACGAGCGGCGGGACTGGTT
>NZ_DATCVM010000047.1:0-3752 GCF_036566845.1 Williamsia sp.
ATTGCTGGCGCAGGCGGCGGTGGCCGACGGTGTCGCGGATGCGCCCGCGCAGGATTTCGGGCTCTTTGCGGTCAATGCGATCGAGGGTTCGATTGTGCAATGCCGCAGTCAGGGCGATGTCAGATCACTCGATGTGGCCGCCGAGCATTTGAAGGCGCTCTACCGTTCACTGCCTCCGGCCGATCGTCCTTCATCGGCAACATCGTCGTAGCGCGGGAGCACGGCATACACCACGAGATCCTTGGGTGTTCCCTTGGCGCGAAAGCGCCTGCGCCGCTTCATGTACTTGGTTTCATCGGTACAATCCAGCGTGGCCTCGGTGGCCAGGACCTCCCCCGCCGAGGCGGCGTCGGCCACCCGGGCCGCGATGTTCACGTCGACACCGAGGTAGTCATCGCCGACTGCACGTGGTTCCCCGGTGTGCAGGCCCGCGCGTAACGCCGGCCGGTAACCGTCCAGCGTGATCGCCGAGACGGCCAGCCCGGCTTCATGGGCGGCCTCGATGGCATCGGTTCCATCGCGGAACACTGCCATCAGCCCGTCACCGAGGTATTTGGTCACCGTGCCACCGCGCCGGGTGATGATGTCCTCGCTCGCTTGATTCACCTGCGCCAACAATGTCAGGACGGCGTCGTCGCCCGCGCCGAGGGCCCAGGTGGAGAAGCCGACCAGATCGGTGAACAGAATCGTCACCGGACCGTCGTCGGACCGGTTGGTGGTCCCCCGCCGGGTCATGAGGGCCTGCCACGACTCGACGGCGGCCAGTCCGAGTTCGCGTACAGCGCTGGGCTTTTCGCCGCGAGCCTGGGCGATCAGTTCGGCGATCCGGTCAGAGTTGCGCAGACTGTCCGGGCTCACCTCTGCGCCGGCTCCCGGGGTACGCGTCCGGATTGCCCGTGCCAGCCGAACCACGGACCGGTTGCCGTCGGCCTTGGCGAGGAACTCTCCCACCCGGTGGGCGCCGCGCCGGGTCTGTGCCACTTGCCTGTTGATGTCAGGCCACCTTCACTTTCGAATCACGCAGCTCACGCAGGGCAGTGCGGAGGCCGCGGCGCCGTCCGGTTTCCGGGTCGATCCCGAAGGTGGTCTGCACGCCTTCGCGCACATTGAAACGAAGCTCCGAGGCGGTCTCCGGGGCATCGTCAGCGGTTGCCGACAGCATCGCGTTGGGCAGCGCCAACTTTGCGATGGTCCGGAAGGTCTGCAGGTATTGGTGTGTCAGCGACCCCGTGGTGTACGGCAGGTCGTATTTCACACACAGTTCGCGGACGCGGACCCCGATTTCCTCGTAGCGGTTGCTGGGCAGATCCGGAAAGAGATGATGCTCGATCTGATGGCTCAGGTTGCCGGTCATGAACCGCATCAATCGTCCGGCGCGAATGTTGGCCGACCCCAACATCTGTCGCAGGTACCAGCGAGCCTGATCTTCGTTTTCGTACTCTGCCTTCGTGAACTTTTCGGCGCCGTCCGGGAAGTGCCCGCAGAAGATGACCGCGTACGTCCAGTAGTTCCGGATGAAGTTCGCCGTCAGGTTGGCAGTGAGGGTGGATCGCCAGTTGGGGCCGGACAGCGCCGGGAAGATCAGATAATCCTTCGCGGCCTGCTTGCCCACCTTGCGCCCGATGATCTTCAGGTCTTTGGCGACCTCGCGCATGTTCTTCTGGCCTCTTCGGACCTTTTCGGTCTCGACGTGGTGCAGGGCGACCCCGTACTCGAAGAAGGTGCCCAGGAGGAAGTTGTAGACCGGGTTGCCCAGGTTCCACCACTCCCACCGCTGGTCGCGGGTGACCCGCAGGATCCCGTAGCCCACGTCGTCGTCGAGCCCGACGATATTCGTGTACTTGTGATGGATGAAGTTGTGGGAGTGCTTCCACTGAATGCTCGGACAGGTCGTGTCCCATTCCCAGGACGACGAATGGATTTCGGGATCATTCATCCAATCCCACTGCCCGTGCATGACGTTGTGCCCGAGTTCCATGTTCTCGATGATCTTGGCCAGGCCGAGCATGGCGGTACCGGCGATCCACGCGGGCTTCCGGTTGCTTGCGAACAGCACCGCACGCCCACCGGCGGCCAGTCCTCGTTGCAGCGCGATCGCCCTGCGGATGTAGCGGGCATCGGATTCTCCGCGGGACTCCTCGATGTCCCGGCGAATCGCGTCGAACTCGCGGCCCAGAGCCTCGACGTCTGCCTCGGTCAGGTGTGCATATCGGTCGATATCGGTGATCGCCATGTGCGATTACCCCCTCCTCTGACTTGTCGGTTCGCACGTGTACCGGCTCACAGGTCCAGCGTGCATTCGCCAGACACGGTGCTGATACATGTCTGGATTCGGTCTCCCTCTCGACGCTCGTCCCCGCTGCGCAAGTCTCGAACGTATCCCCCGGCCAGTGGGACCACACACGATTGGCAGATCCCCATCCGGCAGCCGAACGGCATCTGGATGCCGAGCTTTTCACCGGCTTCCAATAGTGTTGTCGCCCCGTCTATATCAGTTTCCTTGCCAGACTTGGCAAACGTCACGCTGCCCCCTTCACCGCCTTTGTCGGTGCGTGCGATGGCAAAACGTTCGATGTGCAGCCGGTCTCGGAGACCGTGGCGTTCCCAGACCTGCTCGGCGGCATCGAGCATCTCCACCGGGCCGCAGGCCCAGCATTCACGCTCCTGCCAGTCGGGCACGAGTGGCGCCAGGTCGCCGAGGTCGACCTTGCCGTCCATGCGGGTCAGACGCATCTTGAGGGCGTACCCATCCGAGTCGTTCTCCAATCGGACGAGTTCGTCGTGAAAGATGACGTTCTCGCGATCCGGTGCCGAGTGGACATGCACCACGTCGGGCATCTGTCCGCGTCCGTGGAGCGCGCGGAGCATGGCCATCACCGGTGTCACGCCGGACCCGGCGGTGATGAAGAGGACTTTCTCCGGTGGCGGATTGGGCAGTGAGAAATCACCTTTGGGTGCGGCGAGGCGGATGACGGTACCCGGCTGCACACCATCGACCAGGTGGCTGGACAGGAATCCGTCCGGGTTGGCCTTGACCGTGACGGAGATGATCTTTCCGTCGCCCGCGATGGATGTCAGCGAGTACGAGCGCCAATGCCATCGTCCCGCGATCTGCAGCCCGATCCCCACGTACTGGCCGGGCCGATATTTGTGACTGAAGCCCCACCCGGTTCGGATGTCGACCGTGGCGGTGTCAGGGGTCTCTTTGCGGACCTCGACGATCTTCCCTCGAAGTTCACGCGCCGACCACAACGGGTTCAGCAGATGCAGATAATCGTCCGGCAACAGCGGCGTCGTGGCTCTGGCCACGAGACCGCGCACGACGTTGATCTGCGGGCGCGTCGCCTCGACCTGCGCCGCTGGACGCTTGCTCCATTTCAGGAGTCCCACTTCACACTCCCCCTCGCCAATCGCTTCGGAGGGTCGGCGATGCCGGGCATCGTCTGACCCGTGTGCGAATCCGAGTGTACACATGTACACCGTGCGGGTGGGCCGGTCAGCGTCCGGCGCGGCAAGTGGTCAGCTGGTGGCGGCTACATCATCTTTTTCGGACTTGTCCGCGAGACCTTCGGCGGCTTGGTCCCGGCGATTTGCGTACACACTCGACGCCGCAGCGGCACCGATGAACGCGACGCCGACGAGGCCGGTGATGATTTCGTTGATGTGCCATTTGATCGAGAAGAACAGGATCGTCGCGAGGGCGCCGATGGCCCAGTGAGCGCCGTGTTCGAGGTACCGGTATTCGGACAACG
>NZ_DATCVM010000048.1:0-4168 GCF_036566845.1 Williamsia sp.
TTCGGCGGGCCGGTGGAGTTGAGAAGCCCTCAGTCGGGGCGTTATTCGCGGTACACGCGGCTGCCGGTGCGTCCGGTGCGTCCGGCAGTGAGTCAGTGGGGCGAACTTTGCCCGGCGGCGACTACGTGCGCCTGATAGACATTGAGCCTCGAAGGGCTGATTCGTGTCCGCGCCGGGCGCCCCACGTTTGCCGCTCACGGCAAGTTCCTGACTGTTGATTGTCAGATCGAGGCGTTCATCGGTCGTCCTGTGCGCATCTCAGTTGAGGATTTCGCCGCGTTCGCTCTTCGAAGAGCACCGTCACCCGCTCCCCGCGAGGCCTGGACCGGTTCGGGAGTCAGTCGCGTCCACTCTGTGATATCACTGACGATGCGTAGGGGGTTACCCTTGCACCGGACTCAATGTTCGTATTCCGTTGCCGCTGAAGATCTTTTGCGGAGGCTGTAACATTCCTTGCGTTTCGATTTGGGGGGTGACCATATGTTCTTCGAGGGCTATGGTCCGAGTCACTGCTTCGACTCCATCCGCGCCAGGTCGGTTCCGTTGCCGGAGAGGGATCGTTGCGCCGACTCCCAGTGGGTGTCGTCGAGGTGGAGGGCGTGGAGGAGGAATGCTGCTGCAGTCTCGCGCAGCTGTCGTACCATCGCGGGGTTCTCATCGGTGGTCTCGCGGACGTCGTAGCCAGGTATGCCGCCGAGGGAGTGTTCGCCGCCGTGCAGAGTGAGGAGGTGCTTTTCGCCTGGGCTGTCGGTGTAGGGGTCGGCTGACCAATCGGGGCCGCGGGTACTGAGTGGTGAGTCGTCCTTGTCGCCGAGGACGACGAGGGCTGGTGCGGTCATGCGGTCGAAGACGGGGTTCATGAAGGGGAAGTGCTCTGCGGCAAATGGTGACAGGTCGCTGCCGCGTCCGGCCGTGGCCATGAGAACCCCGGCGCGCACCCGTTCGTCGGGGGAGTACACGATGTCGCCGGTATCTGGATCAACGACGCCGAGGCCGAGCAGGATTCCGGTGGTCTGGCCGCCGAAAGAATGTCCGGCGGCGGCGATGCGCGTGGTGTCGGTGCGTTCGCGTAGTCCCGGGACGGTGTCGAGGATCTCGCCGAGATGGTCAAGGATCCGGATCGCGTCGTTGGCGCGTTGCCGCCAGATGCCGGCGCGCCGGGGGTCCTCGTCGGTGAGGCCCACGCTGCGGGAGTCGAGATAGGTGGGCTGCAGGACAACGAAACCGTGCGATGCCCACCAGTCCGTGAGTGGACCGTATCCGTCCATCGACTCACCGAAGCCGTGGGAGAAAAGAATGACGGGGAGATCGGTCCCGCTCGTGGGCGCGGATATTCGAAGCTGCAGGGCGGTTCCCCGCGCGTTGCTCGGCACGGCGATGGGTTTGACGGACACGATCGGCTCTTGAGCGGCGATCAGATGAGTGGTGTTCTCGAACATGGGGATACCTTTCGAGTGGATTGGTCGGTTGGCGCGTTCCGGTGCGTTCCGGTGCGTTCCGCTGCGGAAGCGAGGAGCGGGAATGGCGCGGTCAGTTGCTCGGCAAAGTGATGTACGCGGAAAGTGTGCCCCGTCGCCGCCAATTTCTTCCGCTGCGACGACCAGTTCGATCGACTGTCGATAGGCCTCTGCTGCGGTCCTCGTGTCAGATTCCCGGGAATCCTGTCAGTGTCCACACGAAAGAAAGGCGAGCGGCTTCCGTTTCTCGTTGCGAGTGAACTCTCCATCCGATCCCGCATACGAAACAGCTCGACGAGCCATTGCGATTCACCCTCCACATTTTGGTTGCACCGGCAACTATATAGAAGGACAGTTGCAGGTGCAACTACTTTGGTAGGATCGTTGACATGTCAAGAGGGCTACCCGGATTGAGTGATACGGAGGCGGAGCTGTGGATTGCACTCACGGTGATGTCCCAGCTATTCACACCCTCGATGGACCAGCGTCTCCGGGCGGTCGACTTGACTTTGTTCGAGTACGGGGCGCTGATGTCGCTCCTGGACTCACCGAAGCACACGTTGCGGATCAGTGAGATGGCCGAGCGTACCTACGCCTCCTTGCCACGCATGTCGAAGGTCGTCGTGCGACTCGAAACGCGCGGCCTTGTGCGTCGCGTCCGGTCTACTGAGGATTCACGCGCATTCGACATCGAGCTCACGACGGCAGGGCGTAGTCGGCTGCGCGATTCGGCGCCGATCCAAAGCGCCGCAGCCCGCGAACTCGCATTGAGCTGCTTGTCCGCCGACGAGGTAACGACGCTCGGCGCCCTTCTCGCACGGTTGGTGCGAGGCCTGGACCCAAAAAGCCCTTTAGATGCGGAGCGGCAAGCGGCAGGCGGGCGTGACACAGAGCCGGCGCAAGAATCTCGACCTTAGTGCGCGGAGCTGACATCGTAAATCGCTTGGTCTGCAACTGGACTCGGCGCCACGCGACAGGGATCGCCGGTCTGCTGGCCGGATAGGATCTGGCGAGCTGGATAGCAGGCCTCACTACGGCAAGCATCCGCTCGATGGACCGACCCTCGAATGCCATTTCGGCCCGGGTCAATTAGACCGCATCAGAGTGCTGAAGGCAGAGATGTACGGGCAGCCGAACATGGACCTCTTCCGCAGGGAAGATGGTCGGTGTGAACGCAACTGTGCCGTCGACCGAATCGTGACGGACGAGGGCCTGTCCGGCCTCGTCCGCGGCCATGGCTGCCGGCGCCGGACCACCACGCCGGTCGGAAGGACAACCTGAGGTCTCGACTAGGCTGTGGCCGCTGCTGGCCCGAGCTCGCCGCAGTCGCGAGAGTCTTCGTGACTGGCGTCGTCGACCGGCGGTCAGAGGGTCGCAGTACGCAAGAGGCCGACGACTACGGATACGACCGCGAGTGCGGCTGCCGGGGGCATGCCGGGAAAGTCTTTGACACGTAGGTGTGCGGCGACCGCCCCGACAAAGTAGAGCGTAACACCGACCGCAGCAGCGATACCCATTGGACCCCACCAGGATCCGGCGATGAGGCCGACCGCCCCGGCAATCTGCGCCACGCCGAGAAACGGCAGCACGCTATCGGGCAGGGCAAGGGTGGACATCTGTGCGACCAGCCGCTTCGGTCGGGTGAATTTGGCTGCGGCTGAGGACAAAAGAACCGCGGACAAGAGTGCGGCGACAATGACATACGCGATGAACATGAAAGGTCCTTTACTGCTTCGAGGTTCGATGATATGAGTTCGCGTTGCGGGTCGCGATGTGCCGACTGTCGGATGTCGACCCGAGCCGCCGCGCACCGCGGGGCGCCGCCGGTGGCGAGCCTTTCGATCGACTTCTGGACGGCGGTGCGCGGTAATTCACCGAGGTCGGTCAGTCCGATGAAGCAATTCGCAGCGAGCGACTGATGTTGCACGGCAACCATTTCCGTGATATTGGATGCTGCCGACCGACAGGGCTTCGTCTGGGTCGGCCATCGCGTCGAAACTCGCCGGTCGAGATGCGTGCCGTGGCCCGCGGCGAAGTAGGAGCGGTAGCGCAGGTAAAAGGTTTCTCGGCCGCCCTGCGAGGTGCCGCCCACGTACAGATGGCTCGCAAGCCCACTCCCAGCGTGGAGCGCGGGTGCCCTGCAGCCTCTGCTGACGGCCGGTATAGGTCGACCGCCGGCTTGGCCCGTGCCGCACTGCCCCCGAGATCCGCCAACGTCATGGGCAGACCCGCACGGCCTGCGTGGCCGGCGCTGTCCAACGAACCTCCGCTCCCTACCCTCACCGGCAGTGTCGCCCAAGCGGGGAATGACAGTCGCCCGATCGAGCGAAGTCCGGAAGCGCCCTGCCCATGCGGCGACCTCTTCGGTGGTGGTTATGCGCAACAGGTCCAGCTTCTCGGCGAACACGCCGTCGTACTGCACGCCGTGGACGCCGAAGAAGTCGAACGGCTCGGCGTAAGCCCTACGAACTGCGGTGATCTCCGCTCGCCCAGCTGAGGCCAGGTCGAGTTGCGCGAAGTCAGAGCGGCCGGATCTAGCACGTTTAGCACCGAGGTTGCGCTGGCGAGGGTGATGGGCGAGGTGCGGGCAGCGACGGCGGCAAGGACGACCGCAGGTGCGGGCATGACGAATCGAGACGTGTGGTGCTCTCCGGCATCGAACACGTTGATTCCGAGCTGATTTGCTGTGGCGCCGTAGTTCACGATGTCCC
>NZ_DATCVM010000049.1:0-5003 GCF_036566845.1 Williamsia sp.
CGGATCTGGCCATCAGGTACCTTCTTCCAATTTTCGCCGACGTTCCGCGAAGCGCTGTTCGCCGCGTTCGATGCGCTCGTCATCGATCTGCGAGTTCGCTTTCTTCGCAGCGGGTTTCGGACGGTTCGGGTAGTCCCGCCACGGGCTGCCGCGCTTCTTTCCACGGTTGGCCTGCAGTGCCCACAGGTCCGCGAGCAGGTGATCTTCGATCGACCACGGCATTCGTCCGCCGTTGTCGGAGATCGCCAGTGCGGAGGTGTGTGGCAGTCTGCGGATGTAGACCCACAGCAGACGCAACGTCAGCTGTGAGTCGCCACCACCCGGACGGAATAGATCCCGTAAGTCGACGCCGTAGAAGTGTTTGAGGTCGGCCTCGATGTCGTCGCCCCGCACATGCAGGACAGCGAGGAGGCCTAGGAGTTTCCCTCGTCTCCCAGGCCCGCTTCCTCGGAGAACATCGTCATGATTTCCGACGCTGCTTCCATCGGCGGCTTACCTTCAGCCTGCGAGCGGGCGCAGGACCAGAAGAACTGCTTGTCGCCTAGCAGGCCCTTGACCATGTGCAGCGGGTTCTTGCCGATGGCACCGAGCTGCCAGTCCCAGTTGTCGATCAGTGCTGCGCGGTCCACCTGGATCTCCTCGCCCCACAAGGTGAGGACAATGGTCGCGCCGGTCGCTTCACCGCGCCGCGCCGCGCTGACCTTCTGATGATCCTGAGGCTTCGGGGCATTGGCGGGAACCTTCCCAGCGGCGCGCCGCTGTTTGCGGTTCCCCTTCTTGGTCTTGGTGTGTGCGACGGCTTCCTTCGCGAAGTTCACGTCGTCGACGTGCGGAGCGACCACGTCCGGAAGAGTGTCGTCGTTGTCAACGTTCGCGAGGAGCCGTCGTGCGGCTTCGATCTGCGCGGCAGTGGGCTCATCCGCGTCGGGAGCGGTGTTCTCGTAATCGGCGAAGTCATCGTGTGAGGGCATGTGCAGCTCCTGGGTTGTCGCGCCAGATTTGTGGTGCGATGGCCGCCGTGATTCGGTCGGCGGCGAAAGATGGGACGCCGGCCTTGATCAGGTCGGCGCGGGTTTGCGCGATGAGCGCGATGGGATCGGACGAGGGCGTTTCGTCCTCGTCATTCTCGGGCGGAAGTTGCTCGGCAATCTGAATGGTCTTGGCGACCTTCGCCCGATCGCGAGAGCGCAGGCGCTCGCCGGGTTTGATCACACCGAGGTCGATTGCCGCAGCGGTGATCTCAGCGTCCGTCGGCGTTCGCAGTCGCGGCGGGGTGATCATGTGCGCGACTTCTGCCGAGTGACCTCGAGCGCGCCGACTGTCATCACGAGCGCGAAGAACCATGTCGGCGGAATGCGTGAGGTATCCATGCGAACTCCTTTGTGCAGAAAGGACTGTGCAGCACTGGGAACCGGCCGCCAACGGGCTGCACACCGCTGGCGGCCGGGGTATCAGGCAGCGACGACCGTGACCGTCCCTGTCGGGGTGAGCGATGCAGCCGGAGCGGAGAGGGTGCCACCGTTGGCGAGCGTCACCGTGTACGGACCACCAGCCGAGCCGGTCACCGTCGCCTTGCCGGCGCCGACAGTGGCGAGCAATTCGAGTGCGGCCTTCACAGCCGCTGTCGGTGCGTTGAAGGCGATGCCTACAACGGTCTGGTTGTCCACGCGCAGCGGGAACGTGCCCGCTGTGGTGCCCGCCGGAACGGTGACAGTCCAACGGGTCGGATCGCCCGCATTCTGGTTCGCCGTACCAAGCAGGTGATTGTCGTTGTCCGCGAAAAGGTCCGCAGTGACCGGGAAGGTTCGAATGCCGGACTCGGACTTCGTCCACGCGCCCGTGGTGAGCAGTGCAGGCCGGGTCGTGTACTCGACTTCTTCGACGCCGTCCTCGCGGGTGACGATCAGCAGGGTCCGGTGAATTCCCTTGGGGACGGAGATGAAACCGGTATCCGTGCCGTACGCAATGCCGGCGGTGACCGCGTTGCGTTCGAGGGCGTTGAAACTCAGCTCGATCGTGCCCTTGCTGGTCTTGCCCTTCACACGGGGCTTTCCCCACCCGTCGAAGAACGTCTTCTCCACACCAGGCGTGTACGTGACACCCTCGGTACCGAGAAGTCCGAAGTCGAGCCACATCGCCCCGGGCGCTTGACCAGGAGCGGGAACGGCGGCGGCGAGGGTGCCGGTGTAGTTCGGGTCGAGGACGTAGATCTCGCCCTCGTCAAAAACCGACGCATTGTCGGGATTGATGACAGACATGACAAATGACCCCTTTCAAGGGCTCAGTACCTCGATCAGAGGCGGTTAGATGGGGGTGGTACGAATGCGAGCCGCGACGGTGAAACCAGCGATGCGTCCACCGTTCTTGTCGTCGACGTCATCAAGGATGGACGAACCGGCCATCACGTTGGTGATACCCGGAATCCTGTGTGCAAGAAGCAATCCCTGACATAGTGCGGCGAGTCTCCGTGAGCGAGTGCGGCCGTTGGACCAGACCGTGACACCGATCTGTGGCACTGTGAAGACTGGCCACTCCATCGGGCCGCCGTCATCACGCACAACGATGAACGGGTCGGTAGCGACACCGTCGACCTCGGGCAACCAATCCTTGCCGAGCGTTAGTGCAGCACGCACTCCTGGCTCGCGGTCGGCAAGGATGGCGTTGAGGAAGTCCTTGATCGGTACCGCCGCGTCAGATGCTTTACGCGCAGGTTTCACTTGCCGCCGCCACTCACCGTCAAGCCGACAATGCCAGCAGCACGAGTGAGCGTGCCGTACTTCAGTTGCCGACCGACACCACTCGGATGCATGATCGCCACTGACGCGGCGGGACGGTCAGTCGTGTACGACTCGACACCGACCTCCATGTCGGAATCGAGTTGACCGCGAGCCGCATTCGCGATCGCGTTGGCAGCCTCGTCGACCATCGCCCGAACGTCAGAGGCATTGAGGATTTCGCTGATCCCAGCCTGGTCGATTTGGAAATCGTTGCCACTCATCCAAGCCCCCTCCACGCCGCGATAACCGGACCGGACAGATCGGGGTCGCTCTCGATCCAGCTATCCGGATCACCCTCGATCTGCCACAGTTTCCCGCGAACGAAAACAGTGTCGGTTTCAGCAATTTCACGCTCGACCGGTCCAGGCGCGTAGATCCGAATCCGAGTGACCTTCCCCGATCGGCCGACAACGAGAGGCTCGGAACTTCCGAGTGGCTCAATGACACAGCCCGGTATTTCGAAAACTGAACCGCTGGCAGGGATCGGATCCGAATTGTCGTCGAGCACAACACCCGGCTGAATGCGGGCAGTCTCACCATCGCTCACGGAAATCACCATCCCCGAAGTAGTAGCGCGGCCCGCCATGAATATCGATCCCGAGCTGTTCTTTCATCCAGTCGGCCCACACCAGGGCAGAGTCAGGATTGGTGAGCGTGCCCGAGCGCGAGCGCGGACCTAACGCCTTCGAATACGCCGAATGCCCTGTGTGCTCACCGGCGACCAGCGCGCCCTTGACGACGGCGATGGATACGAGTTTCGCATCGCCGTCGCCAGGGTCGGTGATCGTGGTGTTGCGGTAAATCCACCGCCCAGCAGCGTCGAGAAGTTGAGCGGCCCACATCTTCTCGGTATCGGACAGCGCACGCCAGGTGGACTCGATGTCCGTGGTCGTTGCGAACGGAATCACTATCGCCTCCTACTGGACGGCGGCGATGATCTCCGCACGCTTGAGCTTCTCCATCTCGGAACGGTCGAGGCCCTGAGACACTGCGTACTCGACCCACTCGACTGTGGTCGCCGTATTGGCGGGACGTTCCACCGTGGTCGATGTGGACTCAGCGCCCGCGCCCGCCTCGTCTGCTTCCTCGGCCGGCGCCGCCTCCGCCTCCACCTCGGCGGGTTCGATTGCTTTCGCCTTGAGTAGACGAGCAGCTTCGACACCATCGAGCGTGAGGACATCACCACGGTGGTGACGCCGGTACTCGACAGGGGCACCCTTCGTGTGGATCTGCTCATCGAAATGATGGACCAACAGCACGTAGTCAGCCTTCTCGCGAGTGCTCATCAGGACACCACCCCAGTGATCCAGCATGCGGCGAGCGGCTGGTCGGTACCCATCACACGAGCGCGAGAGGTATCGGCGCGCCACGACTCGGTGGCACCCCCGTTGGGGCCGTTGCCTTCCGGGTACAGTCCGGTCGACTCGAGCGGACGTTCGTCGGAGTAGAAGCCGACCGTGCCGCGCTCGACAACGAGCACGCGGTTGAGCGGCCACGAGCGTGACGTGAGCGGCGCCAACCCGAGGATGTCCTTCGGCAGGCGGCCGGTGTACGCGATGGACTCCGGTGCAAGAGAGTCCGTGTACACCTTGAGGAATTCCTCGTTGTCCTGCAGTGCAGGCGTCAGCGAGGTAGGCAGGACCATGGTGTCGGCGAGGAAACCGAAGGTCTCGTCGTCGTCATCGGTTTCGGTCCGCGACGCGGAACCGACAACCTCCATCGCGTTCGCAATGTCGTGGCGCGGTTTGCCACCCGACGTGTTCCATGCGGCCGATGCGGCGATCGTAGGAATGGCGGGGTTGAGCAGCAGCTGCCGAAGAGCGCGCTCGTCGGCGCGGATCATCGTGTTGGTCAACTGGGTGATCTGAGTGTTGACGTCGTCGATCTTGTTGCGATCTCGCATAAGTCGCGAGATCCGAACGCCGAGCGCCTTGACGGTCGAGACCGCGATGCGGGGAGTTCCGCGCTCGCCGGCCGCCACCGGGATTTCGGCGAACTCGGCAACATCGGCGACATCGGAACCGAGGTACAGCGGGGTGGACTCGGAGTAGCCGACGAGCCCGTTGGTGTTCGATCCGCCATTACGCAGAATCGTTTCGGACAGGAAGGCGTTGTCGAGCAAATTCAGGATGCGGGCAGGGATCATCGTCGGCGCACCGATGAGATCCGAGACCGTGGTGCGGGGACCGTCGTTGACGCTCAGCACGGAAACAGTCATGTTGCTTT
>NZ_DATCVM010000050.1:0-19129 GCF_036566845.1 Williamsia sp.
TCGTCGGCGGATTCTCGGCGTAGTCGGTTGCGGTGTCGTTCTTGTTGTCGGCGTTGATGTTTGGCAACGGTACGAGATCGGGGTGCGGTATCAGCGTGTGGTGTGCGTGTGCGTGTGCGGGTCGGTGGAGAGTTGTTGTCCCACACGATCTTGTGTAGGGCGGGGAACAGATCCTCGCCGGTCCAGGCCGGACCGTGGTATCTGCGACCTTCGGGTGTGATGACGATGGTTCGTGTGCGACCGTCACCGTCGATGTACTGGTCATCGAGCCAGTCCGAATGCGTTTTCACCATGTGATGGAAACGGCACAGGGCTTTCATCCCGGCCGGATGGGTGCGGCCACCGGCGGCGGGGTTGTGGTGGTTGTACTCGGTCGTGTGGTCCAGGTCCGCGTTCCAGGCAGGTGCGTCGCAGCCAGGCCAGGTGCAGTAGCAGTCACGGATCCGGATGAACGCATCAAGAACTGCCGAGGGACGGTAGTGGTCGCCGGGTTGCACCGCCGGTAGCGGAATCACCTGCACCACCGGTTCTGTGGCGCGCGCCCTGTCATCGGTGCCGATTCCGGTCAGTCGCGGATCCGGCGGGGCCGCCATCATGGCGGTCTTGTTCCGCGCAGTCTTCTTCCCCGCGCGGCGGGTCCTACGGTTGGGCGCCGGAGACTCGCGGGACGATGACTGTCGCTGCGAGAGAGCACCTTCGACACTCGCATCGGGTTCGGGTTCGGGTTCGGGTCCGGGTTCGGGTACGGCCTCCGGTTCGGGTTCTGGTTCTGGCACTGGTGCGGTGGTGTTGCCCATCGGGCGGGTGAGGGTGGTGTCCTGTTCGGTGAGGTCGCGGGCATGGTCGGCGCCGATGACGCCGTGGCCTTCGAGGTAGCCGGGTTGTTCGTTGTCGCCGTCGAGGGTGGATTGGTTGGCGATGGCGTGCAGCACGATCTTGGCGTCGATGCCCGAGAACATGCCGTCGGCGGGAACGGTGAGGATGGTTGCGGCGCAGGGATGGTCGTCGTCCTGGTCGCATTGGCAGGTGAACGCGCGGGCCATGGTGATCGCGAACAACGCATCGGACATGCGTTGGGGTTTGCGTCGCGGATCACGCCGACACGTCGAATCGGCCAACTTCTCCAACCGCGCCATGATCATCGCGGTGTGTTCGGCCGACAACACCGCGGTGAGTTCTCCCATCCCGTTCTGCTTGCCATCGGCCCACACACCACGGTTGTTGTGTGCGTCTTTGCGTTCTTCTCGCACCAGATCGGGATCGCGGCGGAAGATGGTGGCATCGACCATGTCCCGCATCGCCTTCTTCGACCACGACCCGCGCCGGCGGAGGTTCGCGGCGATCTCCCGATCGATGTCCGCGGCGTGATCGGTGCCTTCGATCAGATCGGTGCGCGAGACGATCGCCGCGATGTGGTGCGCGGCCACAACACCGTCTTTGAGAGCCAGCGCCACCTGGGGCAGGCGGTCACGCAACGCCAACGCGCACATCAGATGATGCTCAGCAAGAACCTGCGACAACCGTTGAGCAGCACCCAACCGAGCCGCACACTGGACGAAAGCGTCCTTGAGAAAATCTGAGGCCTGCACCTCGGCATCAAGCCGGCGATGCAACTCCGCAGCATGGGAGTACCGAACCCACTCCAGATAGCCTTGCCCGTCCATCGCACGCTCGACATCCCGCAAGATCTCATTGGGCCCCAACGACCCCGCAGGCCCGATCCCGGTCACCCGCTCGGCTTCTGAATCCGTCCCCCCGAACATACTTTCGATCATGCCACACACCTCCGACACGCCCGTGTGATGTATCGCGACATCGGTGACAGTTCCGCATCAGGACATCGGGGATGTCTCGATGGGGGGCCGAGTTACCTGATGCTGCTGCGAATCTGGTTGAGCATGCGTTTCACGATTAGTCGGTGTACCCCGGAACTGATGACCAATCGCCGATAGCCCCAGCCGAGGACGCCGGGAAATGTTGCATACGAACGGGCGCTGACCACCGAACCGCCCGGATCGTTGCTCACCGTGAAGATCAGTAGGTAGCGGGAGAAGTGATGGCGTCCGGACAGCGTGATGTGGTCACCTGGTACGCAACAGTCAACCGGTGTTCATCGATCAGGGGAAGATCAGTGTCCACCCGGTGTCCCTTCGTAGCCGTCTCAGCGCAGCAGGTCTTTGACGACTTTTCCGGTTGCGTTGGTTGGCAAATCGGTGAGGAACTCGATTGATCGGGGTACCTTGAAGCCGGCCATGCGGTCGCGGCTCCAGGCGATCAGATCAGCCTCGGACACAGCCTCTTTCGCCACCACGAAGGCCTTGCAGACCTCGCCGAGGCGTTCGTCGGGCACTCCGATGACCGCGACCTGTGCAACCGCGGGGTGCTCGAGCAGGAACCCTTCGATCTCGGCGGGGTAGGCGTTGAACCCGCCGACGATGAACATGTCTTTCTTGCGGCCGATGATGCGCAGACGGCCGCCCTCGTCGAGACTGCCGAGATCGCCGGTGTGAAGCCAGCCGTCGGAGTCGATGGCCTCGGCTGTGGCCACCGGGTCGTCGAGGTAGCCTTGCATGACGTTGTACCCGCGGATCAGGACCTCGTTGTCGTCGGCGATGCGCAATTCGATTCCACTGCAAGGTGTTCCGACGGTGGTGGCGATCTGCTCGAAGGTGTCTCCGGCACGCGACGCGGTGGCGGTGCCGCCTTCGCTCAGGCCGTAGCCGGTCATGATGGTCTCGAAAGGGAGGTCCCTTTTGATCCGCCGGATGAGTTCGACCGGGATGTCGGCCGAGCCGGTCACCGCCGCGCGCAGTGACGAGAGATCGCGGCTGCCGTCGTTTGCCGCGAGCAGCGACTGATACAGCGTCGGTGGGCCTGGAAGCATCGTGATCTTCTCTCGCTCAACCAGATCCAGAACCTGGTCGACGTCGAGCACCGGCACGGGCAGGATGGTGGCGCCGCGGATCATCGATGCGATCATGCCGGCCTTGTAGCCGAACATGTGGAAGAACGGGTTGACCACCAGATATCGGTCGCCTTCGCGGAGATCGGCGAGATCGCACCATTCGGAGAACAGCCGCAACGTCTGCCGGTGGTTCATCATGACGCCCTTGGGCCGTCCGGTGGTGCCGGAGGTGTACATGATGTCGGCGATGTCGTCGCCGCTCACTTCACACTCGAAAGGTTCACCGCTGGACAGGAAGTCAGATTTGAGGTCGATGACGGGCACACTGTCCGGGCCGCTGTATTCCGTGCCCAGGAAGCCCTGCTGGACCAGAAGCAGCTTCGCGCCGCTGCGGCGAACGATGTCCTCGGCCTCGCCGGCCTTGTAGCGGGTGTTCACCGGTACCAGCACTCCGCCTGCGGTCAGCAACCCGAAGACCGCGATGACCCATTCTGCCGAGTTCGGTGCCCAGATGGCGACCCGGTCGCCCTTGTCTATGCCCGCGGATGCAAAAGCTCCGGCCGCCTTCCGAACCCGTTGTGTGAGTTGACGGAAAGTCAGTCGGAGCGGTCCGTCGACGACCGCTTCGTTGTCACCGAAGCGATCGCCGACGGAAAGGACCATCTGCGGGATGGTCTCCCAGGTCATACCTTGAGCAACCTCGCCATGTTTCCGCCCATGACCAGCTTCTGATCCTCGAGAGGCAGGTGCTGGATGTGGCTGATGTACGTGGTCGGCTCGGCCAGTCCCTCGGGATGCGGGTAGTCCGATCCGAAGAGCACACGCTCGGCGCCGATGAGGGCGGTGAGCTTGCTGAAGTCTTCTTCCCAGAATGGGCTGACGTGGATGCTCTTCTTGATGGCGGCCACCGGATCCTGCATGCCGAAGCCCTCAGGAGCCTTCTTGTACACATCGCCCAGTGTCTGCAGCACGTGCGGCAACCAGCTGGCACCGTTCTCGATGACGGCGATGCGCAGCTCCGGGAAACGGAACAGTGCGCCGTGGCACACCCAGGAAGCAACTGTGTCCTGGATCGGACGCCATTCGCTGACCATGCGGAAAGTGTTGGTCACGAAGGGAAGCATTTCGTCGCTGGAGCCCTCCCAATCCTGGTTGTACCGGGCGTAGCCACTGTCGGACGAGTGCTGGGTGACCAGCACGTCGAGCTCGACAACGCGCTTCCAGAACGGGTCGAACTCGGGAAGGGCGAACGAGCGCAGACCCTTGTAGCCGGGGACCGGTGCGGGGCGGACCAGGATGGCCTTGGCGCCACGCTCGACACACCACTCGAGTTCCTTGATGGCCTCTTCGACGATCGGCAAACTGATCACCGGGACGGTGAAGATGCGGTCCTCGTAGTTGAAACCCCATGTCTCGTAGAGCCACTGGTTGAGGGAGTGGACCACCGCGTGGATGAGTTCCGGGTTGTCGCGCATGCGCTCCTCGATGAGGCTGGCGAGCGTGGGGAACATCAGGGTGCGGTCGATCTGCAGCTCATCCATGAGCTTGAGGCGGGCAGCAGGCTCGCGGAAGGCGGCCGGTGCCTTGATCGGCTTGCCGAAGATCTCGCGCTTGCTCTTGCCTTCGGGGTTGCCGTTCTTGAAGTAATCCTCCATGGCACCCGGGCGCGCGACGACGTCGAACGTCGGGTTGGGGATGTATTCGCTGATCTGGCCGCGGATGGCGATCTTCGTGCGGCCATTGACCTGGACGTACTGGATCGCATTCTTGTACTTCTCCGGAAGGAACTTGGTCAGTGCTTCCTGGGTCTCGTACAGGTGGTTGTCCGCGTCGAACAACGGATACGGCAATGCTTCGGGCATGAGATCCTCCATTTCCTTTAGTGAGAACCATATTCTCTTTACGCGGATGTCGCAATATCCTTGCGCACTTGAAACTTCTGAACTTTTCCGCTGGCCGTCCGCGGGAACTCGTCGGTCTGATGCAACTCCTCGGGCCACTTCTGTTTGGCCAGGCCGATCCGGTCGCAGTGTGCCCTCACTTCGTCCATGGTCGGCATGGAATGACCGGACTTGAGTCGAAGGACCCCGGCGGCGTGTTCGCCGAGGCGGGCATCGGGGGCGGCAACCACCACTGCTTCGGCGACGGCCGGAAGGCCCATCAGCACCTCTTCGACCTCGAGTGCGCTGATGTTCTCACCGCCGCGAATGATGAAGTCCGCCTTGCGATCTGTGATGGTGAGATAGCCGTCTTCGTCGATCACGCCGACGTCGCCGGTGCGATACCAGCCGTCGGCGTCGAAGCTCCGTTCGGTTAGCTCCGGGTCGGTGTAGCCGATGCAGAGGTCGGGCCCGCGACTGAAGATCTCACCGTCCTCACCGAGTCGGACTTCGACGCCCGGCAGCGGATTCCCGTCGGTGAACAGGCGCTTGTCCGCAGGTGCGTCGTACATCGAACCGACGATCGAGGGATGTTCGGTGCTGCCGTACGAGCGGAAGACCGTGATACCGAGGTCGTCGAGTCGCTTGGTGATCGCGGCCGGCACCGACGAACCGCCTAGGCCCGCGTACCTCATGAAGGGCAGGTGCTCGTCGGTGAAGTCCGGGTGGTCGATCAGGCTCGTCACGAAGTATGTGGCGCCGCCGCCCACCGTCAGCCCGTCGGACTTCATCAAGGCCATCGCCTGCGCGGGATCCCAGGCGTCGGTGAGGTTGATGGGTGTTCCGTCGAGGACGGGGATGAGGAAGGCGTTGACCATCCCGATGAAATGGCCGACGGGCGCGGCAGTGAGCTGGCTACCACGATCAGGCGGATACAGGCCGCTGAGCTGGCGTGTTTCGTGCCCCAGCGTCCGGTGGCTGTGGATCACGCCCTTCGGAGAACTGGTGGTTCCCGAGGTGAAGGCGATCAGCGCCGGCAGTGCGGCGTCGGTCTCGATGATCCCGGACATCGGCTTGTCGGCGAGGAGGTTGTCGAAGTCGCGGCCGACCACACCGACGATCGGAACGTCGGCGCTGAGTTCGGGTGAATACTCGAGGCGACCGAACTTTTCCGCGGAGATGAACACCTTCGGCTTGATCGCGCCGAGGATGTAACCGACCTCTTTGTGTCCATAGAAATGAACGATCGGCACAACCGTGGCGCCGAGGAACGACGACGCCCAGAACGTAGCGGCGGCCTCCATCCAGTTGGGGAGCTGGAAAGCGACGATGTCGCCGGGGCCTACGCCGCGTTCCCGCAGGCCGGCAGCAAGTCGTCGGGCGACGAGTTCGACGTCCGAGAAGGTGCCTGACCAGGGGCGGATCGACGAATGGATGCGGAACTGGGCGTCGGGTGCGGCGGCCAGGCCTGCTGCCAGCAGGTCGCCGATCGTCTCGTCGGTCCACCAACCCTGCTGCTCGTATCTGGCGACCAGGTCGGCGGGGATGGATCGCATGTCGGCTACTCCAATACAGCTCTGGTTCCGGACCGGAGCCGGACGCGACGGCCGGGGGACGACCACCGATCGGGCGGCGATCGGTTTGTCCGATGATGATATTCTCACAACTGAAGAATGCCAATCTCATTGATGGAGAATCTCCCATGGTTGAACTTGAGCTCGACGACGGCCTGGCGGTCATCACGATCAATCGCCCCGAGGCCCGGAACGCCATTGCGCCCGAGACCATGGATCAGCTCGAGACCGCGCTCGATGAGGCCAAGGGTGCTCAGGCACTGGTCATCACCGGCGGTGGCGACAAGGCCTTTGTGTCCGGTGGAGACCTGAAACAACTCAGCGCGCTGCGCACGATCGAGGAAGCCGAGGCGATGGCCCGCCGGATGCGCGGGATCTGCGATCAGATCGCGGCATTCCCGGCGCCGGTCATCGCGGCATTGAACGGGCACGCACTCGGCGGTGGGGCCGAGGTGGCCGTGGCAGCCGACATCCGGATCGCCGCCGACGACATCAAGATCGGCTTCAACCAGGTCACGCTGGCGATCATGCCGGCGTGGGGTGGAGCCGAGCGGCTCGCCGCGCTGGTGGGCAAGAGCCGGGCATTGTTGCTGGCCGGTGGTGGCGCGCTCCTCGGCGCCGAGGAAGCCGAGCGGCTCGGACTGGTCGACCGGGTTCTGCCCCGCGCGTCGTTCGACGAGGGCTGGAAGGTCGTCGCCAGGTCATTGGCCAACAATTCGTCGGGTGACATCAAGCGGGTCATCGGAGGCGCAACCCCCGATGAGGCGGTTGCCGCGTTCGCGCGGCTGTGGGTGGCCGACGAGCACTGGGCGGCGGCGGATCGGGTGATGAACCGCAAGCGCTGACTCGTCATGTGACGACAGGTTCGTGACCCGCTGCTAGGCAATTGCACAGCATCGGCCATGATTGGCGGCAACGGCGCGCTAACATGTCGTGAGCCAAAGTGGCTGCTGTCAACCGATGCGGAGGTCGAACCCGATGGCAACGCCCCGCAGGCTGGGTGCCCCGGACGCCAAGAATCGTGCGGTGCTGCTCGCTGCCGCAGAGCGTCTGATGTTGGAGAGCGGCTACGCCGCGGTGAGCTCGCGCCGGGTCGCCGACGAGGCGGGCCTCAAACCTCAGCTCGTCCACTACTACTTCCGCACCATGGACGAGCTGTTCCTGGAGCTGTTCCGTCGTCGGGCCGAGCAGGGGCTCGAGGTGCAGGCGTTGGCACTGAAATCAGACCAGCCGTTGTGGGCGCTGTGGGTCTTCAGCACAGACCCGGCGGGCGCGATCTTCACGATGGAATTCATCGCGCTGTCGAACCATCGCAAAGAACTCCGGGTGGAGATCGCGCGGATCTCCGAACAGTTCCGAACCGAGGCCAGCGCCGGAATAGAAGAAGTCCTGCGACGCTACGGGGTCGATCTCGAACAGATGCCGGCAGTTGCGGCAATTGTGCTGATGACCAGCATCTCACGTGTCGTGGTCATGGAGGAGACCCTCGGCGTCCGAGAAGGGCACGCCGAGATGATCAAGGTGGTCGAAGACTATCTCCGCGAACTCGAGGGTGAGCCCGGTCCCGAGCTCGCAGAGGTCCTGCGGCAACGTCGGTGACGGTGCGGCCGGTCAGCCGAGTGCTGTGAGGCTGTCTTCGTCGACGAACACGAGGCTGCCGTCGTTCAGCATGACGGCAAAGCGCTTCGGGCTGACCTGGAGACCATCGCCCAGGTCGACTGTGGCCTCGGGGAGTACTCCGAAGTCCTCGACGATCGTGCCCTCGCGGGTGTTGTCGTCTGCGGTGACATTGACCGAAGTTCCGACGCTGAATGCGTCAGTTGCTGCGGGAGCAGCCTTCTCGGCAGTCGATTGTTTATTTCGCATGCATACATTAGATCAGTAGATTGCCGGTTGTGGTCCGTCAGAGTTGCTGAACTGAATGTTCGGTGTCGCGAAAACCGGAATGAACAACGTGTATTTTGTGGGCGCCGCGGGCCCGGACTGCGACTAAGATCGCTGCGGTGACCGTCAGTGCAGAGGTCAGGGGACGACTCGAGGTATTCCTCGGCTGTGCTCCTGGCGTGGGCAAGACCTATGAGATGTTGGCCCAAGCCCACGCGCTGAAGGCCGACGGTGTCGACGTCGTGGTCGGGGTGGTCGAAACCCACGGCAGGTCGGCGACCGCTGCGATGATCGACGGTCTCGAGGTCATCGACCGCATCGAGTTCGACTATCGCGGCACCGTGATGGACGAGATGGATCTCGATACCCTCCTCCAGCGCCGACCCCAGGTGGTCCTGGTGGACGAACTTGCCCACACCAACGCCACGGGTTCGCGGAATCCGAAGCGCTGGCGGGACGTCGACGAATTGCGTGACGCGGGCATCGATGTGATGTCCACGATCAACATCCAGCACCTGGAAAGTCTCAACGACGTGGTCAAGGAGATCACCGGAATCGTCCAGCGCGAAACGGTGCCCGACGACGTGGTGCGTTCCGCCGACGAGATCGAACTGGTGGACATCGCGCCCCAGGCTCTGCGCCAACGACTTTCGGCGGGCAAGGTCTATCCGGGAGATCGGGTGGGTGGTGCGCTCTCCAACTACTTCCGGCAGGGAAACCTCACGGCGCTCCGCGAGTTGGCCCTGTTGTGGCTGGCCGATCAGGTCGACGACAATCTCGCCGACTACCGCGCCGCCCACGAGATCACGGACACCTGGGAGGCACGGGAACGAGTGGTGGTCGCGATCACCGGCGGTCCGGAGTCGGCAACGCTGCTGCGGCGGGCAAGTCGGATCGCCTCGCGTTCGAGTGCCGAACTCGTTGTGGTCCACATCGTTCGCGATGACGGGCTGACCGATCCGGCAACGGTGAACCTGGCCAAACTCACCGAACTGGCCAAGGGGTTCGGGGCACAGATGCACTCCATCGTCGGCGACGACGTTCCCGCCACACTGCTCGAGTTCGCTCGCGGCGTCAACGCGACACAACTGGTCCTGGGCACGTCGAGGCGTTCCCGGTGGCAGCGGATCCTGGACGAAGGTGTCGGCTCTGCCGTCGTGCGGCAGTCGGGCAAGATAGATGTCCACATGGTCACCCACGAGGAGACCAAGGCCCGCAACGTCCTCGACATTCGCAACACCCGCCTGCATCGTCCGCTCAGCTGGGTCTTCGCCGTGATCGTTCCGATGGCGGCGGCGGGCATCCTGGTGGTGCTCGATCGGTGGCTGGGTTTCGCCAGTCAGACGGCGCTGTTCTTCATGGTTGTCCTGGCGGTGTCGATGCTCGGCGGGATCGGTCCCGCGGCGTTGTCGGCAATCGTCTCGGGACTGCTCCTGAACTTTCTCTTCACCACGCCCCGATACACCTTCACCATCAACGAAACCGACAACGCGGTCACCATCATCGTGATGTTGATGATCGCGATAGCTGTTGCCGTGTTGGTGGATTCAGCGACCGTTCGACGTGTGCAGGCACAGCGGGCCGGCCGGGACGCCGAACTGCTGGCCCTTTTCGCGGGGGCAGTGCTGAGCGGTGAAGATCTCGAAGGGTTGCTGCGGATCGTGCAGACGACCTACGACCAGGCCGCGGTGTCGGTGGTCCGGATCGCGAACCGCGAACCGAACGTCATCGAGGGTTCGGTCGGGGAGGACCCGCCCGTGGATGCCGAACATGCGGACACGGTCTGCGAGGTACCCGGAGGCGCCTTCGCGATGCTGCTGCGGGGACCCAAACTCGGTGGCCGCGACCGTCGGGTGCTGGTCGCCGTGGCCAATCAGGCCGCGGGTGTCGTCCAACGAAAAAAGCTGGCCTCCCAGGCTGCCGAGGCGCGGGCACTGGCGGAAACGGATCAGTTGAGACGGGCGCTGTTGTCTGCGGTCAGCCACGATCTGCGGACGCCGCTGGCCGCGGTGAAGGCGTCGGTGTCGAGCCTGCGGGGGACCGAAGTCGTGTTCTCTCCGCAAGACACGGCGGAGTTGCTGGCGACCATCGAAGAATCCACCGATCATCTGACGGCGTTGGTGGGCAACCTCCTCGATTCGTCTCGGTTGGCCGCCGGGGTGGTGCGCCCGGAACTCCAGATGGTGTACCTGAACGAGGTGGTCAGCAATGCGACCGTGGGGATCGCGAGGTTCGATCCGGTTGCCGCAGAGCGCGTCGAGGTCGACATCGATCCGGTCCTCCTCTACGCCGACGCGGGCCTACTGGAGCGCGTTCTCGCGAATCTCATCGACAACGCGCTTCGGCACAGCGGCGACGCGACACCCGTGCAGGTGCGGGGCCGGCTCACCGCCGACGATCCGCCGCGTTGTTCCATCTCGGTGGTCGACCACGGTCCCGGTGTCCCGGTTGATGCGCGGCCGAAGATGTTCTCCGCCTTCCAACGTCTGGGGGATCACGACACCGTCGACGGGGTCGGTCTGGGCCTGTCGGTCGCCCAGGGTTTCGTGCAGGCGATGAACGGGGTCATCAGTCCGTCGTCGTCGCCCGGTGGAGGTCTGACGATGACGTTCGAGCTGCCCCTCGGCCCGCCGGCGGGGGAATCCGATGTCTGACAAGACGCGGGTACTCGTCGTCGATGACGAGCCGCAGATACTGCGCGCGCTGCGGATCAACCTGAATGCGCGGGGCTTCGAGGTGACCACCGCGTCGACCGGTGCAGGCGCGCTGACGGCGGCCGGCAAGACGAACCCGCACGTCATCGTTCTCGACCTCGGGCTTCCGGACATCGACGGGTTCACCGTGCTGGCCGGACTACGTGGGTGGACCAATGTGCCGGTGATCGTGCTCTCGGCGCGTGTCGATTCGTCGGACAAAGTCCAGGCACTCGATGCCGGTGCCGACGACTATGTGACGAAGCCGTTCGGGATGGAGGAGTTCCTGGCCCGGTTGCGGGCTGCAGTGCGGCGCGGGGCCGCCGGAACCGACGACGCATCGCCGGTGGTCCATACCGACGCCTTTACCGTGGATCTGCAGGCCAAGCAGGTGACCCGCGACGGTGAGCCGGTGCATCTGACTCCGACCGAGTGGGGCGTGCTCGAGATGCTTGTGCGCAACGAGGGAAAACTCGTGAGCCGGCGCGACATCCTCGATCACGTGTGGGGCCCGGCGTACGGCGGCCAGTCCAACTATCTGCGCGTGTACCTCGCGAGCTTGAGGCGCAAGCTCGAACCGGATCCGACGCGTCCGCGTCATTTAATGACCGAGGCGGGCATGGGTTATCGCTTCATCGGATAGTTTTATTACATTCCGGCGCTTCTTTGTTGGTCGCAATTCCTTCTTGTCAATTCCTTTACCTGTCCAAAAGGTCAGGCGTGGCTTTAGTTGGTAATTGACTGGGGTTTCCTTCAGTTGCATGCGTTGTAACTTTGCGAGTGCTCGCTTTTGTAATGTCCGACCGATCGTCGGTTGTTGATTTTCTAAAGTTTCTGCGTGCAGTGGGAAGCGCAGGTGGCTCACGTGTTCGTACTACACCGCAGGTCAGCGCGCGTCATGCCGTAACTTGAGGGATCGGCACTGCTGGTTTGCCAGAATTATTTCCCCCCTGGGAGTTTTGCCCGAAGGGGCAGACTTTCAATTCGTTTGGTGGAGTTTCGTGCCAGATTCGAGTTGTTGTGGCGCGGGCGAGATCGTTTTGTGGCTAGGATCAAAGTGCTCGAGCGAAGAAGGGGCGACGATGGCGGCCAGTCGGCATGGTAAACCTCAACTTGTTATCGAACGCGGGAGCAAATTGTCACAGAGAACGGGTGGACGCCATGCAGCAATCAGGAGCTGAAACGACAACGTTGCTCGCCGCTTTGCGGCGCTGGCAGGACACGGAATGCACGGACGGCGTCTACTGGTGTGCGGCGTGGCTGTACTCCTGTGGGGATGCACTCGCCAATGACCTCCTCGACAACCTTGCGCGGGACGAGACCATGGAAGATCTCGACGTCGCCGAGGCGCTGCGCCGATTGACGCGCTACCGATTCGATGACCTGGTCGAGTGGTGCCTGCAGACGGTCACGCGGCTCGACGGCTCGTTGACCACGGATCCGGGCCGGTGGCTTCCCGAACTGATCCGCACTCTCGACGACGGTTTCCTGACTCTGAACGCAGCGCTGCATCGGGTGGTGCTCGCCGACATGTGGCTGATGACCTGCTCTGATGACACCCTGATCCAGAATTCGCACGCGATCGGTGCATACCAGGCCAAACGGCAGTCCTTGCTCGCCGCCGCGGCGCAGCGCAACTGATCGGGCGAAACCGATCGCTCGTACCAACATTGTGTACACGGCGATGACCGGTGGGACCGGCGCGGCAGCCGACCAGGCCTGATCCGACCAGAGGTCTACTGCCCGGGTTGCACGGTCCCTAGAACCATTCGGCCGCAGTGTCGAGCGTGGTGCGGTCAAGAGAAGCGAGCAGATCGAACTGCGGGCCGGTGCGGGGCAGTTCGTAGCGGAAGAAGTACTTGGCCGCTGCGCGTTTGCCGTCATAGAAGTCGCCGCTGTTCTCACCTGCGGCGATGAGCTGTTCGAGCCAGATCCAGGCCATGACAACGTGCCCACAGGCTTCCAGATAGACCGATGCGTTCGCGAGGGTGACGTTGGCATCCCCGGCCGACCAGAGTTGCCCGGTCACCTCCACGAGTCGGTCGAGGGCCGTGCGCAGAGCAGTCGCGGATTCCGCCTCTGCGTCACCGGCACGATCGATGGTCGCGGAGATCGTCTCGGTGAGAAGTCGCAGACCGAGGCCATCACGCATGATGACCTTGCGTCCCAACAGGTCCAGTCCGTGAATGGCGTGGGTGCCTTCGTGGATCGGATTCAGCCGGTTGTCGCGGTAGAACTGCTCGACGTCGAACTCTTTGGTGTAGCCGTACCCACCGTGCACCTGGATCGCCAGACTGTTCGCCTCCAGGCACCACTGCGACGGCCAGCTCTTCGCGATCGGGGTCAGGACGTCGAGGAGTAGTTCGATGCGAGCAGCCGTCTCGGGACTGTCGGCGGTCTGCTGCTCGTCCACCAGCTTCGAGCAGTAGAGGCCCAGCGCCAAAGCGCCTTCGACATAAGATTTCTGGGCCAGCAGCATGCGCTTCACATCGGCGTGTTCGATGATGGCGACGGGCGGCGCACTGGGATCCTTGGCCGCGACCGGGCGGCCCTGGGTGCGGGTCTTGGCATACTCCACCGACTGCAGGTAGCCGGCGTAGCCGAGCGACGTCGCGAGGAATCCGACTCCGATCCGGGCCTCGTTCATCATGTGGAACATGTAGTTCAGGCCGCGATGCACCTCGCCGACGAGGTAGCCGACGGCACCCTGCTCAGGTGCGGGTCGATGATTGCCCTCACCGAAGTTGAGCAGGGTATTGGTGGTGCCGCGGTTGCCCATCTTGTGGTTCAGGCCCACCAGCGAGACGTCGTTGCGGGTCCCGTCGGCGAGAATCTTGGGCACGATGAACAGGGAGATCCCCTTGACACCGGGGCCACCGCCGGGCGCCTTGGCCAGTACGAGATGCACGATGTTCTCGGACAATTCGTGATCCCCGCCGGAGATCCACATCTTCGTGCCGGTGATGCGGTAGCTGCCGTCGCCGGCCGGCTCCGCTTTGGTGGTGATGTCCGCCAAGGACGATCCGGCCTGGGGCTCGGACAGGCACATGGTGCCGAAGAACCGGCCTTCGAGCATCGGGCGGACCCACGTGTCGATCTGGTCGGCAGTGCCGTACTCCACCAGCAGATTGGCGTTGGCGATGGTGAGGAACGGGTATGACGACGTCGAGGCGTTGGCCGCCTGGAACCAGGCCATGGCCGCGCGCGCGACCACCGTCGGCAACTGCATCCCACCGATCGATTCGTCGAACTGTGCAGCGACGATTCCGGCCTTGCCGAACTCATCGAGTGCGGCACCGACCTCCTCGATCATCACGACTTTGCCGTCGGAATCCATCCGCGGCTCGTTCTGATCGGCCTTCTTGTTGTGCGGGGCGAAGCGTTTGATCGCGATGTCGGCGCACAGGTCGATGACCCCGTCGAACGTTTCGCGCGAGTGTTCGGCGTACCGCTCGCGGGACGTCAGCGCTGCGACGTCGAGCCATTCGTAGAGCAGGAAGTCGAGGTCGCGCCGGGACAGTGGGCTCGTGGCCATGAAAGCTCCTATGGACGTATGGGGCGGTCAGATGGAGTGGTCGCCGCGGACCTTCCATCGCGCCGGCCGCAGCCGGGCCAGACATAAGCATTCGCTCATTTTATGAGCACTTGCTTATAATGCACTGTCATCGAAATCCAGTCAACGTCAGTCTGCGCCGAGGGAGCCGAAGTGACCACGAAGACCTCCGACTCGGTTGCGGCAGAACGTATCCGGCGGGCAGCGGTAGAGGCCTTCGCCGAGTCCGGGTACGGCGGCACGTCCACCAGGGAGATCACGAAACGACTCGGCATGAGTGCCACCGCGATGTATCCGCACTACCGGTCGAAGGAAGAACTACTCTTCACCATCAGTCTCGAAGGCCACCAGAGTGCTCTTGTGGCCCTGCAGTCGGCGGACGACCCCACCGCCGGCCATCTCGAACGCCTGCGCAGTGTGGTCGCGGCCTTCACGCTGTGGCAGGCCGAGCAACGGCAGCTCGCCCGCGTCGTGCAGTACGAACTGAACGCGCTGAGCCCGGCGCATTACAAGGCGATCGCAGCCATCCGGCGCGACACCACCGATGTGATCACCGCGATCGTCGAAGGCGGCAAGAAGTCCGGAGACTTCACCATCGGCAAACCCGACGACGTGGTGCTGGCTATCTCATCACTCTGTGTGGACGTGTGTCGTTGGTTCCCGTCAACCAGTCATCGCGATCCGGAGATATTGGCACAGACCTACGCGGACATCGCACAGAAGCTGGTCGGCTGAGGTCGTGAACTATGCTTCCTACCGGTGTCACGGTGTACGGGAAGTCGGTGAGAATCCGGCGCGGTACTCGCCACTGTTGAGCAGGTACGGCGATCACACGGGGTAAAACCCAGTCACTGGACGTGACAAGTCTGGGAAGGCGTGGTCGCCGGGTATCCCTGCCGAGCCAGGAGACCGGCCGAGACACCGCCTGCACATCCACGAGTCATGGAAGGCGGGTCGCCTTGAGCACCCCAAAATATCGGTATGCGGTCGCCCTGACCGCAGTCGCTGCCCTCACCCTCACCGCGTGCGGTGGGTCGAGCAACGACAGCAGCGAGAGCAGCAGCGAGGCCGGGGCCATCTCGCTGCAGAACTGCGGAACCACGGTCACCCTCGACGGCCCGGCCCAGAGGGCGGTCACCCTCAACCAAGGCGCCACCGAATCCGCATTGTCGATCGGCGCCGAAGGCCAGATGGTCGGCACGGCCTACCTCGACGACGCCATCGCGCCGCAGTGGCAGCAGGCCTACGACTCGGTCCTAGTGCTCGACGAGTCCGACTACCCGAGCCGCGAAGCGCTCCTCGAAACCAAGCCGGACCTCGTGCTCTCGTCGTACTCGAGTGCCTTTGATGACAAGGCGGTGGGCACCCGTGAGTCCTTCACCGACCTCGGTATCGCCACCTATATCTCGCCGTTCGGCTGCCCCGACAAGGCGACGCGACCTCCCGTCGCGTGGGATTCCATCGCCGGCGAGAACTCCGACTACGGCGTGATGTTCGGGCGTGAGGCCGAATCGGATACCGAGAATGACCAGATGAGCGAGACGCTTTCGGGTATCGAAGCTGCGAAGGCTGCGGGCGGTCAGTCCATCTTCTGGTACGACAGCGCCACGGACACACCGTTCGTCGGCGGAAACGGTGGCGGTCCGCAACTGATCATCGACGCGGTGGGCGGCACCAACATCTTCGCCGACCTCGACGGTGCGTGGGGCGACGGCAGTTGGGAGACGGTGCTACAGGCGGATCCGGCGTGGATCGTCCTCGCCGACGCTTCGTGGGACACAGCAGATGCGAAGAAGGATTACCTGCGCAACGATCCCGCGCTGCGTGACCTCACCGCCGTCCGCGAGGACAAGTTCATCGTCCTGCCCTTCTCGGAGAGCACACCCGGGCCGCGACTCATCGATGGCGCTCAATCGGTCTCCGATCAGCTCCGCGGCACAAAGGAATGACGGGGACGACTCGGGCACCGGCCCGGGTTCGGACCTCGACCGCCACCCTCTGGACGATCGGCCTCGCCGTACTGCTGGTGTTCAGCTGCGCGGCGGGGGTGGTGATCGGTGCCGCAGACCTGTCCATCGCCACGGTGTTCGAGGCGATCGCTGGTCGTCTGGGGGTCGGGGCGGGCACCGATGTGCTGACGACCCACATCGTCGTCGATCTGCGGTTGCCGCGCGTACTTGCGGCAGCTCTGGTCGGGGCCGGTCTGGCGTTGTGCGGCGCGGTGCTGCAGTCGCTGACGGGTAATCCACTGGCCGACCCGTACCTGCTCGGCATGTCCGGCGGTGCCTCGCTGGGGGCGGTGCTGGCGCTGACCGCCGGCGCGAGCACGGTCGGCGCGTTCGGTATCGGTACCACCGCGATGGCGGCGTTCGTCGCCGCGCTGGCGAGTCTGCTGCTGGTGTTCGCGATCGCCACCTCGCGCACCGGTGCGCTGGTGCCGGGCCGGTTGATCCTCGCCGGAATCGCCGTAGGTCAATTGGCGTCGGCGATCACCTCGGCGCTCGTGATTCTCGGCGATCGTGATGCGGCACAACAGGTGCTGCGCTGGACACTCGGTTCGGTTGCCGGCGTGCGCTGGGACGGGTTGGCGACACTGACGGTTGTCGTTCTGGCCACGGCGGCGGTGGTTCTCGCCCACTCCTGGGTGCTGGACTCGTTCGCCTTCGGTGAGCGCGCCGCGGCGAGCCTCGGCACCAACGTGGGGCGATCGCGATGGGTGCTCTACGGAGCCGCGTCTCTGTGTACTGCGGCCTTGGTGGCCCAGGTCGGCGTCGTCGGGTTCGTCGGGCTCGTGGTTCCCCATGCGGCGCGGACGCTCGTCGGCCCGCTGCACGCGAAGTTGCTACCGGTGGTGATTCTGGTCGGTGCGATACTCCTGGTGTGGGCCGACATCGTCGCGCGCAGCGTGCTGCCCGGAAGAGAACTGCCCATCAGCATCGTCACCGCGGTGGTGGGTGTTCCGGCCTTTGTCGTGATCATGCGACGTAAGGGTGCGCAGACGTGACGGAGATTCGCGCCGAGTCGGTCACCTGGAGCCGCAGCGGTACGACGATCCTCGATTCGGTCAGCTGCATCGCCCCGCGCGGGCAGATGACCGGGCTGATCGGACCGAACGGCTCAGGTAAGACGTCGTTGCTGTCGATCTTCGCGCGGCTGGAAAAGCCTGACAGTGGTTCGGTTTTCATCGACGATCGACCGACCACAGACTTTCGTCGCCGCGAGTTCGCCCGCAGCGTCGGACTGGTCGAACAGCATACTGACACCGAACTCGAACTGACCGTCGAGCAGATCGCGGAGTTGGGTGTGATCCCGCATCATGCCGGATGGGCCCGGAGCGCCACGGTCGGTGCCACCGAAGCGGTCCAGGCCGGCCTTGTCGCTGCCGGGATCGTCCATCTGAAAGACCGTGTGTGGCAGACATTGTCCGGCGGTGAAAAGCAAAAGGCCCAACTCGCGCGCGCATTCGCGCAACAGCCCGACTTGCTGCTGCTCGACGAGCCGACCAATCATCTCGACGTGAGGGCCACGCTCGATCTGATGGATGTGATCCGGACCCGTGAGATGACCATCGTCGCCGCCATGCATGATCTCAACCTTGCCGCGATGTACTGCGACCACCTCGTCGTGCTCAGCGCCGGACGCGTGGTCGCCGAAGGTCCACCGGAGACGGTGCTGACGGAGGAGTTGCTGGCAGACGTGTACGGCATCGACGCGATTGTCGCGCCCCATCCCCGAAGCGGAAGGCCCATGGTGATTCTCTGCGCACCGCAGCACTCGAGAACTGGAGCGGGGCAATGACTTCGGCTCGTTGGGTGCTGGTCACCGCGCCCAACGATCGCGGCAGCGAGCCGCGAGATGTGTTGGCGCCCGCCTTGGAGCGGCTCCGCAGGCGGCATCCCGGGATCGTCTTTCGGACCGCGGTACTCGGCGGCTCCGGCCCCACGGTGAGCGCGGGCCTCGATGCCGCGCTCGCAGCAGGCGCGCGCGAGGTGGTGATCGTCAACGGGCAGACCATGCCCGACCGAACGATGGAGTCCTGGTTCAAACGTGTTGTGGCCCATTGGGTTCGCGTGCACGACAGTGCGCCGGTCCCGCACATCCAGGTTGTGTCCGACCTCACCGGTTCTGACGGCTTCGCCGATCTGCTCGATGCGGCACTCGACTCCGGCGTACCGGCACGCTCCACCGCGGCGCCCATCATCAGTCCGCTGTGGGACGAGGTGCCCGGTTTCTCCCGCCACGTGTTGGTGTGTCGAGGTCCGCGATGTTCGGTCAACGGCGCCCCTGAGACCGCGGAGGCGCTGAGCAGCGAACTCGACTCCCGCAATATCAACGACGACGCTGTCCTGGTCACCCAGACCGGTTGCATGTTCCCGTGCTCGCAAGCTCCGGTGGTGGCGGTGTATCCGGACAACATCTGGTATCACCGACTGTCGGCGGACCGGGTGGCCCGTCTCGTCCGCGAGCACCTGGTCGAAGGTCGATCGATCACCGAATGGATTGGCGCACGGCGCGATTAACTGAGCAGATCTGCAATCCCGGCGCTCCGCGGCTCCAAAAACGAGGAGACCCTGATCAAGGTTTCCCCTGATCAGGGTCTCTCATGTGTCTCAACCAACACAGTCGGGGTGGCGGGATTC
>NZ_DATCVM010000051.1:0-7466 GCF_036566845.1 Williamsia sp.
CCACAACAGCACCGGATAGCGGCCCAGATTTGACTTTCAAATAGTTATCCCGGCGGCTTCGGGGAGGAGAACTTCGTTGTCCCTCAGTTCCAACCCCGTGGTGCCGTTCGGTGTTCCAAACACTACACCTAGTGTCTGACATTCGGAACCGACACAACACGTTGCGAATAACATTCATGAAAGTCCCAGGTCACGGGATCTACACCAGCATGAATTCCGGCGTGTCTCGGCGCGTCGGGCGTGTCCCCACACCAGTCACATCCGCCCCACGCACAAAACCACACGTTGCAGTCATTTCCACCTGTTGCATGCAACTGGTGGTTGTGACTGGAACGTGTGGTTTTGTCTCGGGCCGGGCCCGGTCGAATCAGGCGTCGACGGTGACCGCGTGATCCGCGAGAACCGCAACGGCGGCACGCAGGGTCTCGACGACCTCCGGGATGTCGGCGATGGCCTTGCCTTCCAGGCTGCCGATGGACAGGTGCAGGTCGACGTCCTCGACGACCTTGCCGCCGGCGATACCCACCGAACGAGCGGTGTCATCATGCGACCACTTGCCGCCGTACTGCGCGAGCGCCGCACCGAGCACACCCACGGGCTTGCCGCTGATCGCACCGGCACCGTAGGGACGCGAGAGCCAGTCGATCGCGTTCTTCAGCACGGCGGGAATGGTGCCGTTGTACTCGGGGGTGGCGATGAGCAGCGCATCTACCCCGGCCACCGCGTCGCGCAGCCGCGTCACGGCCTCATCAACCTGATCGGTGTCGATGTCCTCGTTGTAGAAGGGCAGGTTCTCGAGTCCGCTGTACACCGCAACCTCGACTCCGGCAGGCGAATTCTCGGCCGCAACCCGGGCGAGCACCCGGTTGACGGAATCCCGCCGCAGGCTTCCCACCAGCACCAGGATCTTTGCGTTGACATCCGACGCCTTGGTCGTATCAGTCGCGTTGTCGGTCAAGATCACTCCTCATTGTTCTTCTATCCGGTTACCAAGCTGCACCAGTCAAACGGACCGCGGTCCGAACCTATTCCCGATGTGGCTACCGTTACAGTCAGTGCTGTGTCCATGCCCCCTCGGCGCCCGACTCCGGGTGCAGACCAGCCGCACTCCGGCACACCTGTCGGCGCACTACCCCTCCTGACCACGTCGGCGCCCACTCCCCCGCACCCGAGCGGTCTGTCGCTGGTGGCGCCGGCCGAGCCGGAACGCGCGGACGCCGCCCGCAACCGCCAACTCCTGCTGGAAGCGGCCACGCGGCTCATCGATCGCCATGGTGCGTCCGCCGTCACGATGGACGGCGTGGCGCGTGAGGCCGGGGTCGGCAAGGGCACCGTCTTCCGCCGTTTCGGTAATCGATCCGGGCTCATGCTCGCGCTGCTCGACCATTCCGAATCCCAATTGCAGCAGGCCTTCATGAGCGGTCCGGCACCGCTGGGCCCCGGTGCGCCCGGCGAAGTGGTCGATCCACTCGACCGCCTCCTCGCCTACGGACGAGCACGGCTGGCAACGGTGGCGTCACATCTCGACATCCTCCTGGAAGCCGAAGAAGTTGGCCCCCAACGGTTCCTGCACCCCACCCGCAATGTGTCGGCCATCCACACGCGGACACTCCTGCGGGCCATGGGCTTTCGCGGCAACCTCGAGTTGATGTGCATCGCGGTGCTTGCCCCGCTCGACCCACCGGCGGTCTATCACCTGCATCACCACGACAACATGCCGTTCCACCAGATCGCCGACGACTGGGAATCAATGGTCCGATCACTGCAACCCCCGAAGGACTGAACCACGTTCGGGCGGTTCAGTTCTCGGGTGCACCGATCTGTGTTCCGGCCGGATCCGGCGTCATCCCGTCATGGGAGACCAGCGCGTTGCCCTGCGACAGAGTCGGCCCCGCGGCCAGCAATGAGATGATCGACCAGGGCGCCGGGACCGGACTGTCCCCCATCCCGAGCGCAACCCCGGTCTCCAGGTCCGGCACTCCGAACCTGACACCCGAATCACTGACATAGAACAATGATTCAGCACGGGTGCTGTCCGGCTCCGACCCGGTGACGCGGACGTAGTGCCCGCGGCCCGGTTCGACGAACACCGCATCCAGGCCGGCCCCGGGTCCATCGGCGCCCGCCAACACCACGGGCGCCTCCTTCGAGCCGAGCGGCAACGTGGATCCGAGGAGCACACTTCGCGCCGCCTGGTGATCATCCTTCGACCGTAGCCACCCACTGCACAGCACCGGGTCGGCGGCGGGATCGGACAGGTCCGGAGTCACCGACGGGAAGTCCGACACCGGCAACTCGTCGATGGTGTCCACATCGGTCAGCGCGCCCGGACCCACCGTCGGAACGCTGCCACCACCGGCTGCGTCGGCCTGCCGGATGACGTCGGCCGCCACCTCACCGACCTGTTGAACGCCCTGCGCCAGTGCGACGTAGAAGGTCGTCTCCCCGGACAGGCCGGTCACTTTGATCACCGAGCCAACGCGGATGTCGGCACCCAGCGCAGACGGCTTGCCCACGCCCGGGATCGACGGCGCCACAATGGGTTCGACCTCGGGCAGCGAGTTGAGAAGACCCGGGCTCACGGTTCGTACCGGTGCCCCGTCGATGCCCAGGGCACGCCGCACCGGAACGCTGTCGGTATCGACCCGGGCCCGCTTGCCCTCGTAGATGAGATAGGTCTCGTCACCCGTGGCGACAAGGGTGGCATCGCTCGTGGCCGCCACCCGGATCCGGTCGGTGAGTTCGGGTTCTCCGGCGACGACCGTGGTGACCGCGGTCTCGCCGGTCACCGTGTCGCAGACCGTCCACTGCGAGGTGTCGGCGGACGGTGGCCCCGGCAACGCCAGTGGGGCGCCGGGTATCCCGAGCAACGGTCCCCGCGGGTACCCGGTGAGCTTCTTCTCGGCGATGGACTTGGGCGACTCGTCGCTGCCGCTGATCAACCGGGCGGATGCGAGATTGAGAACCGGATGCAACCGGCCGTCGACGACGACATACATCGCGCCGGCCTTCTTGCTCACGATGATCTTCGAATCACCCACGGTGCCTTGCGGTTTGATGAGCCCGTACACACCGAAGCCGGCGAGCACCAGCAACGCCACCACCAGGCCGACCACCAGCGAACGCATCTGCGACCGCATCGGATCGTGCAGCATCCGCACGTCACGCCGGATCAGCGCGTGCTCGAGCCGGCGCAGCAAGAAGCGGTAGCCGTTGACCTGAGCCTTCGTCGTCAATTGAGCAGGCAAAAGATTCCCCCAATCCTCCCGCGGTGTAGCGTATAGCAGCATTGAACGCCGGGGTACGCTCGGCGTTCGACCATTGGATCGGGGCCGATGGCTGTGGGGGGATTCATGACTGTTGTGGTCGCGATCGAGTTGTTGATCGCCGGTGCGCTGGTGTTGTCCTACGACAGTGGCGCGCTGTGGTGGACTGCGCTGATCGTCGCCGTCGTCCTGTCGGCGATGCTCGTGGCACCGCCCGGCCGGACGCCGGTGGCACGGGTGCTGAGTTTGCGATTCGGGCTCTGGCGCCGGCGCCTGTTGCGTGGATCCGAACCGGACGGATCCAAGCCGGATCAGGCCCCCTTCGACATCCCTGTCCCCGACGAGACACCGATCGGCGCGCGCTGGGACGGCACGACCCTGGTCACCGTTCTGCGGATCGACACACCGCCTCCGACGATCGGATTGCTCGACCCCAGCGGTTGCACAGGCATCGCCGGTATCCCGTTGACCGCCCTCGCCGAGAGTGTCCGGCAGTTCGACATCGAACTCGAATCCATCGACGTCATCAGCCATGGCATTCGTTCACACGGCACCGGCCGCGTGGCGCAGGTCTATCTACGCACGCTGGGCCCGCTCCCGGCCACCGCCTACCGGTCGGTGCTGGTGGTCCTGCGCCTCGATCCGTCCCGCTGCCCGGAGGCTGTCGCCCGTCGCGGTGGCGGTTCCGAGGGTGCACTCCGCACCGCGATCGTCGCCACCCGCCGGGTCGCCAACCGGATCGGTGGTCGCGGACTGTCGGCCACCGCCCTGACCGCGGCGGAGATCACCGCGGCGACAACCCAACTCGCCCACGGAGCCGGCGCCGGCGAGGGCTCCGAGACCTGGGAGTCGGTGTCGGTCGGCCGACTGCACATGTCGACCTTCGCGGTCTCGCCCGATCATCTCGCACCGGCTCTCGATGCCGCGTGGGCCGTGCCGTCGGTGTCGACAACCGTCACCATGGCGCTTCGACCGAATCCCGAGGGTGACATCTCCCTCCGGACACTGGTCAGGTTCAACACGATCACGCTCGAACCGAACCCCGCCGGCGGACATTCTCCGATCGACGGACTGATCCCACTTCATGGCCGTCAGCGTGCCGCTCTTGCCGCGAGCCTGCCCGTCGGTGCCGCAGACCGGCTGCCGCCGATCGGGGAACACGTCATCGACCAAGCGGCCCTGGGCCGGATCTTCCTGGCCGCCGCCGGATGTGGCCAGCTCATCGGCGCCGATCACAGCGGACGCGCGGTGGCGGTTGATCTGCTCGGTGGGCTTCCGCATCGCATCTCGATCGCGGGCGGCCTGCACCTCGCCCAGCAGATCTTGCTGCGGGCCATCGGAGTCGGTGCCCGCGTGCTCATCTACAGCGACCGTCCCGCCGACTGGCAGCAATTCGTCACCGCGGTTGGCGATCCCGGACTCGTCGCACTGGCCGGTGGCCGCGTCTTCCCTGGGCACTTCACGGTGGCGATGTGCGACGGTCTCATCCCGACCACGGTCGATGCGCCGACGATCATCAACCTCGCACCCCCCGGCGCGCACACCGACCCGGCAGATATCCGGCTCGTCCAGAATCATGCGTCCCCTCAGGACATCTGGATCTCGACACCAGGCGGTTCGGCGATGGTCACCATGGTGGCGACCGGCGATGAGATCGGTTTCATCGGGAGCAGCCTGCCTTCGACCACCGGCGCTCAGGCACCCACGCGGCATGCCTCGGTCGGGGTCACACCGGTCTACTGACCGGGGACCAGGGCCCGGAAGAAAACACTTCGCGCACTGGCCGCGTGCACCACGACATCCGGATCGCAATCGGCCAGCCACACGGCCTGGCCCTGAGGGACCAGCAGATCGGTGTTGCTGCCCCGCAACTCGATCGCACCGGACGTGCACAGCAAGATCTGCGGTCCGGGAACGTCGAACAGGATCGAGGACGGCTTGTGGATCCCGGTGCCGTCGAGTTCCACCATCGACAACCGGAACTCCGAAATCGGTGTCTGGTAGATCAACTCGGCATTGAGTGTGTGCATCGTCGGACTGACGTCGGAACGGACCACGGGTGTGAAGTCGAGGACCCGCAGTAGTTCGGGCACGTCCACGTGTTTCGGCGTCAGACCACCGCGCAGGACGTTGTCGGAGTTGGCCATCACCTCGACGGCGGTACCGCCGAGATAGGAATGCAGATTGCCGGCGGGCAGGAACAGGCCCTCGCCCGGACGCAACGTGATCCGGTTGAGCAGCAGGACTGCCAGCACACCGGAGTCGGCCGGATAACTCTCGCCGATCTCCAGCAGTGTTCGGACCTCGGCCGCGAAGTGACCGTTCCCGGTCGTCTCCAGGTAGTGGATGGCCCCGTCCAGAACCGCCGGGATCAGGGTTGCCAGTGCCGATTCCGGAAGTGTGATCCAGGTGGTGAACAGTGCCCGCAGCCCCTGCGAATCAGGTTGTCCCGCCAGCATTCCGAGGTATGCATCGAGTTCTGGTACCTGCAGTGCGCGCAGTAGGTCGACGGTCTCGGTGACTTCACGGAAACCGGCCAGCACCTCGAACTCGCTGAGGGCCACCACCAACTCGGGTTTGTGATTGTCGTCCCGGTAGTTGCGGTTGGGCGCACCCACCTCGATCCCCCGGGCATTTTCCCGTTCGAATCCGTCTTTGGCCTGATCCAGACTCGGATGGGCCTGCAGCGACAACGGTTCGTCTGCCGCAAGCACTTTCATCAGGAACGGCAAACGGCCCCGATACCGGTCGGTGCACGCGCCACCGAGTTGACCGCGCGGATCCGCGTCGACCACATCGAGCAGGGTTTCGCCGTCCGCCCCACCGCTGACCGGGGCCGGAGCCGCCGGGTGCGCACCGAACCAGAGTTCTGCCTCCGGATGCGGACTGGGGGTGGGGAGCCCGCGCAACTGGGCCAGTGTGGTTCGCGAACCCCAGGCGTATGGCCTGATCACACCATCGAGCAGGTGCATCAGTGGCTACCGACCAAACGCAGGTAGGCGCCGGCCATGTCGGCGCGCAATGCGAGAATCATCAGAGGCACAAGGTCTTCCATACCCGAACCCCTGGGTTGCGGCTCTGCGGTGGACTGCTCGGCGGGCCCGCTGGTGCGAACGTCGACGTCGGTCAGCGACGCGGTCAGGCGGCGCACCAGCCATTCCCGATCAGGGGTGGTCAGGACCTGCACGCGAACCGGTTCACGCGGTATCGGACCGTCGATCTCGGCGTCGTGAAAGATCGGATCGTAGTCTGCCGGCATGCTGCCACCGTACCCCGCCGACAACGCGCCCGCAGCGACGACCTCACCCAGATCCGTTGCGGTACTGACGACTCCGGCACCGGCAAAAATCGCCCGCGACGCGTGCACCGCGACGACCATCCCGGCCGCGGTATCCCCTGTCCACACGGTTCTGCGATCAGAAATCCGAACCGCGAGTTCCTTTGCGGCATTGTGGAACAACTCATGGCCCGGATGATTTCCGGCGGCTTCGGAGTCCAACTCGTCGGCCATCGCCGACAGATCCGGGTGCCGGCCCTCGAACCGGACCGCACGCAATCCGTCGAGCACCGCGAACAGCGCCGCGACGTAATGCGAGAAGCGATAGGCGGCGGGGACATGCACGCGCGGTGACAGATCCACCACCGGACCGACCAGGGCGTCATTCAGCGGTCCCTCGACCGGACCGGCCACAACCACCTCGGCGCGACGCCGACCGGCCCGCGCGGCCGCATCGGCCAGGCGGGGATCACCGGCGTCGTCACCGGCGACCACCACCACGTCCAAGGGTCCGATCCACGGCGGCACCGCGGCGCACTTGATCAGCGGGACATCGATATGCGGTCCGGCGAGCGCCAGCACCAGATCCACCGCCCGCCCGCAGGTGCCGTCGCCACAGACCACGACCACCGCGCGGGGCCGGAGCTGTTCGAGTGGTGCGAGCACACCTTCGTCCCGCGCCGCGGCCATCGCCCGGCACTGGGCGCCGGCCATCGCCGACGCGGGCAGAAGACCCTCGACATCGGCGTCGAGCAGCGCGGCGACGTCGTCGATTTCGGGCGCTCCGGTCAACATGTCTCCAGCCTAGTCGCGAGTCGAGTATTTCTTCCTCGGAACCAAGGCGCCCATCAGCCCCGAACGACCCCCAGGATTCGTTCAGTCAGCTCATGCACGCGCGGTGACAGATCCACCACCGGACCGAC
>NZ_DATCVM010000052.1:0-20458 GCF_036566845.1 Williamsia sp.
CCGGACACCCGCCTGCGCGCGAGTAGGCAACAGGATTAGCGTCATCGCTGATGAGTGATCTGGATCCGCGTCACAGCCTGCCGCCGCTGTCAGCCGTCCTCGAATCGATGGCGGCCTCCCTCGGCGCCGCCGACCTCGACAACCACCTGAAGATGGTGCCGGCACAGTCGGCGACATTGCTGTTGATCGACGGCCTCGGCGCAGAATTGGTCGCCGCGCATCCCGACGACGCGCCGAACCTCAATGCCGCCGCCCTCGACAACTCCACAACCGTGGCCGCCGGATTTCCCGCCACCACCGCGGTCAGCCTCACCAGCCTGGCCACCGGACGCCCGTCGGGCACCCACGGCATCCTGGGATACACCTTCCGGGCCGGTGCCGGTGGGCGCATCCCGGAGGCGCCGATCCTCAACTCGCTGCGCTGGTGTGTACACGGCGATCACGATCACAGCCTCATCCGGACCGTGATCCCTGAGGACTTCCAAACCACCACAACGATTTTCGAGAAGTGCCGCGCTCAAGGATTCACCACGAGGCAAATCGTGCCGGGTCTGCACATCGACTCCGGATTGTCGCGGGCAGCACTGCGGGGTGCGGGCAGGATGATCGCCGCCGAACAACTCGACGATCTCCGAACCGCAATCCTCGCCGAGATGACCACGCCTGCATCAACCCTCGGATACGCCTACTACGGTGGGCTCGACCTGGCCGGGCACCTCGCCGGTCCCGGCTCACCGCCGTGGCGCGAGCAACTCCGTCTCATCGATGCGATGGTCGGCGAACTGGCCGAACAACTCCCCGCCGGTCGTGCGCTGGTCATCACCGGTGATCACGGCATGGTCGACACGTCGCAGGGCCGCTTCGACATCGACCTGCACAACGAACTGGTCGCCGGCACCACCGCGATCGCCGGCGAAGCTCGGGTTCGGCATGTCTACGCCGAAGACGGCGCCGCCGACGATGTCCAGGTGGCCTGGCAGACGATGCTCGCCGGCCGGGCAACGGTTCTCCACCGAGACGACGCCATCGACGCCGGGTGGTTCGGGCAGGCCGTCCGCGGAAACATCCGTGTCCGGATCGGTGATGTGGTGGCCGCGGCCCGCGGTGACACCGCGATGATCCGATCCGAGGTCGAACCGCTGGAGTCGACGCTCGTCGGCAATCACGGTTCCTGGGACAGCGCAGAACAACTCGTCCCCGCGATCGTGATCCGCGGCACTGCCCGGTGAAAACGGCGACCGCGCTGGTCGTTGCCGGGCACGCGATCCCTGCGGTCGCGGTGACCGTGTTGACCGCGGCGGTGGGCGTCACCGTCGAACTGGATCCGCGGTCGATCGCAGTGCTGATGGTTGCCGTGTTCAGTGGTCAGCTCGTCGTCGGCTGGACCAACGACCTCATCGACCGGGAGCGGGACCGACAGGTCGGACGTACGGACAAGCCTTTGGCCACGGGCGACCTGAGTCCGAAGACCGCAGTGGAGGCAGTCGCGCTGGCCGGCATCGTCTGTGTGGCGGCGTCGTTCGCATGCGGCCTGCCGGCCGCCCTGGTGCACCTTCTGCTCGGTGTCGGGTCTGCGCTGGCCTACAACACCGGGCTCAAGTCGACCGTCCTGTCGTGGCTCCCCTATTTTGTCGCATTCGGTTCGCTTCCGGTTGTCGTCACGCTGACCGCAGATCCCAGCCATCTGCCGCCGGCGTGGATGATTGCGGTCAGCGGGCTGCTCGGTACGGGCGCTCACCTGCTCAACGTCATGCCTGACCTCGCCGATGACGCCGCGACCGGTGTTCGAGGGCTCCCTCACCTCCTCGGTGCCCGTCGCCTTCCATACGTGGCGGGTGTCCTACTCGTCGGCGCCTCCGCGATCGCGGTGCTGGCGAACTCGCAATTGCTGTGGATGTGGGCGGGCCTGGTGGTCGTGATTGTCATCGCACTGGTGACGATGCGCGGAACCGGCCGGGTCCCGTTCTACGGTGCCATCGCGATCGCCGGGATCGATGTCACCATGCTGGTCCTGTCCTGATCACCACTGCCCGGCGACTCTTCCGTTGAAGCCCGCGACTCGACCTGAAATCGGCGACCCATCTGGCATCTCTGCTCGTGTGATGGCAGCTGAGCCGGTGTCGTAGGACGCATGGTTTCGCTTCGAACCGCTGCGTAGTCGGGCAGACTCGGCGCATGGAAACCATCGAATACGCCCCGGACCGTGCGGCCGATGTATTCGGCGATCCCGGCGACCAGACCCTGCTGCTCTGGCACGGGATGCAAACGGACGCGCGCTCGGCTGTGGCGCCGCTGGCCGCGCGCGTCGCTGATCACGGATTCCACGTCATCGCGCCCGATTGGGACTCGCATGCGACCGACCACGGCCGGGCAGATCTGCTCGCCTCCGCGCGCTTCGCCGCCGACCGGCCCGGTGGAGCCGATGCGCTCGTACTTGTTGGCTGGTCGCTCGGGGGTCTGGCCGCCGCCGGACTGACAATCCATGCCGAACACATGGGGTTTAGCATCCTCAGGACGATCTGCCTGGCCGGCGCTTTCCAGGCGACGGATCCGATCAGCGGAAGACACCTGCCGAAGACGCTGCCGGACGTCGGGCGCAGAACACCTTTCACCCTGATGCACGGTGTCCGCGACGATGCGGTTCCCCTTCATGCCAGCCAGGATTTCGCGGCCACCCTCGAAACCAACGGCTGGCCGGTGGAACTCGTCGAACTCGACGCCGATCACGGCTCCATAGCCGGGGCGGCGTACGACGCCGCCCACGACCGTTATGTCGCCACCGACAATCCCCGATCGCTGGCCGTCACCGCACAGGTCGCGGTCTGGATCGCCGGCTGACCGACCACGCGCCGAAGCGTCAGTGCAGCGTCGGCCGATAGACGAGTTCTTGAATACGCCCATCGAACGTCTGGCTCTCGATCAGGTCCAGATCGAAGTCGTCGGCGCCCCCGAAGATCGGCGCGGTGCCCGATCTTCCGGTGAGGACAGGAAAGTACGTCACCTGGATACGGTCTACGAGACCGGCGGCCATCAGTGCACGGTTCAGGGAGAGGCTGCCGTGTGAGCGCAACGGGACGTCGGACTCCTCCTTCAGCCGGGTGACGGTGTCGACAGCATCACCGCTCGCGACGGTTGCATCCGGCCAGTCGAGTGGTTCTCGCAGCGTCGACGACACCACTGTCGTCGGCAGGCTTCTCATCCGCGCGACCCACGCGTCGCGCACGTCGGAGTCCTCGTCACTCGCCGCCAGCATCTGCTCGAACTCCCGATATGTGTTGGCCCCAAACACCATTCGCTGCTCGCCTTTGAACAGGGACAGCCGGTGATCCAGGAACTGCGGCCCCTGTTTACCCCAGTAGCCACCCCAGTCGGCGCCGTCGGAGGCCTCGTCGTAGGAGCCGTAGCCGTCGATGCTGGAAAAGATGTCGAACGTGTAGGTCGCGGTCATGTCACGCACTCCTTGATCGTCATCAAAGCGATGTTTGGTGGTTACTGAATGGACCGCGGATCACCGCGAAACTCATCGCCACCCGGACCTGCATGCGGATTCAGACAATTCGGCCCACAACCCCTCACCAGATGACGGCGAGCCCTGCCGCCAACAGCGACAGCGCGCCGACCGCGTAGAACATCGGCCTCGGGACGGGCTCTCCCGTACGCCGCTGACGCGCATTTCCCATACCGAGGACCCCGCCGAGGATCACCAGGATCACGAGTTTGCACCCGATCTTCGGATAGTTCAGATCGATCCCCGCCGGCCAGGGCGCGGCGAGCGCCAGGCCGGTGAGCAGGGACAGCAGCAGACCGTAGTCCATCACCCGGGTGGTGCGGAATCGACGGGAGGCCGCTTCGGCCACCCAAGCGCCGAAGGTGGTCGCGAAACCGACGATGTGCAGAAGTATTACGACGTTGCGTAGTAGTTCCATGGGAGCAGCTTAACCACGGATTCTGTGCGGGAACAACGGCGTGTTCAGATCCCGAAACGGCGGTCGAGCAGACGTAGGCGCCCCTGGACCAGGGCCTCGTCCCGGTGACCTGGGACCAGCGTTTGGCCCCACCTGCGCCAGGCCGCCAGGTCTTCGCGTCCGTGGACCGATGCGGTCCACGCCCGCAGGAACTCCGGGTCGCCGGAGGTCAGGACAGCCGATCGGACGTCCTCTTTGAGTTCTTCGAAGATGTCGGCGATCCCGGGTGCCAGCGACACACTGAGCAATCCACCGCGACCGAACTTCTCGATGGCCCGGGCGATCTCACCGGTGCGCAACATGCGGCGCACCTGACCGATGTCGGAGTCGACGGGCGTGGTCAGCCGATACGGCCGGGACGCGACAACATCCGCACCGAGGTCGCGGCGCAACCGGGAGATCTCCGCGCGGACCGTCACCGGATCGATCCCGTCTTCGGCGAGCATCGTCGCGACCTGCTCGGTGCCCAGTCCGCCGGGATACTCGCCGAGGAGCACCAGGATCTCCGCATGACGCCGCGACAACCGCATCGACGGACCGCCGGTGGGCCGCCAGAAGTACCGGTCACCATCGAGCACGGTCAGGCTCGGACCGGAGGGCTCCACCTCCCGGGGCACCTCACCGGTCAGTGAACGGATCCGGAGTTCACCCTCCACCGCGGCGACCACCGACTTGACCATCGACAACGCGAACGGCGTTGCCACCCGCTCGCCGCCGGTCACATCGATGACACCGATCACCGCACCCGTCACCGGGTCGTGGACCGGAGCCGCCACGCAGTTCCAGTCCTGTACCCGCAACGCAAAATGTTCCGCCCCGAAGATCTGCACCCCGTGGTCGACCTCAAGAGCCAGACCCGGGGCGTTGGTGCCGGCGACCTGCTCCGCCCACAACGCCCCTTCGACAAAGTTGATGCCGCTGGCCTGGTCTCTCGCTTTGTGGTCACCCTCTACCCACAACAACCGACCCACGTCGTCGGTGAGTGCAACCACCACACCGGAGTCGGAGACCTCGTCGAGCATGAGCGAACGGACCAGCGGGTACGCGGCGGCCATCGGATGGCCGTTGCGGTACTCGAGGAAGTCGTTCCACGACATGCTGCTGTCGTCCGTCATCCCCGAAGGGTTGACGCCACCTTTGGCAGAACGCATCCACGAATCCCGAACCACCGACCTCACCGAGGTGGGGCCGGTGGCCGGGGACAACGTCCCGGTTTGCACAAAGAGTTCGTGGGCCCGGCGAACCTGCTTCAGCCTTGCGGCCGGATCCTCGCCTGGTTCCAATGCGGTCCAGAAGTCGCGCGCAGGTGCCTGCAACTCACCCACCACGTCACCTCCGTTCGCTCCCGAAGAGCCCCGACCCCCTCATTGTGCACCACGTCACAGCGGTGCAGGTGTGGCCTGGCGATTTGGCACCAACGGCGCCTCTGTCCGGGTCCGGCGCGGCCACCAGGCACGGGTGCCGAGGAGCACCAGGATAGACGGCAGCAACACCAGCCGGACGATGGTCGCGTCGAGGAGGATCGCCACGGCCAGTCCGACACCCATCTGCTTCATCTCGACCATGCTCTGAGCGGCGAACAGGGCGAATACCGACACCATCACCAGTGCCGCGCTGGTCACCACACTCGCGGTCTGTGTGACCCCGGCTCGTACCGCGACCTTCGGGGGCAACCCGTTGTTGATTCCCTCGCGGATCCGGCCGAGCACAAACACGTGGTAGTCCATCGACAGCCCGACGAGGACCGCCAGCAGGAACATCGGTATCCACTCGACCACGGTTCCGTTGGAGGTGAAATCGAGCAGCCCCTCGGCCCAGGTGTGCTGGAACACCAACGCCAGCACACCGAATGCCGCACCCACCGACAACAGGTTCAGGAGGGTTGATACCACCGCGATCACCGGACTCCGGAAGGTCGCCACCAACATCAGCATGGTCAGGGTCAGGATCACCGCGACCACGATCGGCAGTCCGTCCGACAGCGCCTTGGTGCTGTCGTATTGCTCGGCGATCTGGCCGCCGACCGCGAACTGCGCCCCGTCGATGTTGTCCACGCGGTCGGGTACCACGGTCGACCGCAGGTCCAGCATGGCGTTGTCGGCCTGGGTGTCACCCTGCTCGAACGTGCTAGCGAGCCGCAGTTCGGTGGTTGTCCCCGACGCCGAGGTCAGCGGCTCCTGCGTGACGGTCCAGGCGCCGCTCTCGATCGCCGACTCCCCCACGTCTGTCAATGCCGCGGTCACCGCGGCCGGATCACCGCCGGTCACCACCACGTTGGCCGACGAACCCTCCGACGGGAAGGCGGTGTCGAGTTGCTGTGCCACTGCGACTGCGGGAATGTCCTGCGGCAGGGTGTCCAGACCCCCGCTGCGCAAGGTCATCGTCAAGGCGGGGATGGCCAGCGCAAGCATCACGGCCAGGCCGGCCACCAAAGCGACAACCGGCCGCGTGACCACCGGTCCGATGATGCGTGAGCTGATCCCACCTTCACCGATCCGCGCGTTGAGGCGCCAGAGCAGCGGCACCCTCGGGCGGTCGACCCAGCGGCCGAACTTCACCAGCAGAGCGGGCAGGACGGTCAGGGAGCCGATCACCGCAACCGCGACCACGATGATCGCGGCGGTGGCAAGTGAATTGAAGGTCGCGTTGCCGAGAACAAACAGGCCGGCCAATGAGGCGATCACAGCCACGCCGGAGACCAGAATCGAGTGCCCCGAGGTGGACGCGGCGATCTCCACGGCGTCGAGTGTGCCGTGGCCCTTTCGGCGTTCCTCTCGTTCTCGTTTCAGATAGAACAACGAATAGTCCACGCCCACAGCCATGCCGATCAACAGCACCATCGACGAGGCGGTACCCTCCGACGGCACGAGATACGAGATCGGGGCGTAGATACCGATGGTGGCCACCACCGACGTGACTGCCAGCAACACCGGTATGCCGGCCGCGATCAGCGCGCCGAACGCAAAGAGCATGATGCCCAGAGTGATCGGGATGCTGATGATCTCGGCGGAGGCCAGGTCTTCGGCGACCTGCTCGTTGATCGCATCGTCGAGTGTGACGTCGCCGGTCTGCCCGAACTCGAGGTTCTGATGCGCAGCGCTGACCGACGACACCGCTGCATCAACGTCGGCGATGGTCGGTTCCTCGTCGCCCGGTGGCGCGCGCAGGGCGATCGACACCAGCTGGGTCGCACCGTCCGGTGACTGCAGCGGTCCGGTCACCTCCTGCACCTCCGTGGAGCCGGCCAGGTACTCGCGCAACTCTGCTGCTGCGACCACCGCGTCGTTCTGATCACCGGTGATCAGCACGAACTCCGTGTCGGGTGCGGCCAGACCGGCGTCGTGGATCATCTGGTCGGCGGTCCCGGACTGACCGACGCGATAATCTGCGTCGTCGGTTTCCTGGGTGGGGATCAGTGCACTGAACGCCACTGCGACCACCACCAGTGCCAGCCAGAGTCCGATTGCGCGCCAAGGATTATGGGCACTCCACCGGGCGACGGCCTGTGGCCCTCGCGTCATCTGTCTCATGGGAGCTCCTGATGCTGTGAGGCGTGGGGCCTCGAACGGATCGCCCGGCGGACACCGGGGCAATCACCACTCTTCTTCAGCACGTGCACCGGGTCGGGAGCGATAAACCCCCGATGTGCGGCGAAATTGTCCACCATGGAGGTAGATCCAGCACCACTGTCTTTCGCCTCGGCGCAAGGCACCATGAGTGTTCTTGCACCATGCAAGACCCAGGTTCGGCACTGTGCCGCGGCCGGAGAGGAAACCGTGAACGCCGACAATGAACCGACCCTGGTGGTCCGGTGGTTGCGGGCGGCGATGTACGCCCTGGTCACCGCCCTGCTGGCGCCGGTTGCGTTGGTGCTGTTCATCGTGCAGGTGGTGGCCATCCCGCTGGTGCTGATATCGGTCGGAGCGCTGGTGCTGTACGTGGAGGTCCCGATCGTCGCCGCTCTCTGCGACCTGCACCGCAGGATGGCGGCGGGTGTCCTCGACCGCCGGTGGTACCCCGGCGACTACAAACCCCGCCACGATCGCGGCAACATCTTTCATCTGCTCTCGGTGTGGAGTTCGGATTCGCTGCGCTGGCGGGATCTCGGATGGCTCGCATTGGCCTCGACGATCGGGTTCGTCATCTCCCTGGTCGGCGTGATCTTCGCCGCCACCCTGGTCCTGCTGCCGTTCGTCGAACCCCTCATGAGAGCCCGTGCCGCGATGGATCTGGGCGTTCTGAACAGAGGCCGCGCCGAGGTCTTGGAGGCACGGGTTCACGAGGTGACCGAATCCCGCGCCGCGACAGTTGATTCGGCCGCCGCCGAGCTGCGCCGCGTCGAACGGGATCTGCACGACGGCGCCCAGGCCCGGCTGGCAGCGCTCGGTATGACCATCGGGTTGGCCGAGAGCCAGGTCGACAACGATCCCGACGCGGCCAAACAACTCATGGCCGAGGCCAGGGCTTCCGCGACCGCCGCACTGGGCGATCTGCGGTCGGTGGTGCGGGGTATCCACCCACCGGTTCTCGCCGATCGTGGCGTGGGACCCGCCGTCGAGGCCCTCGCGCTCGACATGCCGCTGGCGATGACCTTGAATCTCGCTGTTGATGAACGCCTTCCGGCGGCGATGGAGAACGCGGTGTACTTCGCGGTGGCCGAAGCCCTGGCCAACATCGGCAAACACTCCCGCGCCCACAACGCCTGGATCTCCATGGGTATCTTCGACGGTGTGCTCAGAGTCGAGGTGGGTGACGACGGGATCGGCGGGGCCGTGGCGGCCGGATCCGGTTTGCACGGTGTCACCCAGCGGCTCAAGGCCCTCGACGGCTCGCTGTACGTGCACAGCCCGATCGGTGGCCCCACCATCGTGTCCATGGAGGTGCCATGCGCGTCGTGATCGGCGAAGACCACGCCCTGCTCCGCGACGGCTTGTCACGCATACTCGCCGCACACCAGATGGACGTCGTCGCTGCAGTGGACAACGCCACCGAACTCGACGCGGCACTCGCCGACGAATCCGTCGATCTCGCCGTCCTCGATGTCCGGATGCCACCGACTTTCACCGACGAGGGCCTACGGGCAGCCATCAAGATCCGCGGCCAGCGCCCCGGCTTCCCGGTGCTCGTACTGTCGCAGTACGTGGAGCAGCTCTACGCACGGGAGTTGCTGGAAAGCGGGGAAGGCGCGGTCGGATATCTGCTGAAGGACCGGGTCGCCAACGTCGCCGGGTTCATCGACGCGGTCCGGCAGGTCAACGGCGGCGGCACCGTCCTCGACCCCGAAGTGGTGTCCCAACTGCTGACCGGCCAGCGTTCCGACGGTCCCCTCGATCGGCTGTCGGCCCGCGAGCGCGAGGTTCTGTCGCTGATGGCCGAAGGTCGATCAAACGCGGCGATCGCCGAGGCCATGTTCGTGACCGAGAAGGCCGTGAGCAAACACTCGAACAGCATCTTCACCAAACTCGACCTACCGGTGTCGGCCGATGACAACCGGCGCGTACTGGCGGTTCTCGCCTATCTCGGGGTCTGAGATCTGGGGGCAATCGAACGCCGGAGACCGCAAAGGACTTTTGACTCGGGGCACTAACCCCGCGCGAGGTTGTAGAGGAATGTGCTCAGCGCCAGCAGGGCACCGGAGATCGCCGCGGGCCAGAACCAGTCGTTCCAGAGCCCCGACCGAAACGCCACGACCACCCAGCCCATGATCAGCAGGGCCGTCGTGAGGGTGGTGACCAGGCGGACCACCAGGATCACGGTGATCGCCAGCGACCACAGGAACTCTCGGAGGCCGGGCCTCATCGCCACACTCCCGAAAATTTACTCACCCGAACAGAACTGGGCCGACTTTGGCACAATGAGCCGGATGAAGACCATCTTGAACGTCATCTGGCTTGTGCTCTGCGGATTCTGGATGGCGTTGGGATACATCGCCGCCGGCATCATCTGTTGCATTCTGATCATCACCATCCCCTTCGGTATCGCGTCCTTCCGTATCGCCGTATATGCGCTGTGGCCGTTCGGACGGACCGTGGTCCGTAAGCCGACCGCCGGGGTCGCATCGGCCATCGGCAATGTCATCTGGCTCATCTTCGCGGGTATCTGGCTCGCCATCGGGCACGTTGTCACCGGTATCGCCATGTGCCTCACCATCATTGGCATCCCGCTGGGTATCGCGAGCTTCAAGATGATCCCGATCTCACTGCTCCCCCTCGGAGCGGAGATCGTCGACACCGACCGCGGCGCACTGGTGCCGCCCTCCACGGCCTACTGACGAACAGAGCCGCCGCGGGCAGTCAGGCCGGAGTCAGAGCGACCACCGGGATCACCCGGGTGGTCTTCTTCTCGTAGTCGGAGAAGCCCGGCATGACCGACGCCTGCTGCGCCCAGATCCGATCGCGATCGGCGCCGGTGACCTCGGAGGCGGTCACCGCGATTGTCTCCGTACCGATCTCGACGGACGTATCGGGTGTGGCTTTCAGATTGCGGAACCACTGCGGATCTTCCGGTGCGCCCGCGAAGCTGGCGAAGACGTAGGTGACCCCGTCGTTTCCGGCCTGGTAAACCAACGGAGCGATGTACTTCTTGCCGCTCTTCACACCCTGGTGATGAAGCAGCAGAATCGGCGCGCCCTCGAAGTTGCCACCGACCTTTCCGTCGTTGGCCCGGAACTCGGCGATGATGTCATCATTGAAACCCATGGTGGAGAGTCTAATGTCGCGAGTCTGAAGTTTCTTGCTCGTAAAGGACTTTTTGGACTCCCGGCACCAGGCTGATCAACCCACATCGTCGAGATCAAGACCGATCGGCGTCTGCGACGGGATCTCACCGCTTGCCACAACCACTTTGGTGAGTTCCATCAAGGACGTCGTCAGGTCTTCCACCGCGCTGTCGCTCAGTCGCGCGTACGCGGGCGCGGCGAGGCGGTCGGTGGTGTTCTCGATCTCCGCCTTGAGTGCGCGTCCCGCCGGCGTGATGGCGCCGGAGAGTTCGACCAGACCGCGATCCGCCAGTCGCGCCGTCAGCGACTCCCATTCCGCTTCGGAATACTGGCGGCTGGTTTCCAGGACCGACCGCGGCGTCGCGTTCGCGATGGCATGCAGGACACCGGCTTCCCGACCGCTGATCCCGGCCGTGGTCAGTGCCGCCACATGGCCGTCGCCCCGGTGTTCGCGCAACAGCGTCGCCGCATGCCAGAGGGCTCCCACCCGATCAGTGGGCCAGGGCAATGCCGAGTTGGCGGCGAACAGGGCCCGGCCGCCGAGATCGGCATTCTGGGCGACCGGGAACAGCACCGCGACCACCCGATCGATGGCGTCGGCGGCATCGTCGCCGAGCATGCGGGACAGCGTGGCCACGGCGGCCTCCTGACGCACCTGCAGAGCGGTCTCAGGAGGCGCGAAATCCCACGCATCCGGGATCGCCTTGGCCACGTGGGCGGGTGCGAAGTTGTAGAACAGTGCTGTGACGATCTCGGGCCCGACAGGTCCCAGGGGTGCGGCCCGGGCGGCGAAGTAGCCCATCCAGAACCCGCGGTAGCCGGCGGCCGACAGCGCCTCACGGGTTTCGTCGGAGAAGTAGGTGACGGCGTGCAGTGGTTCGAGGAGCCGCCACAGTCGCCGGGCGGTGGGCAGGTCGATGGCCATGACCCGAGCATGCCACCGGGGCGTGACGCACACCAGGATTCGGCGAGTTCATGACCGTCATGATCAGAACCACGCACCGACGGCGCGGCCTACCATTTGACGATGACCAACAAAAAAGATGAATCGGACCGCAACAACGTCGATGAGCCCAAAGGCGGGCGCCCCGGCCCGGTCGATGAAGGTGGGACCGGCGGCATGGCCACCCGCGAGGTGGCGCCCGAACTCGTTCACAAAGACGACGACAACGACGACTGAGATTTGTTGTCGCCCGGCCTACTCGTCGATGTCGCGATACTGCCACGGGACTACGAACCAGAAGAACACAAATGCCAGGACCGACACCCCGCCCGCGATCCAGCCCGCGGTCCGGCCGATCACCAACTCGAACACCATCACCACGACCCCGGTCAGTGCCACACCCAGGAAGACCAACCCACCGAGCGCGAAGTGTTGCGACGCCCGGATGAGCTCGTCCAATTTATGCCGCCGGAACAGGATCCGGTGCATCGAAGCCGGCGCCAACAGCAAGACCGTCGCGGACACCGAGGCGACAACCGTCACGAGATAGACGGTGTGGAACACCTTGTCCTGAGCGTAGAAGAGGTCCTGGAACGGAACCGTGAGCAGGAACCCGGTGAGCAACTGGACGCCGGTCTGCACCACGCGCAACTCTTGCAACAGACTCGACCAGTTCCGGTCGAGCCGCTGCGTCGGGGTCTCGTTGCGTTCCTTGCGATCCCATTCATCGTCACCGAGATCACCGGTCATCAAATAATCCTTGTCGCACCTGGACCCGCAGGCAAGCCCGTAAGAAGTTGCGTCCCGACAAACAACCGGTTTCTGCTGGTCGATAGTCTGGGGGAACATTTGCGCGGCGAAGGAGTAACTGATGACGGCCGAGGCATCCAGTCCGATCACCGAGCCGCGTTGGTTTGCCGCCGCGCTGGCCAACCGGCCCGAGCATCGCGATGTCCAGATCAGCGGTGCCCGGGTGCACCTGCGCTGCTGGGGCGACGACACCGGGTCCGGCGTTGTACTCGTCCACGGCGGCTCGGCACATTCCGGGTGGTGGGACCACATCGCCCCGCTCCTCGCGTCGTCCCATCGAGTGGTCGCGGTTGATCTCTCCGGCCACGGAGACAGCGAGATCCGCGAGCAATACCCGATGGAGACCTGGACGCACGAAGTCCTCGAAGTGGCCAAGGCCGGCGGGATCTCCGGCAAGCCGTACGTGGTCGGGCACAGCATGGGTGGATGGGTCACCGCAGTCCTGGGCGCAACGCACCCAGATGCCGCCGCGGGTCTGGTGATCATCGACTCGCCGCTGTTCGACGAGCCACCGGAGGAGATCATCATCCGGCAGCTCGCCCGCGTACCGAAGGCCCATCCGAACAAGGAAGAAATCTGCGTCCGGTTCCGGACCGAACCGCGGCAGGACACCCTACTGCCCTACGTGGCCCGGCACGTCGCCGAGGAGTCGGTGCGCGAGACCGAGGCCGGGTGGGTATGGAAGTTCGATCCGGAGATGTTCCGCAAACGGCACGAAGCGGGTCGCCTGGTGAATCTCCGTGAGCTGCTTGGCAACATCGTGACCCCGTCGCTGTACATCCGGTGCGAGCTCGGCATGGTCAGCCCCGAAATGGCCCGGGAAATCGCCGGACTGTTCGCAAAACCGGCCACCGTGGTCGACCTCCCGGACGCCGGACATCATCCGATGTTCGACCAGCCGCTACCGCTGGTGGCAATCCTGCGAACGATCTTGGCTCAGTGGGACGCGGGACATTGAACATGTCAGCGGCCCCCGCCCGCGGATGACCGCGACCGGCCGGCCACCCCGGTATGGCATCCTGCTCTTCACCCTCAGCCTGGTCACCACGATCACGTCGATCGTCAGCAGTCTCGGCGCGCCCCTTGTTCCGAAGATCTCCACCGAATTCGACATCGAGATCACCCAGGCGCAGTGGACACTGACCGCAACGTTGCTGACGGCCGCCATCGCGACGCCCGTCTTGGGCCGCCTCGGTGGCGGGGCGTGGCGACGTCCGACGATTCTTGTCGGACTCCTGATCGTGGCCGTCGGATGTGTATTGTCCGCGCTGCCACTGGGTTTCGTGGCCCTGGTGATCGGCCGGACACTCCAGGGCGTCGGCATGGCGCTGGTGCCGCTTGCGATGGCAGTCGCTCGTGAGTCGTTTGCGGTCTCTCGGCTGGCTCCGGCTATCGCAATACTGTCGGTGGCCGGTGTGGCCGGCGCCGGCCTCGGTTACCCGATCACCGCGACTGTCGCATCCGTGTGGGGATTGCATACGGCGTATTGGCTCGGCGCAACGCTCAGTCTGATCACGCTGATCCTGGCTGTCCGCTACATACCCCCATCGCGTGCCTCCACCCGCATGTCCGTGGATTGGATTGGCGCGCTGCTGTTGTCGAGCGGCACCGGTACTTTTCTACTCGCCGTCAGCCACGGCGAACCCTGGGGGTGGCTGTCGCCTCGCACGCTCGGCCTGGCCGCCGCCGGGATCATCGCGTTCGCGCTGTGGATCGTGTGGTCGCTGCGCTGTGATCAGCCGCTAGTCGACCTACGACTCGCGGTCCGGCCAGGCGTCGCGGCGCCGAACCTGGTGGCCGCGGGCGGTGGCATCGCGATGTACACGCTGCTGTCACTTGTCATCGTGCTCGTCCAGAACCCGGACTGGGGGCTGGATCAGTCACTCGCCGTCGCCGGGTTGATGCTGACTCCTTACTCGCTGACGAGCGTGATCGGCAGTCGCATGGCTCTGGTCGCGGTCAAGAGATTCGGCCCGGATCTGGTGCTGCCGTTCGGCTGCACGATCTTCATGTGCTCCACCTTGGGGCTGGCCGTGGCTCACGACCACGTCGCCTGGGCGGTGGTCTGGATGGCCGTGGGCGGCCTGGGAGGCGGGTTCAGCTTCTCTTCGCTTGCTGTGCTGATCATTCCGCACATCCCGAGTGAGGAGACCGGCAGCGCAATGGCTTTCAACCTGGTGCTGCGGTATCTGGGATTCACCGTCGGCAGCGCGGTCAGTGTTGCCCTGATGGCTGTCTACGGTGGCGGCAACAGGGGGTTCGTGCTGACACTCATCACGGCGTCCGTGGTGTTCGTCGCGGTGGGAATCGGCGCCTGGTTGCTCAGCAAACGGGTGCCACAGGTCGACTAACCGCCGGAGTGTTTCGAAACCTCAGATCGGGGTAAACGTGCACCTGTTCGGTTGAGGTTGCAGCCCGACATGTTCAGTCGGGCCAGAAGGACGGATACGGATGACTCTGAGTTGCAGCCTGTGCGGACGCACCATGGCGATGCCCCACATCACCGACCACACTCTCGCGGTACAGACCGGAAGCACCAGCGGATGGGAATTCCAGCTGGACGTCGCCACGTGCCCGGCATGCGCGACCGCGCTGGGTGCCATCAAAACAGATGCGACCGCCATGACGGTCTGAGCCAGAACGCGGCCGGTCACCGCTCGAGTTGTCCGGCCACCCGCTGCTCGAGTTGTCGCGTGGTGGCCACCGGCAACACGATCAACCCTTCGAGTTCTTTACGGGCCTTCGCGTAAGCACTACGCCGCTCCTCCGGGCTCGCTCCCGCGTCCTGCGCCAACTGGAGCAGGTGTTGGGCGCGCTTCAGACGCTGCTGCTCGTCCTCGCTGAAGCCCGACCGGCGACGACGCTTGGCCTCCGTCTCGGCAACATCGAATGCGGTGGCGTACGCGTGCACCGCGTCGCGGTATTCGCGTCGTCGATCAGCGTCGTCGACGAGGTCGTCGATGGTGTCCGGTCGTAGCAGGTCGGCCTTGCGTTTCGCGCGATGGAACTCGATGGTGAGTGGTTCGCGCAGGTCGATCATCATCGGGAAGTCGAGCAAGGTGGCCGCATCGAGTTCGTAGTCGAACCAGCGTCCATCGATCTGATCGTGCTGGTCAAGGCTCTTCCTGATATCGCGTCGCACCGCCTCGGCGTCCAACTTCCGTTGACCCGATGCCTCGATCTCGGCCAGCTTCGTCTGCTGTTTGAGCCGGTACCGCTCCTGCCTGCGCTCTGCGCGACGCTCGTTGGCCGCACCGATCGCCTTGAGACCACCACCGATGGCCCCGCCGAACACGAACACCAGCCACCAGTAACTACCCACGAACTCGAAGAACGCATCCACACCTACAGCATGCCGGATCTCCCGGTCTGCGACCCGGGGTCCCGGCGCAGACTCGGCCGGGCCCGTACTCGTCCACCCGCGATCAAGTCCACCAATGTGCGAGGCGTCAGCAACCCTCTCCGCAAACGCGCCAATAATACAAAGACGCGCCACATATTTGTGGCGCGTCTTCGTGCAAGTGGATCGTTTGTGGTCAGGGGACGAGAGAAACCAGGGGTTCGGGCGTCCAGACCGGCCATCGCACCCGGCCAACGGTTTCGCCGCCGAAGAACTCGGCAACCACGCGCGGGGCGACACCGCCGGCGGTGTCATACACCGTTGCCTCGTCGCTGCGCGCGATCGAGGTGGCGACAAAGGGCCACAGGCGGACGTACCGTTGCCGGATCTTCACCTCGGGGACGGCATGGCCACCGGCCCGTACGCGTTGGCGAACACGTTGCACCGCAAGTTCTTCCGGAACGATCATCACGTGAACCACAACGATGAATCCGGCTCGTTGGGCCTGGGTGATCAACTCCAGTTTCGATGGGTGCGAGAACACCGTCTCAGCAATGAATGATCTCCCCGCGTCGATCAGCCTGGTGCGCAGGCTTTCTGCGATCTTCGCCGCCTCGTAGGACGACGCCTCGGGCGCCTCGGGCCAGCGGTCTCGCGCAATGATGTCGGCGTTGACGAACACGCTCTGCGGGAGGTGCGCAGACAATGTCTCGGCCACAAAGGTGGATTTGCCGCTGCCGTTCGGGCCGACGATCAGATCAAGTCGCTTCATCCAGCGTCGAGGATGTGCTGCGAGCCATCCGGCCGGTATTCGACGAGTTCGCCTTTGTCATTCGTCGATACCGTGGTGACTCCGCGTTCGGCCAGCGTCTTGCGGTAGTCGGCCTCCGCGAGGTTCTCCGCAATCGCGGCTCGAATCTCGGCGTTGAACACCGCTCCCTCCGGCGCGGTGAGGTCTTCCAGTGGTACGTCCCCGGCGAGGGCGGCACGGACTTTGGCCAGCGGCGCCGTCTCGTGGGCGGTCATCGCCCGACCCACACGTGCCCAGTGCTCCAACTGCTGGCGGCCGGTGCGCTGCTGTCGCTCACCTTCCGCGATGGCGCTGTCGACGAGTTCGGCGTCGAAACGCGTCACCTTGTCTGCTGTTCTTGCCATACCTGACCCTCCAAGCTCGGATGTTGCAACTGGCTACAAGCGTAGCACTTGGAAACAGTGACAGATGTGCACTGGTCAGCTGACCCCTGTCCGAGCGGACCATCTTTGGTCAGTGCTGTGTGACTTGGGCCATACTTCCGACCCGACTGCTCCTAGCCTTCTGATGGCGCCACACACCGAGTGCGGCGGACAATCGCAAAGGACTTGTCACATGACCACCATCGAATCGGCTCCGGAAATGCTTGCCGTGCAGGGCGAACCACTCGCTGCCGCGCCCGATGAGGCGCCGGCCGTAGGTAACCCAGCGCTCATCGGCGTACCGACATTTCTTGTCGGATCGGTTGCACTCGCGCTTGTGCTGACCGGCTACGTACCCGCCGCCGCAACCGGAGCGTCCATTCCGATCATCCTGGCCGCCACGGGAATCGGACAACTCGTGGCCGCGACCTGGGCCGCCAACCTGGCACAGAATGCGGTAGCAGCGATCTTCGGGATCTTCTCAGGCTTCTGGTTCAGCTATGCAGCGCTGGTGTTGGGTCTGACAAACAATTGGTTCGGAATCACCCCGGAAGATGCCGTGGGGACGCAGAAACTCTTCCTGCTCTCCTGGCTCGCGATGATCGTGCTGCTGACCGTCGCCAGTCTTCGTCTGCCATTGGCGTTCACCCTGCTGTTCATCCTGATCGACCTGGCACTGCTCTTCGTGTTCCTGGGCACCGCGAACGCCAGCGAGACCCAAACCCACATCGGCGGCTACCTGGTGTTCTCGTTCGCCCTCGTGGGCGCGTACCTGTTTGTCGATGCGATGAACGCGGCGACCGGTGGCTCGAATCTGCCGCTCGGCCGACCGCTGGTTCGGTGACCTGACAGCGCCGCGCAGCAAGGGCTGTTGTGTACCGACGACTTTTTAGTGCGACGCAGGTCAACATGGACATGAAAACTCACACAGTCTCAGTTTCAGGCGCCACCCTGACGTATGACGTCCGCGATGGCTCGTCGACGGATACCGTCCCGCTGGTGCTCATCGGCTCGCCGATGGACGCGACCGGCTTCGCCACGTTGTCGTCGCATTTTCCCGACCGCACAGTTGTCACCTACGACCCCAGGAACACCGGTCGCAGCGTCCGGGACGAACCCACATCGGCGGTGACCCCGGAGCAACACGCAGACGATCTGCACGCTGTCCTCGGTGCTGTCGGCGCTGGGCCCGTTGACGTGTTCGGCTCCAGCGGCGGCGCCGTCAACGCGCTGGCACTTGTTGCGCGGTACCCACAGGACGTCCGATTGCTTGTGGCACACGAGCCGCCGGCGGGCGGAATCCTTCCGGACCGCGACCAACTGCGCGCCGTTTGCGCCGACATGGTCGCCACCTATGACGCGTCGGGGGAGGGTCCGGCCATGGCGAAGTTCATCGCACTGGTGATGAAGCGGGGCGAGATCGACGCCGACTACCTCGCGCAGCCGGCTCCCGACCCGGCGGCATTCGGGATGTCGCCCGACGATGACGGTTCCCGCACCGATCCGTTGATGTCGAACATGCGCGGCGGCGGTGCGGGTTACGTACCCGACGTCGATGCGCTTCTCTCGGCACCCACCGAGATCGTGATCGGCGTGGGCGAGGAATCCGGCGGCCCGGTCGACGGCGAAATGGCCGGCCGCGCAGCGCATGCCACCGCCGCACTCCTGGGCCGCGACGCCGTCGTCTTCCCGAGCGACCACGGCGGTTTCCTGGGCGGCGAATTCGGCCAGACGGGCAAACCCACCGAGTTCGCCGCCACACTCCGGAGTGTGCTGGCCGGAGCAGCGGTTTAGAAGGCCATACAGGACTCCTCACCGCCGCGCGTTCGATGACCTTCGCAGTTTCGAGGACTCCATCGGACTCGAGGAAGACTGATTGCGCTCTGTGACGGTCCGGTCTCGTAAGCTCTCAGCCTATGAGCACCGGGCCGCTAGACGTGCTGGTTGATGCGAATGTCCTCTTTTCACGGACAGTTCGGGACTGGGTCTTCCTCTGCTGACGGCGCCCGAGGACCAGTGCATCGATCTCGTGCCACTGACCGTGGTTGTCCATGAACTCGAAGTTGGTCCAGGCGCGATACGGCGACGACGACACCGGCACGATGTCACGAAGCATCGCGAGACCCTCGGCTTCATGGGCGAACGCGGACTTGGAGACCTCGATCCACCGATCGTCCTGTGCCACGTCACCGCCTGTTTGAACCCACCTGCTGCGTTCAGTGATGTTCGCAACACCGCGATTTACCCGGACTGTCGGAGCGACTCAGCGCCGGTCGGATAACTGCAGAGACATCTCCGTTTCGGTACTCGTCGCAATTACCGACCGTCAACCTACGAAACGAAGTGCTCAGCTGGACGAAGGATCGCTTTCTGTTTCGTCGGCCGGGATGGAGCAAGCACGCGCTATCAGCTGAATCCGATTTGACAGGTTCTATTAGGGAGCCAAACGAGGTTGCCGCCGGCTATGACGGTCACACCGTGCCCGTTTGGTCGGTTCAGGCGAGCTCGGCAGTGGTGGACGACACCTGCAGCGAGTGACTGGAGGTGTATCGATGCCGCTGAACGTACGCCGAACCACGGCCAGTGGCGATGTTGGGAATGGGGTTCGCCAACGTCAAATGTCTGGCATCGCCCGGCGAGCTCAGCAAAAATATCTGGTAGCGGCCAGCTGTCCAACTCCGTTGGCGACTCTCAGCGATCGCGTTCCCGACCTTCCGGTCGTACTTATGCGCATCGCCCTGCAGGTTCTGTAGTCGGGCACTCTCCGCGTCAGTCCACTCAACGTTCGCTCGGTGATGCAAAATTGCAGCGACCTCAGGCTTGACCTCTTTGTCAGCGTAGAAGGCCAGGTACTTGGCGGGACGGAAGACTCGATCCGGCGGGCAGACGTAGACTGATACCGCCTGGTAGAGGGGCCACGCGATCCCAGCAGAGACCACGAGAGTGTCCACCGGAACAACAGGACGAGCCGCGTAGATTGATGTGACCCGTTGCTTCTGTTCGAGCCATGCACGCGCGTCGGGGTCTATCCATTCTGCTATCGAAAGCATCGTCTCGAGCTGAAGCGGAATGTCTTGAGACAGAAGAGAATCGTGGTGCGCGAGTCGGTTCCTGAACTTGCGCGTTCGCTCCAAGGCTATGGTGACATTCTTTCGCTTGCCCTGAGGCGTCCCCGGCAGCGCTCGCGTCAGTGCGCCGCGCCAAAGATCTTCATGCTGAGCTTTGAATAATTCGGTCCAGAACCCGAACGAAAGACCAGCGATAATCTGCCCCCGCGAATCACGGTTCGGGCTGACCCCGCGGAGCCTGCCACGAGTGGTCTCGACGGCCTCGACAATCTTTTGGTGGGAAGTGCCGTTGACCGAAGGCAGCATAAACCAAGGGATTCGGCGCCGATTGTCATCTGCCAGCGTGAAGGGACCACCGTGAGCTGATTTTTGCCACGAGGATGGGACCACCTGGATTGCCAGTTATGGGACCACCGGCGCGTCGCGTCGGTGGTCCCTTCA
>NZ_DATCVM010000053.1:0-22796 GCF_036566845.1 Williamsia sp.
TGGCCGTGTGGATCGATCGCAGCGTCGAGCGGTCGGTCCGGACCTCGATCACTTCGATGCCGTCGCCGGACTCGTTCAGCGCGGCGGGTAGTTCGGCAAGAGTCACCAGCCGATGCGGGGTGCCGAAGCCGGCGCAGACCGAGGCCAGGGCAGTCCGGTGCGGGGTTCCGAAGACCCGTTCGTACGCGCCCAGGTAGGCGGGGCCGGAAAAACGAGGGTCACCCTGTTCGAGCAGGCCGAAGATGCCGCCACCGTCGTCGTTCGCGACAACGATCGTCAACCTGTCGGGACGTGGTTCGGCTGGGCCGATCAGCAGGCCGGTGGCGTCGTGGACAAAGGTCAGATCGCCCATCAGCGCCACCGTGCGCAACCCCGTGGCCAGTGCGGCGCCGATCGCGGTCGACACATTCCCGTCGATACCCGCGACCCCGCGGTTCGACAGGACCCGCACGTCGGGTCCGACCCGACCGGCCAGTGCGACATCGCGGATGGGATTGGACGCACCGACGACCAGTTGGTCACCGGGCGCCATCGCCGCGCTGACAACCTTCGCGACGTGCAACCCGGTGACGACCTCGGTGGCATCGAGCTCCAGGTCGACGGCGTTGACGGCACGTTGATGCGCTTCTGCGCAGGTCTTCAGCCAGACCTCGTCCGCGTCCCCGACAACCTCGGCGCGCGACCCGGTGGCCAGCACATTGCCGGACACATCCGGCCACCGCGGACCGGTGGTGAGGGCGTACACCCGCACATTCGGGTCGGCGAGCAGTGTCGAGACCTCGCGATGAAGCGTCGGTCGACCACAGATGATGGCCTGGGCGGGACGCAACGCCGACAACGCCAGGGGATGGAGCGGATTCTCGGGGGCCGGCGCGGTCGGCTCTGCCACGGTTGGCAAGGCGGCCAGTTCGGGCCGATGCCCGGCGCCGTGCCCGGAGACCACCACCGTCGGTTCACTGATGTCGATATCGACGGGCACGTCCAGCTTCCCGACAGCGGTCACGGTCCACGGGGCGCCGTCGGGCCGTCCGGTGAAGGCGCCGAGGTCGTCGGTGGGTGCGGTCCCTGGGTCGGGGACAAGCGGCTCGCGCAGTGGGATGTCGAACTGGACCGGCCCGGCATTGCCGGTCCTGGCTCCGCGAGCCGCGGCCAGCACGCGCCCGACCGCCGACCGCCACTGACTGTTGGTATCGAGATCCTGCTCCGCCAACCCCAGACTGATCGCCGCCCGCACCTGGGTTCCGAAGATCCCGAACTGCTCGATGGTCTGATTGGCACCCGACCCCAGCAGTTCGTACGGCCGGTTGGCGCTGATCACGACGAGCGGAATCCGGGCGTAATTGGCCTCGAAGACCGCCGGACTCATGTTCGCGACGGCGGTACCGCTGGTCATCACGATGGGTACGGGCTGCCTGGACGCCGCAGCGAGTCCCAGCGCCAGATACCCGGCGGTCCGTTCATCGACCCGCACATGAAGTCGCAGCCGGCCGGCCGCGTCGGCGGCGTGCAACGCAAACGCGAAAGGCGCGTTGCGTGAGCCCGGACACAACACGGCTTCGGCCACGCCACCGCGAATCATCTCGTCGACGATCACACGCGCCTGCAGGGTCGAGGGATTCATGAGTATCAGGCTAGCGGCGATCAGCAACCCGGCTTTCCGACGATCCCCGTTCGTCGCGCTCCAACATCGTCCCCGTCAGCGGTGGCCGAGGGCGCATTTCCCTCCGCTACCCCTCAAGGGACCGATTGTGGCGACGGATCCGATGCCGATCGGTCCGGGTGATCGACCGGATGTCGGCCAGTACCTCGTCCCAGCCGTACAGGACGTCGTCGTAGGTGATTCGCATGGTCAGCCACCTCTCGACCAGCGCCCTGCGGTCCCGGCGACGATCATTCTGATAGTTCTCGAGCGACGTGTGGTGGGCTTTGCTGTCGCATTCGATCAGCAATCTGCCCACACGTAGGTCCACCCGCCCGACGTACGCGATACCCGGCTGCACCTCGACAGCGAATCCTGCTGCGCGCAAACGTAATCGCGTGATCGACTCGGTGCCGGACTGCGACGACGGATCGCATCTGGCCATCAATTCCCGAAGCCGCACCGGCAGCACCCCCATCTGTGCCTGCAGCTCCGGCACGGTCGATTCGGCCGAGTTCAACACCGAATCGCATACGACGATCCAGTCCTCGTCACCCAGGCAGCGCGCCGCGCACCCCAATGCCACGGGGATCGGGTCGACCGCTGTCGTGACCGGAACCGGCCGGCCATGGCCCTGACAGAATCGGCCCCGCTGCTGCTTGCCGTGCTTGCTGACCCGCACGTGCGCCTGCCCCTGGCCAGGTGGAACCCAGATCTTGTGAAACCGCAGCGCCGATACACAACTCAACGCGCCACCCCGTCTGACCGCCTCCACGACGCCCGCATCCGCCGCAGGTGTCGCGTACCAGCCCTTTCGCAGCCTGATCAATGAGCCATCCCGTAATCGCCTGCGCAGGGTCGCGCGGTCGTACCCCGCATGCTGCAATTCGGCGCTGGTGAACACCCCTGTCTCCACGACTATCAGACGCGGCAGATCGCGCAACGGACCACTGTGGGCGCAACCGGGCCCGTGACTGACCATGAAGGGCAGATTTCCCTCGAGTACCCGTCACGGGGACGGCAATGTCAGCCTTGGCGGCGCACCGGGTCGGTCCGGTCCGGGTGATCGGCCAAATGGCTCAGAATCGGTATGCACAACATCAACAGTCCGCGTTCGGTCTCGCTCAGTCCGGCCATCGCGGCGGCGAGCCATTCGTCGCGCTGGCGGCGATCCTCTTCGAGGAGCGGACCGGCGATGGCGGTGAGTTCGACCATCACCCGACGACGATCCGTGGAGTCGGGGCGTCGGGTGATCAGTTCCAGTTCTTCGAGCCGATTCAAACTCAACGTCAGCGACTGCACCTTGACCTGTGCCCGTTCTGCCAGGTCGACAACGGAACTGGCGCCGTGGCGTTCCAGGTCGCCGAGCAGGGCCACCTGTGTCATCGTCAGACCATGTGCCGGCCGCTGCCTGCGCGCGCGGCGAGACACCGCTACCATCGCCTCCCGAAGCCGGGTGGCCTGCTGGACGTCGATGGGCTTGGTCTCATCCCCTGTCATACCAAGACTCTACTTGCGTTATTCTCAGATATCACCTGCTCGATGGAGCATTTTCACAAGAGTAGAATTGCCATAGTGATGCGTTGGATCGGATTGATCGGACTCACCGCCGCGGCAACACTTGCCCTCTCCTCAGTCGGCATTCCCTCGGCGGCACTGTTTGCCGGCCTGGTGGTGGCAGCAGGGCTGGCGCTTGCCGGCCGGGCGCCGCTCCCCCGTGGCGATCGACCACCCATGCCGCGGACCTTCGGTCTGGCCGCGCAGGGCGTGCTCGGGGTGTACATCGGAACGCTGATCTCACCCGACACCCTCTCCGGCCTCGGATCGCATTGGCCGGCCGTGGTGGCGGTTTCCTTTGCCACGCTGGCACTTTCAGTGATCGGTGGCGCCCTCCTGGGGCTGCATCGAAACGTGGATTCCCTAACCGGTTCGCTGGCGTTGGTTGCCGGCGGCGCCTCCGGATTGGTGGCGTTGACCCGTGAACTCGGCGGCGACGAACGGGTTGTCGCGGTCATCCAGTATCTGCGGGTTGCGATCATCACGATGTCGATGCCACTGGTCGCGATCTTCGTCTTCGGCAAGTCGGTATCGGGTGGCGGCGGGGAGTTCGCGGGCAACACCGGCAATCAGTGGTGGGGACTTCTCATGTTGGCGGTCTGCATGATCGCGGGCTACAGCCTCGGGTACCTGGCCCGACTACCAGCGGCCGGCCTGCTCGGACCGCTGATCTTCTCGGTGGCCGGGCAACTCCTCGTCATCACCACCTCCGCGGCGGTCCCGGTCCTCCTGGTGCAGTTGGCGTACGCGGCCATCGGCTGGCAGGCCGGACTGGGCTTCACCCGCTCATCGCTGATCGCCATCGGCAAACTGCTGCCGCCGGCCACCGCCCTCATCGTGGCCATCGCGGCCGCCTGCGCCGGTATCGGCGCGTTGCTGAGCATGTGGACCGGCGAGTCGATGTTCGACAGCTATCTGGCCACCACACCCGGCGGGATCTACGCGGTGTTGGCGACCGCGTCGGCCACCGGGGGCAACATCGCCTTCATCGTCGCGGCACAGATGCTGCGCGTGTTGTTGATGCTGTTAATCGCGCCCTTTGCCGCCCGCGGCTATCACTGGTGGCTTCAACGCCGCCACCAGGCCCGATCGCCCACATTCACCCCGGCCGGCTGACCGAACCGAAACCCGACAACAAACGTGTTCAGTATGGTCGGGTCATGAGTGATCGCGAGTTCGACATTGTTGTCTTCGGAGCGACCAGTTTCGTCGGAAAACTGACGGCCGAATATCTGGCCGAGCATGCGCCGCCCGGCATCAAGATCGCCCTGGCCGGCCGCAGCGAGCACAAGCTCTCGCAGATGCGCTTCGACCTCCCTGCCCCTGCCAACGCCTGGCCCCTGATCATCGCCGACGCCGATTCACCCGCGTCGCTCGATGCGATGACCGCCCGCACCAGGGTGCTGTGCACCACCGTCGGCCCCTACCTGAAATACGGCGAGGCGGCCCTGGCCTCGGCAGTCAATTCCGGCACCGACTACGTCGACCTCACCGGCGAGGTGCCCTTTGTCCGGATGTCGATCGACAAGTTCGGCGACCAGGCGAGCGCGAACGGCGCACGCATCGTGCATTCGTGCGGATTCGATTCTGTCCCTTCCGATCTCGGCGCCTACCTGCTGCACAAGAAGATCAGTGCCGACGGCGAGGGCACAATGGGCGACACCACGATGATCGTGCGCAGTTTCCGCGGCGGTATCAGCGGCGGGACGATCGACTCGATGCGCGTCATCGCGAAGGAGGCGTCGAAGGCCGAGACCCGGCGGACGCTGCTCGATCCGCACGCACTGTCCACCGGCCCCGGCGAATACGCCGGAATCAAACGTGGCGCCGAACCCAGCGATTTCAGCCTGGTCGACGCCTCGAAGGTCGATCCCAGCCTCAAGGGAACGCTGGCCCCGTTCTTCATGGCGAGCGTCAACACCCGGGTCGTACGCCGGTCGAATGCGTTGCTCGACAATGCCTATGGCGAGAAGTTCCGCTACGGCGAAACGATGTACGTGGGCAGCACCCCGATCGTCTCGACGGTGATTTCCGCAGCTGTCGCCGCCGGGACCGCAGCGTTCCTCGGCGCGATGTCGATCGGCCCGGTCCGGGGCGTCCTCGACAGATTGCTGCCGAAGCCCGGCGGGGGTCCCAGCGAAAAGGTTCGGGAGGCAGGTCATTTCACCACCGTTACCTACACAACCACCACCACCGGCAAGCGTTACCGGTCCCGCATGGTCGCCAAGGGCGACCCGGGATACAAGGCCACCGCGGTGATGTTGTCGGAGTGTGCGTTGTCGCTGGCATTGGACCGCGACAAATTGCCGGCCCGCTCGGGGATCCTGACCCCGGCCGCGGCGATCGGCGATGTCCTCATCGACCGCCTGCGTGCCGCCGGTTTCAAGCTCGACGCCGAACAGCTGACCTGACCCCGACTCCTCCGCCCCTCCCGCAAACGAGCCGGAAATACGAAGACGAGCCACATATTTGTGGCTCGTCTTCGCATAGGTGGCTCGTATGCGGGGGGTAGGGGCGAGTCAGATCACCGGGCGCCGACGACTCACCGATGGCACGAACGGCGTCCGGGACAATCGCAACACCGCCGCGACCGCCTCGCCGTTCTTCAGCCCGAACAACTCATCGAATCGGGTTGCCAGACCGAACAATTCCTCACCCTTCGCCTCCGAGACCGCAGCGCACTCGGCGGTGCCCTCGGCATAGAGGAACGCCGGTGTGATCGGTTGGACAGCCAGACCGAGGGTCTGCGCCCGAATCCAGAAGTCCTGCATCGCAACGCCACCGCGCACGTACTCGTCGGCACTGCGCCCGGCGATCGTCACGAGCGCAAGCCCCGATGACGTCATCACCCGCCCCGTAGCGTCCGCCCCGAGCGCCGAACCCGCGCCCCAGGCATCGAGATGGGCCATCACGTCCGGACGGCGCAGCAGCGCGAGCAGCGGAGCCTGCTGCGGCATGAGTGCCAGATCATCGATCTCGATACCGGTGTCGGAGGCGGCATCGGTGGCCGCAACGATCTCCGCCATCATCTCGGACTGCAGGTCCGGATCCAGGTACCGTAGGCGCTCGGCCGCGCCCGCGATGGACCCGAACGCCGCGATGGCCTCGGGATCGGTGATCAACCTGATCTGTGCCCCGTCGAACTCATGCGCCCTCAGCGCCGACACCACGTCGTCGCCGAGTTCGCTGCGATCGCCGAATCCCCTGTTTGTCCGTCGCTCCAGCATCGGCCCCAACTGCGCCGCCGCCGCGTCTGCTTCCGAACCGAAGTCGAGCCGCACAGAGATGCCGTGACCGGTACCTTCGATCGCGGTCTTGCCGAGCAGACCGGCAGCCGAGGCGGCGATCGTCATGTTGCGCAGCACCGCTCCCAGCGCCACTGCCGAGGCCCGCCCTCCGACGTCCAGCGTCGACCACTGTGACACGTCCGGCGCTGCCGTCACCCCGGAGTCATCTGTTTCGAAACGCCAGGGCTGTGCGTTGCCCAGCGAGGGCGCTCGAGACCCGGCATAGATCACTGCCTCTCGCGCGTCGAGGGCCGTGTATTCCGCCCGCACGTCGACGGCAGTTCGTTCGGCCGGTTCGGCAGCCAGGGCTGGTTCGGCCAAGTCGTCGAGGATGGAGTCGAGGTCGACCCGGATGCGGCCGGACGGCAGGGGCTCGCCGCGGACGATCCGCCGGACGGCGGCTGCCACCGTCGCGCCCCCGAGGGCCACGTCGCCGCCGAGTTGCGGCCAGGCAGAAAGGGTTCGGCCCATTTCGAAAACCGACGCCGCCATTCGCGACGTCAGGCGGTCGCCGTCGAGAATTCGGAGCGCAAACGGCACTTTTTCGGCGGCCGACAACCCGGAAAGCGAGGCCGCGTTGAAATCGCCGAGGAGCCCGTGGAACAATGGACGATCCGGTTCCAGATCAAATCGTTCGACGTCGAGAACACCACCGTCGCTGGTTTCCATGATGACCGGGATCCCCAGTGCGCGAGCCCTGTCCCGGACCAACACCTTCGCGTCGAACGAGTCGCATTCTTCGATGACGATATCGAGGCCGTCCAGGAACTCGTCGATGGTTGATTCCTGAACACCCTTTTGGTGCACCCGGACGTCGAGATACGGGTCGATCTCGGCGATTCGCCGGGCCGCGACCACGGCTTTGTTGAGGCCGATGTCAAAAACCGAGCCCGGTACCCGGTTCAGGTTCGACAATTCGATCTCGTCGAAATCGGTGAGGCGCAATTCGCCGCACAGCCCTTCGAGCGCCAAGGTGTGCGCGACCGCGTGCCCGACGCTCAGCCCCACGACACCGACCCGCAAACCGCCGGCCCGGTCCTGCTCATCGACTGTCAACTTGTTGCGGTTCCGGTCCAGGCGCAGCCTCCGGTACCCGGACGGACCGAGCAGTCGGATGACCTTCTTTCGCCAGGGGTAGTAGATCCAGCGCGCCGGTTCGTCGACAAAGTCCTTCGGCAGTGGCGGAATCAATTCACCGACTGCCGAAAGCTGCTGATCCACCGGATCCAAGAAATCGATTCCTGGCGTGGCCCGCAGATTCTCGAGCCGGTTCAATTCTTCCGAATTCTGGTCATCGAAAACCTCGACGACGGCCAAAGATTCATCAGCCTGATCGTTCACTACACCATCCTGTTTTATTTTCGGCTCAAGTTTCGAAGGGAACTGAAACACCGATCCTGACGGTATACGGCGCGCTCGATTCCCACATCCCATGGCACAAGCCACATTCGGTCCGCCGAATTGGACACCCGATAAGAACACTGTCCAAAGTTGCCGTCCAAACAAACCGGACGGACTGTTATCGGCGAGGGAGATTGACACACAGTGACATAACGACCGACAACAGCGACAATACGACCGGGGGAGAGGGAGCGGAAGCCACCAAAGCATTAGATATCGGCAATATCATCGTTATATCCCACACCATCTATCACAAATGACAAGATGGCAATCGAGCGCACCCGCGCTCCTGTCAAGGAGACCCCATTGACCACTGCATTCGTCCCCGACCGTAAATCCGCGCAGATCGCCACCGCTTCGCGCGATTTCACCGCCCAGCTCATCGACGAGCGCAGCGGGACCACACTGATCGTCGGCACTCCCCGCTCGGTGCCCGACGTGTGGGTCGATTACCTCGACGGAGCCCGCAAGAGCTATGCCAAGCACGGGGTCGAGATGGCACTCGAGTACGACGACGTCGTTCGCGGTGATTGCACAACCCTGTTCTACGCAGCCCTCGACCACACCGGCTCGGTCATCGGCGGCGTTCGCGCCAAAGGACCCTACACTTCCGCGATCCAGTCGCATGCTCTGCTCGAATGGGCAGGTCAGCCCGGCCTGGAGATGGTGATCGACGCGATCGATTCCCGTGTCGCCGAGGGCGTGGTCGAGATGAAGACGGCCTGGGCCGCAGACGGCCCCGCTGCTGCAGCGGTTGCGGGGATGCTCGCCCGAGTCGCGCTTCCCACGATGACCCTGACGGGCGCGCGTTACATCATGGCCACCGCCGCCGACCACGTCCTGCGTCGCTGGGAATCCTCGGGCGGCCGAGTGGCCGAAGACATCCCCGCCTCGCCGTACCCCGATGCCCGCTACCAGACCACCCTGATGTGGTGGGACCGCAACCGCATCGCACTGGACGCGAAGCCGAAGGTCCTGGCACATATGGTGCAGGACACCCAGATCCTCGCCGCCGGCGCGACTCAGAGGGACTGGTCGTCGACAAATGGCGTGGTGGCAGCCTGATCGCGGGCGGCAGTCTTCCGCCGGCGAACGATCTCGAGGTTGCCGACCCTTCGCTCGTCCGCGACGAACTCGATCTGGGGCTCGTTCGGCGGACCGGGAACCCAGACGATCGGCGCACACGTGCGGGAGATCACCTTGTTGCGGCCGGCGTCTTTGGCCGCGTACATGCAGCGATCCGCTTGCCGGGTCAGGAAGTCGATGACTTCGTCGATGTTGGGGCGACCACTCGCCGAACGGATCAGCGGTGCGTAGATGGCACCGATGCTCATGGTCACGCCGCATTCGGCCTGAATCCGGCGGCGGATCTGTTCGGCGAGGTCGACGAGCTCTGCAGCGCTGGCCGACTCGGTCATCACCACGAACTCTTCCCCACCGAACCGGCTGATGATCGATCGCGGTGAAACCAGCTCTTCGATGGCCGCTGCCGCGGCGATGAGTACAGAATCACCGGCTGCGTGCCCGTGGTTGTCGTTGACGAACTTGAAGTTGTCGAAGTCCATCATCATGAACCCGATGGCCTGTCGGGTCCTGACGATGCGTTCGAGCAGGTCGCCGTTCCGGCTCAGCAGTCCCCGTCGGTTGAGGACACCGGTGAGGGGGTCGGTATCGCCGAGCATCGCGACCTTGCGGAGGACGGAGCCCAGCGACTGCCGCAGCGCCGCGACCATGAACACCGGCACAAAGACTGTGGTCACCGCGGCGCCGCCGGCAACGAGGAGTGCCACCCCCGATGTCGCGTTGACCGACGACAAAAGCAGCGCCAGAACCATTGCGAACAGGGTGAACGATACCGTCACCCGCCGCGACGAACCCATCGCGGCGATGGCCGGGATTGCGGCGAGCAGGGCCACGATCGCTCGTGCCGCGGCCGGGTCGGTCACCAGATAGGCGGACCACGCGATACCGACCATTCCGCCGAATCCGAGTAAGGCGAATTGAGTGTCAGACAGACGGCCGACATAGAACGTGACCCCGAACGAGAATGTGCTGAAAAGCCAGATCGCGACGAGGTACTTCATACCCCCGGAGACGATGAACTCCGGTTGCAGGAATGCGAACAAAGGCAATCCGAAAGCGCCCGCTGTACTGATCAGTACCGCGGTTGATCGTGAATCGAAACGCTCAGAGAACCTGTTGCCCACCGCGATCAGCTATCCGAATCCCAACATGCAGCACCGCCAGCACCGGACACGCGAGCACCCGAGCCATTGTGACGCTGCTGAACCTTCAAGGCGCGAAACTCCACTCAGCGCCGGCCCCCAATTTGGGAACAACCTTTGTCAGTCTAGACAGTCCGCGAACTTCCAGCCATCCCAAGTCCAGATCCGTCCGCTCGCGGTAGACTCAACAACCGAACGAGGCGCAGGGTGTGCACGCTCCGGATAGCTTTTGCGCCGGATGACCATCGGGGGTTGTGCATGTCAGAGTCAACCCTGCCACCGGAGCCGACGGTGGCGAACCGCGAAGCGATACAGTCCCGCACCGCCCATATCGACCATCCGTCCCTCGGAGTCGTTCTCGTCTGCATGGATCCCACCGGTCTCCTCGCCGCCGCGATGGGATGGAACTTCGTCAGCAGACTGCGACCTGCCGTGGCATCCGCCTTGAGAGAGAAATTCGGCGAACATCCCATTGTCTGGGAGGGCCCATGCGACCACCTGGTTCTCGTGTTCTTCGATGTGGACAAAGCCGACCCGGAGACAGTTGAGCGCGACCTCGCCGAGCGTCTGTCGCGCCAGGTGGACGTGGATGGTCGATCCTTCTTCATCCCCACCTACCTCGGCATCGCGATTGCCTCCGAAGTGTCCACCGCATGCGATGCAATCGACCTGGTTCGAGCCTCAGGCGCTGCCGTGCATCAGGCGATATTGTCCTCGGCGACGTCTGTTCGTGCCACCGCGGACTCGATTGAACTGCTCCAGCAGGAGGTGGCGGCGACCACCGAACTGGCCAAGGCGATCGGCAGCGACTTCTCGCTGCACTATCAGCCGATCGTCGACCTCTCGACGCGACAGCGGGTCGGATTCGAATCTCTCCTGCGATGGCAGGTCGGCGACGAACTCCGCCTTCCCGCCGACTTCCTCGATGCAGCCGAGACAACATCCTTGATCGTCCCCATCGGCCGGTGGGGCCTGACCGCCGCCCTCGGACAGTTGGCGCAGTGGCAGCGCAAGTCCGGTGACACAACGCTGTTCATGTCGGTCAACTTCTCCGCGCGCCAACTGGTCGACCGCGGGCTGGTGCAGCATGTCGCCGACGCGATCGCGACGTCCGGTGTTCCGGCCGCCACGGTGTGGGTCGAGGTGACCGAACGCAATCTGATCGAGACCGGCTCCCCGGCGGCGCAGACGCTGCTGGAACTCGATGCCCTCGGCTGCACGATCTGCGTCGATGACCTCGGGACCGGTTTCGCGGCCTTGCGATACATGGTGGAGCAACCGGTGCAGGTGGTGAAGATCGACCGGTCCCTCGTCTCCAAGGTCGGCATCGTCGAGCCACTCCGCAGTGTGGTCGGGGCGGTCTGCGCGTTGTCGGCGTCGCTCGGAATACTCACAGTCGCTGAAGGAGTCGAGAGCGAAGACCAGGTGGACAAACTCCGCGACCTCGGATTCACCCACGCACAGGGGTTCCTGTTCGGCAAACCCGCGCCGGCGACAGAATTCGAGTTCTGAGCTACTGATCGCTCTCGTGCAGGGCGTCGAAGTCGACCGTGTGGCCGCCGCCTCTGGTGCGCGCGTGATACATCGCGGTGTCGGCAGCACTGATGATGTCTTCGGCACTGCGCCGATCGCCCGGCAGGATGCGTGCCATCCCCACGCTGGCCCGTAGCCGCACCTGGGTCCCGTCGATCTCGGACGGTTCGGTCAGCAACACATGGACGAAGTCCGAGACGTCTTCGACGTCTTCCTCATCGACATCGCGCAGGACGGCGACGAACTCGGCGCCCACGACGCGCCCGATCAGATGCGGTTCGGGCAATTCGTCGCGCAGACGCTCGGCAGTCATCGCCAGGGCCCGGTCTCCGCCCAAATGGCCCAGCGAGTCGTTCAGTTGCCGGAGTTTGTCGAAGTTGATGACCATCACCACATCGACCTTGTGCCGATCCGTCGAACGGACGGTCCCCAGCAGTTCGTTGATGTACCGGATCACGTATTTCAGGTTCGGTAGCCCGGTCAGCGCGTCACGTTCGCCGTCCACCGCCAGGCGCTCGTGCATGACCCGCATCTCGGTGACGTCGGTGAACGACACGACCACCTGTGATTCCGGATCCGCGGGCGACAGCAGCACGGCATTGCAGTCGAGCCAGACACGCTCGCCATCGGTGCGGTCGACGCCGAGAATGATTCCCGATACGGCTTCCCCGGCGTCGAGGGCCCGGCGGTTGGGGAAGTCGGCAGCCGGCAGACGCGCGCCGGAATCACTCCGGAACACCCCGGAACTCGACTCGTTGAACTGGAGTTTTGCGCCCCGCCGGCCTGCCAGTTCGAGAATCCGGTGTGCGGCTGCGTTGGCCAACTCGATCTTGCCATCGGCCGAGAGAACCACCAGGCCACCGGACAGCGAATCCATCACCATCGTCAATGACCGGGGGGTCCAAGCCGGCCAGTCCTGCCGCACTCCGCCCCTCGTTTCGATCAACCGCATCTCATTCCTTGCTTGCCCCACACCCGGCACTTGTGATCCTAACGATCACACTATTGTGCGTTACTCGCGCAGGAAATGCGGTAAGCATGAAGCAACTGGGCCGATTTGGAGTGTCAATCGTGACAATTCAGGAGGCCCAGGGCTGCGAATCGCCGTCCCCGGTGCGTCCGCTGGAATCGTCGGCAAGGTCACGCAGGCGCACCGCGCGGCCGACAGCGATTGCCACCACAACCGACACGACAAGCCACGCGACCACCGCAACAGTGACCCATAACGCGAACATGGCGACCATTCTGCCAAGAGAACCTGAGAAAACCACCTATTCAACGAATCAGGCGTGACCTGTGTCACAGTGACGCCCGAGGTGTTCGGGGCGTGGGGTCAGATCCGTTTCAACGCCAGCGACGCGACGGGTCCGGCGATCGCCAGGATGACGCCGATGGAGATCAGAGAGTAGGCCTGCGGGTTCTCCGACGCCCACGTCACCGGATTGGGCAACAGCGGATTGACCGTCACCGGATTGCCGAAGCATTCACGCAGGCTCTGTGCCACCGACGTGACCGGATTCCAGTTGGCGATCACCCGCATCGGTTGGGGCAAAGTGGACGCCGGGATGAAGGCCGACGAGATGAAGGTCAGCGGAAACAGGACCGTCAGCAGCAGGCTCTGTGCCGCCTCCGCCGATCCGGCCACCAAACCCACCACCGCGCCCACCCACGACAGCGCGAAGCCGAACAGGAGCACGATGGCGTAACCCGAGAGGGCCTGCCACAGCCCGGTGTCGATTCGCCAGCCGATCGCCAGCCCGGCCAGCGACATGACCACGAGCCCGACGACGTTGACCGACACATCAGAGATCGTGCGTCCGACGATCACGGAGAGCCGTGACATCGGAAGTGCCCGGAAGCGGTCGATCATGCCGTTCTTCATGTCGGTCGCCACACCCAGGGCCGTGAACCCGGCATTGAAGGCGACCGTCTGCGTCATGATGCCGCCGATCAGGAACTCCCGGTAGCGGTCGCCGCCGAGCGCCTCCCCGAAAACATACGAGAACAACAGGACGAACATCAGCGGCTGGAGCACCACGCCGAGGATCATCTGCCAGTTACGCAGGATGGTCCGGACGTTCCGGACCGCGACGACCTCGCAGTCGACCAGGAAGGTGGCCATATCGCGGGGCCGGGGACCCGCGATCGGTTGGGGCAGGGTCTGCGGTGTGGTCACGAGCGGCCGGCCAGGGACACGAAGACATCGTCCAGTGTGGGTTCGGAGACGACGGCGTCGTCGACGCCCATGCCGGCGGTGGCCAGCAAGGCGATCGCGCGCGCCATGTGCGGGCCGGCGTCAGGAGCAGAGAACGTCAGTTGGTTGCCGTCGACCACGATGTCGGTTGCGTCATCGAGTCCGGCCACGATCTCCGCCGCGGCGTGCGGGTCACCGCCGGGCGACAGCTGCAGGCGCACCTGCGCGGTACGCAGTCTCGACTTCAGTTCGGTGGGTGTGCCCCGGTCGACCACCTGTCCCCCGACGATGACGGTCACCGAGTCCGCGAGTTGATCGGCCTCTTCGAGGTATTGGGTGGTCAGCAGGACGCTGGTGCCCGAGGCCACCAGATCCTTTACCTCCGACCACAATTCGGTACGGCTGACGGGATCCAGACTCGCCGTGGGTTCATCGAGCAACAGCACGGGCGGCCGGATGATGATGGCACCGGCCAGATCGATCCGCCTGCGCATACCGCCGGAGTAGGTTCCGACCCGGCGCCTACTGGCTTCGACGATGTCGAACTGCTCCAACAGTTCTCGTGCCCGCACTGCGGCTCCGCGCCGGCCGAGTCCGGAGAGCCTGCCGATCATCACGAGATTCTCCAGTCCGGTCAGGTTGTCATCGATCGCCGCGTTCTGCCCGGACAGACCCATGAGACTGCGCACCCGATGCGCGTGCGTGAGCGCGTCGATGCCGTTGATGCGCACCGCGCCGCCGGTCGGTCGGAGCAAGGTGCTGATGATCCGTACCGTGGTGGTCTTGCCTGCACCGTTCGGGCCGAGCAGACCCATCACCGTGCCCGCCGGGACCACCAGGTCGATTCCCTTGAGCGCGTCCACACCTCGGTAGTTCATCCGCAGACCGGACACCTCGATCGCGTTCTCACTCGCAGGCAGGGACATCAACCCTCACCTCCGGGTCATCGACGAGGGGCTGCACGGGTACCACGGCCGCTCCCGCGGACGTCGGTTCTGTCATCTGGTAGGCGACGGTCACCGACTTACCGGCCGGAATCTTCACCTGCGCAGTCGCAAACGGATGGCCTAGTTCGGTGCCGGTGCTGAACAGCGCCGCCTGACCATCAACGGTGACCGCGTCGATCGTTGCCCCTGCGGTGGCGTAGAGCGTGACGCTCGCATAGTTCGTGCCGTTGGGCAGGTTCAGTTGGGGATTGCCGAGGTTGCCGATCACATACGGCGGCAAGCTCAGGTCGGACAGTGTGTTGGTCAACTGTGCTTCGACGGTGGAGGCCCGCTGGTCGCTGTCACAACTGCCCGCCTGGTAGGTGATCGACCTGGTGAGGTAGTAGTCGATCTTGTTACCGGAGAGGTTGCCCACCACCACATTTGCGTAGGGCGCAGCAGTTTCCTCGACTTCGTGGGCCAGCCCCGCATCACTCAAGAGCTGCTGCTCGGCGGCGTCGTTGCTGTACACCATGATCCGCTGCTCGTGCACTGAACGCCCAAGGGCCTCCAGCACTTTCGCGGTGTTGCCGTGCAACGCGGTGAGTTTGGTGATCGCCTTGGAGGCGATCTCCTGCAGGTACGCCTTACGGGCGACATTGTTGTCCGCGAATTGCTGGTACGAGGTCGACAACGTCAGTTCAACGACGTTGTCGCTTGTCACCTTCTGCCCGTCGCCCATCGTGATGGGGCCGGCGGCGTCGAGCAGGTAGCTCAGCGCGATGGGATCGATCGCGACCGCACCATCGAGCTGCGTACCCGATTGCTGCTCCCACATGGACATCCAGATCTGGGCCGCATAGGGAAAGTGCGCGCTGATGTTGCTGTTACGACTATCGGTGTACGGCCGGTTGATGCCGTAGTTGTAGTTGAACTCTTCGCCGAAGTCGACCGGATTCGCCGGGGGGTCGAGTTCGTTGTTCGCCCCCAGGTCGGCCACGTCGACGCGGCCGTCCACGGCACTGACCACGCCGAAACCGCCGAGCAGGCCACCGGTGGCCCGGGATTCGGCAGGGGTCTGAAATCCGAAGAAGTAGTTGCGTTCTCCGTTGTTGCCCAGCATCGGTGGCAACAGCCTGGCCGCGGTGTCGGTGCCCCGGATGAACCGTGACGATTCCGTCAGCTGGCCCAGCAAGTCGGTACGCGCGTCGGACACCGTGCCCAGCCACGAACCGTCGGTGCCTTCCACGTCGACCTGGATTTCCTCCGCGCGATCGGCGATGACCGCCAACTGTGGTTGCGCCTGCGCCAAGGCCGCGGTGTTGATGGCGCTGTCCTCGGTCCGGAGGTTGTCCGGGCTGATCACATCGGCCAGCTCGGCTGTCGGGGCGAGCACGTCGGTGGCGAGCGAGTCCACGGATTCTGTCATCTCCTGGACCGACTTCAACGGATCCCCCAGCCATGGGATGGCCGCCGCCGCCGACCAAACCGGGTTGTGCGCATCATCTTTGGCCAGCCCCGCCGACCTCACGGCTTCTTCGGCCGATGCGACGGCCTTGTCGGTGTCACCTGCGAGGAAGGCTCGCTGCGCGGTGGCGGCATGGCCCCGGGCCGAGTCGAGGGAGTCCTTCGCCTTGAGCGCCAGATAGCCGATATACAGCCCGGCCACCACGAGGAGCACCAGGACGGTGAGTACGCCGACGATCCACCATCGAAGTCGACGCGACTTCTCACTGGTGGTGGATTCGTCCGGTACTACGTCCGTCAACTCGTTCTCCTGATCACTTCGTCGGTCCCGGCGTCTGGCCGGGTTGTCTGTTCTGGTCTGCGGGCGGCAGGTGACGGACGACAGTTTCCGCTATCGCCGTCATCGCCTCGGCGGCACCCATCGCATGATGGACCACCGACGATTCCTCGATGGCCAGCGGCCCGGCCGACAGTGCCCGCCATTGCTCCGGATTCGGATTGTCCAGCGCCGATACGAAAACCGTGGATTCGGCTGTCGCCGGCTCCGGCACATAGTTGACCGCAGCGGTGACCGCCTCGGCGCACCGTATCCGGTACTGCTCGTATCGCTCGGGGTCGATGGCCCGCAGCGTGTGTTCGACCGACTCGTCGATCGCCGCTCCGCCTTCGGTGTCAGGGTCGAGACGGGGGTCGATGATAACGAGCAACTCGACGGTCGCCCCCGTCGCCGTCAGCTGACGGGTGACCTCGTGGGCGAGGACCGCCCCCAGTGACCACCCGAGCAACCGGTACGGGCCCACCGCCTGGTGCTGCCGGATCGTCGCGACATGATGTGCGGCCATCTGCTCGATCGAAACCAGGTGCGGCGCAGCCGGGTCGTCCAGACCCGGCATCTGCAGGCCCAGCACCGGTGTCGGCAGCACCTCACCGAGCGGCCGGTAGTCGAGCACCAGACCGCTGATCGGGTGAATGCACCACAGCGGCGTTCCCGTCCTGGCACCCGTGGACAGTTCCACCACCGCACCCAGACCCGAGTTCAGATCGGCGTACCGATCCAGGGCTGCGGCCAGGCCCGCAGGAGTCGATTGCGCGAACAAGACTGCCGCAGGTACCGGGCGGCCGAAACGGTTGGTCAGTGCCGCCGACGCCGAGGCGAGGAGCAGGGAGTTGCCACCGATCGCGAAGAAGTCGTCGTAGATACCCATCTCCGGGATCCCGAGAATCTCCCGGAAGACGTCCACCACAACCGATTCCGTCTCTGTCCGCGGCGCACCACCGGTCACGGACCACGACGGTTCCGGGAGCGCGGCGACATCCAATTTGCCGACCTGTGTGCGCGGGAGTTCGGGCACCGGGACGATCGCGGCCGGGATGAGGTGGTGGGGCACGGTCGCCACCAGCGAATCCAGGAAGTGTTCGGGTGTCGGTTGTCCGGGACCGGCGGTGGTCACGTACGACACCAGGACCGGGCCGGTGGGTCCGGTTCGCAACACGGTCAGCGCCGAGCGTGCCCCGGCGGAGATCAGCGCGGCGTCGATCTCTGCCGGCTCGACCCGCTGGCCACGGATCTTCACCTGTCGGTCGGCACGCCCCCGATACTCGAGCTCGCCACTCTGCAAGCGCCGCACCAGATCTCCGGTGCGGTACATCCGTTCGCCCGCCGGTCCGGCAACAAAGCGGGAAGCGGTCAGCGATGCGTCACCGTGATAGCCGTCTGCCAATGCCCCTCCGGTGAAGTACAGCTCGCCGACGGCACCGTCCGGCGTCGGACGAAGATGTGAGTCGAGGACGTGGGATCGCAGACCCGGCACCCCCCGACCGATGATCGCCGCGTTGTCCGGCTGCAGCGACCCGTTGGACGTACCGAGAACCGTTGTCTCGGTCGGTCCATACAGATTGCTCATGGAACGTCCCGGGCTCCAGCGTCGGACGAGTTCCGGTGGGCACGACTCACCACCGACATAGACCGAATGAACGCCCGTCAGCACCGACTCGTCGAGGGTTGCGAGCACGGATGGTGTCGCGAAGACCTGTGTCACGCCCAGTACCTGCAATTGCTCGGTGAGGGTCCGGCCGCTCGTGTCGTCGGCGCGCACCACTGCGAGCGTGGCCCCGGACCCGAAGGCCCAGACCATCTCGAGGATCGACGCATCGAAGCTGGGAGTGGCCAGGTGTGAGACCCGATCCCCCGCGCTCGCGGTGAACACCACCGGTTCCAGCAGGTTTCGCAGTCCACGGTGGGCCACGGTGACCCCGTTCGGCTGTCCGGTCGTTCCCGAGGTGAACAGCAGATAGGCCGTGTTGTCCGGGGTGAGTGGCACCCAGTCCACCGTCGGATCAGCTGTGCCCTGCGGCGCGGCAACGGCGACCTGGATGTGGACGCGGCAGTACCGCGGAGTGCTGCGATCTGCCACCGCGACCCTTGCACCGCTGACCGTCACCATCCGCTCGATACGTTCAGCGGGATACCGCGGATCGATGGGTACGTACACCGCACCGATTCGCGCGATGGCCCAGAAGGCGACCACCGATTCGAGACTGCGCGGCAACATCATTGCCACCGGGTCACCGACTGCGACACCCGCCGCGAGCAGGTCGGCGGCCACAACGGATGCCCAGCGGTCGAGCTCGGCGTAGGTCCGTGTCCTGACGCCGTCGTCCACGGCCACGGTGTGGGGGTGATTGCGCACCGAGGCCATCAGCATCGCGCCCAGGGTTCTCTCCTGGCCACTCGGCACCCGGTGCAGGCGGTGGGCACGCTCTTCTTCGGTGCGTAGGTCGGCAGACTCGAGCGAGACATCTTCTTCGGACACCAGCAGGCGCAGACCGAGCTTCCAGCGCAGTGCCAGTGTCTCGATGGCCCTCTTGTCGTACAGCGCGGTGGCGTAGGTGAACATCGTGGCACCTCGCCCGACGGTGACCTGCAGGTCGAATTCCGAACTCGGGCTGAGCCCGTCGGGTACCGGCCCACCGGCTTCGTCGTTCACCGACAACGTCACCTGCACGATGGGGTGCCGGCCCATCTCCCGGATGGGATCGAGCTGCGCCACGAGTTCATCGAAGGGAAGCAGTGCGTGATCGAGTGCGGCCAGGTCGGTGTCGCGGACCTCGGCGATCAGATCCGCGGTTGTCATCCCGGTGCGCAGTGTGGTGCGCAATGCCACCGTCGACACGAACATGCCGATCATGTCCGCCGTATCGGGATGCCGTCGAAGCGACACCGGTGTGCCGACCGCGACATCGTCTGTGCCACAGGCAATTGAGAGTGTCAGCGCCAGGGCGGCGTGGTAGACGTGGAACTCGCTGACTCCGAGCCGGCGCGCGGCGCGCTCGACGTCGGCGGCGATGTCAGATTCCACCGGAACAGACACCGTGGCGGTGGCGAGCGACCGCTGCGGTTCACGAGGTGCCGAGTCAGGCAATTCGAGGACCCCGGGGTAACCGGTCAGCGACTGCTGCCAGAACTCCAGCATCTCCTCTCGACGCCTGCCGTTGACGACGTGCAGCCACCGCGCCACCTGGCCGTACCCGACGGGCAACGGCGACAGCACTTCTCCCGCCATCACGGCGTCGAGGTCACGACGCAGCAACTCCGCCGACTGACCGTCCATCGCGATGTGATGCGCCACGATCACCAGGAATCGATGTCCGGACTGGTCGACCAGGGCCGCGCGCACCGGTACCGACGCCGTCAGTTCGAAACGCGTTGCCAGCAGCGTGCTGACGACGTCGATCACCTCGCGGTCGCCGAGTTCGACCACCTCTGGGGCCTCGTCGATCGTCACCTGGACGGGCACACCGTCCACCTCGGGGTAGCGCGTACGCAGGGGCGCGTGGCGGGCGGCCACCGCACGCCACCCTCCGTGAGGATCCGCACCGGGTGGTACGCCGACCACCACCGGCACCGAATAGAGCGGGCGCTCCGGCAGTATCTGCTGTACCAGCCACAGCCGATTCTGGGCCGGCGACAGCGGGATTGCCCCGATGTTCGGCGGCGCTCCACGGCCCGTCAACGGCGGAAGTTCTTCCGCGTCATCACCTTCGGCGTTGTCGAGCACATATGCCAGGGCCGCCGGGGAGGGTGCGGCGAAGACGTGGCGCACCGGCACCGACCGCGCGGTCGCCTCTCCGATGATCGCAACCACCTGCGTCGCCGACAGCGAGCTACCACCGAGATCGAAGAAGTTGTCGGCCCGGCCGACGGACTCGACCGGCACATCGAGCACGGTCGCCATCGCCGACGTGACGATGCGTTCGAGTTCCGGGTTGACCTCGATGGGTATTGCCACCACCGGCGCGGCCGGAAGGACTTCGCCGGTGAGCACGTGGTCATCGCCGAGGTCCGCGGTGCCGCGGACGGGGAATGGCTGGTCCGGCGCGATGGCGATCGCGCGCAACAGCTCCTGGAAGTCGATGAGCAGCCCGGCGGCGAGATCCTCGGGTATCGCCGGACCGTGGACCAGCGTGATGTCGAGCCCGCCGCCGGAACCGGATGCGAGAACCACCTCGACATCGTATTTCGGTGCAACGAGACCTGCGGTGTCCGAAACGATGTCAACGTTGACCCCGGGCAGCGACAGACCGCCTGACGACATGCCGCCCAGGGCTTCCTGATGCACCAGGAGTACCGAGGTCAGCGGATCGGATCCCGCGACGTCAACCGCGGCGGTGACGGCACGTGCCACGGCGTCGTAGGGCACATCTGCGTGGGCATGCGCGGTCAGGTCGGTGTCGCGCACTCCACGCAGCACCTCGCGAGCGGACTGTCCCGCGACGATCCGGGTGCGCAACGGCAAAGTGTTGACGAACATGCCCACCACCGATTCCCAGGCCGGGTCGTCACGGCCGAGCACGGGGGCACCCACCACCAGGTCGGCATGTCCGGTCCGTTGCGCGTACAGCGCGGCCAGCGCCGTGTGTGCCACATGGAAGAGGGTGGCGGATTCGGCCTGCCCCACCCGGGTCAGATCTGCGAGCATCGCCGCGTCGATCGACGCACGGACCACTCCCGGCGTTCCGTCCACCGCAGTGGCGGCGGTCCGGCCCGGTAGCCGAACAGGACCGGTGACGCCCTGCAGTTCCCGCTGCCAGAAGGCCAACTGCGCCGCGTATCGACTGGAGGGATCGGACGGGTCGCCCAGGCGAGCGGTCTGCCACTGCGTGAAGTCGGCGTAGGTGAGTTCTGCTGGGGTGCCGGTCTTTCCCGCGTAGGAGTCCACGAGATCGGAGACCAACAGTGGCATCGACCAGCCGTCGGCGGCGACGTGGTGCAGCACGAGTACCAGCCAGGTCTCTCCGTCGCCGGTTGTCAGGACCTCGCCCCGGAATCCGGGCTCGATGGTGAGGTCGAAGGGTGCGGTCACGAACTCGGCGACGCGCGCCGCGACATCTCCCCGGGGAATCTCGGTGACGGCCGGCTCGGTCACCTGCGCCGGGTCGCCAACGAGTTGCCTTGGACCCGAGACGGTCTGGGGATATGTCGTACGCAGGCTGCCGTGCTTGCGCTGGACGTGGGCAACGGCGTCGGCCAGCCTCGTGGGGTCCACGTCCCCATCGAGTTTCAGGACCAACGGGATCAGGTACGCGGTCGAGGACGGGTCGATCCGGTTGAGCACCCACAGTCGTCGCTGCGGATATGCCAGCCCGAGTTCAGCGGGCACCGGCAGGTGGCGCGGCGCGTCGTCGGACAACACCGACGGCAGAAGGTCCACGGCCGCTGCGAGATCTGCGAGGGTGCGGGCGTCGAGCACCTGACGCACCGTCACATCGCGGCGGGTCTGCTGACGCAGGCGGCCGGCGACCCGGCTCGCCGACAGCGAGGTACCGCCACCGGCAAAGAACTCACTCTCCCGCCCGATCGTCTGCACCGGGCATTCGAGGACCTCGGCCCAGATGTCGGCGACGATGAACTCGGTCGGGGTGTTCGGAGGCGTCACATCGTGAACCGTCACCGACGGTGCGGGCAGCGACCGCCGATCGAGCTTGCCGCTCGGTGTCATCGGGAAATGGTCGACCACCATGATGTGTGTCGGAATGTGGCTGGCAGGCAAGATGTGCCGCAGACGATCCCGCACCTCCCCGACCTCGCAGGGGTGATCGGGATCGGCGATCAGCCACGACACCAGCACCGGCGCGGGACCGGCGGCCGATATCCCCGTTGTCGCGCGCTCGACACCGGGCAGTGACATCAGCGCCGCATCGATCTCAGCGGGTTCCAGTCGGATGCCACGGACTTTGACCTGTTCATCGCTGCGGCCATGCACCACGAGGTCACCGGACGTGGTGCGGTGCACCAGGTCACCGGTCCGGTACATCCGCGAACCGGAGGACCCGAACGGATTCGCCAGGAACCGTCCGGCGGTGAGCGCACCGGCCCCGACGTACCCGCGGGCCAGCGCAGCGCCGGCGAGATACAGTTCGCCGACCACACCGTGCGGCACCGGCCGCAGCCGGTGATCCAGTATGTATGCGGTTGCGGCGGCCATCGAACGCCCGATCGGTATCACGGAGCCCGGCACCACAGACGGATTGGCGGTGACCGCGATCGTCGCCTCGGTGGGTCCGTAG
>NZ_DATCVM010000054.1:0-34079 GCF_036566845.1 Williamsia sp.
TCCCACGCCCGCCGCACCCTGACCTCCGAACTCACCGCCGCATAGCAACGGCACGAGCCCGGAAACGCAAGACCCCACGAAACCTACGACGACATATTCCAAGAACCCCAAGCAACACGGCCACCGCCGTGTACTGCACGACCCTTGAGAACTTCATAGTGGACCCCCCCCCCCCACCAGGGACGGCCGTGGCGCCGGCACGCATTGAGAACTGAGACCTCGACCGAATCCCATTTTTTGGTCATTTTGTAGAAGGATATCGACATGAGTGACGGGGAAGGGACCACGTTGATACTGCAGCGTGGGGTTTTCAGTGGTCCGGTGGCCGACACCGAGGCCGGACTGTACGCAACGGTGACGGGGGGCGAAGTAGAACGCGGACGCCATTCGTTGCGCCTGAGCCCCGGGGCCGCGGTCGACACCGATACCTACTTCGGCAGGCTCCCGGCCGGCTATTTCTGCCGGTGGACCACGCTGACACAGGTGAATCTCGGATTCCGATACGAGGCCACCGGGCGTTCGGAGTTGATCCTGCGTGGCTCCGACCACGAAGGCGCGGTCCACGATCTCGACCACATCGACCTCGAGGGCAGCGGTGACGTCGCCATGACGGTCGACCTGACTCCGTTCGCCGATGGCGGCAATGTCTGGCTGATGTTCACAGCCGGCGACGGATCGCTGACGATCCGGGACTTGCACTGGTCGACCCTCACGCAACAACCGATCCGGGCCGCGGCGGTGGCCATCTGCACATTCAATCGGCCCGCCGACTGCGTCACCACCCTGGCAACGCTCACATCGGATCGAGTGGTCGCGGGCCAGCTCCTCACCATCTGCGTGACCGATCAGGGCAATGATCGGCTCGCCGACCAACCGGGTTACGCCGAGGTGGCCGGGCAGCTCGGCGACAGGTTCGTCTACCTGCAGCAGCCGAACCTCGGCGGGGCAGGCGGATTCACCCGGGGGATGATCGAGCTCATCGCCCGTCATGATGACGTCAACCTCATCGTGATGGACGACGACATCCGGTGCGAGCCGGAATCAGTGCTGCGGCTCAACGCTTTTGCCAATCTCACCACTGCACCCATGATGATCGGCGCGCAAATGCTCTACCAGATGCATCCGACCCGGCTCCACGTCGGCGCCGAGGAAGCCGACCTCGAGAAGCTCCGGGCCGGCCGGTGGTCACCGCACGCACTCCACGACTCCGACATGCTGACCGAACGTCAGGACCGGATCGCCGACGCCGGCTACAACGGCTGGTGGACGTGTCTGATCCCCGCCGAGATCGTCAAGACGATGGCCCTGCCGATCCCGATGTTCTTTCAGTGGGACGACATCGAATACGGCATTCGTGCCAACCTCGGCGGCGGCTACCGCACGGTCACACTCCCGGGGGCCGCGGTGTGGCACATGGATTTCGCAGTGAAGGATCACGACGACTGGACCCACTATTTCAGCGTCCGGAATTCATTGATCACCGCCGCCCTGCACAGCGACTTCGACACCACGAAACTGAGCGTCCTGCTGTTCCGCGAGATCGCGCAATACCTGGTGTCGATGCGATATGGACTGGCCCTCACCATGGTCCGGAGCATCGAGGATTTCCTCGACGGTCCAGATGCCCTCACAGACGGCGGCCAACAAGCGCTTGTCGACATCCGGACCGAACGGAAACGATTCCCCGAGACGATCATTGAGCCCGAGTCGTCCCTGCCCGGCGCGTCCTACGACGCTTTACCCCAGCGCCCTGCCGGTTTTCCGCCGTCGAAGGACAAGTTCGATCTGGTGCTGTCCAAACGCGCCGCGATTCAGCTGACAGGCCGGGTCCAGCGGGGTTGTGTGGCCATACCGCCGCAGAATGAACACTGGTGGCACGTGTCCCTGTTCGATCAGGTCGTTGTCACCGATGCCTCGGGCAGCGGCTATCGAGTGCGTACCCGCGACGCCAGGCTCGCTCGTCAGCTGACCAGACGAACCATCATGCTGATGAAGCGATTTCGCGCAGACGGCGCCGGCACGGCGCAGTCGTACCACGATGCACTGCCACGCCTGACGAGCCCGGAGAACTGGCACCGCCTGTTCAAGACCTGACCCCTGTCCGGCGACTACCGCGACGTCCCACCTCGGGTGACGCCCCGCACCCCACGAACGGCCTTGCGCGCCGCGCGCCGCGTCACATTGCGGATCGAGATGGGCGGATTGGCCCGCAGTGCCGCCATGTCGTCGTGGTGCCGACGCTGGAGTTCGGCAACCTCGCGATGATGCTCCGCACGCTGCTGATCGAGCTGGCGGACGAGCTCGTCACGGTTGCCGGCCGCCTCGGCCATCTCGTACTGCATTGCGAGGACCCGCGTGTACAGGGCGATCCGGTTGTTCTCCATCGCTGCCAGCAACGGCGAATTGTTGTACGGATCGAGCGCACCACGCAGGCGGTCCACCTGTTCCGCGTCACCGGTGGGGTAGATGATCCCGAGTCCGAAAATGGCTGGTACCAAGGCAAACTCTCGTGTTCCGGGAGACTGTGTGGCCAGCGAGTCCTCAACGGCGGTCAGCACGCCGTTCCGTTCGCCGCCCGCCTCCAATGCCACGGTGAACTGGCCCTGGCCAACAAATCCGGCGGGCGTGACGTCGTCGTGCCACACCGTCGCTCCGTCGTCGCTGTGTTCATGGACTCCGCCGGCTTCGATCGCGTCCGCGCTGTAGTACTGATCGCGGCGTCCGCAGGGCCACAAGACGTCGTGAAGGATGACGATCGCGTCGGGCGCCTTCGCCAGAATCCAATCGACTTCGGCGCGGACTGTGGCGTAGTTGTGGTCACCGTCAAGGATGTAGACATCACCGATCGGCAGGTCACCGAGGACCTCCGGCGAAAACCCCTCCACCAGATGCAGATTGGCGTTCTGAGCCAACGCATGCCGCATCTGTTCGGTCGGGGCTGGTTCGATGCAGTACACCCGTTGGGCACCGTGGTCGAGATAGATCGAACTCGCACCACCTGATTCGACCCCGACCTCCACCACCGTCGTCGGACGAGCCGCGGCAAAGATTCGGCCGATGACCTCGGAGAACAGCGTCAGCGAATGCAGGAGCAGTGGGGCGTTTCGCGCGGTCCGCGCCTGGGCGTGCGGATCATTGCGATCCCCGAACTCACTTGTCGTCATCGTCGTCATCTTCCTTCGGCGGAGGTGGGGGTCCGCCGGCGCGTGTCACGATCCTGGCGACGCCCGCGGCCAGGGCCAGGGGGCCACCGGCGCGGTATTCTTCCTTTGCACGCGCGGTCAACCGGGCGAGGCGGGGCCCCGAAGGCGGCCGGTGCTGCAATCCCGACAGCGACTGTGGGAGAACGGCAAACGCGATCGTGACCGCAGCCGTGCTGACGGGCGCGCCGGCGCGTGCGGCCAGCGGCAACCACAGCGCCGAATGCGGGGCATGGAACTCGACCAGATTGCCGCCCAGCCACGTCGATTCCGCATAGACCAGGCCGGAGAAGTCACCCGGATGTTCCCAGCGCAGCGGCTCCGGGAGGCGATGTCCACCTGAGGTGACGGTCGCCTCGATCCAGTCCACCCGCACCAGAGCGGGGCAACCGGGGATGGCCAATGAGATGTCCGTCGCATCAAACGCTTCGAAGTTCAAGCGCGCGAACGACAATCCGTTCCGGTTGATGCGGAGCGGCACCTTGGGTCCGTCGTGCCATTTGCCGTCGCCGGTCCGGTAGCGCAGCACGGTCTCGGCATCGGTCACATCGGGCTCGAAGACCTCGGCCGGCACGGCACCCGAGTTCACGGCCTCCGCGGCGGCGGCCAGTTTCGGGTCTGTTGCCGCCAGCACCTGCGGCCAGAAGGAGTCTCGCATCAGCAGGTCACCGAGGTCACCCGGCGACAGGTACGGGACCGCGGGCAGGAGATCCGCCGGTACAACATGACTCACGAGATCCGAACCGAAGTTGTCCTCGTGTTCCCACGCACCGAAGACCGCGGCCTCGTCAGCAATGGGAGAGATGATCGACGACGCCAGGATGTTTCCCAGTTGCACCACCTCGCCACCGTCGAACGCGGGCCAGTCGGAGAACTCGGAGGCGTAGCGGAGCCACTCGTTCTGGAAGGAGTGAACTCCCTCGTGAAGGGCTGCGCGCGCGTGGATCTGCGATGCGGAGCCGGCGATCGGGGCGAGGATCGGTTCGCCTTCCGGCGTGAAGTCGAGCAACGATCCGCAGAGGCTGCTCACACCCTGCTCCAGCACCTCCGGGCTCCGGACCAGGGGACCGACGATCTCGGCGGGCTCACCGGCCGAGCCGAGATAGCCCTCGAGGCGAAGCCCACGAAGCGCCACCTTGGTGCTGCGGGTGTCGGTCGCGAGGTACAGGCCGGCCGGTTTGATTTCGATACCGGCCAACTCGAGAGCCGTTGCCAGCTGACTCTGGATCGTCGCGCCCCAGCCCAGATCCACCAACGTGATCTCGCCGGATTCGAGTGCCCCGACCGACCGGAGATGCGCCAGGAGCCGCTCGCGGGTGGCCGTTGCGGTGGTCGCGATCCGGTTTCGCAACGCGGGCGATTCGGTCAGGGCGGTGGCGACGTCATCGGCGATGATGCCGTTGTCGAGGACCGTCCCGAGTCGTGCCGACAACGCCGGTACATCGCCGGGCCGCAACTGGAGGATGCCCAGCAGACCGCCGATGGTCATCCCGTGCCGGCGGCGCATGAACGTGTGGATGCTGTCCTGATCGACAACGCCCAGCGCTGCGACCGATGTCAGATGACGAGAGAGCCAGACCGGCTTGGCGGTCACATCGAGCCCATGTCGCAGGGCGGCATTGTTGATCAGCGTCGAGAGCATCTCCCCTTCCCGCATCGGGCACCAGAGCACCGAGGTGCCCTCTTCGTGCGCCCGGCGTGCCGCCCATTCGGCGAAACCGGTGAGCACCGGGCCGAGCACGGATGCGCCGTAGCGCCACGCACAGGCCACATCGGGCGCGACCTCGTCGAGCTGCGCATCCTCGATCAGTTTCGCGCGCAGGCTCGTGATCCCGAAGTCACCCTGGGTCAGATCCAACCGCGGCGCACAGGGACCGAACGGTTCAAGGGGGCTGCGCTCACGTCGGAGGATCGGCTCGTACCGCTCACCGATTCGGGTGAAATGGACCGTCCGGACACCGAGCTTGCCGGGCACCGTCACGTCGGGCCGTTTGTTGTCACCGATGTGCACGATCTGGCCGGGGAGTACACCGAGTGCCTTCACGACTATCTTCCACAGCCCGTCGGCCTTGTCGACACCGTGCTCATGAGAGCGGAAGAACCTCGCGGACTTCAGCGGTTCGAGGCCGGGCTGGTCGAGGAATCGGTCGAGGTGTTCCTGGAGGAAGTAGGTGTCGGACACCAAGATGATGGGGATCGAGTGCGCGTGAGCGGTGTCGATGATGGCGGCGATGTCGAGGTCCGGCACCAGGGTCCGGTATTCCTCGGCGATCTCCGCCTCGACGTAGAAGTCGATGTCGCCGCGCAACATGATCGCGGTGGGCATCTCGCGCCAGATATCGAACAGCGACACCTCCGGCCCCAGGTCACCCCGACGTTCTCGCGAATCGGCCTCGGCCACGATCCGCATCCGGCGGAATGTCGCGGCATCCACCCAGGACGGGATGGCACCCTCGCTCACGAGCCGCCGGCCCAACACCGCAAACAGATCGGTCGGCCGCGGAACGCGCCGCCACAGCACGGTGTCGAAGATGTCCAGCGACAAGACCGAACACGAGCCGTCCCGCAGCATCTGATGTACGTCTTCGAGGCTGGTACGGCCGCGCCGCACCACCCTTTTTCCGGAGTCCATCACTTCGTTGATCAGGGCTTTGTCCAATCCTCGTGGCTTGATCCAGAACCATCCTAGTGACGACGCCCTCCGACGGCGCACATGTCCGATTCGTCGGTGCCGGGGACCGGCGTGTCGAGGTCCGACTGGTACCGGCAGGATGATTGCCATGGGTGTCATCTATCTGGTTCGACATGGGCAAGCCGGAGTCGACGAAAACGGTTACGGCAGTCTGACCGAACTCGGTCGCAGGCAGGCCCGCAACGTCGGCAGGACGCTTGCCGCCCGGGCGGGCAAGGTCGACTTCACGGTGTCGGGAAGCCTTGCACGCCAACTCGAGACGATCGAGGAGATCGTGGCGCAGTTCCCGGACGGGGCGGCGCCGGCGCCAGTGGTCAACGCGGGCTGGAACGAGTACAACCTCGAACGCCTCGCCCAGACCCACGTGCCACCCACCGGCACCAGCGCCGAGGCCACCTCCGCGCAGCGCAGGTTCCAGCGCAATCTCGACGATGCGTTGGTCGGCTGGGCGAATTCAGGTGACATCTCGTTCACGGAATACCGGGACGGCGTCGGCACCGCACTGGCGCAGGTCGCCGAACACGCCGGGCCCGGTCAGGTTGCGATCGCGGCCTCGTCGGCCGGCACCATCGGTGCGGTGATCTCCGATCTCTGGGGCATCAGTACGGACAACTGGCCAGGTGTCTCCCGGACGATGGTGAACGCCTCGATCACCAAGCTCATCGTCGGGAAGTCCGGCATCAACATCATGTCGGTGAACGATCACGCCCACGCGGACATCGACGACGAGGATGGCCGCCGGTCGCTCGTCACGATGCGGTAGGCGCCGCCGGCACGGGTCCAGGTCCTGGCATACCTGTCGACTTCACCCGAAAGCGGGTGTACCAGGCCAAGGCGAAGGCCAATGCCGCGGCGAGCAGTGCGATGCCGATACTGACGACCACCACTGCCGCCACGCCGTGTGGGCCGGGATCGAGGAATGGGTACGGGTACCAGTCGACGATGGGTCCGCGGATCTCGCTGTAGACGACGTAGGCCAGCGGGAAGATCAGCCAGATCATCGCCCTGCCGGTCCGGATGGCGACCGCCGGCGGATCGATGAGCCAGTCGATCGCCGCACCGACCGGCACCAGATAGTGCAGCACGGTGTTGTCCCAGCCGACCGCGGTGAACTGTGTCGATTCGAGCCCCGACAACAGCACGGTGAAACCGATCCCGGTGATCAGCATGTAGAGCGTCGCGGCGCCGCGGAACATTGCGAGCCGCTCGATCGACCGGCCCGTCAACAGGAACCCGGCACTGACGAGCAAAGCGATCGACATCAGGAGGTTGCTCAGCACCGTGAAGTAGCTGAAGAAGTTTGCCGCATCGAAGGACTCGCGGTCGATCAAGACCACGATCTCGGTGACGAGCGCACTCAACGCGAGTGCCCCGAGTATGAGTTTGAAGGCGGTCACGCCGTGGGCGCGCGTCGATTCACTCACAGCCGTCGACACTAACAGTCGATCAACGTTTGCGAACGCCCGTTCTGGGCACATTGTGCCTATGCAGCCGCAACCGACGCCGACCCGGAACATCCTCGTGACCGGTGCCACCGGATACATCGGCGGACGGCTCGCTCCCCGCCTGGTCGAACGCGGGCACGACGTCCGGGTGCTGGTGCGAACCCCAGAGAAACTGTCAGGGGCTCCATGGGCCACCCGCGCCACGGTGATCAAGGGAGACCTGTCGGATCCGGCCTCGTTGAGCGAGGCGTTCAGCGGCGTCGACGTGGTCTATCACCTGGTGCATTCCATGGGTGGGACGAAGGATTTCAGCGCCGAGGAGCAGAAGGCCGCCCGCAACGTGGTCTCGGCGGCACAGGACGCGGGGGTGAGCCGGATCGTGTATCTCAGCGGTCTGCATCCCAGCGGGGTCGAACTGTCGGAGCATCTGAGCTCGCGCACCGAGGTCGGCGAGACGCTGATGAAGTCGGGTATCGAGACCGTCGTGCTCCAGGCCGGTGTGGTCATCGGTTCCGGCTCGGCGTCTTTCGAGATGATCCGGCATCTCACCGAACGTCTGCCGGTGATGACCACCCCGAGATGGGTCCACAACAAGATCCAGCCGATCGCGGTCGACGACGTGCTTCACTTCCTCATCGAGGCCGCGGTTGCCGAGGTTCCCGAATCGAGGACCTGGGACGTCGGCGGGCCGGACGTCCTCGAATACGGCGACATGATGCAGATCTACGCCGAGGTGGCCGGGCTCTCCAAACGGCGCATGCTCGTATTGCCGCTTCTCACACCGACTCTCGCCAGCCGGTGGGTCGGGACCGTGACGCCGATTCCGGGCGGTCTGGCCCGCCCCTTGGTCGAATCACTGGAACACGACGCCGTGGTCTCCGAGCACGACATCGTCGCCGTGATGGCACCACCCGATGGTGGGTTGACCCCATACCGAGAGTCTGTCGAGCTGGCCCTGGCGCGCATCGCTCGCGCCGAGGTCGAGAGCAGCTGGGCCAACGCAGCACCCGACCATCCGCCGTCGGATCCGATCCCCACCGATCCCGGCTGGGCCGGCGAACAGGTCCACACCACACACCATTCCGGCGATACGACCGCCGATCCGGTGACGCTGTGGAAATCCGCCGAAGCCATCGCGGGCGGATCCGGCTGGCAGATCGACACCACCGAACCCGGAAAGATGTTGCGACTACGGCCGAACCGGTCGGTGCCTGGTACCGCCTGGCTGCAGATCGAGGTGTCCCCCACGAGCGGTGGATCCCACCTCGATCTGCGCACGGTGTTCTATCCGCGGGGTGTCGTCGGCCGCGCGTACTGGTTTGCGACGCTGCCGACTCGCCGAAAGAAGTACGGCGCCATGGCAACCCATATCATCAGGCAGGCCGAGAGCAGTCTCCGACCACGGTCGGCGTAGGCGCGCATACTGAACTGGTGGAGGACGTCCCAGATCCTGGTGGGGAGGCGTTCGGCCGACTCGCGTGGGAGACGGCCTACCGACAGCTGTCCGCATCAGCGACATCGGCACCGCTGGGCATCGACGATCTCGAACGGCTTGCTGTTGCCGCGTACCTCACTGGTCGATACGAGGTCAGCGCCGGCGTGTGGGAGCAGGGGTATCAGGCGGCGATCACAGCCGGAGACGTCGCCAGAGCGGTCCGCTGCGCTGCGTGGATGGTGTTCGGCCTGATGAACCGTGGCGAGCTGGCCCGCGGCGGCGGGTGGATCTCGCACTCGCAGCGCCTGCTCGACGATGCCGGCGTCAACGTTGTGGAGCGAGGATTCCTGCGCTATCTCGGCGCGGTGAGACTCTACTTCGAGGGCGACACAGACAGTGCATACCGGGGCTTCGTCGACGCCTGTGCGGCGGGCGAACAATTCGACGATCCCGAGCTGGTCGCGCTCGCGCGGGTCTGCGTCGGACGGTGCCTGATCAAAAAGGGTGACGTTGCCGAAGGGGTGGCGTTGCTCGATGAAGTGATCGTTGCGATCGCCGCAGGGGAGGTTTCACCGATCGCCGTCGGTGACGTCTACTGCACTGCCATCGACGGTTGTCACGAGCTGTTTGACCTGCGGCGCGTGCAAGAGTGGACAGCAGCGTTCAGCCGGTGGTGTGAGAGCCAGCCAGAGCTCGTGATCTACCACGGTCAATGCCTCATCCACCGCGCCGAGATGATGATGCTGCACGGTCACTGGGCCGATGCCGCAGACGAGGCCAAGCGGGCATTCGACCGGTTGTTCAGTCACCCGGCCGTCGGCGAATCGCTGTATCTGCGCGCAGAGTTGCACCGACTGCGCGGCGAGTCGGCCGCCGCCGAGGAGGACTATCGGCAGGCGAGCCGGCAGGGTCGGCAACCACATCCCGGCCTGGCGCTGCTTCGCCTTTCCCAAGGTGACGTGAACCGGGCAGATGCCGCGATCCGTCGGGCGCTCGCCGAGGCCACGGAACCAGCGGCGCGAGCTGCGTTGCTGGTCGGCTATGTCGAAATCGTCCTGGCCGGTGGTGATGCCGTCGCCGCCCGGGCCGGGGCCGACGAACTCGCATCGCTGGCCAGCGCGTGGGGAACGGCTTTCCTGCGGGCCGCGGCCGACCACGCGGCCGGCGCGGTGCTCCTCGACGACGATTCGCATGCGGAGGCGCTGATCGCCCTGCGTCGCGCGGCCGCGGGGTGGCGTGACCTGGAAGTGCCGTACGAAAGAGCCCGGGCCATCGTGCTCATCGGTCGCGCATGCAGCCGGCTCGGCGACACCGAGGGCGCCGAGATGGAGTTCGCCACCGCACACGCCATCTTCGCAGACCTTCGCGCGGCCACCGACCTCGTCCGACTCGACCTGACGCCGACTTCCGAGCCGGGATCGGCGTCCGGACTAAGCGCCCGCGAACGGGAGGTACTCGCGCTCGTGGCCACCGGCGCGACGAATCGATCGATCGCCATCGACCTCGTGATCAGTGAGAAGACGGTGGCCTGCCACGTGAGCAGCATCTTCTCCAAGCTGGGGGTGTCATCGAGGGCGGCGGCCACCGCGTACGCGTATCAGCACGATCTGACCTGACCAGCCGTCCAGGTGGCCCGCTCTCGGCAGAACCACCTATTCGCGTGGGAGGGAAGACAGACGATTCTCCCGATGTGGCCGGGGTGTCGGTCTTCGTACGGTTGTTTCACGCGACAACCACGGGAGAGATCATGAGTGACCAGAACATCGCCGTCGTCCGGCGTTTCACCACACAGGGATGCGTCGCCGGCAAACTCGGCGTGATCGACGAGGTCTTCGCCGAAGATTTCGTCAACCACGACCCGATGCCCGGACACGACACCGGGCGGGAGGGTATGCGCCAGACGATTCAGATGCTGAACGACGGCCTGTCCGACCGGAAGATGGTGGTCGACGAGTACCGGTCGGCGGGCGACACGGTTGTCCAGAACGCCACGTTCGGAGCGATCCACACGGGCGAGATGCTGGGTGCTGCGGCGTCGGGCAACGAGGTACTGGTGCGCGGCATCGAGATCTGGCGCGTTGCCGACGGTCGGATCGCAGAACGGTGGGGCGTGATCGATGTTGCCGGGCTGCTGGCGCAATTGCGTTCTGCCACCGCGTCGGCCGGGGTGGCGCCGTGATGTCCGGGGTCGACACCGCCGCCCGACCGCCGTCACTCGCGGCGGCCGCGATCCTCGATGGTGTGCAGGCGTTGGCGCCCTCCATAGCCGCCCGTGGCGGTGACATCGAGGCGGCCCGACGACTGCCCGCAGACCTGCGCGCGGCGCTCGAAGCACTGGGCTGCTTCCGAATGCTGTTGCCCGGCAGCCACGGTGGCCTCGGTATCGAGTTGCCGTCGGCGATGCGAGTCCTGGACGCACTGGCACAAGCCGACGGATCAGTGAGCTGGACAGTGGGGATCGGCGCAAACGGATGGCTCGACGTGAGCCACATCTCGCGATCGGCCTTCGACGCCCTGTACTCCGACGGGCCGCGGACCATCGTTGGCGCCTTCAACCCGAGCGGCGTGGCGGTGCGTGAAAGTGACGGGTACCGGGTCAATGGCCGGTGGGCATTCGCAAGCGGCTGTCAGGACGCACATTGGTTGTACGGCAATTGCATCGAGGGTGACGGTTCTGACGGCACCGATCCGCAAATCCGGTTGGTTGTGTTCGCGCCCGAGCAGGTCGAGATCGAGGACACCTGGACCGTGTCGGGACTCTGCGGCACCGGCAGCCACCACTTCTCGGTTCGGGACGTGTTTGTGCCCGCCGAGCTGACCGGGCTTGTCATGGTGTCCGAACCGTGTCTCGACGAACCGCTGTTACGCATCCCAGTGCCGGCGCTGATCGCACTGGAAATCGCCACTGTCGCAGTCGGAATCGCCACCGCGGCCCTCGCCGACATCGTCACCCTGGCGACGAGGAAGGTGCCGCTGCTCGGTCCGGCAACTCTGGCAGCCAACTCGCTGTTCCAGTATCAGCTGGGCGAAGCCGACGCCACACTTCGCGCCGCGCGCAGTCTGTTGTATTCCGACGCCGCCGCCACCTGGGCGACAGCTCTGGCCGGAGATGAGTTCACCCCCACGGTCCGCGCGCACCTGCGCGCGGCGTGCACGTGGGTCGTGGCGGAGTCCACCTCGGTGGTCGACACCGCCTACACGGCCGGTGGTGGCAGCTCGCTGTACTCCGATCATCCACTCCAGCGCAGGCTTCGTGACATCCATGCGATCACTCAACACTTCCTCGTGAAACTCGACAGCCTCACCATGGCGGGGGCGGTACTCGCCGGCCAGGACGTCGACTTGTCCGTCTTCTGAGTCGTGGGAAGGAGGCCACACCATGCGCGGCGACGGAGTACGAGTTCTCATCGTGGGTGCCGGCGTCGCCGGTCTCACGACCGCACGCCTGGTACGCCGCTGGGGTGCCGAAGTCGAGTTGATCGAACGCACATCGGCACCGGCACCATCGGGCACCGGAATCTATCTGTTGGGCAACGCTGTCCGTGCTCTGGACGCTGTCGGACTCGCTCGTCCGGTGGCCGACCTCGCTGTGAGAATTCGCCGACAGTGCACCGCCGATCATCGAGGGAGACCTCTGTTCGATGTCGATGCCGACGAGATCTGGGGCAGCATCGGGCCTTGCCTGGCCATGCACCGCGCAGATCTTCATCGGATCCTGCTCGACGGGGCCGCCGATATCCCGATTCGGTGGAACGACTCACCACAGATGATCACCCCGGACGGACCCGCCGTCACCGTCGAAACGACCGCGAGTCACGTCGGGCGATACGACCTCGTCGTCGGCGCAGACGGCGTCCATTCCACGGTTCGCCGGTTGATCTTCGAAGTCGGCGGGGCCACTCCGGTCGGCCAATACGCCTACCGCTTCCTGGCGCCGTGGGACGGACCGCCCGACCGGTGGTCGGTGAGGCTCGGGCAGGATTCGGCCTTCCTTACGATCCCCATCGGCAACGGTCAGGTGTACTGCTACTGCGATGGACCGATCCGCGATCCCATCACCCCGCTGCGAAACCTGTTGTCGGACTATGCCGAACCGATCGGAACCCTATTCGGCACGCTGGACACGAAAGACAGCGCCGGCGTGCAGGCCGGCCCGATCGAGGAGGTCACGCTCGACACCTGGTCGCGCGGCAATGTCCTGCTCATCGGCGACGCCGCGCACGCCACCTCCCCCAACATGGCCCAGGGCGCCGCGATGGCACTCGAGGACGCCCTCATCCTGGCCGAATCCCTCGACACCGCAACGAGCATCACCCAGGTACCGGAGGTATTCGAGCGTCGTCGACGCCCACGAACGGACTGGGTGCTCGCTCAATCCCACCGCCGCGATCGTGCACGCAACCTGAAGCCGGGGATCCGCGACGTGGCGCTCCGTCACTTCGGGAAGCGCATCGTCCGCGCCAACTATCGTCCCCTGATCGAAAACCCCTGAAACTGTTCAGGCCCGGCCGAGATTGGTGCCCGGGCGGGTCAGCACAACGCCGGGAAGCACCGCGTACCGGGACAACTGGGTGACGGCCAGGGCCATCACCGCAACGTCGGCCGCGGTGATCATCTCTTCTTGCGGGATGGCGGTCCACGAGGACATGTCGGTGTTGACGTACCCCGGCGAGATGGTGGTGGCCGAGACCCCGGCCGCCGACTCCTCCAGGTTGAAGGTCTCGCACAACGAGATCAGCGCGGCCTTCGTCGCGCCGTACGCCGCGAGTTCGGGTTCGGGATGCACGCCGGTGATCGAGGCGATGGCGATGACCTTTGCGGCACCGGCCAATTCGGCGGTACTGCGCAGCGTGGGGATGAGGGCTTGCAGCATCACGTACGCCGACCGCACGTTCACCTGATACAGCTTGTCGAGCCGGCGGGCGGGCAATTCCTCGATCGGGCCTTTCTGACCCATACCCGCGTTGAGGACCAGCGCGTCGAGACGACCGTACTCGGTGGCGTGCATGGCGGCCAGATGTGTCAGCTGCTCTTCATCGGCGGCGTCGGCAGTCACCACTTCCACTCGCCCACCGAACTTGCCCGACAGGCGGATTGCCAACTCTTTCAATGGCTCCGGGCTGCGTGCGCTGATCGTCAGATCCCAGCCGTCGGCCGCGAACCTCGTCGCGATCTCGGCGCCGATGCCCCGTGAGGCACCGGTCACCAACGCAGCTCTGCGACCGTTGTCCTGATCTCCCACAGAAATGTCCCCTCAGCTCTTGTTCTTGATCGCGCGCAGGCCGGCCGCCATGAATTCCCCCGTTGCGGTGGCCGCATTTTCGGCGGCGGCACCGGACGAGGATCCACTCCGCGCGCGATGTGTGATGCCTTCACCGATCACACCGAGTTTGAAATTGGCGAGCGCCAGGTAGAAGTTCCAGTCCGACAATTCGCGACCGGACACCTTGGCGTAACGCTGCGCGAGGTCATCCGGCGACGGATAGCGGCCGCTGGTCCAGGCGGCTTCCATCCCGAGCACCGCATCGAAAATCGGTGTGCGGTAGGTGCACATCAGCGCGACGTCGGTGAGCGGATCACCCAACGTCGACATCTCCCAGTCAACGACGGCCTTGACCCTGCCCGGATCGTTCGAGTCGAGGATCGTGTTGTCGACCCGGAAGTCACCGTGGACGATCGAGTTGGCCGTCTGTGCGGGAATCGCCTCATTCAGTGCCGCATGCAGGTTGGCCACGTCATCGAGTTCACGGGTCTTGACGTGCTCCCACTGACGGGCCCACGTCTTGACCTGGCGGGCCACAAATCCTTCGGGCCGACCGAATTTGCCCAGACCCACGGTCTGGTAGTCCACCGCATGCAGGTCGGCAAGTGCCTGAACCAGGCCGTCGACGTTGCGTTCCACGTCATCGTCGCTGAGTGCGCTGAGGTCGTCTGCACTGCGTATGACATTGCCGTCGACGAACTCGACCACGGTGAACGGCGCCCCGAGGACGTCGCCCTCTTTGTCGAAGGCCACGGTGCCGGCCACCGGAACCGCGGTGTTCTGGAGCGCGTTGGTGACGGTCCATTCGCGATTCATGTCGTGGGCCGACGGGGTCAGCCCACCGGTCGGCGGGCGGCGAACCACCCAGTGCGAGTTGTCATCATGGGCGGTGAAGGTCAGATTGGATCGCCCACCGCTGATCAGTTCGACAACCAGCTCGCCGCTGACCGCGACACCGTTCTCGATCAGGAATGCGCGGAGCGCGGCAACATCCATCCCGGGCAACGAGGTCATGACACCTTCCCAGCGGCGATGGCCTTCTTGGTCCTGCCGACAGCGCGCTTGGCGATGGCCCAGCGGTGCACCTCGGACGGACCGTCGTAGATCTGGAAGGGCCGGAGCTCACGCTGCAGGCGCGCCAGCGGCAAGTCATCCGAGACACCCATTCCGCCGCACATCTGGATCGACCGATCGACGACGCGCGAGAATGCCTCGGCACCAAATGTTTTGGCGATCGACGTCTCGTCGCCGGCATTTGAACCCTGGTCCAGCGCCCAGCACGCCTGCACCAGCAGCGCGCGCACAGCAGCGAGATCGATCTCGTTGTCCGCGACCATCTGCTGGATCATGCCGAGGTCGCCGAGCTTGCCGCCGAACGCCTCACGCTGCGCGACGTAGTTCAGCGCGACGTCGTGAGCGCGATTGGCGCTGCCCATCCAGCGCATGACGTGAGTCATGCGCGCGGGACCGAGACGGACCTGTGCGTACCGGTAGCCCTCGTCGACCTCGCCGAGGACGTCGTCGTCGGGGACGAACACGTCGCGGAAGGCGACCTCGCAGTGCCCGCCGATCATCGCCTTGTCGATCGTGTTGATGTGCCGTCCGACGGTGATGCCCGGGGTGTCGGCCGGGGCGAGGAACATCGTCGCTCCACCGCGGTCGCCGGGGGCACCTGCCGTGCGCGCCATGATGATGAAGAATCCGGCGCCGTCGGCTCCGGTGATGAACCACTTGTCGCCGTTGATCTTCCAGCCGCCGTCGACCTTGGTGGCCGCGGTCCGCAGGGCGGACGGGTCGGCGCCGGCGCCGGGCGCGGGTTCGGTCATGGCGAATGCCGAACGCTGGTCACCGGCGGCGAGTGGCGCGAGGTACTTCTCTTTCTGCGCGTCACTGGCGATGTGGGCGAGCATGTGCACGTTGCCCTCGTCCGGAGCGCCGATATGCAGTGCGATCGGCCCGAACACCGAGTAGCCGGCTGCCTCGAAGACGGGAGAGCGGTCGGACATGTTGAGTCCGAGTCCGCCGTATTCCACCGGGGCGTGCGGCGCGAAGACCCCGGCCGCACGGGCACGGTCACGCATCTCCAGCCGACGCTCGTCGCCACCCGCGGCGGTGATGTCGCCTGCGAACTCATCCTCGATCGGCAGTACGTAGTCGCGGACGAACTCATTCGTCTTCTTGATGACGTCCTGGACCTGGGGATCGTAGGAAAGCTGAATCGCCATGGGCACCTCCTCGTGCGCGACGTCGACGGCCCGGCCTTCCGGACCGACCGAGCGATCGTTCGGTTGTGGGAACACCGTGCCATGCCGACACCTGAGCGGTCAAGAGGACCCGGCACTTCAGGCCCCGGGCATGACTCCCACCATCTGGCGTGCGATCAGCAGATATCGGGAGACCAACTCGTCGGGACCGAGCTCACCCTGCGGCCGGTACCAGGTCGAGACGCCCACGCACATGGTGGCGACCGCGCGGGCCGCGTCCTTCGGATTGGGGCAGCTGAAGACGCCCGAAGCCACACCGGCTTCGACAATGCCGTCCACCATGCGCTGCTGGCGGTCCCGCAGCGCGATGTACTGGAGACGGAAGTCGGGCTCGAGGCTGCGGGTCTCGGTCGAGCCGACAAACGCCCTCGCCCGCCGGTACATATGGAAGCGAAGCAACGATTCGACGACGGCGTCGAACTGCTCCAGCGGCGCCGGTCCGGCCTGCGCCAGCGCGGCCTCCGACCGCTCGAGGAGGTCGCTCATCGTCCGCTCGAGAAGACCCTGCAGCAGGGACTGCTTGGACGGGTAGTGGTGATAGAGGCCGGGCACACTCAACCCGGCACGCGCGGCGATGTCACGCACCGACGTGCCGTGATAGCCGTGTTCGGCGAACGCCGCGAGCGCGGCCGCGAGTGGAACCGGGAGATCTTCTTCATCCCCGTACAGTCGCCATGCACCGTCGCCCCACACACCGTCATCTCTGACGTGCGACGTCGGTTCGACCCCGGAGTTCATGGATCTCAACCTAGCGTGTCGCCCCCACCGATCGCGTACTCCCCGTGTCGAGTCGCGAATACCCGATTCGCCAACGAACTTTCGATCCGGCAAGCTGACTCCATGCAGGCCGAGCCCACACCCCCACGGCTGAGGCCGGCCGGAATCAGTTCTTCTCTGACCCTCTTGTTCGCACTCACCTGCGGCGTCTCGGTCTCGTCCCTGTATCTCCTGCAACCGGTCCTCGAAGAGATCCGCACGGACTTCGCGGTCAGCACCGCCACGGCGGCACTCGTGGTGACGGCCGCCCAGATCGGCTACGTCGTCGGCTTGTTGCTGTTGGTACCGCTCGGCGACTTGTGGAATCGCAAACTGCTGGCGCCCTGCATGATGGCCGCCTCGGCTGCCTCATTGCTGCTCAGCGCGCTGGCTCCGGGATTCATCGCACTGTTCGCGGCGTCGATCCTGGTCGGGATCAGCGCGGCCACCGCACAGATCGTCATCCCCTGGTCGTCGTCCCTGGCACTGCCCACCGATCGTGGCCGCGTCGTGGGTGTCGTGATGAGTGGCCTGCTGATGGGCATCCTGCTCGCCCGTGTGATCAGCGGCCTGATCGCCGAGTTCGGTGGGTGGCGATCGGTGATGTTCGTCTTCGCCGGACTGATGGCGATCCTGTCGGTTGTGGTGTACTTCCGCGCACCGGCCGACAGCTCCCGGCCACATCAGCCCTACGGACAACTACTGCTGTCGGTGGCCAGGATGGTCCGCACCGAGACGATGCTGCGCCAGCGCATGGCACTGGGCTTCCTCACGATGTTCGGATTCAGCGCGATGTGGACGTCCGCGGCATTCCTGTTGTCCGGCAGCCGCGGTGAGCACTTCGATTACTCCGAGGCGATGATCGGTGCCTTCGGCCTGGCCGGGATCGCGGGCGCTTTGGGCGCGCCATTGATCGGAAAGCTCGCCGACCGTGGCCATCTGCGTCTGGCAACGACATCAGCGTGGCTGGTCACCATAGCCGGCTGGTTACTGCTCGCCTGGCCGGGAACCCCCTTGGCCGCGTTCATCATCGGCCTCGTGGTCTTCGACCTCGGCGCGCAGGCCTCACAGCTGTCGAATCAAACCGCCATCTACTCGCTGGCTCCCGAGGCCCGCAGCCGGGTCACGACCGCCTACATGGTCACGTACTTCACCGGCGCGGTCGCCGGATCGGTGTGCTCGGGACTCGCCTATGCGGGCGGTGGTTGGGGCCTGTTGTGCGTGATCGGGATCGGCGTATCCGTCTTCGGCCTGTTGATCTGGATCGGTTTCGACCGGTGGAACAGCCGCGTGCGGGTCAGTGGTTCTGATCAGCTCGTTTCGGAAGCAGCTCCGACACCGCCCCGTACATCATCTTGACGCACAGATCCACGAGTTCGTCGGTGCTACAGTCGATCCGGCCGTCGATCCAGGCCGACAGGACCTGCCCGAAACCACCGACGTAGAAGTGGGCCGCACCCTGGACCTCGGGCCCTTCGTCTTGCGCACCCGAGTTCTGCATGGTCAGGGCCGCGAACATCAGGATGGTGTCCATCCGCTTGGCGGCCAGCTTGCCGCTCAGGAGGGTCTGCGAGAACAGCACTCGGCCGCGTCGTTGGTCGGCATCGATCCGGTCGACGATGACCCGTACCACCGCGGAGATCTGGTCGCGGGGCGATCGGCCGCCGGCCACCACGGCTTCCTGCGCGGCTGCCGCGATGTCGAAAACCACCTCGTCGTAGGTGGCCGCGACCAGCGCGTCGGCGTCCTCGAAGCTCTCGTAGAAGTATCGGGCCGTCAATCCGGCCTCGCGGCACACCCCGCGCACGCTGATCGGACCCCCGTCGGGCGAACCCAGGATCTCCAGAGCGGCCTGGACCAACGCAGCCCGGCGCCGTTTGACCCGGTCTGCTCCGTTCTCGCCACCGTACGGGCGCAATGGGTCAGCCATTCGTTCATCTTCTCACTTCAGGTTCGCCGCGATTGACAATCGGCCCACAGCTCGCTTGAATCTATTCGACAACGCACGTAGTCACAATGCGACTTCTGGAAGGCAGACAATGACGTCTGGAATGATCGACGGCACCAGCGCACGCGCCGTGGAGCCACTGACACCGACCTGGACCAGGGACGAAGCCGACAGCGCGTCCGGAGATCTCCTCGAGATGCCCGGCATCTCGGCTCTCGCCGGTGCGGCGAACGTGATCATGCAACTGTCGCTTCCGGCGGTCGGATACGGCGTCGCCGAGAGCACGGTCGACTCCGGCAATCTGTTCAAGCACCCGATCAAGCGGGGCCGCACCACGCTGGCGTATCTGGCGGTCGCGGTCAACGGCACACCAGCCGACCGCAAGGCCTACCGCAAGGCCGTCGGCCACTCCCACGCCCAGGTCAAGTCCACCGATTCCAGCCCGGTCAAATACAGCGCCTTCGACCCGGCCCTTCAACTGTGGGTCGCCGCCTGCCTCTACAAGGGCTGGGAAGACATGCAGCACCTCTACGGCGATCCCGCAGCGGTCACCGAGGAGGCCTACCAGCAGGGCGCACTCATGGGCACCACGCTGCAGATGCCGCGTGACATGTGGCCGGCCACGCGCGCCGACTTCCAGGAGTACTGGGACAGGACGGTGGCCGGACTCGTCATCGACGACACGATCCGCGAACTGCTGCTGTCCATCTCCAGGTTCGAGTTCCTGCCACGACCACTGTCCACCGTGATCGGCGGATTCGGCCTGTTCCTCACGACCGGATTCCTGCCGCCGGAGTTCCGAGACAAGATGGGCCTGGAGTGGTCCGGCCGGGACCAGCGGATGTTCGACGCCCACAACCGCGTCGCCCGGGCCGTAGCCGTTCGGCTCCCGAAGCCGTTGCGCGCCTTCCCGTTCAACCTCTACCTCTGGGACGTCCGGCGCCGCATCAAGGCCGGGAAACGACTGACCTGACCCCGACGGCCCGACCGCCCTATCCGGCGACTTGTGGGTAGAGCGCCTCGATCGGCCCGGCCAGGCCCGCCTTGACGGCGACACTCACGTCGTCGGCGAGCACCTCGGTCGCACCGGACCCGAGGCCGGCGTACGCATCACGGACCACGTCCGCGGGATCGTTCTTCTCGGCGTCCACAGCAGCCACCATCGGCGTGTCGGTGTAGCCCAGGTGCAAACCCGTCACCTGCGTACCCTGCGACGCCAGTTCCAGTCGCAGCACGTTGGTTGTCATCCACAGCGCCGCCTTCGACACGCTGTACGACCCACCGATCGCCAGCCAGCTCAACACCGAGTGCACGTTCAGCACTGCGCCCCCACCGCGGGCGGCGAGTACCGGAGCGAATGCCTTGGTCACCAGTAGCGGCCCGTAGACGTTCGTGTCCATAAGGCTCCGGATGCCGGAGATCGGCTGGTCGAGAAGCTTTCCGGGGAGCAGGGTCCCGGCGTTGTTGATCACGACATCCACGTCGGGCGCCTGCCGCACCGCCGCCGCGATCGACTCTTCGTCCGTGACGTCCAGGCGTAGTGGCACGATCCGTTCGTCGCCCCACTCCCGCGGATTCCGTGCTGCCGCGTAGACCTTGCTCGCTCCGAGCGCCAGAGCCTGATTGACGAACTCGGTTCCCAGTCCGCCGTTTGCGCCGGTGACCAGTACCGTCGCGTGCTTCAGCTCGACCATGTCGTTTCTCCCATCGCGGTCGGGTGTCGACCGTCTCCTTGGGGAACCGTACCTTCCTGACTATTGTTCCCAAAAGTCAGATGTCGGGGTCAGACAATTCGCTTCAGCGATGCGGGCGTCAGGTCGGCGGTGTTCGTATGACCCGACAATCCCAGCGTCAGATCCAACTCGGCGATGATGTTGGCCACCACGTCGCGGGCACCCTCGGCTCCCGCCAACGCCAGCCCGTACATGTGCGGGCGACCGACGCACACCGCATCAGCACCCAGCGCAAGCGCCTTGAAGGCGTCGGCACCACCGCGAATTCCCGAGTCGAGCAATACTTTTGCGCGTCCCTGGACGGCGGCGACCACATCCACAAGTGCGTCCACGGATCCGATCGCACCGTCGACCTGCCGGCCACCGTGGTTGGATACCAGGATCCCGTCGATACCCAGATCAACCGCCTGCAGGGCATCGTCGGGATGCAGGATGCCTTTGAGCACGATCGGCAACGACGTGCGCTCACGCAGTCCGGCGATGTCGGACCAGTTGAGCGACGGACGCGAGTAGATCTCCAGGAACGTCTGGACCGATTCCCGCGGAACCGGCGAAAGTAGGTTGCGCACAGCGCTACCCGGGGTGTTGCGCGCCATCGACACCAGCGACTTGATGGCACCGACCGTGACCTGCGGACGCTCCCGGGGGAGCGCCGCCGCGATCCGTTCACGGACGATGTCGACAAACCGCGGATCCGATGTGTACTGATCGATACCCAGGCCCTGCGCGAAAGGGAGCGAGCCCAGATTGAGATCCTGGGGACGCCAGCCGAGCATCGTGGTGTCGAGAGTGACGACTATGGCTGCGGCCCCAGACCTTTCGGCCCGCGCAAGAAAGCTGTCGACCAGATCTTCATCGGTCGACCAATACAGCTGATACCAGCGCGACGCACCGGGTGCGACGTCATCCATCGCGGCCGCGGTCTGCTCCATCGGCACACTTCCCTGACTGGAGAAGATGTACGGGACCCCGAGCTCGGCGGCAGCCCGGCCGATGTGGATGTCGGCACGCGGGAACGCCAACGCGCCGGCACCGACTGGTGAGAACAGGATCGGCGCCGCCAGCTGCTGCCCGAAGAGTTCGGTGGTCAATGTCCGCTTCGAGACATCACGCAGCATCCGGGGCACGATCGCCCACCGGTCGAAGGCCCGGCGGTTGGCCGACATGGTGCCGCCGTCACCGGCTCCCCCGGCCACATACGCCCATGCCTTCGGCGACATCTTCCTCTTGGCTGCCCGCTCCAACGCCTCAAAGTTGGTCGGCACCTTCGGTTTTCGACCGAACACACCGTCGGAATAGATGGTGTTCTGACGGGCGCGGCCCGCCGGATCAGCCCCGCCGGCAACATCTGAAGCGTCACTGCTCATCGGTCCACCGTAGTGATACCGAGGTATCTGGACAATGGCTGGTGGACAATCGCTGATGGAACTCAGCTGAGGAGAAACATGACAAACGGAACCCGTATCGTCCTGGCAGCACGTCCGCAGGGCGAACCGAAAGACTCCGACTTCCGATTCGAAGAAGTACCACTGCGTGCACCGGATGACGGTGAGGTGTCACTGCAGACGCTCTACCTGTCGCTGGATCCGTATATGCGCGGCCGGATGAGCGCCGCGAAATCCTATGCCCCGCCAGTCGAAATCGGTGACCCCATGGTCGGGGCCACGGTGTCCCGCGTGATCGAATCCACCGTCGACCACTTTTCACCGGGAGACATCGTGCTGGGTTACGGTGGCTGGCAAACACATTCGGTGGAACCGGCCAAACAGTTGCGCCTCCTCGACCCGACCGTGAATCCACCCTCGACGGCGTTGGGTGTGCTCGGCATGCCCGGATTCACCGCATACTCAGGGCTACTGACCATCGGTGACCCGAAACCCGGTGAAACCGTGGTGGTGGCAGCCGCGGCGGGCCCTGTCGGATCGGCCGTCGGTCAGATCGCAAAGATCAAGGGCGCCCGCGCCGTTGGTGTCGCCGGCGGTCCGGAGAAGGTCGCATACCTTGTCGACGAACTCGGGTTCGACGCCGCGATCGACCACCGTGCCGACAACTTTGCCGAGCAACTGGCCGCAGCCACCCCGGACGGTATCGACGTGTACTTCGAGAACGTCGGCGGAGCCGTCTTCGACGAGGTTTTCAAACGGATGAACACCTACGGCCGGATCCCGGTCTGCGGACTCGTCGCCAATTACAACCTGACGGCACTGCCGGAGGGTCCGGACCGGTCCGGACAGTTGATGGGCAACATCCTGACCAGGAGCCTCACCGTCCGGGGCTTCATCCAGACCGAGTTCGCCGCGGAGCAGACCCCGCGGTTCCTCGAGGAGGCATCCGGTTGGGTGGCCGACGGTTCCCTGAAATACCGCGAAGACGTCACCGACGGACTGGAGAACACACTCGACGCGTTCCGCGGACTACTGAAGGGCCGCAACTTCGGCAAAGCCCTGGTCCGCGTCGCCGACTGACCTGCCCCCGGCCCCCGATCTTGGTGGGTTTTGGCGAGCAAAACCCCAGGTCAGCGTCACCAGAACCCACCAAGATCGGGGGCTAGAGGTCGCCGGCGATGCCCGCAACAAAGAGGAACACCCGGCCGGACGGCAGATCCAGCGCATTGACCGTGTCGGCCAGCAATGACGCATCGGCCGGACGGATCAGCCACTGGATCCGGACGCCGTTTCGGGGCGGGAGCGGATACTGCTGGTGCTGGGCATCGGTCACTTCGGCAACCACATCAGCGGAGACGTCCCGCGGCGACTCGTCGAGCCACCTCGCCAGGGCCGGCAAAGCCGTGGCGTCGACCGCGAACACATAGTGGTCGTACGTCTGGGAAAAGGACTTCGCGCCGGGCGGACCGGCGACCACCACGGCTTCACCGAGCTCGACCCGCTCCGCCCAGTCCGACGCCAAACCACCTTCGTGGACAACAAAATCCAGGTCCAGTTCGAGTGCATGCGGGTCGTAGCGCCGAATCGTGTAGGTCCGGGTCGGCGGCGACGGCCGCGGCCAGTCCAGTTCCAACTCGGCGTTCGGGACCGGCGCCCGCAGCGTTCCGTCGGCGTCCGGGAAGACCAGTTTCACGTGATCGTCGACACCATCGCCCGGGCCTTGACCGTGGCGTTCCGAACGCAGATCGGGTACCCGATGCGGATTGGACCGTCCTGCGAACGATGGTGCGCTGCAACACGACCCGCCGGGTCGTCACGGCTGATCCTCACGACGCGGTAGGTGCCGCCGACGGTGCGGGTTCCAGTAGCGGAGCCAGCGAAGCGTCGATGGCGTCGAGTGCCAACATTGCCGAGTCATAGGTGGCGGCCTCGGTGTATTGCAGGCCGTAGACCTTGCCGGCCTGGGCCGCGGGCAGATTCTTGAAGAGCTCGGAGTCGAGAACGTACTGGACCTCGGAATCGGTCTGCCCATCGACGCCGACGGTGTAGGTGATCACATCGGCCTCGGCGAAGCTGGACCCGATCTCCTCGACCGACGGGTACTCCGACACGTCCCCCGAACCGCCCTTCTTCTCCTTGACCTCGCCGTAGTAGGTCACGCCGATGTCCTGCGCGATGTTGGTGCCCCAGGATCCTGCGAACTCGCGCATGAAGTTGCCGGCGGTGAAGTCGCCGTAGCCTCCGACGTGGCCGAACTGCAGTGAGCCGAGCACCCCTGCATATTTGTCCTTCAGTGCAGCGGCTTTCTCCTCGTACGCCTGCCTACTCGCCTCGTACGTGTCGGTCCTGCCTGCAGCGTCCATCTGCCGGCGGGTCAGCTCACGCCAAGCCGACGGTACGGTCGGACCGATGGCCACCACCGGTGCGATCGCGCAGAGCTGTTCCATGTCGACATCGCTGAGCACCGGCGCCGGTACGCCGATGACGATGAGGTCGGGGCGTACGTTGGCGATCGCCTCGTAGTTCGTCGAAACGGCGGTCTCACCGGCAATCTTCTCGATGCCCTCATACGTGGCAAGATCCTCGTCCGACATCAGGTCGAGCCCGCGCTCCCACGTCGAGATCCCGACCAGCGATGCATCGGCCTCGATCAGGGCCGGCACCGCGTAGCCGGTGGCAACCACGCGCTGCGGGTCCACCGGAATGGTGATCTCGCCGTTGTCGGCAGAAAAGACCCTGGTCTCCGCATCGCTCGACGGGCCGGATTCGTCGTCACTGCCGCAGGCTGCGGCAACGAGGACCAGGCCGGCCGAGATCGCGACCGCACCCAGGCGCTGCCAATTCTTACGAGCGGACATCTGCACTTCCTTCATCTTCACGAGAATCGCGATGCGCACCCCACGGCCGCACCCGAACACCAGCTGAGGTTAGCCTTACATCGGTATCCCACGGCTTCTTTGAGAGGACACTTCGTGACGCTCGGAGGACAGTTCGATCGCTCCCCGGCTCCCGGCGTTTTCGGGGCCGCCGCCGACCCGCTGTGGGTTGAGGAATACGGATACGGATTGGGTCCACCCACCGGGATACGCATCCTGAAGTACGCGTCGGCAGGCGCATTGGAGATCGCTCGATCACGCAGCGACTTCGTCCATCAGCTGTACTGGACTCCCGACGGCATGTTGTCGGTCCGGCACGCCAACCGATCCGAGTTCATCGGCAACAGAGAAGCGCTGTGGGTGCGTCGCGGCGTCACACATGAGGTTTTCGCCGCCCGCAAGCAGCTCGTCTACCGCGTCTGCCTGAGGGAAGTGCCGGAGAACCTTCAGCAGCTGCGGGTGGCCGCGGTATCAGCGGATCGCCAGGCCCGTCACCTGATCGAGAAGATCGCCCGACCCGGTCATGAAGAGGACGAGGCATTGGCCGCACGGCTGCTGATCATGGCCGGACTCGGCGATACCCATCGTGACCTGGTGGGCCGCGATCCGATCGGTACGCCGGTGAGCCGCAGTTCAGGTTTCGCCGACACCATTGCCAGCACGCTGTTGCACGATCCGGCCGATCAGACCCGGCTCGACGAATGGGCCGCCCGGTTGCACACCAGCACAAAAACCCTGCAGCGCGATTTCGTCCGGGAGTTCGGCACACCATTTTCTCAGTGGCGCACCAAGATTCGGCTGGAGGCAGCGGTGGTGTTGCTTGAGTCGAAGTCGGTGACCGAGGTTGCCCATCTGGTTGGCTACGCGAGTGTGCCCGCGTTTGTGTCCGCCTTCTCCCGCGAGTACGGACGGACACCGGGGCGGTATGTCACGCGGATGACCAACACAGCCTGACCCGCGTCTCGAACACCTGGGTCGCGAACACCGGGCTACGGTCAGTGCGGCATCGTCAACACCGGTTTGACGGCCGACCCCGTGCGCGCTGCATCCCACGCGGTGCCGAAGTCATCAAATGCGTAAGTGGTGACCAGCTTCTCGAGCGGAAGATCACCTCGGGCGTGGTGGCCGATGAGTTCGGGGATGAACTGCTGCGGGACGCTGTCGCCTTCGACCACACCTCGAATCCGCAGACCCTTGCCCATGATCAGCCCGACCGGCAGGTCTGCTGTGGGGGCACCGAGCCCTACGATCCCGAGCTGCCCCCGCGGCCGCAACGCCACGAGCACATCAGACAACACCGAAGGCACAGCGGTGGTGTCCAGGGCGTGATCGGCACCGCCCCCGGTGATCTCGATGAGTTCGGCAACCACGTCCGACCCCGCCGGATCCAGCACATGGGTAGCACCGAGTTCGGTTGCCAGAGATCTTCTTTCCGCCTTCGGGTCCACTGCCACGATCACACCGCAGTTCGCGATCCGGGCACCCATCACGGCCGAGAGACCGACGGCGCCGGCACCGAACACCACCAACGATTGACCGAGGTCCGGCGCCAGTGCGTTCAGAACCGCACCGACTCCGGTCTGCACACTGCACCCCAGCGGGGCGGCATGCGCGGCGTCGATCTCACCATCGATCGGAATCGTGTTGCGCTGGTGAGCAAGTGCGAAGGTCGAGAAACTCGACTGCCCGAAGAAATCACCGACGATCGTCCCGCCGGGATGACGCAGCGCATCACCGCCACTGCCGCGCATGTTCAGTGCGGTCGACCGCACACAATACGCCGGCACCCCTGATGCGCAGCTGGAGCAATCACCACAGCTGTTGAACGTCAACACAACCCGGGCGCCGACCGCGAGTGCGCTGTGCGGGCCGGCCGCCTCGATCACACCCGTGCCCTCGTGGCCGAACACCATCGGCAGGCGTTTGCCGGGCCAGCGCGCCGCGAGGGAGACATCGGTGTGGCAGATCCCCACCGCGTCGATCCGGACCAGCACCTGGGCACCGACCGGTTCCCGGATCTCGATGTCCTGTAGTCGCGGCGCCCCACCTACCTCGGTGAGGACCGCCGCCACCGCGGATCTCCCAGGTTCGGCTGTCACTCGCGGACGAGGTAGAAGTAGAAGTGCCGATCGCGCACGAGACTGGTTTTGCCGTTCATGATGCCCATGACGTGGGTGTCGTCGACCTTCTTGAAGTGGTCGATCACGGGCTGGCCGTCGTAGACCATCGACGCCGTGGTCTCGCCGCGGAACTCCACGGCCCACAAGCTCGCTTCCCCCTTGCCGAGATCCTTGTTCGAGTACAGTTCACCGTTCTCGTCGCGGCAGACCAGCGGCTTCACGTCGTGGTAGCTGTCGAAGGTCTTGCCGTGCCAGTTGACCAACTCGAGTTGGCCGTCCATGGCGTGGCCACTGGGCAGTTCACCACCCGACCAGGCACCCAGCATGAAGTCTCGACCGATCGGTGTGAGTCCTGCCCACAGCTCGTCGAGCAGTGCGGGCTCGCTGACCGCCTGACTCTCCTTGAGTTCGAAGAACGTGGCAACCGCTTTGTCGTTGTTCATATCCACCTCACTACCGGACAGGGGGTTTGACAACGACAGTAGTCAGAAAATGGTCGGTCGCGAAACGCCCTGTTCACAACGCCACACTCAGGATCAGCCCGATTCCCAGCAGTCCCATCACCACCGCGACCACGACATCGAGTAACTGCCAGGCCCGCGGCCTGGCGAACAATGGCGCCAGGCGGGACGACCCGAAGCCCAGCCCCGCGAACCAGAGCAGCGAAGCCACGCACGCTCCCGCGGCGAACACCCATTTGCTGGTCGGGCCGTGACTGTTCGCGATGGCACCCAACGTGACCACGGTGTCGAGGTAGACGTGCGGATTGAGCCAGGTCAGCGCGATCGCGGTGCCCACCGCGGCCCAGCGCCCCACGGCGGTGGGCCCGCCGGAGACCTCCATCGCATCGGGATTCATCACCCGGCGTACGGCCATCGCCGCCAGAACCAGCAGATAGCTGCCGCCGGCCACCGTTGCGACATCCACCACTTGTGGATACGCCGCGACCACGGCTCCCAGACCGGCCACACCGGCGAGGATCAACACGACATCCGACACGGTGCAGATCGCGACCACTGGCATCACGTGCTCGCGCCGGATTCCCTGACGCAGCACAAAGACGTTCTGCGCGCCGATGGCGATGATCAGACCGGCGCCGGTCAACAGGCCCGCCACTGCGGGTACAACAAAGCTCACCAGGCAAAGCTAAGATGTCGACCTGCATCAATCCAGCAAATGTTTTTCAAGAACCATTAGAATGATTCATGATGGACATCAGCAGCGAGGGACTTCAGACACTGGCCGCGGTCATCCGGGAGGGAACATTCGACGGAGCTGCGGTCACGCTGCACCTGACCCCTTCCGCGGTGAGCCAGCGAATGAAGGCACTGGAGAAGGCAGTCGGTGTGGTCCTGGTGCAACGCACCAAACCGGTCCGGGCCACACCGGACGGTGAGATCCTGTTGCGGCTGGCCGCCCAGTGGGATCTGCTCAGGCTGGAGGCCGCAGCCGACCTGGCCGGAAAGCCCGAAGCGGGCCCGACCACGGGTGACCAGCGCGACTGGCGCGACCTTCCACGAATCCATCTACCCATCGCGGCCAATGCGGACTCGATCTCGATCTGGCTGCTACCTGTGGTTGCCGAGATCCAGCGGCTCCATCCGGTCGCCGTGGAGGTACTGCGGGACGACGAGAGCCACTCGACCGGGTTCCTGCGGGCCGGACAAGCGGTCGGCGCGATCACATCTGATCCACGCCCCGTCCGTGGATGCACGGTGCTGCCGCTGGGCTCGATGCGTTACCTGCCCGTCGCCAGTACCGATTTCATCAAAACCTGGCTACCGAACGGACTGCGGGCCGCCGACCTCGCCCGGGCTCCGATGGTCTCCTTCGACCGCAAGGACACCATTCAGCTCGACCTGCTGAACCGACTCACACGACAACACGTCGACCCGCCGGTGACCTATGTGCCGGCGTCGGTCGAGTACCACCGCGCCGTCGAGCTGGGCGCGGGCTGGGGTGCGGTGCCCGCCACCCAGATCGAACCCGCACTTGCCGCCGGCAGGGTGAAGAAGCTCGGCACCCAACACGTCGACATCACATTGTTCTGGCAGTACTGGAAACTGGGGTCACCGATCGTCAACGACCTCACCGATCTCATCCGGGACAGTGCCCAGCAATTCCTTGTCTGAACCGACCGACACGAGCTCCTCGACACTCGGGGCGTCACGCAGCGGATGTGCGAGCTCGTCGTCGCGAAGCCGGAATGCAAAGAATGCGATCGCGGCCAGCGGGACGGGAACGAGACCGGCGATGACAAAGGTAGCCGTGAGCCCGATCAACTCACTGACCGGCGCTGCGATCGCCATCGACACCGGCATCAACGCAATCGATACGAAGAAGTCGAGGCTCGAGATCCGGCCGAGCATATGCGGCGGCACCCGACGCTGTAACAGCGTGCCCCACAAGACCATCGGACCGTCGAATGCCATCCCCAGGACAAAGGCGGCGACAACGACCACCCAGAGTTCGGTGGCGAGCCCGATTGCCACCAACGGCACCGAACACAGACCCCAGATCACAAACATCACCGACAGATAGCGCCGGGGCATCGGCATCGAGGCAAGCACGATCGCACCGAATCCTGCTCCGAAACCGAAGGCCGCCAACACAATCGCATGGTCCCCGGCATCTCCGCCGAGGCGATCCTTGATGGCGAACGGTATCAGCACCTCGATCGGCCCCATCACCATCAACACCAGGATCAGCGCATACAGCAGCGTGGCAAGCAGCCAGGGTGTGCGCCACATGTAGGCGAATCCCTCTGCGATGTCTTTGACGGCGCCCCGCACCAGTTCCGTGCCCGCACGTGCATCCTGCCGTGTCGGGGTCGGGCGCATCAGCAGGTAGAAACTGCCCGACAACGCAGAGGCCACCGCCGAACCGACGATCGCAAGACCCGGCGACGAGATGGCGATCAACCCACCCGCGACAGCCGGCCCGGCGGCCTGAAAGATGGTGGGCCGCAATGCGCCTTCGATACCGTTGGCGGCCATCAGTTCGTCCCGCGGGACCAGGGACGGAATCATCGCCGAGTACGTCGGGTAGTAGATACCGGTGGTGACGCCGCCGATCAACGACACCAGCACCAGGTGCCACAGGTCGAGGGACCCCGTGATGGCGAGCACCCCGACCCCGCCGATCGCGACGAGTTTCACGGCCTCCAGCGCGATGAGAATCGTTCGCTGCGACATCCGATCGGCCAACACGCCACCGAGCAACGTCGACGCCACCATTCCGATGGCGGCAACCGCGGTGACCAGCGACAACTGTCCGGGACCACCACCCATCGCGATGACCTGCCAGACAACTCCGACCGTCCAGATGCCGTCGGCGAACATCGCCAGCACCAGGCCGGCGCACAACAGGCGATACTGCCGATGCGCAAAGGGCCGTAGTGCTCGTGGCAAGCCGGATGAAGCGGTCATCAGCCAACTGTGCCCGATGGACCATCGCTTTCACCAGCGATTTTGCGGGCCCCACCACACGAACTCACGAACTCACGAACTCACGAACTCACGAACTCACCGACACGCGAACTCGCCGCCACCGGATCACGGTGACGGCGAGGCAGGTACTGCGTTGGGGGTGCCGGTCAGATCAGTTCGAACCGACGATCTCCTGCGCGATGGCAGCGAGCTGGGTCTGGGCGGCGGACACAACGCCCTGTCGATCCTTGTGCGCCTCTTCGTACGCGATCACCGTGCGGATGTCGGCGGGAGCGGCGAGTTCCTTGATCTCCGCAACCGCGGCGCTGACGTTCAGGGAGTCGTAGCCGGCGATCGGCAAGTCCTCAGGATCGACCACTCCGATTGCGTCACGAACCGCATGTACCGCGTCCGCGGCACCGGTCGCCCCTTGGGCCCGCACGGTGTCCTCAGCGGCATCGAGCGCCGCGTCCCGTGTGGCCTTCGCGGTCTTGCGCGCGGTCTTCCCGATGTCGGAGGCACGCCCGGCGACAGCCTCGCCGGCCTCGGTGACCTGCTTGACGGCCGCATCACTCGTCGCGGTCAATCGGTCGACGGCGTCGTGGCCGGCATCGGTGGCCAGCTTGTATGCCGCGCCGCCGGCTTCCTGTGTCTTGTCGACGAATCCGCCGAACCTGGTGGGAGCGCTGCGGAGGACGTCGACAACACGTTCGGCGCCGCGTGCGGTCAGGGTCATCGGAATGCCGGCAACCCGCAGCACCGTGCCGCTCGCGGCCTGCAGCGGACTACGACGCAGAGCCACGGGTCCGCCGATGGCCTCCTCGGCCAGCACCGTGGTGATCCACTTGACCGTCGCCTCGTGGGCCACGATCAACCGGTCGGCGAGCTCAACGATGTCGGGCTCGCCCTCGGACGTCGCCAGAGCCTTCAGGTACTTGGCGCGATCGAGTAGCTGGTGCTCGAGCGCCAGATCCCCGAGCAGTGCCTCGTCGAAGGGCTGGACCTGTTCGGCCAGGGCCTTGGCCGTCGCCGCGAATCGCCCAAGGATCGGACGCAACAGATCTGGGAGGCCGCCGAGTTCACGGATCGCCTTCTCGATCGCCACGGCGCGGATTCGGCCGTTGGCGGCGTTTTCAGAAAGTTCTCGCCGTACCGCCTCGGTTCGCGCCTGCGCGGTGCGAGTCTGGGCGGTCTGGATCTCGGTATTCGTCAGGGTCAGCAGGATGCGCAACTGATTGCGCAGAGTGCTCGTGGAAGTGCTCATATCAGTCTCCTCTGCATTGATTTGTCGGGTCGATATGGAGCGTCCTGAAGGAGTCGTACCCGCGACCTCATCCGGTAAACGGCACAGATGAGGTACGTCACAACGCTTGGCGATTACCCCAGTACGGTGAGTCTGAAACCGGGTGACGTGTCCGGGCAAAGGAGCTGGCGTGTCAGAGCTACCCGGGGGTCCGGCCGAGCAGGCCCTGACACTTGTCGACCTCGCCGACGCGGGCGCCGTGCGCTTCGATACGCCGATACCCGGGTGCCTGATCGCCGTCGACTCGAACGGCGGCCCCCTTTCCGATGAGGCCGAGCGGATCGTCGGCCGAGCCACCTTTGCTCTCACGCAGGCGCCTGCCCGCGATCGCCGGTTCATCACAGTCGATTCGATTCCCGACGCCGTCGATGAACTCAGGCAGCGCGTGGCCGACCGACCCGTATCCGCAGCGATCTGCGACGACGTGCTGCGCGCCGGCGACTCGAACACCGACACCTTCGGCGGGCTGATGACCGAATCATTGGCGTACTCGACGCTGCAGGCCGGCCGTGAGTTCCGCAACTGGCTCGCCGAACAGGGACCACGCCGCCTGGCCGATCCACCGCAGCCCGTGATCCTCGAACGCAACGGTGGCGTGGTTGTCATCACGCTCAATCAGCCGAAGCGCCACAACGCGTTCAGCAACACCCTGCGGGCCGGACTCATCGACGGCCTCACCATTGCCCTGCACGATCCGTCGGTGACCGGAGTGGAGTTTCGGGGTAACGGCAAATCATTTTGCAGCGGAGGCGATCTCACCGAGTTCGGCACCTTCCACGATCCGGCGGCGTCCCATCTGGCACGGACACGCTACAGCCCGGCGCTACTTCTCAACGCCGTGCACGATCGGCTCGGGGAGAACCTCAAGGCCTTCACACACGGCGCCACCATGGGTAGCGGGCTGGAGATGGCAGCTGCCTGCGGGCACGTGACCGCACACCCCGACACCGTCTTCGGGCTGCCGGAACTGACACTCGGGCTGATTCCCGGCGCCGGCGGTACGGTCAGCATTCCCCGACGCATCGGCCGCTGGCGAACCGCCTACCTCGTACTGAGCGGCAAGACCATCGACGCCACAACAGCTTTGGGCTGGGGACTGATCGACGAGATCAGTTCCTGATCAGCTCCTAGTACGTCGGTGGCGGGGTACTTCCCTCTCGCTCTTCCCGCAATCGACGGTTGGTGATTCGTTCATGTTGGCGGCGTGCATGTTTCGCGGCGATGCGCGATTGCTTCCGGGGTTTGCATTCTGGGCCCCGAGTTGATGGACGTCCGTTCGGTGAACCGCGTTGATTGTCGAAGACGATCAGCCTCAAGGTCGGAAACAGATCATCACCGGTCCAGGCCGGTCCGTCGTAGCTTTTGCCTTCCGGCGTGGTGAATACAAGTCGGGTTCGTCCGGTCCGTGGTTCGGTGTATTGGTCGTCGAGCCAGTCGCTGTAAGTCTTCACCAGATGATGAAAACGGCAGAGCGTCTTCATCTCTGACGAATGCGTACGCCCACCGGCAGCAGGGTCCTCGTGGTTGTACTCGCAAGTGTGATCGAGATCAGCACCCCAGGCCTTCTTCTCACACCCCGGCCACATGCAATAGCAATCCCGGATCCGGATGTAGCTGTCGAGGATCACCGACGGACGGTACTGGTCACCGGGTTGGGTCGCAGGCAGCGGAACCACTTCTGGGAACGGTGCATCGGTTGTTGTTGCCGTGTCCGCGAATTCACCGATCGGCGGATTCTCCGGCGCACGCATGTACACGGTGCCCTTGCCACGAGGCTTGGCCTCCGGCTCTGGGCCGGGGTCGACCTGCGCAGGTCCTTCCTGTTCGAGTTCTGCGCGTTCAGGTTCCGCCTGGGCGGGTTCGGTTCGTTCAGGCTCTGACTGTTCGGGTTCAGGTTCAGTGTGCTCAGCCGCAGGCGCTACCGGTTCTGGGTGTGGTTGTGCTGGTGCGGGTTCCGCTGGTGCGATCTTGTTGCCCAACGGTCGCTGGACGGTTTCCGCACGAGCTGCGATATCGCGAGCATGAGCCGCGGAGATGACACCATGGCCGTCGATGAAGCCCGGGTTGTCAGCTGTCCCATCGAGCGTCGCCTGATCGGTGATCACATGCAGAACGATCTTCACATCCACACCCGAGATCACCTGCCCCGCGGGAACGGTGACGATGTCGGCGGTGCACGGATGTTTCGGGTCATTCGAGCACTGGCAGGCGAACTCACGGCCCATCACCGT
>NZ_DATCVM010000055.1:0-60747 GCF_036566845.1 Williamsia sp.
GACGAGCATCGGGTGTCGGTGGGCTCGCTAAGTGCTCTTCCACCGGATGCAGGACCGTGGGCCGAAGCAGTGCTTCAACGATCCGAGCTAGATGCTTCAGTCATCGTCTGGGTCACGATCGACGACCTGTTGGCAGGGGCCATCACGTTGGTGGACGAGGTGAGGCGAGATGCACCGCGCACATTGCGGCGGCTGCGGGCGGTCGGCCTGGACCGGATCATCATGGTCACCGGTGATCGTGCGCGGCCCGCCCAGGAGATCGGCACCCTTCTGGGACTCGATCGCGTGTACGCCGAACAGACTCCCGCCGACAAGGTATTCCATGTCCGGTCAGAAAAGGAGCGTGCGGTCACGGTCATGGTCGGAGACGGGGTCAACGATGCACCCGCTCTGGCTGCGGCGACGATCGGAGTGGCGATGGGCGCCCGAGGCTCGACCGCCACTTCTGAAGTGGCCGACATCGTATTGACCACCGACCGTATCGACCGCTTGGCCGACGCCGTCGAGATCGCCCGGCGCTCTCGGCGCATCGCTGTGCAGAGTGCTGTTGCTGGTATGGGGATGTCCTTGGCGGCCATGATTTTTGCCGCATCCGGGCTACTTCCGCCGGCCGCTGGCGCTCTACTGCAAGAGGCTATCGACGTAGCGGTTATCCTGAATGCTCTACGAGCGCTGAGAGGGGGTCGCGAATCGCGGCCGCTCGCCCGAAGTACAGGCGCCATGTTGCGCATGTTCGCACGCGAGCATGACGAAATGCGTGGACAGCTATCCAGTCTGGCCATGACTGCTCAGTTGGTTGCGGCAAACCAGCCAGAACGGGCATTCACGTCGCTCCGTGAGGTCGACACTTTCCTGGTCACACGAGTCCTGCCGCACGAACGCGGAGAAGAACATGTCCTGTATCCGGCGCTGGCCGCTCCGTTGGGAAGTTCAGAGGCGACTGCGACCATGAGCCGCATGCACGCTGAGATCGATCGCCTCGGCCGGCGAATCCATGCACACCTGGTCCGGGCAGAAGTCCACGGGGGCATCACAACTGACCAGCGCGAGGATCTGGTGGCGAGTCTGTACGGACTGTACGAGCTTCTGCGTTTACACTTCTTGCAGGAAGAGGAGAGCTACTTCAGCCTCGCACCATCAGACGACCAGCGCCATTCAACCACTGATTCATCGAGGGCGCGCAGGTGAATCGTGCAGAGATCTGCAATTGGATTCTGCAGGATAGTGATCCCGCCATTCGATGGCAGGTGATGCGGGACCTGGCAGGTGCAGATCCAGAGAAGTTCGAGAGCGAACGCGGCAGGATAGCGACGGGCGGATGGGGCAAGCAACTGCTCGAGTTGCAGGACCATACGGGGCTATGGGGTGGTGGGCTCTACAGCCCGAAGTGGATCTCGACGACGTACACACTGCTCCTCCTGCAGTGGTTCGGTCTTCCTGCACACAATGAGCAGGCGCTCAAAGGATGTGCTCAACTATGGTCGGGGGCGACGTTTTACGACCACGGGTTGACCTTCGCGAAGACCGTACCCACCGCCGAAACTTGTATGACCGCCATGGTTGTATCGACGACGGCCTTCTTTGGCCACCACGAGGATCGCCTGGATCGAACTGTGCAGTGGTTGCTATCGCAACAACTCGACGACGGTGGCTGGAATTGTGAGACCTTACGGAACGGGTCTCTGCACGGGTCGTTTCATACCTCGATCACGGTGCTCGAATCGTTGCTCGCCTATCGAAACTTCACCGAGACGACGGACGTCAACGACGCGATCGGACGTGGCTGCGAGTTCTTCTTGGCTCATCGTTTGTTCAAGTCGCACCGGACCGGAGAAGTTGTAAATCCCGCATTCGCCCGGTTTCCCTTTCCTCCGCAGTGGCATTTCGACGTCCTGCGCGGACTGGAGTTCTTTCGCTTCTCCGGCGCCGAATGCGATGAACGACTCGACGATGCGGTGGCGGTGCTCGTCAAGTCGCGCGGTCGCGACGGGAGGTGGCCGTATCACCGTCCCTACCCGGGACGGCGTTGGTTTGCGCTGGAGTCGGCTGGGCCGAGCAAATGGAGTACCCTCAGGTGCCTGAGAGTTCTCGATTGGTGGGACGCGACATTTTGACGGTGGCACGGTCTCAACTAGATATTCAATGTTTCAGATCCACCTGTTCGTGCGTGGCCTGCGACACGTCATCTGCACTGGCCTGGAGTAGTTGGTCTGCCACGTCGTGCAGCGCTCTGCTGGCCGAGAGTTCGTCGCCGATCTCGGGGACGTCGTTGTCATGCGGGCTTCGTTGAGCGACGCCTCTGCCCGTCAGTTGAACTCCATCGCGGTTGTCGAGTTGTGCGTACGTGACAGTCTTCGTGCCATCGTCAACACCTTCGTCGATGAAGAGCTTGACTGTCCACCGGTGCTCTTTCATTGGATTCCTTCCGATGTTCGACCGTCACATGGTTTCTTCAGTCAACTGGACTCCTGGTCGTCGTCGCTAGGGCCGACGGTCATTCATCGACAACACAGAAGTCCTCTCGCGTCTGCGCGTCGCCTGCGTGGGTGGCCACATACTCTGTGGCGTTGCGAAATCCCTTGATAGACGGGGGTTTCGGATCCCCGTTTGGTGCCATCGCCTGGCAGCATGCTGTCCTGATAGCCCAGGTCAGGAGATCGGTGTACAGAAGGCTGCTGGCTGTATGTAGCGCTCGGTCAATTTGGTTGAGGTTGCTCGGGTCTGGGGGCGCGAGGCCGCCCCTATCGAGGATCTCGAGAAGCTCGGCGTTCACGGCTGGATCGAACTGCGTCCACAGCCACGTGATCGCAACGCGCAAGGCCCCACAGTCGCCAGCGCTTCCGCGAGCGATGGCGTCGTCGAGCATCGGCACAATCGCGCTGTTGCTGATTCCTGGAGAATGCTGTTCAGTGGGTGTATTCGACATGGATGCAACTTCCTGCGGGATGAACTGATTCTGTTTCGATGACGCGACTGGAAACAGGGCCGAACGTCCTCGTCGCGGAGACCACGTTCATACGGCTGTCGACACCTACTGTCGACCTTTCCCACCGATCCGGTGACGTAAGGCCCTCCATTCCTTCCGCTCCGAAGCCCAGGCTATTTATTGAGCCCTTGCAAGATCGTGGGGGCGTGGCAATGAAGGGTTAGCTCATGACTGCCACCATCTGGATCCTTGTTGCGGTGTTGTGCGTCGCTGCCGTGCTATTTGCCCTGTCAATTCGTGTGGTGATTCAGTACGAGCGCGGCGTATTGATGCGTTTCGGACGCGTGATCGGGGTTCGTCAGCCAGGTCTTCGCTTCTTGATCCCAATTGTCGACCGGATGGTGAAAGTGTCGATGCGCGTGGTGACCATGCCGATCCAGTCCCAAGGCATCATCACCCGCGACAACGTGAGCGTCGACATCTCCGCCGTCGCCTATTTTCGCATCGTGGACGCGATCAAGTCCGTGGTTGCGATCGAGAATGTACGGGCAGCGATCGATCAGATAGCCCAGACCACGTTGCGAAAGGTTGTAGGCCAACATTCCCTTGATCAGGCACTGTCGGATACCGATGCCATCAACTCCGATATCCGGCGGATCCTGGATATGACCACCGTCGAATGGGGTGTCGATGTCACGTTGGTTGAACTCAAGGATATTCAGTTGCCCGAAACTATGAAGAGGGCGATGGCACGGGAGGCCGAGGCGGAGCGGGAGAAGCGTGCCAAGATCATTGCTGCAGAAGGAGAGTCGATGGCAGCAGCGTCCTTGGGGGAGGCCGCCGACACCATGAGTGCCCATCCGATCGCGCTCCAATTGCGCAACCTGCAGACGCTGGTCGAAATCGGTGTGTAGAAGAACACCACAGTCCTGTTTCCGGCACCACTGATGAGTGCCATCAGCGACATCGAGAGGTTCTTCGCACGCGAAGAACCTGCAGCAGCCAGAATTTCCGGCGTGGAGCAATCAGCTCCTGACGTCACCAAACAGGCAATGAACGGTGGCGCCCCCGCTGCGGCGGCGGGCTAGCAATCATGTTCGGAAATGAGTACAGCGAAAAAGCCGTTCTTATCCTTCTGGTCGTCGTATTCCTGGTCTGCGTGGCTTTCACCGTGTCGATTTGGCTGATTGTCTTCTTTGGGTTACTGGCCGAGTTACAGGCGATCGGAGTGCTGTGCGATATGACTACCGCCTGGCGGGAGTGAAAGCGCCAGCACAAGCATGCGCATATGAACTTGGGTCCAGCGAACAGCAAGACTTTGACGAAGGGCAACAATTATGAATATTGCGACTGAGACCGGACGGCGATGAGCCACGCGATCGAGGTGCGCCGCCTCAGGAAGAGCTACGGCAGCAAGCTGGTGATCGACGACTTGTCTTTCGATGTCGAACCTGGTGTTGTGACGGGCTTTCTCGGACCGAACGGTTCTGGCAAGTCCACCACGATGCGACTGATCGTCGGGCTCGATCATCCAAATCGTGGCAGTGCACATATCGGGGGTGTTGCCTACGCGCAGCTAGCTCAGCCGCTTCGAGTCGTGGGAACCCTGCTGGACTCCGAAGCCATCCACCCGGGACGGTCGGCGTACAACCACCTTCTCTATCTCTCTCAGACACAGTTGATTCCACGCGATCGTATCGACCAGGTGCTTGAACTCGTCGGGCTTGTTGATGCCAAGGGCCAACGCACTGGGTCGTTCTCCCTCGGCATGCGCAAGCGTCTGGGAATCGCAGCGGCCTTGCTCGGCGATCCTCCGGTCCTCATCTTGGATGAACCGATCAACGGTTTGGACCCGGACGGTATCTTGTGGATGCGGAATCTGATGAAGGAGTTGGCAAGCGAGGGACGCACGGTATTCGTATCCAGTCACCTGATGAGCGAAATGGCCAGAACCGCTGACAATCTCATTGTGATCGATCGTGGCAGACTGATTGCGCGATGTACCACCAGAGAATTGATATCCAACAGAGGCCAGGCCACGGTGCTGGTGCGCTCATCCGATCAGGCCCAGCTCGCAGCACATATTTCAGCAGCAGGTGGCACCATCACTGCCGACGACCATGACGCGCTCACCGTGCACAGCCTTTCTGCTCGCCGCGTCGGCGAGCTGGCCGGCCGAAACCACATCTTCATCTATGAACTGACCCCCATGGAAGCGACGCTGGAGGAAGCGTTCATGACGCTCACGCATCCCGCCGAAACCCCACCGGAGTCGACGCCCACACCCGACACGGCTGACGAGGTGTTGGTATGAGTATCGTTGCGCCCCTTGTGGTGGCGGAATCCCCGGCGAGGCAGAGCCCGATCTCTCGATACCTCGGACTTCTGAGATCGGAGCGGACGAAATTGATTTCGTTGCGTTCGGCTCTGTGGTCTTTGGGTCTGTTGCTACTCGTCACCGTCGGTTTCACTGCCTTGCTCACGTGGTTCACAGTGGACAATTGGGGCAGGGTGGATCGGCAGGATCAATTGCTGATTGTCGCCGATCCGGCTCGTCTGATACTGGGTGCGGGCTTTCAGTTCGGTCAGCTCGCGGTATGCGTACTGGGAGTACTGGTGGTGACCAGTGAGTACGCCAGCGGGACGATCAGAGCAAGCTTGCTGGCGGTGCCGGCGCGGGTACCGGTTCTGGCCGCAAAGTGCGCAGTCTTCGCGGTGGTGGTATTCGTGGTCGGTGAAATTGCTGCATTCTCAGCATTCTTCGTCGGATCAGCCATCATCAGGTCGCGCGCATCGGTATCACTGGCTGACCCGGGCGTGTTCCGTGCGGTGGTGGGTGCGGGTCTCTATCTGGCCGTGCTCGGGGTGATGGCCATCGCGATCGGTGCGCTCGTGCGTCATACAGCCGGAGCCATCACCGGGATCATCGGGTTTGTCCTCGTACTGGGACCGTTGGCTCAACTGCTTCCCGGTTCCGTGGGGCAGCAAATCCATGCGTACTTGCCCTCGGAGGCCGGGATCCTGATCGTCTCGCCCAGCCAGGCGCCGACTGACTTGCTTTCTCCTTGGCAGGGTTTCGGAGTTGCGGCGGTGTGGGCGGTACTGTTGATCGGGATGGCCGCTTACATGCTGCGCCGGAGGGACGCCTAGGAGCGGTGAAATGACATCCCCAGTACCAAAATCGGCGATTGATTCGGCTACCGAACTGCGGCACTGCATGGTAGCGACAATCAGACTGCTGGCGCACAACAAGATCCACCAACCTCCCGGAAACCTCCATCGACGAATCTCGTTTGCCGATGGAACGGTGGCACGCGTCTACCGTGAGACCGTCGTCGACGTCGAGTCCGTCGTTGAACCTGTCACACTGATCGTTGGCTTCCGTCTCCGAGGCGTTGGGGGCAACAAGATCGCGCACACAGTTTTTCGTCTCGAGAGCCTGCTCAACACACCGTTGTTCGTGGGCTTCAAGGGTTTTGTCTCAAAACTGTGGATGGCACACGACAACAACAATCTGTATCGCGGCGTGTACGACTGGGATGGGTACGACAATGCCGACGCGTACGCCCGCGCACTGTGGTGGCCACTGATGGTCGTCAGCGAACGCGCTTCGATCAAGTATCAGATAATCCCTGGTGTGGGCCGTGACAGCATGTTGGCTGATCCGGACGTGTCCCCTGACGGTGGGCAATGGTGGCGGCCCGTTCACGTCGAATGATGTGGACCGGAGGGATTCGTCCGAAACGCGACCGCAAATATTGGCATGATAGGCAAATCCCGTGGTCCAGCACACTGGTGTAAGCGGCGCGCTGTTCTTTGCGCATGCACACCTCCGGCTCACCGCTGATCGTGGTGCTGCCCGCGTCGTGCTCGATCGGAATCGCGATAATAGCGCCTAATAGTTCGGTGGCACAGCGATTATCCGTGCGATCCCGTTGACCTGGACAACGATCGGCGACGCACTCGCACAGAGAGCGGGAACAGTGACGAGCAGCAGTGCAGATCCGCGGATCGTGGTGGGAGTCGACGGCTCTGAATCATCGTCAGAGGCTCTTCTATGGGCGAAGCGGCTCAGTAACGCGTTGGGTGTCGGGATAGAGGCACTGATGTTCTGGGACTACCCTCCGGCATACGGATGGGCGCCGGCATTTCCACCTGAATACCGACCCGATCAGGATGCGGCGCTGACCCTCGCCGAGGCAATCACGTCGGCACTCGGCGAGCCCAAACCTGAGGGAATCAAAGAGTCAGTCCGGCAGGGCCACCCGTCGCAACTTCTCGTAACTGCAAGCAAAGGTGCCGAGATGCTCGTCGTGGGTAGTCGAGGACACGGCGGATTCACCGGTCTTCTCTTGGGCTCGGTGAGTGCACATTGTGCCGAACATGCGATGTGCCCTGTCCTTGTCGTGCATCCGACGACGCACGGTGGCAAGTTCTAGAGCCTTGCTGAAACACGCAGTTTCGTTGACTTTACGAATCTGCTGGTGCCGCGTTGACGTTGCCAGAGGGTGGGGTACCGGAACCACGCCGCGCTGCAACGGTGCCGGCAACTGTGGTGAATCCGATCGTGATGAGCGCTCCGAGAATCAGGGCAGCAGCTTCGCCCGGCCTGAGCATGTCTGACTGCGTTCCGATGGTCGCAGCAGCCACCGGAACTCCCAACTGAGCTGACGCCAGGACCGCCAAGGGCAGGGGTTGACCGAGTAGTCGCGTCACGCAATGCGCAATCACTGCGGCAACGCCGAGCGTCACGCCGAGCAACATCAATGATCGATCCCCGCCCAGCTCACGAAGGTTCAGAGAAGCGCCAAGCCAGACGAAGAACAGCGGTCCGAAGAATCCTTCCGTGATCGAAAACAACTGTTTCGCAAGACGTCGTGGTTCACCAACGGCTGCAATCGCCAAACCGAGCGCGAATCCGGCGAGCATGACCGACACCTGCGTACGCGTTGCGAGTGCGGACAACGCAAAGAGCAACACGAGATTGACCCGCAACTCGAGTGCGAAGCTGCGGTGCTTGGACTCTTTGTGAAGCCTGTGCAACCAGCCGCGTTTGTCACTGACTTTCAGCAGTACGTAGATCAGTGTCGCCGAGCCGGCAACCGCGGCCGTACCCATTGCGGCGTGGGCGGCCTGTGATGGATTGATGACGAGGGGAAGCGCAACGATGCAGGCAATATCGGCGACGGCCACCTGTGCAAGCGTCTGAAGGACCGATGTTCCGGTGAGCCCGATCGAATCGACGAGCGGCAGCACCACAAGTGCCGACGACGATGCGATGAGAACTGCGTACAACGCGCCGTGTTCGGTTCCGAACACGGCGGCGATACCAAACCCGGCCGCTGCCGCGACGACTCCGACAACGGCCGCTCGGGCCGCGCCGGTGAGCAGGGCGGGCCGGACGGCGGCATTCGTGATGGGGACGTGGGTTCCGGCAACGAACATGACAAGTGCGAATCCGATTGTTGCGAAGAACGTCAGCTCTGGGTCTCCCGGATCGAGCCAGCGAAACCCGGAGGTGCCAATGACCAAACCGGCGAGCAACTCACCGAGCACCACGGGCAGGTGCCAGGACTGCCGACCCGCAACCAGAGGACCGAGAAGGGCGACGGCCGAGATGAGCGCGAGGACGTCAAAGGACATCGCGATCACCCACCGGATTGCGAGTCTGCCGGGGTGAGGCCGTGCTGATCTTTGGGTGCCCGCTCCACAGAGTTGTCGGCATGTCGATGATTGTGCCGCTGCAGCACCGTACTCGAAGGATGAGTCGAAGAACAGGTGTATTCGTAGCCCGGCGTTGACCAGGTGACCGTTGGCCTACCATCGATGACTTTCGACCCGGGCGCCCGCCATGCGCTGCGTGATGGACTCGGTTTACAGGAGGTTGGCATTCATGTCGCGGCCGGACTTCACAGTTTTCAGAACATCGAAAGAGGAGTGCCGAAATGATGGACACCATGAAAGCCGCGTTGGTACAGAGCTTCACCGACCCTCTTGTGGTCGAGGAGTTGCCGATTCCATCGCCCGGACCGCTCGAAGCCCTGGTCAAGGTGCAGTACTCCGGGGTATGTCATACCGATCTACATGCTGCGCACGGCGACTGGCCGGTCAAACCGTCTCTGCCCTTTGTGCCAGGCCATGAAGGAGTGGGAGAGGTGGTTGCGATAGGCGATCAGGTCACTCGGCTCGCCGTGGGAGACACTGTGGGCAATGCGTGGCTCTGGAGTGCCTGCGGCGAGTGCGAGTATTGCGAAACAGGTTGGGAAACACTGTGTCCCAAGCAGATCAATGGAGGCTACTCGATCGATGGATCGTTCGGGACCCACATGTTGGTCGACTCGCGGTACGCCCCGATCATTCCAGGCCACGTCGATCTGAAGGCGGTCGGTCCCGTCCTTTGTGCTGGCGTCACTGTCTACAAGGGGCTGAAGGTGACCGACACTCAACCCGGCGAGTGGGTGCTCATCTCGGGTATCGGAGGACTGGGTCATCTTGCTGTGCAGTATGCCGTTGCGATGGGCCGGCGGGTGGTTGCGATGGATATCGATGACAGCAAACTCGACCTGGCCAAACAGCATGGTGCAGAGATAGCGGTCAATGCCGCGACCATCGACAATCCTGCTGCGAGAATCACCGAGCTCACCGGTGGTGGCGTCCACGGAGCCCTGGTCACTGCGGTCAACGCCCACGCCTTTCCGCAGGCGGTGGCAAGTCTGCGGCGTGGCGGGACGGTGTCGCTCGTCGGGCTTCCTCCAGAGGCGTTTCCTCTCGACATCTTCAGCACCGTGCTATTCGGTCTGACCGTGCGCGGCTCGATTGTCGGCACTCGCAAGGATATGGCCGAAGCGCTGGACTTCTTTGTGCGCGGCTTGATTCATCCCACGTTCACAGTCCGCACGCTGCCCGAGATCAACGACATCTTCGCTGAGATGAGTAATGGTGATATCAGCGGTCGGATTGTCTTAGACCTCACCTGAAACAACTATCTGTCGCGCTAGGGGGTGGCCGACAGGAAGGCAAGAGCTATGTCCGTAATGGGTACTCCGGATTCGGCAGATGTTGTCCAAAAGCTCTCCGAAGACAATTGTTGGAAGCTACTGCAGCGCGAACAGCTTGGTCGCCTGGTTGTATCGGTGGGTGAGCGTATCGACATCTTTCCGATCAATTACTTGGTGGACCAGCGCCGATTGCTCTTCCGCACCGCTGAAGGCACCAAACTGGTCGAACTCACCATCGATGACCAGGTCGTGTTCGAAGTCGATCACGTCGACACCACCTCAGGATGGAGTGTCGTTGCCCATGGAACTGCGCACACATTGAGCACCTCCGCTGAAATCGCGGCCGCTGATGCGCTCGATCTGCGGTCGTGGGTACCGACAGCCAAGTACAACACGGTTGAGATCACGCCCTATGAGATGTCTGGCCGCTTCGTTAGGTTTGGGGACGAGCCGGAGCACTGACCAGCGCGCCGACATTAGAACAGAGAGTCCGACAGATGGCTGATGCATGAATAGACCTCTCGCCGTTCGATGACCTGTTCGTCGACATTTTCCGAAGAGAGGACCCTCGCCGCCCCGGTTTCAGCGTGTGGATCTGGGACGGTCGGTTGCTCGTAGGTGTGGAGTGCGACGCTGCGAAGCAATGGGTCAGTGGTGATTCGACACCCGCCGCAGGGGTTCCCTCCGGCACGGCCGGCGATCCAGCGCTAATCGGACGCGCCGACTGGATCGAGCGGACGGTCGAGACTGTCACGGCACAATACGTAGTGGGTTCGAGGAACGGTGGACCAAAATTCTCGACGAAATCCGTGCCTACTCGAACGGCTCATCATCGTCATCGACGTCTACATACGATCGTAAGGAGCAAGCTCTTCCACCATCAAGACCCTGCGGGAGCTCCGGATCATATGTCCATCGTCGCTTGCCACCACTCCTCCAACGGGCTTGGGTCGGGCCATCGGACCACGTCGCAGGTCCACGGTCTGGCCTGTTCGTCTCGTTCGTCCGTCGGGGGTGCTTCGGCGTTCTCTTTGGGTAACATCGAGTTCTCCTAGAGTCGTTTTGATGGTGCGTCTATTGCGGGATGAGGTCTAGGGCCGAAGGGCCCTGACCATTACCGGTGGCGCCGAATTTTGCCCACCATGTGCGACGGTGTCAGCATCAGGACTTCGCATTTCAAGTCCAGGCTCGTTTGTGTGCAGCGCTTTTGAGATCAAACCGATGTGGTAGCTGCCTATATGCTGTTGTGCTGCAACCAGTTCCATTGACTACCGAGGTTTGCGACGTTCTCTGGTGGTGGCGTGGCGGCTCTTGGACTCGTGGTCGTGAAGGGACCTCGGTCCTTGGAGTGATGACCGCAGACTCTACTACAGGCGTGCACGGCCGAGTGTTATCGAAAAGTCCACCATTTGTTCACCTCAGGAGTTGTGATGAATCTACTATTCCCCCTTCGCCGCAGAGAGAGCCAGTTGCCCAGTGTGCCCATGGTCCCTGATTGGTTTGATCTGATGGACAGGGTCGAGTCGATATCGAGTTGGCGACCGTTCGATAATCATCTCATCCGGATCGAGGACCACATCGGCGACGACGCCTATACCTTGCGAGCAGAGATGCCCGGAGTCGATCCGGACAAAGCTTTCGACATCAGTGTCCGTGACGGGCAGCTGATGATCAAGGCCGAACGTAGCGAGGCAAGGGATGAGGATTCTCGTTCGGAGTTCAGGTACGGCAGCTTCTATCGATTGGTCCCTCTGCCGGCCGGCGTCAAGGATGAGTCCATCGAGGCCAGCTATACCGATGGGATCCTGCAGGTTCGCATGCCCTTTGACCGATCGCCTTCCGATACCAGGCACATACCGGTTCATGCCGGTGACAACGTCGAGAAGGTGGTGTCCTCATCGAAGGACGCTGCGCCGGAAGTAGCGACAGTCGAGACGAAGTCTGGCGAAGCGGTGGTTGGCGCGGACAGATGACCACCGCCCACGACACCATGCACGCAGGCGCGACGACCGCGAACGACACCAGCACAGCAGGTACGTGAGGAATGGCTGAGTCGGACATCGGTACGTTGCCGATCAGGGAGATCGGCGACGCGCTCGAGGGGGATCGTCACCGACGGCGAGACCGTCCAAATGACTTGGGCACCTGCAACAGACGTGCGGCTGCACAGTGCCATTGTCGGTGTCGAACGAGAGAGCTTTGCGCGGGTTGCCGAGGGTTGCATCGGTGGTGCCGTGTCCGGGGCCGACGTGGAATACGCCGAGCGCTACTCCTCTCACCCGGTCTGGATGGTTCGGCCTGAATATTGTTGTACAGCCCGCCATAAGCGCGGGGGCGCATACGAATTCGTCTTCATGAATGCTTGAGCTGCCTTCTGGTGACTTCAGGCCCCACCTATCGAAACATTCAAAACTAGAACATGGAGAGGTAGAGGTCATCTTTAGTTGGAGCGGAGCCTGGGCAACTCGCGCACGCGGCGACTGAGGACTCACGCACCCTCCACTCAGAGTTGGTCGACAGGGAGGTCAATCATGTTCGGCACTTTTGTAATTCTCGCGGTTCTCACCTACGGCACAATCATGCTGTTCCGGGTGAGGCCGAATAGACTTGAATATGGAAGAAGATACCTCTCGGATCGCAGTCACATCGTCAGCTCGAGGCCGATGGTGATCGCGGGCCCGTCACCCGACACCGCTTGGACTGCCCTCGACGATCTTCAGCTCAACCGCTTGCTGGCCGAGAATGACAAATGAACTCGATGTCAGGGTACGGGCTGAGGCTGCACGGCCGCCCGTTCATATCCGTCCTAGGGTCCGTCACCCGCTGACCGGCCAAACGCAGCTCGAGACATGCGATTCTGCCTCAGCTGCTCAGTGGTTCCAGATGTGTAATCGTTGAAGCGGCGGCGAGTTCGTAGGTGGTGTCGTGGATGGAGAGAGCAAGCGGTACCGCCGCGCTGTGGCCGGAAGACACGGTGGTCGAGGCGTGAGTGCACGTGAAGTGGACCCAGTGTCCTCTGTAGTAGATGTCGAACACCAGGGAGTCCAGTTCGATCGGGAGTTGTGGGTGCAGCCATACCGTATCGGCACGGAAGTCCAGCCCGGTATAGCAACGCTGGAGGATGTCGATGCTGCCTGCCATCGCCCCCAGATGGATTCCCTCCCGGGTGGTTCCGCCCTGACTGTCGGATAAATCTGTCGACAACGCCTGGGTGAGCATCTCCCACGATTGTGATCGGTTCCCGCGGACGAGGACCCAGGTATGTGCCACTCGACTCAGCGTCGATCCGTGTGACGTTCTCTGCATGTAGTAGTCGACTATGAGAGGTATGGACTTGGGGTCGAACGGGTAGCCCAGCAGCGTGATCAGTTCGGTCAGTTCTTCTGCGGGGAAGAGATATAGGAGCATGAGAACGTCGGCTTGTTTGGTGGCTTGATAGTTGACGCACGAATCTCCCTCGGCTTCGAGGATCAGGTCGAGTCTGCCGATGTCGCCATAGCGTGATCGGTAGTCATCCCAGTCGAGTTCTTTCAAGGATTGGAAGTTCTCGAACTGACTGAGCAGTCCGTTGTCGAGGAAGGTCAGTCGGAGCCGTCGGCTGATGTGTTCCCATTGTGCGAGTTCACTGTCGGCAATGCTCAAACGGCGTGCGGTGGCGGAGCCGTTTGTGCCTCCTATGATAGTGATGGTCTCGAGTGTCCTGACCAAAGTCCATGCGGTCATGATGTTGATGTAGCTGTTGTTGTCGATCCCTGAGCCAGCGTGTCCGGGGTAGCCGTCGTGGAATTCGTCCGGGCCCATGACCCCACGGATGTCGTACCGATCGGAATCAGCGTCGTATTCGGCGAGACTGCTCCAGAAGCGGGCGTTGTCGACGAGTATCTCGGCGCCGAAATCGGTGAGAAATCCCAGATCTGTGGTGGTCTGCCAGTATCGCCAGACATTGAAGGCGATAGCGAGATTGACATGGTGCTGGCGCCAAGAGTTGTCGGGCATCCATCGTTTGGACCGCGGATTGAACAGCGCCTGCGGTGTTTCTTCGCGACCATCACTCCCGCTCTGCCACGGGAACATTGCGCCTTCGAGTCCTGCGTTGCGCGCGCTCCGGCGGGCGGTGGGAAGTCTGCGGTGGCGGTAAAGCAGCAAAGAACGCGCCAGTTCGGGAAGGCGTGTGGTGAGGATCGGCAGGACGAAGAGTTCGTCCCAGAACACGTGCCCTCGATAGGCTTCGCCGTGAAGTCCTCGCGCCGGCGCACCTACGTCCAATGATGCTGTGTGTGCGGAGAGGGTCTGGAGAACATGTGTCATCTGGACGTTGGTTGCGAGTGCTGTCACACCATCCGCTTCGAGGACGGTGGAAAAACGTTGCCACAGTTCGTGCCAAGCGTCGGAATGACGTTGCGAGATTGCGGCATTGCCGGGAGCGTCCTCGAGACATTGCGTTGCGGCCAATTCTGGTTCCGAGATGGAGCGGTCGTGGGAAGTGAAGATGCTCGCAGTCTTCTCGAAGGTCAATGGGCGACCTTGCTCGATGGGACACGAGAGGATCTGGAACGTGGTCGAATCGGCGATCTCGACTCGTCGCACGTGGTCGACCGCTGTTCCGTCGTCCTGCCGAAGGTGTAGGCGTTCGGCTTGTGCAATGCGTATCTGTGATTGCCGGGTGTGCACGGTCGTCGAGATCGATTCCACACCAATGGACTTGGTGCTGATTCGATCGAAATGATGTCCATTCAGGAGTGCGTAATCCGGTACGTTGGAATTGGTGACGCCGGCATCGATGCCCGAACGTACCTCGACGATTCCCGACCAGTTCTCCGCGGTGAGCGTAGTGGTCAGTGCTGCCAGATGAGGATTGTCCATCGATACCAAACGGCGCTGAGTGATCCGTGTGATCCTGCCGTCAGGATCGCCGACCAGGCTTTCCCGGTGGAGGATGCCGCTGTGGAGGTCGAGGGATTCGTGATGGTGATGCACCGAATGGGTCTGGCTACCCATCCAGGGGCCCTCGGCAGCGCGGAAGGTGAAGTGGACCCAGTTGGGGAGGTTGACGATGCTCTCGTCGGTGCGGCTTCGATCGCCGATCTGGGAGGTCAATCTGTTGTAACAACCTGCCACATATACTCCGGGATAGCTGATTCCATCAGCTGCGGATTCGGCCAGGGCCCCCCGGGTGGCGAAGTAGCCATTGCCTTGGGTGAGCAACGCCTCGCGGGTGCCTGCTGTGTCGGGATCGATTCCGCGGTATTCCAGTGACCAGCCGTCGCCTTCCGGACTCTGGCAGAGGCTGCATTCGGAATCGACGTTGTCGCCTGCCCGCGGCGCAGCACGAATGAGGTGCACATCCAGTAGATCGAGGTTGTCGACGACGACATCGGCGCCGCTCGATGCAAGCGCGGCGTGATCGGTCCCCAACCCGACGGAGAGTCCGAATCCGCCGTCCCTCGCGGCGCGGACCCCGGCCTGAGCATCTTCGATCACGACACATTGATCGGGCCTCAGTTTCAGCCGCCGTGCCGCCTCGACGTACATCTCAGGGCTTGGTTTACCTTCCAAGGACATTGAGTCAGCATCGATTCCATCAACACGGACGTCGAAGTAGCCACTTGCCTGACCGTGTTCGAGAACAAGTCTGGCGTTTCGGCTCGCTGATACCAGTGCGGTCGGGATGCGGGCGGCATGAAGACGTTTCAGGAGTCGGATAGTGGGTGCGATGGTGTTCACCCCGATCGCTTCGATTTCGTCCAAGAAATATGTGTCCTTGTCGCGTACAAGTGACTCGATCGTTATACCCGGCGCAACGCACTCCGATACCCCCAAGGGAAGGGGGATCTCGCGAGAGCGTAGGTATGCTTCCAGGCCGGCGCGGCGTTCCCTCCCGTCGATGTACTTGAGGTAGTCACGTCGGCTGAGGTCGACGTTGCCGAACCGTTCTCCGGACAACTGGTGGAACAGTCGACGCCAGGCAGCGAAATGCAGTGAGGCCGTGTCGGTCACGACGCCGTCCAAGTCGAACAGCACACCCCTGTAGCTTTCGCGCCCGATGACCAAGCACATCGGGCGCGGGTCCTGCCAAATTGTCACGATCGTGCTCTCGTCAGTGGCATTGTTGTGCGAGATCCCGACGGTCGGAAATGGATACGGGCCGAGGATTCGGGTACGCGCCTGCCTAGTATCGTTGCCGGCCCCCAGGGACATGTCGGGCCCCCAGCTCCAGCTCGCACAGTGTCCACCATGTGATGGTTACTGATTCAGCGAGGCCGTCATAGGGCCCTTGGTCACCGGGGCATGGGTTCGGTGGTGCGGCATGTGCGGATCGGGGTCGAGGTATCGCGATGAACAGCGCAAGAACTGCCTCGTGAACGAGCCAGGGCGGACACGGTCAGGGGCCGGATAGTTGGTCTCGGCGGATGCGGTACTCCTCGGCGTCGATCTCCCCTCGAGCAAAACGTTCGTCGAGGATCGAGTTCGCGCTCGGCCTGATGGTGGGGCTGGGGTTGTGGGCAGGTGGACGGTCGGTGCCCACGGAGCGGAACAGTGCAATGACCCCGGCGATGACAAATCCCCAGAATGCTGACATCAGCAGGACCATCAGCACCCAGCCGCCCCAGCCCATTCCGTTGTTCCACCACATCATCGTCCTTTGCCTTTCGTTGTTCTCCATGATCGACTCCGGGTGCGGTGAAATCAGTGAGCGTTCTGTGTGGTTTCGCTGAAGATGTGGTCGGTTCTGGGCCACATATATCGGATCTGGACGGGCAGGGTGACCATGGAGACCATGGACAACGCATCACCCGAGAGCGCTGCGGGATACCGGGCACTGGTGGTCGACGACGAGCGCCCGCTGGCCGCGGTCGTCGCCAGTTACCTCGACCGGGAGCAGTTCGATGTCGCCGTCGCTCATAACGGGGTCGACGCGCTCCGGCTTGCCAGGGAAATGGATCCCGACGTGGTGGTTCTCGACCTCGGGCTGCCAGGCATGGACGGAATCGAGCTGTGCCGCGAATTGCGGACGTTCTCTGATGCTTATGTGATCATGTTGACTGCCCGTAGCGCGGAAATGGACACCATCATCGGGCTGTCCGTCGGCGCTGACGACTACCTCACCAAGCCGTTCAGCCCCCGGGAGTTGGTGGCCCGCATCCGCGCCATGTTGCGCCGACCACGCACGGCACCGGCGTACGAGACACCGGCACCCAGGACTGGCGTGACCGAGCCCCCGCCGCGAGTCTTCGGGGCTTTGAGAATCGATGTGGTCGGCCGGGAGGTGTATCTCGGCGAGCAGCCGGTGATGTTGACCCGCACTGAGTTCGATGTGCTGGCGGCCTTGTCATCCCGACCGGGCATGGCATTTGGGCGACGACAGTTGATCGAGGCCGTGTGGGGTGAATCTTGGGTAGGGAACGAGCACCTCGTCGACGTCCATGTCGGTCACCTGCGCCGCAAACTCGGCGACGATCCCGCCGCCCCCAGGTATGTCACCACCGTCCGCGGCATCGGGTACCGGATGGGAACCGGGCGATGACGTCGCATCGGGACCGACCCCGCAGCCTCGGACGAGCACCCGGCCATGGCGGGCCCAGCCTTGGCGTGCGATTGCTGCTGGCGCAATCGATGGTGTTGATCGCCGGCGCCGCAACCTGTTGGGTCGTCGCGGTGTTCGTCGGACCCCCACTGTTCCGCGAGCACTTGCATCGTGCCGGGGTGCCGGCTTCGTCCGATGAGCAGTCCCACGCCGAGCAGGCATACCGCTATGCGACGGCGATTTCACTCGCTGTGGCCCTTGGGGTGGCCATGCTGGCTGCATTGGTGGTGACCTGGTATTTCAGTCGCCGCCTCCAGCGGTCGGTGACCGAGGTGTCCTCCGCGGCAACCGAGCTCGCCGATGGGTGCTACGACATTCGGGTCGGTCCGCCGCACCTGGGGAACGACTTCGACGCACTCGCCGAGGCGTTCAACCGGATGGCTGCCAAGCTCGAATCGGTGGAGACCACCCGCCGCCAGCTTCTCGGTGACCTCGCCCACGAGATCCGCACCCCGGTGTCGGTGCTCGAGGCGTACATGGAGGCATTCGAAGACGGGATCGAAACACTGGATGCCAAGACGATCATGATGCTGCGTGATCAGACCCGCAGGCTCTCCCGCTTCTCCGATGACGTCAGCGCGCTGACCCGTGCTGAAGAGAGTCGGACCTCGATCGAGCTCACCTGGGTGGACCCCGCCGCGTTGCTCTCCACCACCCTGGCCGCCGCGACCGACCGCTACGCAGCGAAACACGTCGCTCTGACTTCGCGTGTTCCTGCGCACCTACCCCGTCTGTGGGCCGACCCGGAGCGGCTCGGGCAGGTGTTGGGCAACCTTCTCGACAACGCCTTGCGTCATACCCCCGCCGGCGGCCAGGTGGAGATCACCGTCGGCCGGCGACACGAGCTGCTGGTGATCGAGGTGACCGACACCGGCGACGGAATCGCCGCCGAACATCTCCCACACCTGTTCGAGAGGTTCTACCGAGTCGACGCCGCGCGAGACCGCGAACACGGAGGAGCCGGGATCGGGCTGGCGATTGCCAAGGCCCTCGTCGAGGCGCAGCGCGGTCGCATCACCGCCGACAGTGACGGCTCCGGAACCGGCAGTACCTTCACCATCACCTTCCCGCTGGGCCTGGATCAGCAACCCGGTGTCAGAGCGAAGCCAGGAGGGTCTGCATTGTGGTGATCTCCTGCTGCTGGGTGACCGCGATGGATCGGGCCAACATAATGGTGTCGGGATACTGACCGGAGTCGATTTCATTCTGCGCCATAGTGATCGCGCCCTGGTGATGCGCGATCATTTGCGTGAGGTAGAGCCTGCTGGCGTCCACGCCCTGAGCATTCTGCAGGGCGGCCATGTCCTCGGCCGACATCATTCCGTTCATTCCCATGCCGCTATCGCCTGGCATTTCCATACCCGGCATCGAACTCGTGGTGCGCTGCCCGGAAGTCATCATGCTCTGGCCCCACTCGGTCAACCAGCCCTGCATTTGGTCGATCTCCGGGCCTTGGGCCGCCTTGATCTGGTTGGCCAGATCGATCAACAGAGGATCGATACCGTCCTTGGCCACCACGACATCGCTCATCTCGATCGCCTGCTCATGATGCGGAATCATATGCCGGGCGAACATCACGTCCGCCTGGTTGTGGGGACCGGCGACCGCTGAGTTGGAGGTCACCCTCGCGGAACTATTGCGCTGTGTTGGCTGTTCGCTATCGGTGTCGCTGCACGCGGAGAACGCGATCAGAGCAACAATCGCGGCTACGCCCGCGACGAGAGACTTCATCTTCATGACAGGGAATTCCTTTCACACTGTGGGCACGTGCTGATCAAGCAAGACCTCGGGAAGGTGGGCTCCACGCGATCACCCCGCAAACGGTCAACACTCATCGCGGACCTGACGGTGTGGTTTCGGGCACCAGCCGGGGCGCGGCCGGGTGTGGGGTTCGGGCGCATCGCTGCTCCGTGAAGTTTGATGGACGTGTCTAGATCTATTGCTGGTGCTGTCCTATCAAGTCGAAGCCTGCCCGCTCTTGATGCGGGTTGGCTGGATGTTCGACGAAGATTCGATGAAGAATCACGGCCGGGGCGCTCGTCGGAAGACTGCAGATGGGTTGCGCAGATGGCCATCCAGATAGAAGACCGAGTCGGCAACCCAGATATCCAGCTCGCTACGACGGCGGACGCATCAAAATGGATGGCTGCCCGGATTTCGCCGAGATCGTCATTCCTGACGTTCAATGCTGTTCGCAATGCCTGAAGTCGTCGACGTACGGCATTGCCCCGGTGGGAGAGTCGTTGGCCGCCAACCGAATACCGTCGCGGGCAACCGTAATGTCGCTGCGGGATCGCGACGTGTGGTCACCTGGGCGTGAGGATTGGTGTAGAGGCTGGCCAGCTGACACATTATTGGGACTTCTGTCAGGTAGGTGAGGACTTTTACCCATGGGATAGACGGTGAGGTGGGCATAGCGTCCAACCCATGCAGACACCTACGGTTGCGCAACGTGTCAGGTACAACTTGGGTGGCGTTTTGCCGGAAACGCTTCAAGATTGGGTGAGAAGAGACCTGCTCGGACGCGGGGCCGCAGTTCGTTATCTGTTGCGATTCTTGGTACCCATGATGCCACCCCTCCTGTTGTTTCTCCTCTTCCCGGGGCCGGTGTGGGTCTCGGTGCTGATGATGTTGCTGATCTTTCTGCCCGTGGTGTATTTCGCGATCGGATTCACATATGTCTATCGCCGGTTTCGTTTGCAGCAACATAATCTCGACTATCGTCTGGCCGACCGCAATCGCAACGGCGCTGACGAAGAACGTCATCGTTACCACGAAGAGTTCGGCCATGAATAGTCCGATCGCGGCGCGTTGACAGGTCTGAACCCCTGCCTCGCACCGTGCTTTTCATCAACTCAGCCGAAGAGCGGACAACCGGATGCTCGGCAGTCTTGTCTCCCGAAGAACGCCGGATGTTGTTGTTCGTGAGTCTTCGGTTAAGAGGGGAGGGTCGGCGGTCCGCTGTGTGGTCGTTGCAGTTGGGCGAAGGCGCTCGTCGCTGACAGTGTGCGCAGGGCGTCGAATAGTTCGTCACCCTCGTCGTTGGAGGGGATGGCGGTGAGCACGGGCCCGAAGAAGCATTCGCCGTCGATGCAGATGATGGGGCTACCGCCGGAGCCGCCGAGGTTGGCTTGGCTTTCTTGGTGTGCCACGCGCACGGCACTGTCGTAGGCGGGGTCGTCGAGGCTTTCGGCGAGCTGCGGGTCCAGGCCGCTCTCGGAAAGCGCGTCGGCGACCATCGTCGTGGTGACTTCGGCGTGCTGTTGGTGCACGCGGTACCCGAGGGCGGTGTACAGCGGTCCGAGTGCATTGTCGCCGGCCTGGTGATGTGCGGCAGCCAAGACGCGGCCCAATTTGCGTGAGATCTCGATGTGGTGGCGCTGCTGATCGGGAAGATCTGTTCCCTCGTTGAGAACTGCCAAACTCATTTGTCGCCAACCGATTTCGATGTCGCGACGTTCCGAGGTGCTGAGCAGCCATCGAGAGGCGGCCCAGGCGAACGGGCATGCTGGGTCGAAATAGAACTTCACTGGAGTCATGTTGGTTCCTTTGGGTCAGAGATCTGCTGGACGCGCCGGCTACGAGGAGGCTGCGCGCTCCAGCGCGGCAATCGCGGCCCTGAGCTTGGCTGACGCATCCTGGGCCACCGACGCGAGTTCGGCTTCCCCGGACACCTCGACCATGAGGTCGGGATTCATGGCTTCGACGATCGAGTTCGATGGGTCCGTGGGGTCGGTGCGAACCACGACGTTGCAGGGCAGCAGTAGCCCGATTTGCCGATTGACTCCGAGCGCGCGATGGGCGAGCGGCGGGTTGCAGGCACCCAGGATCAGGTAGTTCTCCATATCCACATCAAGTTTGGTTTTGAGCGTGTCGGTGACGTTGATCTCGGTGAGGATCCCGAAACCCTGCTCGGCAAGTGCTGTGCGTGTCCGGGCGACGGCCTCATCGAAGGGGAGACGGAGAACGGTGGAGATGGCCAGTGACATAACAGCTTTCCTTTCGGTTGGTGTACGTGTGTGGATCTAACGCAGGTCAGATTGGCGGGGGAGCCCCAGTCGGTGCATGAGCAGGCTGGCCGGGCACCAGCCGACGGCGGAAAACAACAGCAGGTTCAGGGCCACGAATGCGGTCAGGAGTAGCCACCAGGTCGAAAAGGCGGTGGCCAGAGCCAGACTGAGGAGAATCATGAACCCGGCGAGGAGCGGAACCGCTCGCTCAACCGTCCATTTCGAGGTGGTAGTTCGACTGTTCATCGGGCAATCCTTACAGTTGTGGTCAGTGGGCAAAGGATATGGCGGGCAGGACTCGCCGGAGCCAGCTCGGTGACCACCAGGCTGCCCGCCCGGTGAGGCGGAGCAGGGCCGGCAGCAGCATCAACCGGATCAGGACTGCGTCGAGCAGTACCGCGACACCGAGGATGATCCCCATTTCCTTGGGTGGCAACGGGTCTGAGAGCGCGAAGGTGAAAAACACGGCCACCATCACCGCTGCTGCGGCGAAGATGATGCGTCCGGAGTGCGCCATGCCGTCTACCTGGGCGGCGTCGGGATCGCCGGTTCGTTCGTAGTGTTCTTTGGCGGTGGCGAGCAGGAAGACGGTGTAATCCATGGCGATGGCGAAGATCATCGCGAAGAAGAACACCGGGCCCCAGCCGTCGAGGAACCCTTGCGGTGTGAATCCGAGCAGGCCGGACAGGTGGCCGTCCTGGAAGATCAGTTTCGCCACACCGAAGGCGGCGGCGGTCGACAGGAGGCTGACGACGGTGCCGATCAGCGCGATCAGCGGTGCCTGCAGTGCGACCAGGAGCAGCACGAAGCCCAGGACCAAGATGATGCCGACGATCATTGGGAAGTAGTCGTTGAGGGCTTGCTGTAGATCCAGGTTCTCTGCCGGTGCGCCGCCGACCAGGGCGTTTGCAGGGAGTGCGCCACGAAGGTCGTCGACGATGGTGCCCAGTTGGGCATCGGACGGATCGACCGAGGGCAGAGCTTGCAGCATCACGTAGCTGGTGCCGTCGAGTGCCGGTTGCGGTGGGGTGACCATTTCAACTCCGGGCGTCTGGGCTGCGGTCAAGGCGACCTGCTGGGCCTCGGCGGACGGGGCGACGATCTGCAACATGCCGGGGGCACCCTCACCCATCTGCTGTTGGACCAGTTCATATCCCGCTCGCACGGGCGCATCCTCGGGCACCACAGAGATCGACGGCATCGCCACCTTGAGCCCGATCACCGGAATCGCCAAAGCGATCAACACGATCAGCGAGCCGAGGGCGAACGGCCACGGGTGGTTGTGCAGGGTCTTGCCCCAGCGCTCGAATAGCGGTGAACGATGTTGCTGGCGTTTGGCATACGGCAACGCCGCCGCATTCACCTTCGGTCCGAGGGCGCCCAGGGTGGCCGGCAGCAGCGTCAGGGTGGCCGCGAGGACAAAGGTCACCGCGAGCATGATGCCGATGGCCATCGTCCGCACCGCTGGAGCCGGTACCAGCAGGACCGCAGACAGGCTCACCAGCACCGTGAGACCGGACAGGACGACCGCTTTGCCGGCGGTGTCCATGGTTTCAGCAACCGCGTGCGCGCGGTTGGTGTGATTTTCGAGGGCGTCACGGAACCGGGAGACGATGAACAGCGCGTAGTCGATGCCCAATGCGAGCGCGAACATCATCGCAAAGTTCATGGCCCACACCGAGATCGGTGTGATCTGGTTGAGCAGGACCAGGCCGCCTGCGGACGCGACCAGGCCCGCGATGGTGAGTAGCAGCGGCAGGCCGGCTGCCACCAGTGAACCGAAGGCCAGGACCATGATTGCCAGGGTGACCGGCCAGGAGAACAGTTCAGCCTTGATCATGGCGTCGTGGTTGGCCTTGTTGAAGTCGCTCCATAACGCCGAGGCGCCGGTCGGATACACCTCGACGCCGCCGTCGGACAGCGCGGTGAGTTCCCCCTTGATGTCGTCGACCGCGCGAACCATGTCGTCGGTGTTCGCGTTCGCGCCAGCGATCAAGATGCCGGTGTGCTGATCGGGGCTGATGCTCATCCCCGGTTGTGGGGGTACAACCTCGCCGAACCGGGAGTCGCCTTGGAATACCGCCGTGGCCTTCGCGATCGCTTCCTGCATCGTCGGGCTGTTGATGGTGTCGCGGTCGGAGTGGATGACAACCTGCACCGCAGCGGAGGAGTTTCCGCCGAAATGCTGCCCGGCCAGCTCACGCACCTGCACCGACTCGGAACCGTTGGCCTGCCAGCCGGCACCGGCCAGTGATGAGAACACGGATGGTGCCGCCGCGCCGAGGCCTATGAGCAACAGCAACCAGACGCCGAAGACCAGGCGTGATCTGCCGGCCATCGCCGCACCCCATCGGCCCAGCACTCCAGGCGTCGACTTCGGTGGTGAACTCGGATGACTAGCGGTGGACGTGGTGTCGGCCATGGCCGAGACCTCCTCAACAGTCGCAACTCATATACCCCCATGGGTATATGACCTGATTCAACATACCCCCTGGGGTATACTGGGTCAAGCCTTGGTTGGCTGCGCAAATCCATACCCCTGGGGGTACCCTCGGGCTTGTTGAATGAACTGAGAGGCGTGACTTGTGACTGGTGATGAAGAATCGATGGCGGCAGTATTGAACCGTCTGCGCCGGGCGCAGGGCCAATTGTCCGGGGTGATCGCCATGATCGAGGCGGGTCGAGATTGCAAAGATGTGGTCACTCAGCTTGCCGCTGTGTCCCGCGCCCTTGACCGTGCCGGCTTCAAGATCGTTGCATCGGGGATGCGTCAATGTATCAACGGCGCCGACGGTGACCAGGCGCCGCTGACCGAAGCCGAACTCGAAAAGCTCTTCTTGGCGCTGGCGTAGGGCGGCATGGGGGCCATCCCTCAGGCGCGAGTTCTCGAGGCAGAGAACGGACGCAGCGATGGCCAATATGCTGCCAGGGGCCGCCGGGCAGCAGGCGATCGTCGAGAGGGTGGGCCAGGATCCCTGCGGCGCGCGGGATGATCATGCCGCGCGCCCCAACTGATCGGTCAGTGGTGAAGGCTTTGGCGACAATCCTTGCTTCGCCTTCGCCGGTCCCGGTTCTGCCTGCGCGCAAACGGATTCCGGCGATCACCCGGGCCGCGGTGTCGACGCTTATCGTCGTGGCCTGAGGTGAGAGTCCTTGACGCAGTACTTGTTCCCGTGTGCCCGTTGGGGGCGCCTTGGCGTGCTCGTACACCGGACGAACAACGAGTCGATAGCGATGAACGTCCGCTCGGAGCACCCGGTAAAGATCGGTTCGCTTGGTCGCTTCACGTGATGGTGAAGTACGCCAGCCGGGGGATTGCGATACGGACGACGTCGAGGGGTTGAAACGTGAGCTGGTCACCTTGGAGCGCGGATGAGGATCGGCACCGATCTCGGTCTGTGCGAGCCGACCCGGTGGCACCGAGTGACAAACCGGCCCGGGACCGCGAACATGATCACCTGGTACGCCGAGTTGATCGCCACGCGGACCGGGGCGGCCTTCCGGCCGCCGCAGAGCTCAGAAGGGCGACCTTGACCAGCACCAAACGGTGCCCCCAGTGGGATTCGAACCCACACTTGACGGATTTTAAGTCCGTTGCCTCTGCCAGTTGGGCTATAGGGGCGTGCTGTGAAGCCTGATCAGAATCTCACGGATTGCTTCGCGGCTTGCGACAAGGGTTCGGCTACCTGAGAAGGTTGATGCCCGGCACCGGGAATTCGTGTTCGAGGTGGCACTATCAGACGCATGCCGAAACCCTCCGCCCGCCGCAGCCGGGGCCGACCGCCGGGACCGGGCGTTGACCTCGACTCCCGCCGCGATGAGTTGCTCGCTGCCGCGGAATCGGAGATCAAGGAACACGGTTCCGAGTTCGGGCTGGCGGGTGTGGCAAAGCGTGCGGGCCTGACCCGATCGGCGGTGTACGCGGCTTTTGCCAACCGCGATGACTTGCTGGCAGCACTCACCCGGCGTCACGCCGATCTGATCACCGTCGACATGGCCACGGTCCTCAACGAGGAGGATGGACCACTGATGCAGACCCGAGCGACGGTCGACCTACTCGCGCGGTGGATGGAGGACAACCCTGAGTTGTCGGCGGTTCTCGCGCCGCGGATGCAGGCCGGTGTCGGTGATTCGCTGGTCACGGGTTTTCTGGAACACGTCCTCGACGTCGGGCTCGTCCAGGTGGAGGGAGATCGGCGCGCGGCCGCGCCGTGGGCACGGGCGGTGGTCGGCGCCATCTGGACCGCGGTGCAGTGGTGGAGCGAGACCCGGACGATGGACCGCGCCGAACTGGTCGACCACGTCACAAATCTGATCTGGGAGGGTTTTGCCGGCGTCGGCGCTGCCGCCGTGGTGCTCCCGGATTTCGACCCACCGGAGCGCGACGGCGACCCGGGAGTGTGACGCGCAGGTCCGGACATCGCGGAGTTCTCACCGGAAACGCTCGTCCTGCGCGCCGGATCACCTCACCTCGGGGTACGACCATTGACCGAACTAGGATAGTGCTGTTAACTTAACGTCGATCACTTGAGAAATCCCGAAAGGATGTTCCAGTGTTGTCGACACTAGCTCGCGGCGTGATCGCCGCGCCAAAACGTGTCCTGGGGGGCGCGCTGCTCATCTTGATCATCTGTGGGGTACTCGGCTCGTCGGTTGCCGGGCACCTCGCGGCCGGCGGATTTCAGGATCCCGATTCTGAATCTGCCAAGGCCACAGCGATATTGGAAGAGGAGTTCGGCCGGGGAGGCCTTCCGGTAGTGGTGCGCCTGCACGACCCGGGGACCACCAATATCGCCGACAGTGACCTGGGGAGGGCCGCCGCAGATGCGATCATCGCCGACCTGGAGAACACGGACTTCGTTCAGCGCCCGATCGTTTCGGCCTGGACAAACCCGGAAGCGGCCTCCGCCCTGATCTCTGCCGATCGCTCGTCCGGGCTCATCGTCGCCACGGTCTCGGGCGGCGACCGCGATGCCGCGGCCAACGGACAGAAGATTGACGACCGGTTCACGGCTCCGGAGTTCACCGATCAGTTCCCCGGCATCGATGTGATCGTCGGTGGGCAAGCCCTGGTGTACTCGCAGGTCAACGAGCAGACCAGCCGCGACCTGTTCATCGCCGAAGCGGTGGCGATCCCGATCAGCTTTGTGCTGTTGATCTGGGTGTTCGGTGGACTCGTCGCAGCCGTACTGCCCTTGGCCATCGGCATTTTCGCGATCATCGGAACCACCGCGGTACTTCGCGGGTTCACCCTCTTCGCCGATGTGTCGGTGTTCGCGCTGAACCTCACGACCGCGCTCGGTTTGGCTTTGGCCATCGACTACACCTTGCTGATCATCAACCGGTATCGCGAAGAAGTCCACGCGGGCCGGGAACGCGACGAGGCGTTGGCGATCACGGTGCAGACGGCGGGCCGGACTGTGCTGTTCTCCGCGGTGACCGTCGCGTTGTCGTTGTCCGCCATGGCGATCTTCCCGATGTACTTTCTCCGATCGTTCGCCTACGCGGGCCTCGCTGTGGTCGCGCTCGCTGCCGCGGCGGCGCTCATCATCGCCCCCGCGCTGATTGCGGTGCTGGGCGCGCGGATCGAGTCGCTCGACGCGCGTAAACCGATCCGCAGATTGCTGCGACGGTCCGAACCTCGCGTCCTCGAACCAGAAGAGTCGATGTGGTACCGCAGTACGCAATTCGTGTTGCGCCATGCGATTCCGGTCGGACTCGCGGTGGTTGCCCTGCTCCTGGTCCTGGGTGCTCCGTTCCTCGGCATCAAATTCGGGTACCCCGACGACCGGGTGCTTCCGACGTCGGCATCGGCGCGTGTGCTGGGCGACGAACTGCGAAATGATTACTCGCAGAATGCGTCCGCGGCAGTGAACATCGTTGTTCCGGACGCCGCCCAGATGGGCGATGCCGGCATGGCCGAGTATGGCCAAGAACTGTCGAGGATCCCGGATGTCACTGCGGTTCTCACCCCGGTCGGCACCTTCGTCGACGGGCAACGTGCGGGCCCCGGCAGCGCCGAGATGGTGGCCGCCGACGATGCCTTCGTCACGGTGTCTTCGACCGTCGACCCGTTCTCGACCCAGGGTGCAGACCAGCTCGATGCCCTGCGTGAAGTGGCGACACCGGAAGGCATCGCCCCGCTCTTCACCGGGTTGGCCCAGCAGAACATCGACAATGTCGACAGCATCGTCGATCACCTGCCGGAGGTGTTCGCGGTCATCGTCATCACCACGTTTGTCCTGTTGTTCATGCTGACCGGATCGGTGATCCTGCCGCTGAAGGCGTTGGTGCTCAACGTCTTCTCGCTGACGGCCACGTTCGGTGCCATGGTGTGGATCTTCCAGGAAGGTCACCTCGGTGGTCTGGGAAGCACCACCACCGGAACCCTGATCGCCAACATGCCGGTGCTGATGTTCTGTATTGCCTTCGGATTGTCGATGGACTACGAGATCTTCTTGTTGTCGCGGATCCGGGAGGAATGGCTCAAGTCGGGTAGGACCCGCGCCGACAACGACCGTGCGGTCGCCCTGGGAATCGCCCGCACCGGCCGGGTGGTGACTGCCGCGGCGCTGTTGATGGCCGTGGTTTTCGCCGGCATCGCCTTCTCGCAGGTGTCGTTCATGCGGATGTTCGGTGTCGGACTGGCGTTGGCGGTGTTGATGGACGCCACCCTGATCCGGATGTTCCTGGTTCCCGCCTTCATGAAGATTGCCGGTCGGGCAAACTGGTGGGCACCGGCACCATTACGGAAGTTCCACGACCGGTTCGGTCTGAGCGAGGAAGGTGGACATGAAAACCGAGCGTCTTCGGAGGCGGAAATCTCCGCGCGGCTCGGGGGAACAGTTGCGAGCGGAAATTCTCGCAGCGGCAACTGATTTGCTGTTGGAGACCGGAGACGAATCTGCGGTGTCCATCAGGGCGGTGTCCACTCGGGTGGGGGTCTCACCGCCGTCGATCTACATCCACTTCGCCGACAAGGACACGTTGATCGGCGAGGTGGTTGCTCACTATTTCACCAGACTCGACGAGGTCATGCGGCTCAGCGGCGCCCAGCACGAGGACAGCTGGCAGGCCGCGCATGCGCAGGGCATGGCCTACGTGCGATTCGCGGTCGAAAACGCGGAACTCTATCGGGTCGCGACGATGAAGCCCTGTCCGGAGGGAACGGACATGGACGCGGTCCTGGGCGATTCGGCGTTTGTGCATTTTTCCGAGACCATCGAGCGGCTGATGGACGACGGACTCATCGACAAGGGCGACCCGGCGCCGGTGGTCCTCGAATTGTGGACGGCCGCACATGGTGTCGCGGCCCTCATGGTCGCCAAGCCGTACCTGTTCGTCGACGACAAGTACGACCTGGCCGACCGTGTCCTCACGTCGGTGTGTCTCGGTCGCGTCACCAAAGACCTGATCGGCGGCGATGTCGGCCCGGCGGCGATACGGGACTTCGTCGTCGAACAACGCGCGATGCGCGACGCCAGATGACCTCCAAAACCGGGGTGAACGTGTTCTAGTTTCGCTACTGTCGGCCGCATGGGAATTCTCGATGGCAAGGTGGCACTGATCACCGGCGGCGGCAAGGGTGTGGGACTGGGCATCGCATCGGCGATGAGCAAAGAAGGCGCGGACATCTTCATCTGTGGTCGGCATCGCCGTCCCCTGGCCGCCGCGGCCGACGAACTGGCCGCGAATGGGGTGCGCGCGGAGTACCTGGTCGGCAACGTCAGCGAAGCGGCCGATTGCACGGCAATCGTGGACGCCTGCGCCGACCGGCTCGGCGGTGTCGACATCCTGGTCAACAACGCCAACGACGCGATGCCGATCCCGCTGCTCGACGTCACCGACGAGGACTTCACCCGCTTCTTCCAGACCGGGCCGCTGGCCGTGCTGCGACTGATGAAGGCGTGCCACCCACTGATGGTGGCGAGAGGTGGCGGTTCGGTGATCAATCTCGTGACCTCGGCGGCCGTGCGCTGGGACATGGCCACCTACGGGCCGTACGCCGCGGTGAAGGAAGCGACACGGTCGCTGACCCGGGCCGCGGGGTGCGAATGGGGCAAGGACAACATCCGGGTGAATGCGATTGCACCCCATGCGATGACACCCTCGCTGAAATGGTGGACCGAGGAGTACCCCGGCGAGGCGGATGCCTTCGTGAAGAGCATTCCGCTGGGACGGATCGGCGACGCCGAGGCGGACATCGGACGGATCGCGGTGTTCCTCGCGGGCCAGGATGCCAGCTATCTCAGCGGAGTCACGATCCCGGCCGACGGTGGCCACAGTCGCTGGGGGTGAGTGATAGGGCCGCTTGGTTGCGGCTCTGAATTGACGCGGCAGCCAGGTTCCTGCGCGTAGGTTCAAGAGAAGGTAAAGTCGGAACTCGAACGTCACTCCGCTCGTTGAGCGGACAACAAGTGAGTTATCAGAAGGGACCACAACGGTGCGTGAAACCAGCAATCCGGTGATGCGCGGAGTCGTGCGCAGCAACCAAGGCCCAGGCGGGTACGCCGGCTTTGGCGCTGGTGCAGCCGGCGCCGGCCAGGCCGCGACGTTTAACCAGCACGGGGGAGCGCCCTCTGCCGATCCGTATGCCCGGCCAGGACAACAGGTCGGTGCCCGAACCCTGACCATCGATGATGTGGTGACCAAGACCGCCGCCACACTCGGCGTGCTGATCCTGTCGGCCGCCATCTCGTACTACTTCACCACCCAGAACGAAGCCGTCGCGATGCCGCTGATGCTCGTCGGTGCGCTCGGTGGTCTGGCACTGGTGCTCGTCGCGACCTTCGGTCGCAAGCAGGACAACCCGGCCATCGTGCTCGCGTACGCGTTGCTCGAAGGCATGTTCGTCGGCACGATCTCCTACGTCTTCGCGAATTGGGTCGTCGCAGACGATGTCAGCGCGGGTGCGCTGATCGGGCAAGCCGTACTCGGAACGTTCGGTGTGTTCGCCGGCATGCTCATCGTCTACAAGACGGGCGCCATCCGCGTCACCCCCCGTTTCACCCGGATGATCTTCGCCGGCCTGATCGGTGTCATGGTGCTGATCCTCGGCAACCTGCTCATCGGATTCTTCAACGGCGGATCCGGCCTGGGCCTGCGTGACGGCGGTCCGATCGCCATCATCTTCTCGCTCGTCTGCATCGCGCTCGCCGCGTTCAGCTTCCTGATCGACTTCGACGCCGCAGACGCACTGATCCGTTCGGGCGCCCCGTCGAAGGCTGCATGGGGCATCGCACTGGGCCTGACCGTCACCCTGGTCTGGCTGTACGTCGAGATCCTGCGCCTGCTGAGCTACTTCAATTCGGACTAGCTTTACGGCGTAACACCAAGTCCAGCAAGGAGGCCCGCAACCGAATCGGTCGCGGGCCTCCTTTGTTGTCAGCTGTGATCGAAAGGACTCAGCTCAGGCGCTCGAGCACCATCGCCATACCCTGTCCGCCACCGACGCACATCGTCTCGACACCGAAGGTCTTGTCGTGGGTCTTCAGGTTGTTGAGCAGCGTGGCGGTGATGCGGGCACCGGTCATGCCGAACGGGTGGCCCAGCGCGATCGCACCGCCGGAGACGTTGAGCTTGTCGTGATCGATGCCGAGTTCGTTGGCCGATCCGAGCACCTGCACGGCGAACGCCTCGTTGATCTCGAAAAGGTCGATGTCGTCGATGCCCATGTTGGCGAACCGCAGTGCCTTGCGGACGGCCTCGATCGGTCCGAGGCCCATGATCTCGGGGGACAGGCCGGTGGCCGCGGTGGCGACGATCCGGGCCAGCGGGGTCAGTCCGAGTGCCTTGGCCTTGGTGTCACTCATGATCACCAGGGCGGCGGCGCCGTCGTTGAGGGGACAGGCGTTGCCGGCGGTGACTGTGCCGTCCGGGCGGAACACCGGCTTGAGCTGGCTGATCTTCTCGTAGGTGGTGCCTGCGCGGGGGCCGTCATCGGTGCTGACGACGGTGCCGTCGGCCAAGGTGATCGGGTCGATCTCACGGGCGAAGAATCCGGACTTGATGGCTTCCTCGGCGCGATTCTGGCTGCGAACGCCCCAGTGGTCCTGGTCTTCCCGCGAGATGCCGGTGAACGAGGCGACATTCTCGGCGGTCTCGCCCATCGGGATGTAGATGTCGGGCAGCAGGCCCTGGGCGCGGGGATCGCTCCATGCCGGGCCGCCACCGAGGGCTGTCTGTGCGGTGCGCTCCATCGCCCCTGAGAACTCGGGGTTCTTGGTGTCGGGCCAGCCGTCGGCGTTGCCGGTGGCGAAGCTCGAGACGCTCTCGACACCGGCCGAGATGAACACGTCGCCTTCGCCGGCGCGGATGGCATGTAGTGCCATCCGGGTGGTCTGCAGCGATGACGAGCAGTAGCGGTTCACGGTGACGCCGGGAACCTGGTCCAACCCGGCAAGGACTGCCACCACACGGGCCATATTGAAGCCGGCCTTGCCGCCCGGCTGTCCGCTGCCCAGGTGCAGATCGTCGATGTCGTTGCGGTCGAGTTCGGGGACCTTGTTCAGGACGGTCTCCACCATCTGGCGAGCGAGCTCATCGGGACGGACGTCCTTGAGTGAACCCTTGACGGCCCGACCGATCGGTGAGCGCGCGGTGGCAACGATGACTGCTTCTGGCATAAAGACTCCTATGATATTCGCTTGGCAATGCAACTACGTGTGATCTTGGTCAGACCCGACGTTACGCGTGGTCAACGAGACCAACGCTGGGCGGTCCTGTCCCACATGACGCGGGTCCGGGTGGACCATTTGTTGTCCTCGGCGATGGCTGACACCTCGGGTGGATCCGGCAACGGACCGGTACCCCATTCGCCGAGTCGGGCCAGGACCGCGGGCAACAGGATCTGTGCCGCCAGCTCATAACCGGCCGCAGACGGATGGTAGTTGTCCGAGGACAACATCCGTTCCGGAGCGGCCAGGAATTCGCGGGCCAACAGGTCTGCCAACGGCACCGGCGTGCCTCCGCCGGCGCGGGTCGCGGCGGCCTGGGCGGCGGCCAACCGCAAACCCCACTGCCGCATAACCGTTCGCAAGGGCTGCGGGATCGCGGCGACCACACCGAGGTCGGGGCAGGTCCCGACCACCACCTGGGCGCCGGCATCCTCGAGCCGCCGGACCGCGGCGCCGAGTCTCTTCGCCGACGCCCGGATCCCGCTGGTACTGGTGACATCGTTGGCGCCGATCAGGATGATCGCGATATCGGGTGGGGGACCGGCGACCAGCATCGCGTCCACCTGGCCGGTCAGGCTCCTGGACGTGGCACCGACAATTGCCTTCGTGCTCAACCGGATTCGCTGCCCGGTCTCGTCTGCCAGTTTGCGGGTCAGCTGCACGCCGGGGGTCTCGTCGGCGGTCTCGGCGCCGAGACCGGCCGCCGTGGAATCCCCGAACACCATCAGGTGCAGGTCGTGATCGTCGTTGCGGCGATACCTCAGCGGTCCGAGGCCGTCGGGTCCGTAGATCCCGTCGCCGTTGGGGGCGTTGTCGGTGCGATGGGGGATGACGGTGCGAGCGTGTTTGGCCTGCCCGTTGAGAAACTCCAAGGCCCACCAACCGGCGCCTGCTGTACCTGCAGTGGCAACGGAGGCAGCGGCAAGATCTCGGACCACTCGGCGCCTGGATGCGGACACAGCTCCAACATAATCGAAGCCGTCTGGGACGATGGGTACATGCGCATCGCAAGTCACGTCACCGAACTCATCGGCAACACCCCGCTGGTCCAGCTCAACTCCGTTGTCGAGGCAGGATCCGGCCTGGTGGCGGCCAAGGTTGAATACCTCAATCCAGGCGGCAGCTCCAAGGACCGGATCGCCATCAAGATGGTCGACGCGGCCGAGGCGTCGGGCGAGCTCAAGCCCGGCGGAACGATCGTCGAGCCGACATCCGGCAACACCGGAATCGGCCTGGCCCTCGTCGCCCAGCAGCGCGGCTACAAGTGCGTGTTCGTGTGCCCCGACAAAGTCGGCGAAGACAAGCGCAACGTCCTCAAGGCCTATGGCGCCGAGGTCGTGGTGTGCCCGACCGCGGTCGCACCCGAACATCCCGACAGCTACTACAACGTCTCCGACCGGCTGACCCGCGAGATCGAGGGCGCCTGGAAGCCCAACCAGTACGCCAACCCGGCCGGGCCCCAGTCGCACTACGAGACCACCGGACCCGAGATCTGGAACGACACCGACGGCAAGATCACCCACTTCGTCGCCGGCGTCGGCACCGGCGGAACGATCACCGGCACCGGCCGTTACCTCAAAGAGGTCTCGGGCGGAAAGGTGAAGATCGTGGGAGCCGACCCGGAAGGTTCGGTGTACTCCGGCGGAACCGGTCGTCCGTACCTCGTCGAAGGTGTGGGCGAGGACTTCTGGCCGAGCGCCTACGACCCGTCCATCCCGGACGAGATCATCGCGGTGTCGGACGCTGATTCATTCGAGATGACCCGTCGGCTGGCCCGTGAAGAGGGGCTGCTGGTCGGTGGCTCGTGCGGCATGGCCGTGGTCGCGGCGCTGAAGGTGGCCGAGCGTGAGGGTCCGGACGCACTGGTTGTCGTGCTGCTGCCGGACGGCGGACGCGGCTACATGGGCAAGATCTTCAACGACCGCTGGATGAGCAGCTACGGATTTCTGCGGACCCCGCTCGACGGCAAGGGTGAGGTCGAGCCGATGGTGGGGGATGTGCTGCGCGGCAAGTCCGGTGCACTGCCGGATCTGGTGCACACCCACCCGCAGGAGACGCTGCGCGACGCGATCGAGATCCTGCGCGAGTACGAGGTGTCGCAGATGCCCGTGGTCGGGGCCGAGCCGCCCATCATGGCCGGCGAGGTCGCCGGTGCGGTGAGTGAGCGCGAACTGCTCAGCGCGGTGTTCGAGGGACGGGCCAATCTGGCCGATCCGGTCAGCGCCCACATGGGACAGCCCTTCCCGTTGATCGGCTCCGGCGAGCCGGTGTCGGCGGCCACCAAGGCCCTGCGCGACACCGATGCCCTGATGGTGGTCGAGGACGGTAAGCCGATCGGCGTCATCACCAGGCATGACCTGCTGGCGTTTGTCAGCGCCGTCGGCTGAGGAGAATCGGCTGCTGGAACCGGGCAGTGCGATCGGCCGGTGATTTTCGCCGGGCACTAGTCTGGTTCCCATGAGTGAGCAGCGCAGCAAGACCGACTCGCACAACTGGCAGGGATTTGCCACCAAGGCGATTCATGCCGGATACGAACCCGATCCGCTGACCGGCGCGGTCAACGTGCCGATCTACGCGAGTTCCACCTTCGCCCAGGATGGCGTCGGTGGGATGCGCGGCGGATTCGAGTACGCACGTACCGGAAACCCGACTCGGCAGGCGCTCGAGGCGAATCTCGCGGCGCTCGAAGAGGGGAGTTTCGGTCGAGCATTCGCGTCCGGCATGGCGGCCACCGATGCGTTGCTGCGGGCCACGCTGCGTCCGGGCGACCACCTGGTGATCCCCAACGACGCCTACGGCGGCACGTTCCGGCTGATCGACAAGGTTTTCTCGCAGTGGGGGATCGAGTACTCGGTCGCACCCGTCACCGACGTCGACGCGGTGCGGGCGGCCATCCGCCCCAACACCAAACTTGTCTGGATCGAGACCCCGACCAACCCGTTGCTGAACATCGGCGACATCGAGGCCATCGCCGCGATCGCACACGAGGCCGGCACAAAGCTTGTGGTGGACAACACCTTTGCCTCGCCGTACCTGCAGCGGCCGCTGACGCTCGGCGCCGACGTGGTGCTGCACTCGACGACCAAGTACCTCGGCGGACACTCCGATGTGGTCGGCGGCGCGCTGATCACCGACGACGAGCAACTCGACGTCGACCTGGCGTTCTTGCAGAACGGCGCAGGCGCGGTGCCCGGCCCGTTCGACGCATACCTGACCATGCGTGGCATCAAGACACTTGCTGTCCGGATGGACCGGCACAGCGACAACGCCGAGCGGCTCGTGGAGTTCCTCCTGACGCATCCCAAGATCGATTCGGTGCTCTACCCGGGCCTGGCCAACCATCCGGGTCACGCGGCGGCGGCGAAGCAGATGAGTCGTTTCGGCGGCATGATCTCCGTACGGGTGGCCGGCGGGCTCGAGGCCGCACAGCAGTTCTGCGACCGCACCGAGGTGTTCACCTTGGCCGAGTCGCTCGGCGGCATCGAATCGCTGATCGAACATCCCGCCGCGATGACCCACGCGTCGACGGCGGGGTCGCTGCTCGAGGTCCCCGACGACCTCGTCCGGCTCTCCGTCGGCATCGAAGACATCGGCGACCTCCTCGGTGACATCGAGAACGCCCTGAGCTGACGCCGGGGCCCGACTCCCGCCCTCGAAATTCGCTCCGCCTACAAGGATTCGCTCCTGTCGCAACAGGAGCACACGCTGGCAAGCGGAGCGAATTTGCGTTGAGGGGTGGCAAGCTGAGTCGATGACCGCGGACTCGCTGATCGTTGACCTGGCGCAGATCGACCGTGCGGTTCAGTTGCTGGCACCGGCGATGCGCCGGACACCGGTGGTGGCATCGCGCGCGTTGTCGGAACGATGCGGCCAAGACGTCTGGCTCAAGTGTGAAAATCTGCAGCGGACAGGATCATTCAAGCCGCGCGGAGCGTACCTGCGGATTGCGGGACTGAGCCCGGCGGAGCGAGCGTACGGTGTGGTCGCGGCCAGTGCCGGCAATCACGCGCAGGGTGTGGCGTGGTCGGCCGGTGACCTGGGCATCACGTCGCGGGTCTACATGCCGACCAGCGCATCGCTGCCCAAGATCGCCGCCACCCGGGCCTACGGCGCAGAGGTGATCCTCGAAGGCGCAACCGTCGACGAGAGTCTGGAGGCCGCGGCCACGTACGCCGCAGAGTCCGGCGCAATCCTGATCCATCCGTTCGATCACCCCGACATCGTGGCCGGACAGGCAACCGTCGGGATGGAGATCCTCGAACAGGTCCCGGACGTGGGGACCGTCCTGGTACCCCTCGGTGGGGGCGGACTACTGGCAGGTGTGGCGGCCGCGATCAGACTGCATCGCCCGCAGGTCCGGATCGTCGGTGTCCAGGCGGCAAGTGCCGCCGCATGGCCCGACTCGCTCGCCGCGGGCAAACCCGTCAAGGCCCGGTCGATGAACACCATGGCCGACGGAATCGCGGTCGCCATGCCCGGCGCGGTGCCGTTTGCGCATGTGGCGGAGCTGGTGGACGACGTCGTCACGGTCAGCGAGGAAGCCATCTCCCAGGCACTGCTGCTCGTTCTCGAGCGGGCCAAGTTGCTCGTCGAACCGGCCGGTGCCACCGCGGTGGCGGCGCTGACCAGCCTGCCCGATCTCCGACTCGACGGCCGGGTCTGCGTTGTGTTGTCCGGTGGGAACATCGATCCACTGCTGCTGACCCAGGTGACCACCCACGGACTGCGCGCCGCGGGCCGCTACCTGACGATCACGGTGACGGTGCCGGATCGCCCGGGTGGATTGGTGGCGCTGCTCGAGTTGCTCCGCGACCTGAATGTCAGCGTTGTCGACGTGATCCATTCGCGCGTCAGTGGCGAACTCAGCCTCGGCGAAGTGGCTGTCACGGTCAGTTTGGAGACCAAGGGGCCCGATCACCAGGCGAAGGTCCGGGCCGCGTTGGCCGATGTCGGCTATTCGGTGGCCTGACGGCCTTTGCTGTCCGATTCGGCGGGCCACCGCATTAGGCTCACGGGTATGGGAATCGACTACACCAAGCGGCCGGCGAAACAGCAGGCACCAACCCCACCACCACCGACCCCGCCCGCTCCCGCCGCACCTCCGGTACAGCTGAACAAGATCACCCTCACCAAGGCGCAGCCCACGGTCAGCCTCGCGAAGTCGGGCAGCTCGGGCGGCACCATTCGCGTCAACCTGAACTGGGCGCAGGCGCCGGGCGGAGGAGGATTCTTCAAGCGGAAGAACTCGGTGGACCTCGACCTGCGGTGCCTGTACGAGCTGGCCGACGGATCGCGCGGCGGTATCGGCGCGCTCGACCGCAACTTCGGTGCCCTGGACAGAGCGCCGTTCATCCAGCTCGACCAGGATGACCGCTCGGGCAGCTCGGCAGGCGGCGAGAACATCTTCGTGAATCTGACCGACCCGTCGGTCTTCCGGCGAATTCTGATCTTCGCCGATATCTACGAGGGAAGCCCGAACTGGGCGGCGGTCGACGGCGTGGTCACCGTCGAATCGCAGTTCGGTCCACCGATCGAGGTCCGGATGGACTCGGAGAAGAACAGCTTGCGGACGGCGTCCATCGTGCTCATCGAGGTCGGTGGCCACGGCGTGCACGTGACCCGTGCGGTGGAGTATTTCTCGGGTGGCGACAAAATGGACAAACACTTCCGCTGGGGCCTGAACTGGGGGCGCGGAAGCAAGTAACACCTGGTCAGCGCCTCATCTTCTCGCTGTGACCGGACCTTCTGGCGTGACAACGTCCGTTGATTTAACAACGGCCGTTGACAAGTTCGGTCGGTCCTTCTAACGTCATGTGAACAAGTTGCAGCGAGGAGGCCGCAGATGACTGAAGCGTTGAAGTATGTTCCGGAGCACGCCAAGGCGACAACCGGTGACAACTACGATCAGGTTCTCGACGACCTGTCGAGTGCATCGGTGCACCGCAATTTCGATCCGTACATCGACATCGACTGGGATTCGCCCGAGCTGGCGATCACCGACGGCGACCCGCGCTGGGTCCTGTCCAAGAATGTCGACCCCATTGGTCGCCACCCCTGGTACCAGGAGCAGCCGCTCGAGAAGCAGATCCGGATCGGGATGTGGCGCCAGGCCAACGTCGCCAAGGTCGGGCTGCAGTTCGAGTCGATCCTGATCCGTGGCCTGATGCAGTACAGCTTCAAACTTCCCAACTCCGCCAAGGAGTTCCGTTACACCACGCACGAAGCCAAAGAAGAGTGCAATCACACCCTGATGTTCCAGGAGTTCGTGAACCGCACCGGCATGGATGTACCGGGCGCCAAGACGAGCTTCCGCCGTATCTCTCCGGTGATCCCGCTCTTCTCCACCATCTTTCCGACTATCTTCTACTTCGGTGTGCTCGGCGGCGAGGAGCCCATCGACCACATCCAGAAGGACTTCCTGCGCAATCGTGATGAGATGCACCCGTCGATGCTGGCGGTGATGCAGCTGCACGTCGCCGAAGAGGCGCGGCACATCTCGTTCGCCCATCACCTGCTGCGCGAGACGATCCCGCAGAAGTCGGCCGCGCAGCGTTTCATCCTGTCGATCATGCTGCCGATCGTGATGCGGGTGCTGTGTGGTGCGATCGTGGTGCCGCCGAAGGAGTTCCGTCGCGAGTTCGACATCCCGCGGTCGGTGTTCAAGGACATCTTCTGGCGGTCGGAGAGCTCGAAGCAGTTCCTGCGCAATGTGTTCGGCGATGTCCGGATGCTCGGCGAGCAGTGTGGCCTGATGAACCCGATCTCGAAGTTCATCTGGAAGATCATGGGTATCGGCGGCCGTCCCTCGCGGTTCCGCAGCGAACCCACCTACGCGGCAGCGTAAGTCCGTGCCGCACGTTGTCACGCAGGCGTGTTGCGCCGATGCCTCCTGCGTCTACGCCTGCCCGGTCAACTGCATCCATCCGACGCCGGACGAGCCCGACTTCCTGACCTCAGAGATGCTCTACATCGACCCCGCGACCTGCGTCGATTGTGGAGCTTGCGTCAGTGCGTGTCCGGTGGGCGCGATTGTCCCCGGCCATCGCATCGAACCGCAGGACGAGCGGTACCTCGAGATCAACGCCGCTCACTACGAGGAAATCGCCGAGTCGCCCGTCCGCTTCCCGGTCGACGCCAAGCTACGGTTGCCGCTGGCCCCGATCAGCAAACCGAAGCCGATCGAGGTTCCCGGTGGCGGCGACGTCCGCATCGCGATCGTGGGGTCGGGCCCGTCCGCGATGTACGCGGCCGACGAGTTGCTGCGCCATCCCAACGTGCACGTCACGATGTACGAACGTCTCGACAAGCCGTTCGGCCTCGCCCGTTACGGCGTTGCGCCCGATCATCTTTCGACCCTTAAGGTAATGGCGCTCTTCGACGAGATGGCGCGAAGCAGCCGTCTTGACATCCTGCTCGGCAGTGAGGTGGGCCGCGACCTGGCACTGGATGATCTGCGCCGCGACTTCCACGGTGTCATCTATGCCGGCGGCGCGAAGACCGATCGGCGCCTGGACATCCCGGGCATCGACCTGGAGAACGTGGCCAGCGCAACGGAGTTCGTCGGCTGGTACAACGGACACCCCGACTTCGCCGGTCGCGTGTTCGACCTCTCCCACCGGAGAGTGGTCGTCATCGGCAACGGCAACGTCGCCCTCGATGTCGCTCGCATCCTCACCTCGGATCCGGAAGACCTTGCGTCCACCTCGATTTCGCCGACCGCGTTGGCGGCTCTGCGGAACTCGAACGTCGAGGAAGTGCTGGTTGTCGCCCGCCGTGGCGCGGCCGACGCCGCGTTCACGTTGCCCGAGTTGGTGGGGCTGGCCGACCGCGGAGCCAATGTGACCGTCGATCCCGAACTGCTGACCTCTGTCGGTTCCCCTGAGGACCCCACGATTGCGGCAAAACTCGAGATCCTGGCCGAATTGTCCCAGCGGACACCGCGATCAGGACCTGTCATCCGGTTCGGATTCCTGCGTTCGCCGCAGGAGATCGTTGCGGACGCGGACGGATCAGCGTCCGGAGTCACGTTCGGAATCAACCGGGTCGACCCACTGAGGGGTGGGGTCGAGCCGACAGGGGAGAGCGAGACCGTCGAGGCCAGCTTGGTGCTGACCTCCATCGGATACAAGGGTGTTGAGGTACCCGGCCTGCCGTTCGACGGCGAACGCGGCGTGATCCCCAACGCCGGTGGACGGGTTGTCGACGGCGACACCCCGATGACCGGCGTGTACGTCACCGGCTGGATCAAGCGCGGACCATCGGGCTTCATCGGAACGAACAAGTCCGATTCCGCGGAGACTGTGGCGCAGTTGCGTACCGATCTCGAAGCGGGCTTGCTGTCGGTGCCGACGACACCGAAGCGGCGTCGCCTGCTCTCACGCTGACATCCCGGTCGTGAGGGATGGGGTTCAGACGCGAGTGACGTCCAGATTGCCGTCGTGATAGTCCGCCCGCAGACGCTTCGTGTCGAACTTCCCGACACTGGTCTTGGGGACCTCGTCGATCACGGTCCAGTTGTCGGGCAACTGCCAGGCGGCGACCTTGTCCGAAAGGTACTCGCGGAGTTCATCGATCGTGGTTGTGGATCCCTCGCTTAACACGACTGCGACCAGTGGCCGTTCGTCCCACTTCGTGTCGGGTACCCCGATGACGGCGGCCTCCAACACCGCGGGGTGCCCCATCACGGCGTTCTCCAGATCCACTGAAGAGATCCACTCGCCACCCGACTTGACGATGTCCTTCGTCCGGTCGGACAGAACGAGGTAGCCGTCGGGAGTGATCGAACCGACGTCACCGGTGCCGATACCGTCATGGGGCAGGAATCCGCCGTCGTCGCCGGTCAGACGTGCCTCGACGGAGGCCGGGAACCGGCCCTGCGAGTAGCGACAACGCCACATTTCCTCACCGGTCGCATCAGCAGGTGGACGGGCCACCGCCCCGAGGGGAGAGGTTTCGGTCATTCCCCAGCCCTGTAGCACCCTCACCTGGTGCTCGTCATCGAAGGTGTGCATCATCGCCGGTGGAACCGCCGCCCCCCGATCAGTACATGTCGCATGGATGAGATGTCTTGGGGGTGCTGTTCGAGATACTGGTGCAGGCCCTGCCAGATGGTCGGGACCGCGGCGGCGAACGTCGGTTGTTCTGCGGCGATCAGGGCGGCCAGTGGTTCAGGTTGGAGGAATCGGTCCGGCATGATCAGTGATGCGCCGATCATGAACGCCGCGTAGGGAAGTCCCCACGACATGGTATGGAACTGTGGCACCAGGGTCAGCGCTCGGTCACCCTGAGTGAGATTCGGGCCGTCCGACATGCAGACCAGCGGTCGACGTGCTGGTGACGATCACGTGCTGCACGGTGTTCAATCGTGGAAGCTGTGGTGTCAGCAGCGGAAACAAGAAATGGTGGCTTTTGGCGAACCCGACCTGCGGGTTTACTCGCCAAAAGCCACCAATTTCGGGGTCTTAGTTGTGGTACGGCTCCGCGCTGATGAGCGTCACCGAGACGGTGGCGCCACTGGGCACGGTGTACTTGCGGGTGTCGCCGACCTTGGCGTCGATGAGCGCGCCACCCAGCGGCGACTTCGGTGAGTACACCTCGAGCTTGTCCTCGGACGATCCCTGCTCGCGGGTGGCGATCAGGAAGGTCTCCGTGTCGGACTCGTCGCCGTCGTAGTACACCTTCACGACCGAACCCGGCAGTGCCACACCGGATTGCGTGGGTGTTTCGCCGACCTTGGCGGTGTTGAGCAGCTCCTGGAGCTGACGGATGCGGGCCTCTTGCTGGCCCTGCTCGTCACGGGCGGCATGGTAGCCACCGTTCTCCTTGAGGTCTCCCTCTTCGCGGCGTTCGTTGATCTCGGCGGCAATCAGCGGACGGTTCGCGATGAGCGCGTCGAGCTCCTCTTTGAGCCGATCATGGGACTCCTGGGTAAGCCAGGTCACCTCGGTGTCGGTCATGCTCGATCACTCCCTCTCGTTACATGCAGCAACACGGCCCCTCTCGGAACCGTGTATTGGCCAAGACTACCAGGTCACATGTACGGTTCCCGAATTCCTAGGAAATTGTGCCCTCATGGGCAAGCGTCGATTGATATGTCGGTTCGCGCTTTTTGAGCCATCGGATCACCGCATATGTCAGCGGCATGATCGCCAGCTCCACCAGGGTTTTCCAGACGAATCCGATGACCGTGTAATTCAGGAAGTCGGACCACGTCGAGATGCCAAGTGCGGTAGCGGCAATCGCGCAGAAAACGAGCGTGTCGAAGAACTCGCCGACCACGGTGGAGCCGAGAAGACGGGCCCAGAGGTGTTTTTCACCGGACCGCTCTTTCATCTTCACCAGCACCCAGGAGTTGAGGAACTCGCCGACGATATATCCGGCCAGTCCGGCCGCCAGGAACTGAGGAACCACCCCGGCGACGGTCTCGAAGGATTCCTGGCCGTCGTAGAACGGCGCGGCCGGCAACTTCACGGTCAGCCAGAAGCACAGGGACGCGAGAAGCAGGACAAAGAAGCCGGCCAGAATGGTGCGTCGCATCGCGCGGAAGCCGTAGACCTCGCTGATCACGTCGCCGAGGACGTAGGCGAGGGGGAACAGATAGAAGGCGCCGTCGGTGACCAGGCCGTCCATGGACAGCGGTCCGACGTCGAAGTGGAGGTTGGTGAAGAGCACCACGCCCTTGGTGCCGGTGATGTTGCTGATCATCATCACGCCGACGAAGAGGCCGACGAGCATCGGGTAATACGGACTTGCAATGGTGGCAAACGCCGGACCCGTTCCCTTGGCGGTGAGCGAGTCCGGCTGCCCAGACTTGTTTATGGATGTCATGGGTGCCGATTATGGGTGATCAGCACCAGTCAGCGGCAAATCGGAACGGAACCAAAGATTCGAATCCGGAGGACCCGACGCCAGAAGGGGGGCCGTTCAGGGTGCGACGAGGTAATCCGGGACCGTCTTGCTGCATCCGTAAACCTCGCCGAGCACCGGGGCGTCCGACGTGTTGACGGTCGTTGACATCGCGAAATGGGTTTCGCCGGACGCCGGGACGTAGATTTCACGCCGTCCGGTTTCGCTGCCGTTCTTCGATCGTGCGCGCAGGATGCACGTCGCCGGAACACCGGGGTCTTTGCGGATGACTGTGAACTTCACCTCAACACTGGTGTCGTCCAGGATCTCGTAGCCGCTGGCTTCTCCGGAGATGTCGGGGTCGGAGAAGTTCTTGTACCCGACCCACGCGATGACCACGCCTACGGCGATGACCAGGGCAGTGAGTCCGATCGACCACACGCGGCGAGAGCGTGGTGAGCGGTCGGTGGGGTAGCGCCCCGGCGGTAGGTTGCGAGGGCTTGTCATGGGTTCATACCTACCATGGAGCCAGAAGCGGGTACCGGTGCGCCATGGTCCGCGGGGACGGTGGGAGTATTGAACCCGAATATCGGGGCAGTTGTGAAGGTGAGGAAATCGCGTGGTCGGACTACGACTGATGGCGGTGCATGCGCACCCCGACGACGAGTCCAGCAAGGGCGCGGCGACGATGGCCAAGTACGCCACCGAAGGGCACGACGTCCTGGTGGTGACTCTGACCGGCGGCGAGCGCGGCGACATCCTCAACCCGGCGATGGATCTGCCGGGTATCAAGGATCGCCTGCCGGAGGTCCGCAAGGAAGAGATGGCCAAGGCCGCGGCCGCGCTCGGCGTCCGCCAGCAATGGCTCGGTTTCGTCGACTCGGGGCTGCCGGAGGGTGACCCGAAGCCGCCGCTGCCTGAGGGCTCCTTTGCGACGATCCCGCTCGAAGTCGCCACGGAAGCTCTGGTCAAGGTGGTCCGCGAGTTCAAACCGCACGTGATGATCACGTACGACGAGCACGGCGGCTACCCACATCCCGACCACATCCGCGACCACGAGGTATCGATGGCCGCGTACGAGGCCGCCGCCGATCCGGAGCAGTTCCCCGACGCCGGAGAACCGTGGTCGGTGTCGAAGATCTACTACACCCACGGGTTCATCCGAGACCGGATGCTCATCTTCTCCGACGAATACGCGAAGCTCGGCCAGGAGAGCCCCTTCGCGGAGTGGCTCTCGAACTGGGATCCCGAGCGCGGCAATCTGATGGGCCGCGTGACCACCCAGGTGACTTGCGGTGAACACTTTTCGAAACGGGATGAGGCGCTGCGCGCGCACGCCACCCAGATCGACCCCAACGGGATGTTCTTTGCCGTCCCGATCGAGTGGCAGCAGCGACTGTGGCCCACCGAAGAGTTCGAACTCGCCAAGACCCGCGTGAAAACCGCGATCCCCGAAACCGATCTGTTCACCGGTATCACTGCTGATGAGGAGGGTGCGTCGTGAACATGACCCACGCCTTGCAGGTGACCGACGTACTCGCCGCCCCGGAAGGCCCCGAGTTCGGCAAGGCATCCCCGCTGGGGTTGCTGGTGGTCGTGTTGCTGCTGGTAGGCACCGTTTTCTTGATCTGGTCGATGAACCGGCACATCAAACGTCTGCCCAAGAACTTCGACTGGGACCATCCTGAGGACGATCAGGCCGCCGACGACGGGACCGATGGTGACCCGCGACAGCAACAGTCTCGCTGACGCGACAAGTCCGTATCTGCGCCAGCACGCCGACAATCCGGTGCACTGGCAACAGTGGAGCGCCGACGCCCTGCAGTGGGCGCGTGAGCGTGATGTGCCGATCCTGCTGTCGGTCGGCTACGCGGCCTGCCACTGGTGCCACGTCATGGCCCACGAGTCGTTCGAGGACCATGCCACCGCAACGGTGATGAACCGGCATTTCGTCTGCATCAAGGTCGACCGAGAAGAGCGCCCCGACATCGACGCGATCTACATGAATGCGACCGTCGCGATGACCGGCCAGGGGGGCTGGCCGATGACCTGCTTCCTGACACCCGAGGGTGAACCCTTCTACTGCGGCACCTACTTCCCGTCGATACCCCGGCATGGCTTGCCGTCGTTTGTGCAGCTGCTCGACGCGATCACGGAGACCTGGAACGCCAAGCGCGACGAGGTTCACCGGGTCGGCGCCGCGGTCGCGGAGCAGCTTGCCGCGAACGCGGAGGGTCTGCCCGATCCGGACCTCGCCCTCGACAACGATCTGCTCGCACATGCTGTGAACAAGGTCCTCGACGACGAGGATCGCGACTACGGCGGATTCGGCGGCGCTCCCAAGTTTCCGCCGTCGGCCCTGCTCGAAGGATTGATCCGGGAATCGGAGCGGACCACCGATCCGCGGGGCCTGGAAGCGGCGCAACGCACCGCCTCGGTGATGGCCCGCGGCGGAATCTACGATCAGCTCGCCGGCGGGTTCGCCCGGTACGCGGTCGACCAGGACTGGGTGGTTCCACACTTCGAAAAGATGCTCTACGACAATGCTCAGCTGTTGCGGGTGTACGCGCATCTGGCCCGTACGACCTCAGATCCGTTGGCGCAGAAGATTACCGAGGAGACCATCGGCTTCTTGCAGCGCGACCTCAAGGTGATCGGCGGGTTCGCCTCGGCGCTTGATGCCGATACCGAGGGTCGCGAGGGTCTGACGTACGTGTGGACGCCACCGGAGATGGTCGACGTGCTCGGCGCCGAGGACGGCGAGTGGGCCGCGCAGCTCTTCAACGTGACCGCCGCAGGCACCTTCGAAGACGGTGCGTCGACGTTGCAGCTGCGTGCCGATCCCGACGACGTCACCCGATTCGAATCGGTGCGCAGCCGGTTGTCGGCGGCACGGGCGTTGCGTCCGCAGCCCGGAATCGATGGCAAGGTCGTCACCGGCTGGAATGCCATGACCATCACCGCGCTCGCGGAGGCCGGCGCCGGCCTCGGTCGCCCGGACTGGATCGAACTGGCCGCCTGGTGTGCGGGGGAACTGCTCGAGCGTCATCAGCCGGGCGGTCGTCTTCGGCGGTCGTCACTCGATGGTGTGGCAGGTGATCCGCTGGCGATGCTCGACGATCATGCTGCGCTGGTGACTGCGCTTCTGGCGCTGTATCAGGTGACCGGGCAACCGGATTGGCGAGACCGCGGCCTCGACCTCCTCGACCGGACCGTCGATCTGTTCGCCGATCCGCAGGCACCGGGGTCGTGGTTCGATGCCGGTGCAGATGCCGACGCGTTGCTGACACGACCACGCGACCCGATCGACGGTGCGACACCGGCTGGTACCTCGCTGGTGGCCGAGGCACTTCTGACGGCCGCGCCGCTGGCACCGACCAGCCGCAGCCCCCGAAGCGCGGACGACTACCTGGCCCTGGCCGACGACACTCTCGCCCGCGGCGGGGTGTTGCTGGCGAAGCTGCCTCGGTCGGCAGGGCAGTGGCTGGCGGTCGCGTCCGCCCGGCTTGCCGGGCCGTTGCAGATCGCGGTGTCGCAGCCTGACGTGGACTCGACCGCACTGCTCACCGAGGCGCGGGTTCGCGCCCCGGGCGGCGCGATCGTGGTCGGAGGTGTTGTCGATTCCCAGCCTCTGTTGGACGGGCGGCCGCCGGTCGACGGTGAATCCGCCGCGTACATCTGCCGCGGCACGGTCTGCGGACTACCGGTGACCACCGTCGAAGGCTTGAGCCGGCAGCTGGGATAGCCCGGCCCTGGCCCGAGCCGTCGAGCGTGCCGAACAGACCGTCGAGCGTGCCGACCAGACCGTCGAGCGTGCCGAACAGACCGTCGAGCGTGCCAATATTGCTGTTGCGCAGTAGTTTTAGGCACACTCGACGGTGGTATGGGCACACTCGACGGTGGTATGGGCACGTTCGACAGGGGGTGCGGCGAGTGCTTGGGCACACTCGACGGTGATGTGGGCACGCTCGGCGGAGGTGGGTGAGGTCAGGGATTGAGGGCGGCTGCGAACTGATCCATCGCCCAATCGATTTCGTCATCGGTGATGACGATTGGGGGCGCGAACCGCAACGTCGAGCCATGGGTGTCCTTGGCCAGGACACCGCGTTCGGCAAGCCGCTTGCAGAGGTCTTTGCCGGTACCCAATGCGGGGTCGACGTCGACACCGGCCCACAGGCCGAGCCCGCGGACCGCGGTGACGCCGGCTCCGACCATGCCGTGTAACCGGTTGTGGAGGTGGGTGCCCAGTGTTGCGGCGCGGTCTTGCCAATAGCCGGTCCCGAGCATGTGTACCACCGTCGAACCGACCGCGGCAGCAAGCGGATTGCCGCCGAACGTCGAGCCGTGTTCGCCCGGCCGCAGGACCCCGACCACGCTGCTGTCGCCGACCACGGCGGACACCGGCAGCACTCCGCCGCCCAGGGCTTTGCCCAGCGTGTACAGGTCGGGCACCACATCCCAGTGATCGCAGGCGAATGTGGTTCCGGTGCGGCCCAGGCCGGACTGGATCTCGTCGCAGATCATCAACACGTTTGTGCTGGTGCAGAGTTGACGGACCGCCGCCAGGTAGCCATCGGGTGGGACGATGATGCCGGCCTCGCCCTGGATCGGTTCGATCAGGACCGCGACCGTGGTGTCGTCGACGGCGGCGGCCATCGCCGCGGCATCACCGAACGGAACGATGCGGAAGCCCGGGGTGAACGGACCGAATCCGGTGCGGGCGACCGGATCATCGGAGAAACTCACGATGGTGGTGGTGCGCCCGTGGAAGTTGCCTTCCGCCACCACAATCGAGGCCTGACCGGCGGGAACACCCTTCACCTCGGAACCCCACTTGCGGGCCACCTTGATGGCTGATTCGACGGCTTCGGCACCGGTGTTCATCGGCAGCACCATCTCCTTGCCGCACAGCGCGGCCAGGTCGCGGCAGAAGGGGCCCAGGCGGTCGGAGTGAAAGGCTCTGCTGGTCAGTGTGAGACGGCCGAGTTGATCGGTGGCCGCGGCAAGGATCTCCCGGTTGCGGTGCCCGAAGTTGATCGCCGAGTACCCGGCCAGGCAGTCGAGGTACCGGCGGCCCTCGACGTCGGTGATCCACGCGCCCTCGGCCGTGGCCGCGACCACGGGCAGCGGCGAATAATTGTGTGCCGCAAAATCGTCAACCATGCTGATGTGCTCGACCGACGAGATGACCGGATCGATGGAATGGGTGAGGTCGATGGTCATGATGTGACTCCGGGCCGTAACTCGAGCGTGCAACATTTTACTCCGCCGCCGCCTTTGAGCAATTCGGACAGGTCGACCCCGATCGGATTGAAACCTGCGGCGGCCAGCAGTGACGCCAAATGCGGTGCGGCGTCGGTCATCACGACGTTGAGTCCGTCGGAGACGAGATTCAGTCCCAGGACCGCGGCATCGGCGTCGTTCGCGAGGACCGCGGTGGGGTAGAGGTCGGCGAGGATGCGCCGGGCGTCAGGTGAGAAGGCGTCGGGATAGTAGGTGATCGTCTCCTCGTCGAGGACGCCGAGTGCGGTATCGAGGTGGTAGTACCGCGGGTCGACCAGTTCGAGGCTGACCACCGGGAGTCCGGTGATCGCGGCGACCTGCCGGTGGGTGTCGCGGTCGGTACGAAAACCGGTGCCGGCCAGGATCCGATCGCCGACCACGAGGAAGTCGCCCTCGCCCTCGTTGATCCCGGAGACCGTGTGGACCGGACCCAGTCCGGCGCTGTCCAACCAGGCCGCATATGCCGCGCCTTCGGGTTGGCGCTGCGGATGGCGGAACGCGGCGGCGATGGCGATACCGCCCACGACCAGTCCGCCGTTGGCGGCGTAGACCATGTCGGGCAGGCCCGGGAGCGCGGGTACCTCCGAAACGGAGTGGCCCAGTTGGATATACGTCTCACGGAGGACGTTCCACTGGCGGAGTGCGAGTGCCGTATCAACCTCGACCGATGGGTTCATCCAAGGGTTTATCCGGTAGGTGACCTCGAAATGGCTCGGTCGGGTCATCGCGTAGGTGCGTGGCGAGAGCGCGCGGTCTCGGCCGACGGCGGGGGCCAATTCGGTAATGGTCACTCATTGATCGTAGGAACCCACATGCTGCGCAAGCAATCTCCGCCTGTTGCGATCACACCGGCTATCTGTTGCTAAATCTGGCACAATGGACGGATCTGTTGCGTGGGATGAAAAGGCGGGTTTCGGGTGGCTGAGCTGGACGAGATCGACGAGGCGATTCTGGGCTGTCTGACACGCGATGCGCGCCAGACATATGCGCAGATCGGGGAACAGGTGCGGCTGTCGGCCCCGGCCGTCAAGCGTCGCGTCGACCGGCTCGTGTCCTCCGGTGTCATCCGGGGATTCACCGTGGTCACCGATCCGGCCGCCCTCCAATGGACCACAGAGGCATACGTTCAGGTGTTCTGCCGGGGCACCATCGCCCCGGACATCCTCGCTCGATCGTGGGAACACATCTCCGAGGTGGTTAGTGCCGCCACCGTCACCGGTCCGGCCGATGCGATCCTGCGGGTGGTGGCGCGTGATGTCCAGCATCTGGAGGCGGCGCTCGAACGCATCCGCGCTGCGGAGACCGTCGACCACTCCGAGAGCATCATCGTGCTGTCCCGGGTGATCGACCGTGGCCATCCCTGACCGGGTGCGCGTTTTGGGCATCCGGTGACGGTCATGCTAGGTTGGCCGACGTGAATACTTGTGCTGGTGCCTATTGGCGCTTTATCGAGGCTCCGGGTGGAGCCGCCGATAACGCGCTGTACTGACGCGCGCCAACACCCGGAGCCCCGAGCAGTGACCATCGTGGTCGCTGCTTTTTTCTTTGTCAGGGCACCGGTCACATGAATGCGGTGCTCGCCGAATAGGAAGGCACGCATCATGACCAGCGAATCCACCACCACGCAGGCCGAGCAGGCGACGCTGGTCGGACCCAATACGTCCGACCGCCGCATCAAGGCTTTCCGCGAGATCCCTTCACCGGACGCTGTTCGGACAGAACTGCCGTTGACCGACCGCCGGGCCGCCGTTGTCCAGCGAGATCGCGACGAGATCGCCGAGATCCTCGCCGGCCGCGACGATCGGCTGCTCGTGATCGTCGGACCGTGCTCCGTCCACGACACCGTGGCCGCGCTGGACTACGCTCGCCGTCTGGCGCCGCTCGCCGTCGAGCATGCCGACCGGCTCAAGATCGTGATGCGTGTGTACTTCGAAAAGCCTCGCACCACCGTCGGCTGGAAAGGCCTGATCAACGACCCGGGGATGGACGGTTCGTTCGACGTCGAGCGCGGCCTCCGCACCGCCCGAGCACTGCTGCTCGACATCATCGACCTCGGCCTGCCGGTCGGGTGTGAGTTCCTCGAGCCGACGAGCCCGCAGTACATCGCGGATGCTGTCGCGTGGGGCGCCATCGGTGCCCGGACCACCGAGTCGCAGGTTCACCGTCAGCTGGCGTCGGGTCTGTCGATGCCCATCGGTTTCAAGAACGGCACCGACGGCAACATCCAGGTGGCCGTCGACGGTGTGAAAGCCGCTGCCGCAGAGCATGTCTTCTTCGGAGTCGACGACTTCGGCCGGGGTTCGATCGTGGAGACCGCCGGCAACGAGGACTGCCACGTCATCCTGCGTGGTGGCACCACGGGACCGAACTACGACGTCGATGCCATCAACCTCACGATCGCGGCGCTCGCGAAGGCGGGACTGCCCGAACTGGTGATGGTCGACTGCTCCCATGCCAACTCGGGCAAGGACCACATCCAGCAGGCGGTGGTCGCTACCGACATCGCAGAGATGATCGCTGGTGGGCAGGAGGGCATCAGCGGTGTGATGCTCGAGAGCTTCCTCGTCGCCGGCGCGCAGTCGCCGGACGCCGAGGTCCTGACCTACGGACAGTCCGTCACGGACAAGTGCATGGATTGGGACGCGACGCTGACTGTCGTGCACACCCTCGCCGCCGCCAAGACCGCTGCCGCCAACTAGTTCGGGGCACCTCGCCCGCTGGCGTGTCGACTTCACATCGACAGAGAATCTGACAAAGTCGATCGACTGACTTTCGACCTTCGGGCGTAAGGCAATTCGCGGTGCTGCGGTTGCGTTGACGTCGGCTATCGACCACACCGACATCACACACCAGGCCGATTCCAGGCCTCGTGGGATCGATCGGGCGTACTCGGTCAGATATCGGTCCCGAATGAGGCCGGAGAACTGGTGCCGGTGCTGGGCACCGTTCTGATACCTGCCGGCGCGGCACCTGCGGGTGGCCGGCCGATCCTGGCGTTCAACCACGGCACAACCGGGTCGGGTGCGGACTGCGCGGAGTCTGTAGGCCTGGGAGGTCCCAACGGTTACCACGAGTGGCCCGCACCCTGGATCGAGCGTGACTACGTCATCGTCTCGCTGGTCGAGACCTACGCTCCCGAACTGCATTTGAAGGCGGTGGTAGCCTCCGCGCCGCCGGTGCGCATCGACAGTTATCTGGCTTTGCTGGGCCGCTGACCCCACCGGCGCCGGACTATGTGACCTACCTCTCGTACATCCTCGCCGGGCTCGAGGTCCCTTCACCCGACCTGGACGTATCCGCGTATCTGACACCGATCGGGCGCAAGGTCGTCGACGACGCGCTAACCCTGTGTTACGGCGCGCAGAACGCCAACAGCGAGGGGTGTCCGTGGGTCAGGTCCTGTCCCGCCCGCTGGCGTAGGGCGGATTCACCCATGCCGTGCGAAAGAAACTCGCAGTCCCGGAAAGGCTATGGGGCACAGATTCTGGTGCAGCAGGGAGTTTTCGATCCCACGGCTTTCGGGCCGCTGACATCAGGTTTTGTCGATTCCGTCCGGGCCTCGGGCGCCCGCGTGGACTTCCGGCTGTACCCGAAAACGCACGTCCTGCGGGCGCAGACGCAGGTGGACGCCGCGGTCTGGGTGGATGCGCGCGGCTAGCTGAACAGGACCAGCCACACCGCGACGTAGTGGACCAATGCCGCGATCACGGTGCAGGCGTGGAAGAACTCGTGATGGCCGAAGGTGTGCGGCCAGGGGTTGGGCCACCGGGCGGCGTACAGAACACCGCCGACGGTGTAGAACAGCCCGCCGACCGCCAGGAGTGCGACGACCGTCACACCCACCGAATCGATGAGCGTCGGGGCGACCGCGATGATCGTCCAGCCCAGGATGATGTACAGCGGCACCCCCAACCATCGTGGAGAGGCGGGCCACACCATCTTCAGGGTCACCCCGACCAGGGCGCCGACCCAGACGATGACCAGAACCGCGACCTGCGTGGGTGGTTCGAGCCCGATCACACAGAACGGGGTGTAGCTGCCGGCGATGAATATGAAGATCATCGAATGGTCGGCCCGCTTCATCCACAGCTTCGCGGTGTCCGTGGTCCAGTTCACCCGGTGATAGGTGGCGCTGACGCCGAACACCCCGCAGACCGTCAGCGCGTAGATGCCGCAGGCCAGAGCCGCCATCGGACCGACCATCGCCCAGGCGACGGCAACGAGCACGATGCCGGTGACGATGGCGGTGAAACCCGCGTAGAGGTGGATCCACCCCCGCATCCGCGGCTTGAGTTCAGCGAGTAGTGCGTGTTCGGGAGAGACCACAACCTACGGTAGCGTAGGTCCACATCGGCGGCCCGTGAGGCCGCGTAAGGTGTACCGGGTGAAGTTGATTCCCGACGCGATGCGCGGACCCATGTACCGGGTCTACGAACGTCGGCTCACCCAGTACCTCGATCCGGAGCGGGTGCCACGGCACATCGCGATCATCTGTGACGGAAATCGTCGATGGGCCCGGGAGGCCGGATTCGAGAACGTCAATCATGGGCATCGGGTGGGTGCGCAGAAGATTGCCGAGGTCCTCACCTGGTGCAGCGACCTCGACATCTCGACGGTCACCATCTATCTGCTCTCCACGGAGAACCTGAGCCGCGACACCGAGGAACTCGGCGCACTGATGCAGATCGTTCCCGACATCGTCGAGGAGATCTCCGCGCCCGGGCAGCCGTGGCGGGTGAAAGTGGTTGGTGCGCTTGATCAACTGCCGGTAGAGGTGTCCGGCCGGCTGAAGGCTGCCGAGGACCAGACGGCGGGTCGCGTGGGTCCAAACGTGAATGTGGCGGTGGGCTACGGCGGTCGTCAGGAAATCGTGGACTCGGTCCGGACCCTGCTCGCCGACCGGATCGCCGCCGGAGATTCACCCGACGACCTCGTCGACGCGGTGACGGTCGAGGCCATCGACCAGAACCTCTACACCCGGGGTCAGCCCGATCCCGATCTGGTGATCAGAACCTCTGGCGAACAACGTCTTTCCGGTTTCCTGCTCTGGCAGAGCGCGTACTCGGAGATCTGGTTCACCGATGCCTACTGGCCGGCGTTCCGCCGCGTCGACTTCCTGCGCGCGCTCCGTGACTACGGCGCCCGAAGCCGTCGCTTCGGTAAGTAGATCCGACGGCGGTCAGATCTTGCGCAGCCGGACGCGGTTGATCGCGTGATTGGCGTCTTTGCGCAACACCAGCGTGGCCCGGGGGCGGGTGGGCAGGATGTTCTCCACGAGGTTCGGCCGGTTGATGCCGTTCCAGATGTCGCGGGCCGCCAGTGTCGCCTGGTCGTCGGTCAGTGACGAGTAGTGGTGGAAGTGTGAGTTCGGATCGGCGAAGGCCGTGGTCCGCATGGCCAGGAATCTGTTGATGTACCAGTCCTCGATGTCCTCGATGCGGGCGTCGACGTAGATCGAGAAGTCGAACAGATCCGACACCATCAGCCGGGCTCCGGTCTGGAGTACGTTCAGGCCCTCGACGATGAGTATGTCCGGCTGCTTCACATGGTGTTTGGTGCCGCGGACGATGTCGTAGGAGACATGGGAATACACCGGTGCAGACACGTCCCGGGCACCCGACTTCACCTCGGTCACGAAGCGCAGCAGCGCGCGCCGATCGTACGACTCGGGGAAGCCCTTGCGATGCATGATCCCGCGACGTTCCAGTTCGGCGGTGGGGTAGAGGAATCCGTCCGTGGTGATCAGGTCGACGGTCGGGTGGGACTCCCACCGGGCGAGCAGCGCCTGCAGCACGCGTGCGGTGGTCGACTTGCCCACCGCGACACTGCCGGCCACACCGATGATGAACGGCACCTGACGCTCGGGCTTGCGCTCGCCGAGGAAGGTGGCCGTCGCCGCGAACAGGCGCTGCCGAGCAGCAACCTGCAGGTGGATCAGACGGGACAGCGGAAGGTAGACGTCCGCGACTTCGGTGAGGTCGATCTGCTCGCCGAGGCCACGCAATTCGCGCAGCTCGCTCTCGGTCAGCACCATCGGCATCGATTGACGTAGATCGCGCCACTGGCGGCGGTCGAGTTCGATGTACGGACTCGGCTCGGTTATCCGTGCCATGTCAACTTTCGATCCGTGGGCCCCGTGGCATGGCTTCATCCTTGCGAATGCGTCTGAGAGCAACAACTCCGGGGTCCTTTCGGTAGCGTTTGACCTCATGCACAACGAAGCGGTCACCACGCGGTATCTACGGCTGGGACTGGCATTTGATCGTCTCGAAGAAGGTTTCGTCGATGCGTTCACCGGTGATCCGGCCCTGCGGCACGAGATCGAGAACGCGCCGGCGCCCGATCCGAGAGATCTTGCCCGTCAAGCGGCTTCGTTGCGCGAGGAGCTCCCCGGGGCCGGGCTGGGTGAAATCCGCACCGAGTTCGTCGATTCGGCGCTGCGAGCGCTCGAGTGCTCGGCGCGGAAGTTCGCCGGCGACGACATCGGATTCGTCGATGAAGTCCACAACTACTTCGACGTCGACATCGCCATGGGCGATCCCGACACCTACCGCAGGGCCCACGCCGAACTGGACGAGCTGCTCCCCGGGACCGGCGACCTCGCCGAGCGCTATGCCGCGCACAAACGTGCCGAGGAGATCCCGCAGGACAAGGTCGCCGAGGCGGTGTCCGCGTTCAGTGGCGCGCTGCGGGAACGGGTGCGGGCCACCTACGCGCTGCCCGAGACGGAGATCGTCGACTTCGAGGTGGTCACCGACAAACCGTGGTCGGGGTTCAACTACTACCTGGGCGACTACCGGTCCAAGGTGGCCATCAACGGCGACCTCACCCAGCACATGTCGTCGCTTCCGCACCTCATCGCACACGAGGCATACCCAGGCCACCACACCGAGCACTGCCGCAAAGAGCAGTTGCTGGTCGGGACCGGCCAGGTCGAGCAGTCGATCTTCTTGGTGAACACCCCGCAATGCCTGATGGCGGAAGGGCTCGCCGATCACGCGCTGAGCGCTGCGATCGGTCCGGAGTGGGGAAGCTGGGCCCAGGAGATCTACGCCGACCTCGGCCTGCGGTTCGACGGCGAACGAGCTGTCGCCATCGCGAAGGCCACCGGCGGACTGCTGGGTGTGCGCCAGGATGCGGCACTGCTGTTGCACGATCGCGGCACGGATCAGGACACCGTTGCGACGTACCTGCAGACCTGGCTTCTGGCCACCGACGAACGTGCCCGGCAGATGCTGCGTTTCCTGTCCTCACCGCTGTGGCGCGCCTACATCAGCACCTACGTCGAGGGATACCGCCTGCTCCAGAGCTGGCTGAAGGTGCCGACAGTGGCGGGCCTCGACACCGCGTCGCCGGCAGATCGGCTCCTCCGCTTCGGCCGGCTGCTCGACGAACCCCTGACACCCCGGCGCCTGCGGGCGGAGGTCGGTGCCGGAATATAGGCCATTTATCGGTTGCACGCCGGGTCTCCTACACTGAACGTGCCGATTCGCCCGCGCAGCAGCGTCTGAAGGAGACAAATGACCGACGTCAACACCGCATCCCTGGCTGAGCTGGACCCGGATGTGGCGGCCGCGATGAACGGCGAGCTGACCCGTCAGCGGGACACCCTCGAAATGATCGCGTCGGAAAATTTCGTCCCGCGTGCGGTGCTGCAGGCCCAGGGCAGCGTGCTGACCAACAAGTACGCCGAGGGCTACCCCGGACGTCGCTACTACGGCGGTTGCGAATACGTCGACGTTGTCGAGGACATCGCCCGCAGCCGTGCGAAAGAACTGTTCGGCGCCGACTTCGCCAACGTGCAGCCCCATTCCGGCGCGCAGGCCAACGCCGCGGTCCTCGCTGCGCTGATGGAGCCCGGCGAGACCCTTCTCGGCCTCGATCTGGCTCACGGTGGTCACCTCACCCACGGCATGCGCCTGAACTTCTCGGGCAAGCTCTACGAGAACGCCTTCTACGGCGTGAGCAAGGAAGACTTCCGCATCGACATGGACGAGGTGCGGAAGATTGCCCTCGACACCAAGCCGAAGGTGATCGTCGCGGGCTGGTCCGCGTATCCGCGGACACTCGACTTTGCCGCGTTCCGGTCCATCGCCGACGAGGTCGGTGCGCATCTGTGGGTCGATATGGCCCACTTCGCCGGACTCGTCGCCGCCGGCCTGCATCCCTCGCCGGTTCCGCACGCCGACATCGTGTCGTCGACCGTCCACAAGACCCTCGGCGGACCGCGCTCCGGCATCATCCTGGCCAAGCAGGAGTGGGCCAAGAAGCTCAACTCCGCAGTCTTCCCCGGCCAGCAGGGCGGCCCGCTGATGCACGTCATCGCGGCCAAGGCCGTGGCCCTGAAAATCGCCGGGACCGAAGAGTTCAAGGAACGTCAGCAGCGCACCCTCGACGGCGCTCACATCCTGGCCGAACGTCTGAACGGCGACGACGTGGCGAAGGCCGGTGTCTCGGTCCTGACCGGTGGCACCGACGTACATCTGGTGCTGGTCGACCTTCGTAACAGCGCACTCGACGGACAGCAGGCCGAAGACCTGCTCCATCAGGTGGGCATCACCGTCAACCGCAACGCTGTGCCGTTCGACCCGCGTCCGCCGATGGTCACCTCCGGTTTGCGGATCGGCACACCCGCACTGGCCACCCGCGGCTTCGGTGACGAGCAGTTCCGTGAGGTCGCCGACATCATCGGCATCGCACTGGCCGCCGGCCAGGGCGCGGATGTCTCCGCGCTGCGGGCCCGCGTCTCGCAGCTCGCACTCGACTTCCCGCTGTACGAGGGACTCGAGGACTGGGGTCTGCTCAGCACCCAGCGCTGAGGCCCGCACCACCCTCACAAACCCATCCCTCACGGACAGGACCCGACACGGGTTTGACCACAGGGGATGGGTTTGTTTTGTTCGGGCGGGTGGTTTCGCATATCGGGGGCCGACCTCTAGGCTGTCTGGGTGAATGATCTGACCCAGGACGAATTGCTCTACGCCTTGGAAAAGGCGATCCCGGAAATCATGGAAGAGCACAACGCCGCGGCCGTGGCATGGAACCCGCATGACTGGGTGCCGTGGGCCGACGGCAAGAACTTCGCGTTCCTCGGCGGCGAGGACTTCGATCCCAACCAGCCGTCCCCGCTGCCCGACGACGTCGTGAAGGCACTGCTGGCGCTGCTGCTCACCAAGGACAACATGCCGTCCTACCACCGTCTGATGGCGCAGAAGGCGTCCATCTTCGGTGCGTGGCAGCAGGTCATCGGCACGTGGACCGCAGAGGACAACCGTCACGCGATCGCCCTGCGCGACTACCTCGTGGTGTCGCGGTTGATGGACCCCGAAGCTGCCGAAACCCTGCGACTGCACCACATGACCAAGGGCAAGCTGCAAACACCCAAGTCTGTGACCGACTACCAGATCCTGGACGTACTGGCCCTGCTCGCGGTGCACGAGCTGCAGTGCGTGTCGTTCGGCGAAAAGCTCCTCGCGGCGTCCGACAGTGAGGTGCTGAAGGCGATCGTCGAGAAGATCGTGCACGACGACCGCGTTCAGGCGAAGACGTTCGCCAACTTCCTCAACGCCGGTGTCGATGCCAATGTGGCCGAGCTGATCAAGTCGGTGGATCGCGCGCTGACCGAGCTCGAACTGATCGGTGCCGACATCGACGATTTCGGTGACCTCGAGATCATTGCCCCGTTCAACGCCGACGCCGAGAAATTCGTCGCGACAGCTCTGGTGGCAGATCTCAAGCTGCAGTCTCTCGACGGACTCGACGAGGCCGGCGAAGCCGCGCGTCAGCGCGTTCTGAGCGCCGCCGGACTGTAGAGACCCGGCTTCCCGATACTCACGCGAACCCCGTTCCACCCGCCATTCAGGTTGCGGTGGTGCGGGGTTTGTGTGTTGTCGGGACTGGTTTTGTGGTCTGCTCCGGGCCGCCGACATCGCCTGTCGGGCGCGTACGACAGTTAATCCATTGTTCACGGACACGGGGCGGTTCCAACGCGACGACACGCGGTGTGGGGCGTACTTTGACGTTTGACGGGCCGCGGGGAAGCGGTTCGTCCGGGAGGTTCGAATCGTTGACTTGCTTACGTGAGTACGAGGGGACCGGCCCCGGTCCTCGTTTCAGTTGCACCTAGCTGCTGAAGCCAGAACCGGACCGGCCGCAACAAATGTCTGAGCGGTGCCGCCCAGACCGAGGAGCCCTTCGTGACCGCACGCGACGCTCGTACGTACGTCATCGACACTTCCGTGCTGTTGTCCGACCCCTGGGCGGCAACACGATTCGCTGAGAACCACGTGATTCTTCCGCTGGTTGTCATCAGCGAGCTGGAAGGTAAACGCCACCACCACGAACTGGGCTGGTTCGCGCGCGAAGCATTACGGATGCTGGACGACCTGCGACTCGAGTTCGGGCGCCTGGATCAGCCGATCCCCATCGGCACTGTGGGCGGCACCCTCCAGGTCGAGCTCAATCACACCGACGCGGCGGTCCTGCCGGCGGGCTTCCGGACCGACAGCAACGATTCCCGAATCCTGGCCTGCGCCTTGAATCTTCGGGCTGAGGGCAAAGACGTGGTGTTGGTGTCCAAGGACACTCCACTGCGGGTGAAAGCCGGCGCCGTGGGCCTGGCCGCAGACGAATACCACGCTCAGGACGTGGTGGCATCGGGCTGGACCGGTATGACGGAGGTCGACGTCGACTCCTCGGTGATCGACACCCTGTTCGCAGACGGGGTCGTGGACCTCGATACCGCTCGGGACTTGCCCTGTCACACCGGGATTCGACTGCTCGGCAACAACTCCAGTGCGCTGGGCCGGGTGAACCCGCAGAAGCAGGTGCAGCTGGTCCGCGGTGATCGCGAAGCGTTCGGGCTGCGTGGCCGCAGCGCCGAGCAGCGGGTGGCGCTCGATCTACTGCTCGACGACAGCGTCGGCATCGTCTCGATGGGCGGCAAAGCGGGTACCGGCAAGTCTGCCCTGGCATTGTGTGCCGGACTCGAAGCGGTTCTCGAACGGCGTACGCAGCGCAAAGTGGTTGTGTTCCGGCCGCTTTACGCCGTCGGCGGCCAGAATCTCGGCTATCTGCCCGGCAGCGAGTCGGAGAAGATGGGTCCCTGGGCGCAGGCGGTGTTCGACACCCTCGAAGGCCTGGCTTCCACTGAGGTGATCGAAGAGGTCCTCAGCCGCGGGATGCTGGAAGTGCTTCCACTGACCCACATTCGAGGTCGTTCCCTGCACGATTCCTTTGTGATCGTCGATGAGGCACAGTCTTTGGAGCGCAACGTGCTGCTGACGGTGCTCTCACGCCTCGGTTCCGGATCGAGGGTGGTGCTCACCCACGACGTGGCCCAGCGCGACAACCTGCGGGTCGGTCGCCATGACGGTGTCGCCGCGGTGATCGAAAAGCTCAAGGGGCACCCACTTTTCGCTCATGTCACGCTCACTCGCAGCGAGCGGTCGCCGATCGCGGCCCTGGTCACCGAGATGCTGGAAGAGTTCGCGCCGACAGCGTAGCGAGCGATTCACCCTGGCGCCCACCTGTTTTGGTTCCATTCACCGACAATTGTCGCTGGCAGGTGCCAAAACGGGTGGGCGCCGGTGTCGGTCTTCAGCAGTCGGCGGGTGTGACGTAGGTGGCCGGGTCGCTGGTGGTGTCGAAGAGTTTTCCGTAGGCGCCGTCCGGGAATCCTGGCAGAGCCGAGCAGAGCGCGTTGCGCCCTTGCCCGACAACCACGTACGCGGCATAGATCAGGTTGCCGTTGTCCGCACGCTGGCGTAGTGATGGGCATGAGTAATCAGTCCGGAGGTACTGGGCGCCGGGGTTGGCGGCGAGCGCTCCGGCGATCTCGGATCGGTAGCTGCTGGGCTCGGTTGCGTTGTGCACCACGATCACTGCGGTGCCGTCGCACGCTGGTGTGCTGATCGGTACCGATAGTCCGAGGTCGGCGGGGTTTGCGAGCTGAGTCGCGGGGGTGGGCTGTGTGGTTGAGAGTTGTTGGGTGACTGTGACGGTCTGCGTCTGGGTACCAGGTATTTCGGCGTTGGCGACCGTGGGATTGCGGTTGGGGTCGGAGTTCGTCTCCTTGGCATCGTCGCTCGGCCACAGGACGATGGCGGCGACCACCGCGAGGGCGACGACGACAACGCCTGCGATGCCACCGGCGATCCAGGGCGTCCGTGAGCGTGGGGTGATCGGCTGCGACGTGAGGTACTGATGTGGCGGACCCATGGGTGGTCCGGTGGGTGCGTACCGCTGCGTGGGCGGCGGTGTGGGGGCGATCTGGGTCGGCGGGAAGGCCTCCGGCGGTGGATCGGGTGAGGTACGGGGTGCGATGGTGGGCAGCCCTAGGAGCGTTGGCGCGTGTTGTGCATCGTGCGAATCGGCGGGGGGAGTGGTCGGCGGAGGCGTCACCGGAGGCAGGTTGAGTGCGACG
>NZ_DATCVM010000056.1:0-39741 GCF_036566845.1 Williamsia sp.
CTGATGGCACCGGTCGGGAGGTAGGCGCGTCTCATGCGGTTCAGTGTCTCAGAATCCTGTTGATTCTCGCTAGACCCGTTGGCGACATTGGCAAGCGCTGACATTTGTTGACGACCGCACTTCCCCGCCCATAACGCTGAACCGGAACCGTTCTACTAGAAGCTTCTGTCCCGCGAGATCTACCCTAGACGGCAATCTCTGCCGCCTCGACAGATTCCTACCACCTGTGGCATAACGTCCGGAAAGCGGCGAAGCCCCACCGACTCTCCGTCCGGAGAGCTGCGGGGCTCACTTCCCTCGGCTACTGCCTCGGGCACTGCGGATCAGTCTACCGCGGTGCGGGGCATATTCAGCGATCTACGCGGGTGGCACAACCAGTCTGGTGGCCTCGGAATCGAAACCGTCGGCCACGAACAGCTCCGGAAGCTCATTGCCACTCAGGTCTTCATCCATCTCGAGTTTCGACTTCGCAACCCTGTGCGCTGCAGCGACTGACTGGCCGTTTGCGACTGCCGCGTAGAACCGACCCGCGTACGCGATAGCATCCGCGTCGAGCATTTCGTCAGTCATGCCGATGGCGAAGGCGATCACCTCCTCAACGAGTGCCTCGGCTTGCTCTGCCGAGTTGCAAGAGTTCAGCAGCACTAGGCTCGGCGGCCGGTCGACTGAACGAACAGCGTTTGCGAACGCTGTCGCGCTCACAACGGCCCCCTCGTGACACGCGTCCTCGTCTCGTTCAAATTCGATAAGGTCGTCGTCGCTATGCCCGGAGAAGTGAAGAACGTGCGGGCGGAACTCGGTAAGACCATCAAGCAGATCATCAATAGTCGCGGCCGTCCGAGCATCGATCTCTACACCATCGCGATGTTCGGCGGCTTGGACCATCTTCCTGATGATTTTCAACTCGCGTCCAACTCGGAGGTCGCCAAGCGACGACGCCCCTAGCCAGAGCACTCGTAGCTTCTCAGGCTGCGGCGGCCTTATGTCGCGAATTGCATGTTCAATCGCGGTCTCAGCCTGCGACAGGCGGGCATCCAGGTTGCGTTGATCTCGAACGGCTTCCTGCTGAGCCCGCTTCTCCTCCCGCTTTCGCTTGCTCTCCGCAGCTCGCGCCTCAGAGCGTTCCTCACGGACCAGGCGTTCCTGCGCGGAGCTCACCGCCTTGGCTGCCGTTGTGACCGACGAGTTCGCCCGGACCAAGTCACTGGCCGTCTTACCGGCTTCCTTTTCAAACCCGGTCGCCTGGCGCTCCTTCGACTTTCGCGTGGAATCCGAAGTTGCCTTGCGTGCACCCTCCCAAGCTTTGGCCGCCTTCGCTCGGGCCGTTGCTTCTTTGCTCTGCAAGTCGCGCACCTTCTTTTCGGCCTCAGCCAGCTTCTTGCGCTTCTGGTCGAGTTGTCTTCGGTAGCTCTCCGCGCTCATATTTGGACTCCATGATCTCCGGTCAGTGGGGTTCGAAGCTTAGCCGCGCGCCACCATTCAGCGGCGTCTCCTCCCTGCGAATCGTATGAACGAACGACCTCCGCCTACTTGCGTCCAGACCTCGACAGGATCTGTGCGCCCAGCACGCGGGTTCTGGGCCCCGACAACACCGTCCATAAGCTGAGTACGCAACAACAACAACAAATCACATGCAAAGATGTTCGCATGTCAGACCCCAGCGCGGCTGCGCCAGAAATAGCGTCACGGCCCACTCAAGTTTTCGTTGCTTCGCCAATAGGTTCACCCGGGACCGACGTCCATCGAGAGGCGCTCACAACTCTGGACTACATCATTCGGAAGGCCCTTGCACCGCCTACTTGGCACGTCCTTCGCGCCGACCTCGAGTCAAGTCCTGACTCGATAGGTCAAGGCGTCGTGCGGCGAATTATCGAATCTGACTTGATCGTAGTTGACCTGACAAATCACAATCCGAATGTTTTCTACGAGTTGGCGATCGCCCACTGTTACAGACGACCAGTCGTTCTGATCGCAACCGTGGGAACATCGATTCCCTTCGATGTCGCCGACCAACGAACGATCTTTTACGACCTTACAAGTCCAAAGTCGGTGTACGCCGCACAAGATCAACTTCTCGAAGCGGCCAAAGTCGCACTAGACAATCCAGAATTGCTTGTGACCCCGCTTACGAACATGCAGAGGCTTTCTGAGATAACGACCAAGATCGAATCTGGTGATTCCGATCAGCTCACGCGCGTCCTTGAGGATGTGGCGTCCCGGTTGTCTCGGATTGAGCGGCGCCTACCAGACCGCACAACTCCGCCGGAGATAGTCACCGGGTGGGTTAGCCGCGAGGGCGGGAGCGCCACCGTGCACGTCGGCGAGCCCATCCGCGCCAGGGCAACAACCCTCAGTGACGACACGGAGGTCCAGGAATTGCTGAAATCTCTCCGAAATGCAATCGGGGCCCCGAAGAACGACGAAAATGACGATACAGAGACCGATAAAGACTGAGTTCAAAGGGAACCACCTGCCTCCCGCTGACGTCTTACCCCCATGCGGTGGACCGAGGACGGCGTGGAGTATCTGGAGAACGAACCGCTCGCACCGTGGGAGGTCGCGATCATCGACCAGCTCCGGGCCCAGCACGCTGACGACGTTCAGTCCGGCCGGGCGACGTGATGGAAGCCGTCCGGATTGATCCTCGAGAACCATCGGGACGCGTGGGTGTAGATCACCGCATCGCATTTGACGCAAGTCCATGTCCGGCAAGGGGGTTCGTGAAGGTTGTCCCAGCCGACCAGGCACTGCCGCGGCCCCAGCGGGTGACCGTTCGGGCAGCGGGACGGTGGATTGCGATCGGAGAACAAGAGACCTCTTTCTGAGACTCAACCTCCGCACACTCAGACTACGACCACCGCCCGACAGAACAAGACCCTTCCCGATCAGACCCAACGGATGACGACCGTAGATCAGGTGTGCGACAGGCCTTACCTCACCCGCCCTGGCGAACCCTCGCCACGCAGTTCTGCAGTGCCGAACCGTACTCGTCCCCTGCGCTGATGTTCACGTCCAGGAGATCGCGGCCGTCCGGCAACACCGTGAACTCGTTCGCCGAGCTGGACAGCGCGTACACGACATCATCCTCGACCACCCACGTGTCCTGACTCGACTCTCGCTCCTCCCCGCGCATAATGTCGGCGCCGATGTAGACGAGGCCGCCGGGGGCCGATAGGGCCTGCAAGTTCGCGAGGCTGAGCGAAGAGTCGATCAGCATGGCCTCGATCATGCTGACGTACAACTCAGGTGGGACTTCACAAGGCAATTGCGACACCGTTTGGGTCGACCTTGCAGCGGGCGGCGGTGCCTGTGTCGTAGGTGCCAGCACTCGTGGCGTTATGGCAGTCGTGGTCGCGGCGGCCGGCTCGTCCTCTTCGCCGGGCTCAAACCCAGTGATCGCCGAGAACGTGATGTAGCCAGCTAACGCAACGACGACTGCGCCGGTCGCGATGAGCCAACCCTTGCGGCTCTTCTTGGGCGGTGGCGGCGCAACCTGAGAGGGACGTGTAGCACTCGTCCACTGTTGACCATCCCACCACCGCAACTGATCTGAGGCGCCTTCTGGATCTGGGTGCCATCCAGGTTGTGTGTCCGACATCAGCAGAATGCTAGAGGATCTGCCGCAGCTCGTCGCGGGGCCAGAAAATCATGTGGGCAAGATGTGGGCACGCCCTCAGATCCCCACCCACACAACAAAACACCCTCCCCCTGCAGTGCAGGTGAGAGGGTGTTTCTTGTTGTAGCCCCGACGGGATTCGAACCCGCGCTACCGCCTTGAGAGGGCGGCGTCCTAGGCCGCTAGACGACGGGGCCAGAACTGACACAGTTTTACTCTGTTGTCGCTGGGGTACCAGGACTCGAACCTAGAATGGCGGTACCAGACACCGCTGTGTTGCCAATTACACCATACCCCATTCGGTGCTCTCCCAGTCGCTTGTGGCTTCTGGAAAAGCGCCGTGAAAGAGATTATCAAACCCTGCGGCCTAACCTGTAATCGCCAGGTCAGAAGCCCTTTTTACGCGATTGTTGCACGCGCGGCGCGCAGCCGGGCCAGGCTCCGCTCGGCGCCGAGGAGCTCCAGCGACTCGAAGAGCGGCGGGCTGATGTGTGACCCGGTGACAGCCACCCGCACCGGACCGAACGCCTTGCGCGGCTTGAGCTCGAGTCGCTCCACCAACGCCTCCTTGAGGGCCGTTTCGATGGCCTCAGTCGTCCACTGAGGCAATGCCGACAGTGCTTCGATCGTCGCGTCGAGGACGGGCGCCGCATCGGCTCCGAGATTCTTGCGGGCGGCCGCTTCGTCGATGCTGAAATCGTCATCGGAGATGTAGAGGAACGCGATCAGGCCCCACGCGTCGCCGAGGACCTGGATACGCGTCTGGACCAGGTCGGCGACAACCGTCCACTGGTCTTCGTCGATCGGTTCGCTCAACTGGCCGCCGCGCACGAGATAATCCAGCAGCCGTCCGGCGAAGTCTTCCGGGGTGAGCCGGCGCAGGTGCTCGGCGTTGATCGAATCCGCTTTCTTCTGATCGAACCGAGCGGGATTCGAGTTCACCTTCGAGATGTCGAATGCCGCGATCATCTCGTCGAGCGTGAAGATGTCGTGGTCGTCGGCGATCCCCCACCCGAGTAGGGCCAAGTAGTTCAGCAGACCCTCGGGGATGAACCCGCGGTCGCGGTGGTGGAACAGGCTCGACTGCGGATCACGCTTCGAGAGCTTCTTGTTACCCTCCCCCATCACAAACGGCAGATGTCCGAATTTCGGTGTCTGGCTGGCGATTCCGACACGGATCAACGCTTCGTAGAGCGCGATCTGGCGCGGCGTCGACGACAGCAGGTCCTCGCCACGCAGGACGTGTGTGATCTCCATCAACGCATCGTCGACCGGATTCACCAAGGTGTACAACGGATCTCCGTTGCCACGCGTCAGTGCGAAGTCGGGGGTGGTCCCGGCCGGAATCGTCGTGGTGCCACGCACCAGGTCGTCCCACGTGAGGTCGCGATCGGGCATCTTCAGCCGGATCACGGCCGTCCGACCCTCGTCGCGGAAGGCCTGCTTCTGCTCGTCGGTCAGGTCGCGGTCGAAGTTGTCGTAGCCGAGTTTGGGGTCGCGGCCGGCCGCCTTGTGACGGGCCTCGACCTCCTCGGCGGTCGAGAAGGCCTCGTACGCCTCGCCGGCGTCCAGCAGTTTGGCGACCGCGTCGAGATGCAGCGGCTTGCGCTGCGACTGCCGGTACGGCTCGTGTGGGCCACCGACCTCCGGGCCCTCGTCCCAGTTCAGTCCGAGCCATCGCAGCGCGTCGAGGATGGCCGCGTACGACTCCTCGGAATCGCGGGCGGCATCGGTGTCTTCGATCCGGAAGACGAACGCGCCGCCGTTGTGTCGGGCGTAGGCGTAGTTGAACAACGCGGTACGCACCAACCCGACATGTGGCGTACCGGTCGGGGATGGACAAAAACGGACGCGGACCTGCGATTCACTCATGGGCCCAGATTACGCGGGGGTAACAGTGCCGCTGCCACCCCCGCACCTTCAGGCGCGCTGCTGCGTCAGGAACTCGATCAGCAGTGCGTTGACCTCTGCAGGCTGCTCGAGGTAGCCGTAGTGGCCGGCCTTGGCCACTTCTTCGTACCGCGCACCGGGGATCGCATCGGCGACCTCCCGAGCCAGATGCGGTGGCAACGAACGATCGTCGGCGAATCCGATCACCAGCGACGGCCTGGTGATCCTGGCGTATGCGGCCAGACGATCGGCCTCGCCGTCGTGCAGACCGAGCTGCGCGCGCATTCCCGGTGTCACCGTCTGTCCCGAGAACTCGATGACGTCGAGCCAGTCGCGCACCGAGGTGTCGTCGTCGAGGGTGTGGCGAGACAGATTGAGGTGGGCGGTGATTGCCGCGTGGTAGTGCGGCGGCAACGTGATCTTCTGGTCGTAGATCTGCCGCTCCCCCTCGGAGATCCACGTCTGCAGCGGCCCACTTCGTCCGTATGTCGCGATCATGACCGCACACCGGACGACATCGGGCCGGGCCAACGCGAGTTCCTGTGTCACCTTGGCGCCGAGCGAGGTTCCGATCACCACTGCCGGTCCGTCGCCGAGGAACTCGATGAGCGCGGCTGTGTCGGCGACCATGTCGGCGATCGTGAAGCCCTCGGAACATTCACTCGACGGGGCGATTCCGCGATTGTCGAACGTGACCACGCGATAGCCGGCCTTCACCAGCGCGGGCTGCTGATGGGCTTTCCAGACCCGGCCCGGACTGCCGCTGCCCATCACCATCACGACCAGAGGACCGGATCCAGAATCCTCGTAGCTGAGCGAAATCCCGTTGACCTGAGCTGTTTTCGGTGAAGGACGCATCGTCACCCCCGATCGGCGACCGGGTTGGTCAACGTACCGATGCCCTCGATGGTGACACTCACGGTGTCTCCGGCGGCCATCGGTCCGATGCCTTCGGGTGTGCCGGTGAGGATCACGTCACCGGGGAGCAGTGTCATCACGGCGCTGATCCATTCCACGATCTCGCCGACGTCGTGCAGCATCAGACTCGTCCGGCTGCGTTGCTTGACCTCGCCGCCCAACTCGGTGCGGATCTCGAGGTCGGCAGGATCGAGGTCGGTTTCGATCCACGGCCCGAGCGGGCAGAACGAGTCGTAGCCCTTGCCCCGGGTCCACTGGCCGTCGGCCTTCTGCTGGTCGCGGGCGGTGACGTCGTTGCCGATCGTGTAACCGAGGATCACGTCCTTTGCCTTTGCCGCCTTCACATCGCGACAGGGCTGCCCGATCACGATCGCGAGTTCACCCTCGAAGTCGACCCGGTTCGACGATTTCGGACGCAGGATCGGCGCCTGGGGACCGATGATCGAGGTATTCGGCTTGATGAAGATCACCGGATTCTCTGGCGCCTCCACAGCCCCACTGGTCGAGCTCCGCGTCGCTTCGTCTCCGGCCATCTCTTGGACGTGCGCCATGTAATTCTTGCCGATGCAGATGACCTTGCTGGCCAGGATCGGCGCCAGCAATCTGGTGTCCGCCAGCGGCCAGCTTCGGCCGGTGAAGGTGGGTGTCCCAAAGGGGTGTTCGGCGATTTCTCGTGCCGTGGCGGCATCGCCGTCGCCCTCGATACTGACAAAAGCAACCCCGTCAGGGCTGGCAATTCGACCTAGTCGCATGGTCGCCAGACTATCGCACCTGGCCTATCCCAACCGTCGGGAGTCGCGCTTGGCAGCATCACAGCTGATGTTTTACTATCTGGGCACAACGTTTCATATATTGAGATGTCATATCGCAGCAACACCTACCGAGGAGGTTCGGTAATGCCCACCGAAGCCCGCCGCTGGGCGATGCTCGCGGCCTCCCTGCTGTCCGCCATGGCAACCACCTGCGTGGTCAGCGGCGTCGCATTCCTCATCCCCGAACTGCACCGTTCCGAAGGAATGTCGTTGACCGAGGCGTCAACCCTGGCCGCCGCACCGACCTTCGGCCTGCTGCTGTCGACATACGCGTGGGGTATCGCACTCGACCGATTCGGCGAACGGCGAATCCTGTTGCTGTCGCTGACACTCACCATCGGCGCCATGACCCTGGCGAGCCTGGCCAATATGTGGGACGCTCCGACGTCGGTACTGGGCCTGGCGCTGCTGGCCGGCGGCGTCACCTCCGCGGCCACCAACGGGGCCGGCGGCCGGATCGTCGTCGGCTGGTTCCCACCCGAGAAGCGCGGCACCGCAATGGGTATCCGGCAGACGGCCCAGCCGCTGGGCATCGGTGTGAGCGCCCTGACCATCCCGGTCCTGTCCGAGAAGTTCGGTGTCGGTGCTGGTCTGGCGATCCCGCTGATCGTGACGGCCATCGCCACCGTGGTCGTCCTGGTCGTGGTGGCCGATCCCCCCAGGACGTCGTCGAGCGCCGCCACTGTCACGTCGTCGAATCCCTATCGCGGAAGCCAGTTCCTGCCACGTGTGCACGGTGTGAGCATTCTGCTGGCGGTTCCGCAGGGCATGCTCTGGACGTTCGTACCCGCCTGGCTGATCGTGCAGCACAACTGGTCCCCGCTCACGGCGGGAGTGCTGGTGACCGTCAGCCAGGTCATCGGCGCAGCCGGGCGTATCGGCGCCGGCCGCTGGTCGGATGTCTGGGGCTCGCGCACGAAGCCGATCCGGTTGATCTCGATGGGCGCCACCGCGTCGATGGGTCTGCTGGCCTTCACCGACTGGCTGGGCAGTCCCATCTCGGCCGTGATCATGGTGGTCGCAAGCGTGATCACGGTGGCCGACAACGGATTGGCGTTCACCGCCATCGCCGAGTTCTCCGGACCGGAATGGAGTGGCCGCGCCCTGGCCGTCCAGAACACCGGCCAGTATCTCTGGATGGCCGCGTCCACGCCGCTGTTCGGTATGGCCATCGGAGCCTTCGGCTATCCGGCCGCCTTCCTCATCGCCGCCGCTGCCCCGGCCGCGGCCATCGGCCTGGTCCCTCCCGACGAACAACGCAAGGCCTTGGTCACCACACCCACATAGCCACACCAACGAAATTCGCTCCGCTTCCCTGCGTGTGCTCCTGTTGCAACAGGAGCACACGCAGGTAGGCGGAGCGAATTTTGGGGGTCGGAGGGGCCGGCCCGGGATCAGCCCAGGGCTGCCCGGATCCGGTTCCCGATCTCCTTGGTGTCGACCGGGAGTTCTCCACGGCTCGCCAGGTCGGCGGCAACCGCCCTCGCGACCCGGTCGGCCTCGGCGTCGTGGCCCAGATGACGGAGCAGGAGTTCCACCGACAGGATCGCAGCCGTGGGATCGGCGATCCCCTGGCCGGCGATGTCGGGTGCACTTCCGTGGACCGGCTCGAACATCGACGGATTGGTACCGGTGGCGTCGATGTTGCCCGACGCCGCCAGGCCGATGCCGCCGCTGACCGCACCGGCGATGTCGGTGATGATGTCGCCGAACAGATTGTCGGTGACGATGACGTCGTATCGACCCGGGTTGGTCACCATGTAGATGGTCGCCGCATCGATGTGGTTGTAGTCGACGGTGACCTCGGGGAACTCCTCCGCGACCTCATCGACGGTGCGCTTCCACATCGAACCGGCAAACGTGAGGACGTTTGTCTTGTGGATCAGTGTCAGGTGCTTCCGACGAGCCTGCGCACGCTTGAAGGCGTCGCGGACGACACGTTCGATACCGAAACGCGTGTTGACGCTGACCTCGGTGGCGACCTCGTTGGGCGTTCCGACGCGGATCGCACCGCCGTTGCCGGTGTACGGGCCTTCCGTGCCCTCCCGGACCACCACGAAGTCGATCTCGGGGTTACCGGCCAGCGGCGAGGTGACACCCGGGAGCAACTTGCTCGGGCGCAGGTTCACGTGATGATCGAGCGCAAAGCGCATCTTCAGCAGCAACCCGCGCTCGAGGATGCCCGGGGTGACGGACGGATCGCCGATCGCACCGAGCAGGATCGCGTCGTGGCCGCGGATGGCGTCCAGATCCTCGTCGGTCAGGAGTTCACCGGTGCGGTGATACCGCTGGGCTCCGAGATCGAAATGCGTGGTCTCGACACCCGGCAGCACCTGCTCCAGAACGGCCAGCGCTTCACCGACGACCTCGGGACCGATCCCGTCTCCGGGAATCACTGCGAGCTTCATGACAGATCGACCTGCTTGATCAGGGTGGCGTCGACGGCCTCGCCGATGGCCGTCAGTACTGCCTCGGGAATCGACTGACTCACGCGCAGCAGGATCGTGGCGCCGGAACCTTCGGCGTCCTGCGACAGGCCGGCAGCCTGGATGTCGATGCCGGCATTGCCGAGCAGGGTGCCGATCTTACCCAGCGAACCGGGCTGATCTCCGTAGGAGACAACAAGATTCAGGCCCTCGGCACGCAGGTCGAAGTTGCGGCCGTTGATGTTGACGATCTTCTCGACCTCGGCCGGACCCGACAGCGTGCCACCGACATTGAGGACGGTGCCGTCGCCGAAGACCGCACGCAGGTCCACCAGGTTGCGGTGGTTCGGGCTCTCCGAAGCGGTGGTCACCTCGGAGGTGACACCGCGCTCGGCGGCCAGCGCGGGTGCGTTCACGAAGGTGACCGGATCCTCGATGACCGCGGAGAACAGACCACGCAGCGCGGACAGTCCGAGGACGTCGACGGTGCGGGCGGCGATCTCACCGCGGACGTCGACGTTGAGGTTGGCCGGGACCTGACCGGACAGGGCACCCACGAGGACGCCGAGTTTGCGGACGAGTTCGAGCCACGGCGCGACCTCGTCGTCCACCGCACCACCGGTGATGTTCACCGCGTCGGGGACGAAGTGGCCGGCCAGTGCCAGACGCACGCTCTTCGCGACGTCGGTACCGGCGCGATCCTGGGCCTCCGAGGTCGAGGCACCCAGGTGCGGTGTCACGACAACCTGCGGGAGCTCGAACAGCGGCGAGTCGGTGCACGGCTCGGTGGCGTAGACGTCGAGTCCGGCGCCGAAGACGTGGCCGGAATTGATCGCATCGGCCAGGGCCTGCTCGTCGATCAGACCACCGCGGGCGGCGTTGACGACGATGACACCCTTCTTCGTGCGGGCCAGCTGCTCGGCACCGATGAGACCGAGGGTCTCCGGGGTCTTGGGCAGGTGCACCGAGAACATGTCGGCGCGCTCGAGCAGTTCGTCGAGGGTCACCAGTTCGATCCCGAGCTGAGCGGCGCGAGCCGGGGACACGTAGGGGTCGTACGCGATGATGTGGGTCTCGAAGGCGGCCAGACGCTGCGCGAACAGCTGTCCGATCCGGCCGAGTCCGACCACACCGACGGTCTTACCGAAGATCTCGACGCCGTTGAACTTCGAACGCTTCCATTCGTGCTCACGCAACGTGGCGTCGGCGGCCGGGATCTGGCGGGCAGCGGACAGCAGCAGGCTGACCGCATGCTCGGCGGCGGTGTGGATGTTCGAGGTGGGCGCGTTGACGACCATCACGCCCCGCTCGGTGGCGGCCGGGACATCGACGTTGTCGAGTCCGACGCCGGCGCGGGCGATGATCTTCAGATTCGGTCCGGCGGCAAGTACCTCGGCATCGACCTGGGTGGCCGAACGCACGAGAATGGCGTCGGCATCCTTGACTGCCTCGAGCAACTTCGGGCGGTCGGGGCCATCGACCCAGCGCACCTCGACATCTTCGCCGAGTGCGGCAACCGTGGACTGTGCCAGTTTGTCGGCGATCAAGACGACTGGGCGGCCGGTGGGGCTCACAGTGATTTCTCCTGGGGTCGGGTAGCACCCGGCGCGTACCGGGAGCCGGCGAAAGGGGCATCTCCAGCGATCAGCTTAGTTGCCGCCCCCAGCGATCAGTTCCCGGGTATATCAGAGGAACCCGCGCGGACCTGCGCGAATCGGATCCGCGCGTCTTGTCGTCGGGGAAATGCCGCCTGTGAGATCGATTACGACTATGTTCCAGATAGGGCATTCCGACTTCGGGGGAGACATACCGGGATGCACCATGGCCGAAGATTGGGGATCTCATGCTGAGGAAATTGCTTGTCGCCTGCGTGGCGCTGGCATCTGTTGCACTGCTGGTGAGCGGCGGCGGTGCGGCAGTCGCGGCACCGGCGAAGGTGGCCTTGGGCGGTGGCTCCGGCATCCTGGTCCTCCAGGGCGGCAACAGTGCGGCGGCGTGCACGCTGACCACCATCGGCACCGACAACACCGGCACCCTTTACGGATTGACGGCCGGCCACTGCGGTGAAGGCGGGCAGCGGGTCGCGTCCGAGCAGTATCAGAATCGCGGTGTCCTGGGCCGGATCACGTTCTCCAACCACAAACTCGACTACGCGATCATCGAGTTCGACGCGTCGAAGGTCGCCGCCACCCGCAGGGTCGGCAACGTGACCATCCGGAGCGTGCAGACCACTCCCCCCGCATTCCCCGACATCGCCTGCAAAGAGGGTCGCACCACCGGCAACACCTGCGGTGTCACCTGGTTCGCGGACGGCATCGCACACATCAGCCAGATCTGTGTCCTCGAAGGCGACTCCGGCAGCCCCGTCGTCATCGGCGATCGCCTCATCGGCATGGTCAACGCCTATTACTACGTCGGATGCATCGGCCCCGAGACCGGCACCAACATCAAGCCGATCCTCGACGACCTACCCCGCCGCGGGGTTGTCGGATTCACAGTGCACTGACCCGCTCGTACCGCACGCGCAGCGCGCCGACCTCGGCTACGGTCGAAACACCTGTCGCGTCGGGGTGCCGAGAATCGAGCTGTGAGTGAACCGATCACGTATCCGCCTGCACCGCTGCACCGTCGGCAGGATCCTGGTGATCGTGGCTGCGGTCGGGATGCTGATGCTCACCGCCGTCACATCTCCGGCGTCTGCGGCTCCCGGCAAGGCCCCGCTGGGCGGCGGCTCCGGCATCGCGATCCTGCAGACCGACGGTTCCGCCGCGATCTGCACCCTCACCACCATCGGTTTCGACCAGCGCGGTGGACTCATCGGCCTCACTGCCGGCCACTGCGGCGACGCCGGGGCGAGGGTGCTGTCGGAACTGTGGCCGCTTCGCGGATCGGTGGGTGTCATCGAACAGGTCAACGCCGACCTCGACTACGCACTGATCCGGTTCGACCCTTCCGCGGTGCGCCCGCTGCGTACGGTCGGCGCGGTCACGATCCGATCCGTGCAGGTCACTCCCCCGCAGTTTCCCGACATCGCTTGCAAGGACGGCCGGACCTCCGGCCACACGTGCGGGATCGTCTGGATCTCGGGCCATGAGGTGCACATCACCCAGATGTGCGTCATCGAAGGTGATTCCGGCAGCCCGGTGGTGATCGGCGATCGCCTCATCGGCATGGTCAACGCCTACTTCGAAGTCGCGTGTCTGGGCCCGGAGAAGGGCACCAACATCGGTCCGGTGATGCGCGATCTCCAGCACCGGGGCGTCACCGGCTATCGCCTGGTCTGACCTCCGACCGCAAAAAGGCCCCGAACCAGTGGTCCGGGGCCTTTCATGAACTCGCTTGAGTATCAGGCGGTTTCGGTGATGGGGCGATCAACCCAGCTCATCAGGTCGCGCAGCTTCTGGCCGGTGACCTCGATCGGGTGCTCGGCGTTCTGCTTGCGCAGGCCCTCGAGCTCCTTGTTGCCTCCCTCGACGTTGGCAACCAGGCGCTTGACGAAAGTGCCGTCCTGGATGTCCTTGAGGATGCCGCGCATGCGTTCCTTGGTGCCGTCGTCGATGACCCGCGGGCCCGAGATGTAGCCACCGAACTCCGCGGTGTCGGACACCGAGTAGTTCATGCGGGCGATGCCACCCTCGTACATGAGGTCGACGATGAGCTTGAGCTCGTGCAGTACCTCGAAGTACGCCATCTCCGGTGCGTAACCGGCCTCGACCATGACCTCGAAGCCGATCTTGACGAGCTCTTCGGTGCCGCCGCAGAGCACGGCCTGCTCACCGAAGAGGTCGGTCTCGGTCTCTTCTTTGAACGTGGTCTTGATGACGCCCGCGCGGGTGCCGCCGATGCCCTTGGCGTACGACAGGGCCAGAGCCTGTCCCTCGCCCTTGGGGTCCTGATCGATCGCGATGAGCGCGGGGACACCCTTGCCGTCGACGAACTGACGACGCACGAGGTGGCCGGGGCCCTTCGGGGCAACCATGCCGACGGTGACGAACTCCGGTGCCTTGATCAGGTCGAAGTCAATGTTCAGGCCGTGGCCGAAGAACAGCGCGTCGCCGTCCTTGAGGCCCGGCTCGATGTCATTGGTGAAGATGCTTGCCTGAGCGGTATCCGGTGCGAGCACCATGATGACGTCAGCCCATTCCGAAACCTCGGCCGGCGTACCGACGGCGAGGCCGGCTTCCTCAGCCTTGGCGCGAGACTTCGAGCCTTCTTTGAGGCCGATGCGGACCTCGACGCCCGAGTCGCGCAGGCTCAGCGAGTGCGCGTGACCCTGGCTGCCGTATCCGATGACCGCAACCTTGCGGCCCTGGATGATCGACAGGTCGGCATCGTCGTCGTAGAACATCTCGACTGCCACTTGACTTCCCTTCTTTGGTGAATCTCCCGGCCCTATTTGGCCAGGGATCAGTTCTGTTTTGCCTTGATTGTGTCAGCGAGCCGATTGTGTCAGCGAGCCGCGGACATGCTCTTGGGGCCACGGCCCAGGGCGACGATGCCGGATTGGGCGATCTCCCTGATGCCGTACGGATCGAGCATCTTGAGCAGCGCGTCGAGCTTGTCCTGCGTACCCGTCGCCTCCACGGTGATCGAGTCGGGTGAGACGTCGATGACCTTGGCGCGGAACAGGTTCACCACTTCGATGACCTCTCCGCGCGCGGATGCGTCGGCGCGCACCTTGACCATCAGGAGCTCGCGGGCCACCGAGGTCTCGGGGTCCTGCTCCACGATCTTGATGACGTTGATCAGCTTGTTGAGCTGCTTCGTCACCTGTTCGAGGGGGAAGTCCTCCACGGAAACCATGATGGTCATCCGCGAGATGCCCTTGAGTTCAGTGGCACCGACGGCCAGCGACTCGATATTGAATCCACGACGGGAGAACAGCGAGGCCACCCGGGCGAGAACGCCGGGACGGTCTTCGACAAGCACACTGAGTGTGTGGTGGGTGGTCACTTCTGCTCGCCCTTCTCGACGCTGCGGGTCATCGCCTGATGGATCTCATCGGGATGGGTGGACGCGGCCTCGTCGTCGTCGAACAGTGGACGAATGCCCCGGGCCGCCATGATCTGGTCGTTGCCGGTGCCGGCAGCGACCATCGGCCACACCTGCGCGTCCGCGCCGACGATGAAGTCGATGACAACCGGACGGTCGTTGATCGCGCGGGCCTCCGCCAGCACGGCGTCGACATCCTCCTCGCGCTCACACCGGAGTCCGACACAACCGAGGGCGTCCGCCAGTTTGACGAAGTCCGGGATGCGCTGCGACGGGTCGGCGTTGTGCGTCGACAGATTGGTGTTGGAGTACCGCTCGTCGTAGAACAGTGTCTGCCACTGCCGGACCATGCCCAGGTTGCCGTTGTTGATCACGGCCACTTTGATGGGGATGCCCTCGATGGCACACGTCGCCAGTTCCTGATTGGTCATCTGGAAGCAGCCGTCGCCGTCGATGGCCCACACCTCGGAATCGGGCATGCCCTGCTTGGCACCCATGGCCGCCGGCACCGCGTAGCCCATCGTGCCCAGACCACCCGAGTTCAGCCAGGTGCGCGGATTCTCGTACGAGATGAACTGCGCGGCCCACATCTGGTGCTGACCGACTCCGGCGCAGTAGATCGCGTCGGGTCCGGCGGTCTTGCCGATCGCCGAGATCACGAACTCGGGAGACATCGCGCCGTCAGAGGGGCGGTCATAGCTCAGCGGGTACGTGCGGCGAACGCCGTCGAGGTACGACCACCAGGTGCTCAGGTCGGGAGCATCGGTGGTGGTGGCACGCTCGTCGCGCACCGCCTCGATCAGTTCGGCGATGACCGCCTTGCAGTCGCCCACGATGGGAACGTCCGCGTGACGGTTCTTGCCGATCTCGGCCGGATCGATGTCCGCGTGGATCACCTTGGCGTCCGGTGCAAACGAATCGAGCATGCCGGTGACCCGGTCATCGAAGCGAGCGCCGAGGGTGATCAGCAGATCGCTGCGCTGCAACCCGGCAACCGCCGCGACGGTGCCGTGCATTCCGGGCATTCCCAGGTGTTGCTTGTGGCTGTCTGGGAATGCGCCGCGGGCCATGAGGGTGGTGACCACGGGAACGCCGGTCAGTTCTGCGAGTTCGAGCAGTTCGGCAGATGCGTTGGCCTTGATGACACCGCCGCCGACGTACAGCACCGGCGCCGAGGCCGCTGCGATCATCCGCGCGGCCTCACGAACCTGCTTGCCGTGGGGCTTGGTCACCGGCCGGTAGCCGGGCAGGTCGATCTGCGGCGGCCACGAGAACGTGGTCTGGGCCTGCAGGATGTCCTTGGGGATGTCGACGAGGACGGCGCCCGGACGGCCGCTTTCGGCGATGTAAAAGGCCTCGGCCATCACCTTGGCGATCTCGGCACCATTGCTGACCAGGAAGTTGTGCTTCGTGATCGGCATGGTGATGCCGGAGATGTCGGCTTCCTGGAAGGCGTCGGTACCGATCAGCGCGCGGCCGACCTGTCCGGTGATCGCAACCACCGGAACCGAATCCATCTGTGCGTCTGCCAGCGGGGTCACCAGGTTGGTGGCGCCGGGACCCGAGGTGGCGATGCAGACACCGACGCGGCCGGTGGCCTGCGCGTAACCGGTGGCGGCGTGACCTGCGCCCTGCTCGTGGCGGACGAGGATGTGGCGGACCTGCTTCGAGTCGAAAAGCGGGTCATAGACGGGGAGGACGGCGCCACCGGGAATGCCGAAGACCGACGTGACGCCGAGTTCTTCGAGCGAGCGCACTACTGCCTGCGCCCCACTGACACGCTCGGGCGCGACCGTGCGTCGCTGCTGCGGCGCCGGTACGGCCTGGGCGCCAATGCCCGTATTGCGCGATCCCGTTCCGCGGGGGCCTGGCCCCGGCTGGGTGCGTGCTGTTGGTGCGCTCACTGCACCTTCCCTCTACTCGGACGCGCGACCCGAAGATGGCCGCTGGCGTCGGTGGACAACAAAAAACCCCCGACAGCGGTGCTGTGCGAGGGTGGCGCGTCGATGCTTTGTGAGTACTTCGAGTACCCGGTCAGGCGAAGACGCGCCGGCCGAGTACGAGAATCTGTTTTTGCATCACAGTTAACGAGGCTAGAACTGTGGGTTCACAGAGTCAAACCCGTCCCCTGCCGATCCCACATCATGGGATCAGACACCTAATCCGCAGGCCAGGAGCGCCTGACGACCGGACTGTCACAGGCCGCTGCCGCGGGATGGAAGAATATAGGCGTGTCTGAGCCAGTAGCAATCGAGTTGCCCGCGGAATTCCGCATCCACCCCATCTCTTATTTTGCCGTCTTCATGATGGCGGTTTCCGCACTCGTGCTCGCCGGGGTTTCGCTGCCCTACCTGGGCTGGACGCTCGCGGTCCCGGTTGTCGTCGCCCTGTGGGTACACCGCTTGCGCACCATCGTCACCGAGGACGGGCTGACCACGCAGACCTTGCGCGGGCGGCGCAGCGCCACCTGGGACCAGATCGTCGGACTCCGGTTCCCGCGCTGGGGAGCGGTGCGGGCGGTCCTGCAGGACGACTCGACACTGACGCTTCCCACGATCAGCTTCCGGGATCTCCCGCGCCTGTCGGCGGCAAGCCGCGGACGGATCCCCGACCCGTACGCAGCCCAGGACGCGGCCGCCGCGAGCAACTCGGACGAAAAGACCTCCTGACCACCGTTTTGAAACAGCGCCACGCAGCGGAGTAGCGTGAGCCGCGCAACTCTCCGTACCGCAGCCCCGGTCGGAGCTGGTCGATGAGTCGAGGAACCAATAGTCATGCCGCAGTTGAGGTCACGAACCACCACCATCGGACGCAACGCCTCGGGCGCACGCTCACTCTGGCGCGCGACCGGCATGACAGATGACGATTTCGGTAAACCGATTGTCGCCATTGCCAATTCGTATACGCAGTTCGTTCCCGGCCACGTCCACCTGAAAGATGTCGGCGAGATCGTCGCCGACGCCGTCCGGGCTGCCGGTGGCGTCCCCCGCGAGTTCCACACCATCGCCGTCGACGACGGGATCGCGATGGGTCACGACGGCATGCTCTACTCCCTGCCGAGTCGCGAGATCATCGCCGACTCCGTCGAATACATGGTCAACGCCCACACCGCGGACGCACTGGTCTGTATCTCAAACTGCGACAAGATCACTCCGGGGATGCTCAACGCCGCGATGCGCCTGAACATCCCGACCGTGTTCGTCTCCGGCGGTCCGATGGAGGCCGGCAAGGCCGTGGTCGTCGGCGACACCGTTCACCCGTCGTCGGATCTGATCACCTCGATCTCCGCCTCCGCCAACGACTCCGTCGACGAGGACGCACTGCGTGAGGTCGAACTCGCCGCGTGCCCGACCTGCGGATCCTGCTCGGGCATGTTCACCGCCAACTCGATGAACTGCCTCACCGAAGCCCTGGGTCTGGCGCTGCCAGGCAACGGCTCGACCCTGGCCACCCACGAGTCCCGGCGCGCGCTGTTCACCCGTGCCGGCACCGTCATCGTCGAGGCCGCCAAGCGGTACTACCACGAGGAAGACGAGTCGGTGCTGCCGCGAAATGTGGCCACCCCCACCGCATTCCGCAACGCGATGGCCCTCGACGTCGCCATGGGCGGCTCCACCAACACCGTGCTGCATGTGCTGGCCGCCGCGCAGGAAGGTGAGGTCGACGACTTCGATCTCGGTGTCATCGACGACATCAGCCGCAAGGTTCCCTGCCTGTCGAAGGTCTCGCCCAACTCCGATTACCACATGGAGGACGTGCACCGGGCCGGCGGAATCGCGGCGATCCTGGGCGAGCTGCGTCGCGCCGGACTCATCGACGACACCGCGAGCACGGTGCACTCCCCGACCATCGGCAGCTTCCTCGACGACTGGGACATCCGCGGCGGCAAGGCCATCGACGAAGCCTTCGAACTGTTCCACGCCGCCCCCGGTGGCGTCCGCACCACCACACCGTTCTCGACGTCCAACCGGTGGAGCTCACTCGACATCGATGCCGCCGGCGGCTGCATCCGCGACCTCGCACACGCCTACACCGTCGAGGGTGGTCTCTGCGTTCTCAAGGGCAACCTCGCCGAGGACGGCGCCGTGCTGAAGACCGCCGGGATCGACGAAGATCTCTGGCACTTCCAGGGTCCGGCACGCGTTGTCGAGTCCCAGGAAGCAGCTGTGCAAGCCATCCTCAGCAAGACCATCCAGGCCGGTGAGGTTCTGGTGGTCCGCTACGAAGGGCCCGCCGGTGGCCCCGGAATGCAGGAGATGCTCCATCCGACGGCCTTCATGAAGGGCACCGGCATGGGCAAGAAGTGCGCCTTGATCACCGATGGCCGGTTCTCCGGTGGTTCGTCGGGTCTGTCGATCGGGCACATCTCACCCGAGGCGGCATCTGGTGGTGTGATCGGTCTGGTCGAAGACGGTGATCAGATCCTCATCGACGTCAAGACCCGCAAACTCGAGGTCCTCGTCGACGACGAGACCCTCGCCACCCGCCGCGCGAAGATCGAGGCCTCCGAGCGTCCGTGGCAGCCGCGTGAGATCCGCGAACGCCGCGTCACCACCGCGCTGCGCGCCTACGCCAAACTCGCCACCTCGGCCGACAAGGGCGCGGTCCGCAAGGTCGACTGACGACCGCTCGTACAAACGCTCCGGATATGCGAAGACGCTCCACATGCATGTGGAGCGTCTTCGCATATCCGGAGCGTTTGCGTGTCAGGGCGCGGGATTGCCCGGTGATTCGAAGGGGTTGGTCCCGTTGAACAGGAACCAGATGGTGATGGGCACAGCGATACCGATCACCAGCCAGATCACCGAACCGATGTAGGGGCGGGTGGCCCAGCCCCGACCGAAGTCGAGGGAGATGCGGCCCGGTCCGGTCAGGATGATCACCGCAGCAGCCAATGCCAGGAACAGCTCGAACTCGATGCCACCGCCCGTGTAGTCCGGGTCGGAGGCGAAGAACCACACGCCGCCGGCCAGGGTCGCCTTGTAGGCCGATGCCACGAACATCACGCCGAGCACGGCGGAACCTGCTACTGGCGTCAGCAGACCGACCACCAGCATCAGTCCACCGATGGTCTCCGAGAGCGCGCCGAGTACCGCCAGCGGTTTGGCGGCGTCCGAGTTGAAGCCGATCGAGGTGTCGGATGCGTTGACCAGATAGTCCTCGAAGCCGGACAGGCGCGGACCGTTCCACCATCCGAACAGCTTCTGACTGCCGTGCGCCATCGCGATCAGACCGACGCCCAGCCGCAGCAGCAGCAGCCCTAGGTCGAGTGTGCCGCGACGGGCCGGGACCTCGGTCACCAAGGGGTTCACCGGTTCTGGTTCGGCGGGACCTCGCGCCGCGAAATCGTCGTCGTCGTCGTAGCGCGGCTGCGGGCCGTACTCGCGGTGGAAGTCGTCACGATCGACGGCACCGACCGGGATTCGCGTGGTCGAGTTCGACGGCGGTGCGTCGGCCGCGGGAGTCGTCGTCACCGGAGTCGTCGTCACCACGTCGGTGTCCTGATCGGCCATCTCGGCCGGGACGGGATCGGGCGACTGGCGCTTCCGCATGGTCGGTATCTGTTCGGTTTCCTCGAGCTCGGCCTCGTTGTCGGCGAAGCCGCCGCCGTCATCCGAGAGGCCGCGAGCTCTGTACGGCGCGTAGCCGTGCTCGCCGGTATCGCCCTCCTGTGCCCTGCGCGGGTCATGCGCCCGCGTCAAAGGCAACTCGATCTGTTCGGTGGGCTCGTCGTATGGGCTCGACCCTTGGCCGTCGGGATCTCGTTCCTTCACACAAGAGACCATAGAGGTTGTGTCGCGGTCGGTCGTGTTCACCGCGCCCCGCAGGTCCACCAGTTCGGCGTCAGCCGGTTCGGGCACAGTCAGTAGGGTGGACGCCATGACATTGCGCCACCGGCCTGCGCTTGCCCGCCTCGTGGTTTCGCTGGTGGCGGCGGCCCTGATGGTGACCGGCTGCAGCGATGGTTTTGCCGAGCAGGATCGCAACCGGGAGGCCGGCGACTTCTCGGCGAATCAGAACCCGCCGATGCAGCAGCCCACCGAAACCCAGCCCAGCGTTCCGCCGACCGACCCCGGCAGCGACCCCGGTCCGTGTCCCGATCCTGATCCGGCGGTCATCGCGACCTGCCTCGACGCCACCAGCGGTCTCCTCGCCGCCAGCGCCGACGCCACCTCGACCGTGGTCGCGCAGCGCGTGACCGGCAAGATCGTGCGGACCAAACGCGGCGGCCCGACGGTGGAGATCGCCTCGCTCGACGTCGATGCCTCCGGTGACGGTGGCCTGCTCGACTTCGCGCCGTCCCCGGATTACGCACAGGATCAGCTGGTCTACGCCTACATCACCACCCCGACCGACAATCGCGTCGTCCGGATCGCCGAGGGTGACCTCCCGAAGCCGATCCTGGTCGGCATTCCCAAGGGCGACACCGGCAACATGGGCACGATCTACTTCAAGAGCCCCACCGAACTGCTGGTCGCCACGGGCGACGCCGGTGATCCGCAGGCCGCCGCGAACCCCGATTCGCTTGCCGGAAAGCTGCTCTCGGTGACAGACCTGTCGTCGGGCAGCACCACCCCACCCCGGGTGCTCACCTCGGGGCTCGGCTCCGACCCCGCGCTGTGCCCGGATGTGACCACCGGAGCGCTGTATCTGACCGATCGTGCACCGGCGGAGGACCGTCTGCAGATCATCAGCCCCACCGGCGTGGGCCGCACACTCTGGACCTGGCCGGACAAGCCCGAGACCGCCGGCTGCGCAGCCGTCGGCGGGATGATCGTGGTCTCACAGACCCGGACCCAGACATTGCAGTACCTGAATGCGCCCACCGAGGAGAAACCCGGCATCGATGCGCCGACCACCTTCCTGGAGAGGAAATACGGTTCCCTCGGCCGCCTCACCGCCGTGCCTGCCGGACTGCTCCAGGTCGGGACCGTGAACAAGCAGACCGGAACCGCCGGTCCGACGGATGACCGCGTGGTCATCGTGCCGCTGCCCGCGGGCGCCGCAGACACCAACATGTGAGCCGGCCCGGCGCCTACTGGCAGGCGGCGAGTACCAGTTCCTTGACCCGGCCCGGATCGGCCTGGCCGCGGGTGGCTTTCATGACGTCGCCGACGATCTTCCCGGCAGCCGCGACCTTGCCGCTGCGGATCTTCTCGGCGATGTCGGGGTTGTTGGCCAGTGCCTCGTCGACGGCCTTCTGCAGTGCGGAGTCGTCGCGGACGACCTCGAGGCCGCGGTCGGCGACGATCTGCTCGGGCTCGCCCTCGCCGTCGAGCACTGCAGTGACCACCTGCTGAGCCAGTTTGTTGGTCAGTTTGCCGTCTTCGACGAGTTTGATGACGGTGGCGACCTGCGCCGGGGTGATCGGCAGCTCGGCCAGTTCGGTGTCGCGGGAGTTGGCCTGCTGGGCCAGGAACGAGACCCACCAACCGCGGCTTGCCTCGACCGGCGCACCGGCGTCGACCGTCGCGATGATCAGGTCGACGGCGCCGACGTTGACCAGGTCGCGCATCACCGCGTCGGACACACCCCACTCTTCCTGGATGCGGGCGCGGCGCAGCCACGGCAGTTCGGGCAGGGTTGCCCGGATCTCTTCGATCCACGCTGAATCCGGTTGTACCGGTGGCAGATCCGGCTCGGGGAAGTAGCGGTAGTCCTCGGCGGTCTCTTTGCGGCGACCGGCCGACGTCGAACCGTCGGTCTCCTGGAAGTGCCGGGTCTCCTGGATGATCGCGATACCGGCCTTGAGCAGAGCGGCCTGGCGACGCATCTCGTAGCGCACCGCCACCTCGACGCTCTTGAGCGAGTTGACGTTCTTGGTCTCGGTGCGGGTGCCGAACTCGGTGGCGCCCTTGGTCATCAGCGACAGGTTCGCGTCGCAGCGCATCGAGCCCTGGTCCATCCGGACGTCGGACACATCAAGAGCTTTGAGCAGATCGCGCAGCGCGGTGACGTAGGCGCGGGCGACCTCTGGTGCGCGGGCACCGGCACCTTCGATGGGTTTGGAGACGATCTCGATCAGCGGGACACCCGCACGGTTGTAGTCGAGGAGGGAGTGGCTGGCGCCGGAGATGCGTCCGGTTCCGCCGACGTGCAACGACTTGCCGGTGTCCTCTTCCATGTGGGCGCGTTCGATCTCGACCCGCCAGGTGGTGCCGTCGTCGAGCAGCACGTCGAGGTGGCCCTCGTAGGCGATCGGGTCGTCGTACTGCGAGATCTGGTAGTTCTTCGGCTGATCCGGGTAGAAGTAGTTCTTCCGGGCAAAGGTGCTCGACGGCCGGATGGAGCAGTTCAGTGCGAGCCCGATCCGGATGGCCGATTCGATGGCCGTCTCGTTGACCACGGGCAAGGAGCCCGGCAGTCCGATACACACCGGGCAGACCTGGGTGTTGGGCTCGGCGCCGAACGTCGTGGGGCAACCACAGAACATCTTGGTGTTGGTGCCCAGCTCGACGTGTACCTCCATACCCATCACCGGGTCGAACTCAGCGATGACGTCGTCGTAGTCGAGCAGTTCGGTGGTCGCAGCAGTCATGACACGTAGTTTAAACCGGCTCGAACCTGCAGGTTATAGTCGGTTCGCCGTGTGAGTGGGAAATCCGGTTCTCGAATCCGGAACGGTCGCGCCACTGTGAGATCACAACCAGGTGATGAGTCAGAACTCCGCCGCACGGCTGATGTCCATCGAGCGCGGGACGCGATATCCCGCAGAGGAGACGCAGTGCCCATCTCATCACCGCCCCGAACCATCTCAGCGGCGGGGCGACGTCGTCGCCGGGGCCCGGGTTCCCGTGCATTCGGTTCCCATGCAATCATCGGTGTCGCCGCCCTGGTCGCGGCACTGCTCACCGCGTGTTCGGACGGCGGCAACGATGATGACCGGGCGGTGGCCGACCGTGACTGCATCGTCGGCTTCGACGCCGACACCGACTACTACCCGGAGAAGCTGTCGATCGACTATGCCGACAACTTTGATCTGGATTACCAGAAGTCCTATGTGGTCGCGACGGTCAACGGTGCGAGCCCGGATCAGAAAGACACCTTCGTTTTCGCCCGGTGTGGTGCACCCACCCCGGAACTGACCGGAGACCTGGCCGGCGCCACGGTCATCGAATCCCCCGCGACGAGTCTGTTCCTGGGGTCGACGACCCAACTCGCCGCCCTGGCCCAACTCGACGAACTCGACGTGGTCACCGGGTTCGCCAACAGCGAGTACGTCTACGGCGAGGCCGAGAGCAAGGCGGTCGCGTCGCTGCCCCAGTACGCGCCGACCGGCGAGATCGACCCCGAGATGGTCGTCACCGCGAAACCACAGCTACTGATCACCGACTACCCCACCGACCGTTCACTGGAACAGATCGAGAAGGCCGGAGTGCCGGTGATGATCAACAGCGACTGGCTCGAGGTTGATCCGCTGGGCCGCGCGGAGTGGATCAAACTGTTTGCGGCACTGACCAATACCGAGGAAGCCGCCAACGACTTCTTCGACGGGGTCACCACGGACTACAACAACACCAAGGCGAAGGTCGGGGGCACGGCGCCCGTGGAAGCCGTGCTCGGGCTGCCCTATCAGGGCACCTGGTACATCCCCGGCGGTGGCAGCTACGGCGCGGCGTTGATGAAAGCGGCCGGGATCACCTATGCGTGGGCCGACAATCCGTCGACCGGCAGCATCTCCGAAGACATCGACACGGTCTATTCCCGGGCCGGGAATGCGCCGCTGGCCCTGAGCAGCGAGAGCACCGCGACGCTGGCCGACGCCATCGCCACCGATCCTCGGATCGCTCAGTTCGCCGCTTACCGCGACAACAACGCCTGGTCCGCGTCGGCGCAGGTCAACGAGGCCGGCGCCAACAACTACTTCGAACTCGGCGCCATCCGTCCGGATCTCTCGCTCGCCGACCTGATCGCGATCGCGCACCCCGAGCTGATGCCCGACCACACCTTCACGTTCTACAAGAAGCTGACTTGAGCCGGACCTCGGTCACCATCGCGGGCCTGCTGCTCGCGGCACTTGCCGCGCTGGTCGCGGCGATGTCGATCGGGTCGACGATCATCCCGGCGGGCAACTGCTTTCAGTATCTGTTCACCGGTGATGCCGGTGTCCCGGAGTACAACACGCTGCTGCACGAGTTCCGGATGCCGCGGATCGTCACGGCGGTTCTCGCGGGTCTGGCGATGGCATTGGCGGGCCTGCTGATGCAGGCCATCTTCGCCAATCCTCTTGCCGAACCCTACATTCTGGGTGTCTCGGCCGGCGCCAGTTTCGGCGTGGCGGTGGTGACCCTGGGTGCCGGAGGCGCGTTTCTCACGGTCGCCGACAACCATCAGAGCACTGTCACCGTTGCCGCGGCGCTCGGTGCGGCCGCCGTCATGGGTGTGGTTGTGATTCTCTCCCAATGGATCACGTCATCGTCCTGGCTGCTCATCACCGGCGTCATGATCGGTTCCGTGGTGAGTTCGGTGGTGTCGTTCATGCTCGCCTACGCCAGCCCCGGCGACATCCGGGAGTTCGTGATGTGGGGCCTGGGATCGTTTTCCGGGGTGTTGTGGGAAGACCTGCAGGTCCTCGCGCCGGTGGTGGCGGCCGGTGCAATCGGGACGATCGCGATGATCCCGGCGTTGAACGCCCTGCTCCTGGGTGAATCGTATGCCCGGACCATGGGCATCCGGATGAACCTGACGCGGGTGGGAGCCGTGGTCGCCACCGCATTGCTCGCCGGTTCGGTGACCGCCTACTGCGGACCCATCGCGTTCATCGGCATCGCGGCGCCACACGTTGCCCGGATCGCACTCGGCAAGGCCGATCACCGTGTGGTCCTGCCGGTGGCCGCGCTCGTGGGCATCGTCATCGCGCTGATCTGTGCGGCCCTGACCACCACGCCGGGCCGCGACGGCGTCCTGCCGATCAACGTGCTGACCGCATTCTTCGGCGCACCGATAGTTGTTCTGGTCCTGGTCCGTTCGCTGCGGTCGGGAGGCGCGCGATGACCGCACTCGAACTGTCGCAGCTGCGGGTCGGATACCGCCGGCACCGTCTCGGCGGCCACGACGACAACCAGATCCTGCAGACGTCCGCGATCACGGCCGACGCCGGTGTGGTCACCGCGGTCATCGGCGCCAACGGCACCGGCAAGTCGACGCTGCTGCGAACCCTCGCCGGTTTGCAGTCGGCGCTGGGCGGTTCGGCACGCCTTGGTGACCATGAGCTGTTGACGATGAGCCCCGCCGCGCGGGCCCGTGAAGTGGCGGTGGTCCTCACCGACAGGGTCGACGACAGCGGTCTGCTCACCGCCCGCGCACTCGTCGAACTCGGCCGGATCCCGTATCACTCCTGGGTTCCCGGCCGATCGTCGGCCACCGAAGCGATCGTCGACGACGCCCTCGCCCAGATGGGTGCGTCGGCGTTTGCCGACCGCCGGATCGGTGAACTCTCCGACGGCCAGCGGCAGCGGGTCCTGATCGCGAGGGCCCTGGCCCAGGAACCGCAACTCCTGATCCTCGACGAGCCGAGTTCATTCCTCGACGTCGCAGCCCGCACCGAATTGCTCTTGGTACTACGGAAACTGGCTGCCGAGACCGGGATCGTCGTGGTCATGTCCACCCACGACGTCGAGGTCGCTCTGCGGATCGTCGGACCGGTCTGGCTGGCCCGTCGGGACGGCAACCTGGTGGCCGCCACCGCCGATCAACTGGTGCAGGACGGCACCATCGCCGGCGAATTCGATTCACCCACAGTCCGATTCAACAGCAAAGCCCGCTTGTTCGAACCGCGCCCATAACCGATCCTGGTGGCTTATGGCGAGTAAACGCGCAGGTCGAGCTCGCCGAAACCCACCACTATCGGGGTCCGGGGGTCAGCCGAAGAAGGCGGCGGCGTCGTCGTAGCGGTTCTGCGGGACGAGCTTGAGTTCTTTTGTCGCCTCACCGATGGGCACCAGGCCGATGTTGGGGCCCTGCAGACTGACCATCATGCCGGTGTCGCCGTTGTGGGCGGCATCGGACGCGTTGACGCCGAAACGTGTTGCCAGCACACGGTCGAACGGGGTCGGCTTACCACCGCGCTGAACGTGCCCGAGCACTGTGGTCCGGACCTCTTTGTTGATCCGGCGTTCGATCTCGACAGCCAACTGCTGGGCGACGCCGGTGAACCGTTCGTGGCCGAACTCGTCGAGACCGCCCTGAGCCATCGAGAACGTGCCCTCTTTGGGTTTCGCCCCTTCCGCCACCACACAGATGAAATGTGAATCGCCGCGCTGGAACCGGCGCTTCACGAGGCGGCAGACCTCTTCGACGTCGAAGGGCTGTTCGGGGATGAGGATCATGTGCGCTCCGGAGGCCATCCCGGAATGCAGTGCGATCCAGCCGGCGTGCCGCCCCATCACCTCGACGAGCATCACGCGCTGATGTGACTCCGCGGTGCTGTGGAGTCGGTCGATGGCATCTGTCGCGACGGTCAGCGCGGTGTCGAAACCGAAGGTGACGTCGGTGCAGTTGATGTCGTTGTCGATGGTCTTCGGGACCCCGACAACCGGCACGCCCTCCTCGGCGAGCCAGCTCGCCGCGGTGAGTGTTCCTTCACCGCCGATCGGGATCAGAACGTCGATCCCGTTGTCGTCCAATGTCTGCCGGATCTGATCGAGTCCGGCGCGAAGCTTGTCGGGGTGGGTGCGGGCGGTGCCCAGCATCGTGCCGCCCTTGGCCAGCAACCGGTCGTTGCGATCGTCGGCGGCCAGGTGGATCCGACGGTCTTCCAGAAGCCCCCGCCAACCGTCGAGAAATCCGACAACGGCCGACCCGTATCGAACTTCGCTGGTTCGCACCACCGCCCGGATGACCGCGTTCAATCCCGGGCAGTCGCCGCCACCGGTAAGCACTCCAATGCGCATCAGGTGTCCCGTTCCTCGTCTGACAATCGTCGTTTCCGGCGTGATCTGTGGCGGCCGTACAACCCCGCCACACTCAATTGTGCAACCGATCCTCGACTCTGGCTGGGCTACGGGGTCTCGCGGGATCATCCGACGAGGTCAACGCACCCCGTTCTCGAACGCGAAGACCACGGCCTGCGCCCGGTCGCGCAGGTTGAGCTTCGACAGCACGTTGCTGACGTGGGTCTTGACGGTCTGTTCGGCCACGAACAGGTGCCCGGCGATCTCCGCGTTCGACTTGCCCTCGGCCACCTGCTCGAGCACCTCCCTTTCACGGGGGGTGAGCACCGACAACTGCCGCGATTCGGTTTTGCGCGGACGATGCCGGCTGGTGACCTCCGCGATGAGTCGTCGCGTCACCGATGGCGCCAGTAATGCCTCACCGGCGGCCACCACCCGCACCGCGCGCACCAATTCGTCGGCGGGAGCGTCTTTGAGCATGAAACCCGAGGCCCCGATCCGCAGCGCCTGATAGACGTAGTCGTCGATGTCGAAGGTGGTGAGCATCAAGATCCGGCTGGGTACCCGCAGTGGTCCGGTCAGTAGCTGTTCGGCCGCGGCCAGCCCGTCGAGAATCGGCATCCGAACATCCATCAGCACCACATCGGGATGCAACTCGCGGACACCTCTCACCGCCGCCTGACCGTCGGCGGCGTCACCCACCACCGAGATGTCCGGCTGTGCGGCCAGCAGCGCGCCAAAACCCTGACGCACCATCGCCTGATCGTCTGCGATGTAGACCGTGATCGACACCCGCCCAACCCTACTTTCATCACGAATTAGCCACGTTGTCCGACCCGGGAAGTTCTGGTGGTCCGGCCGCACGCAACGGCAGGCGCGCCCGGACAACGAACCCGCCCCCGGGCTGCGGCGCCGCCGACAACACCCCGCCCACCGCCTTGGCGCGCTCGATCATCCCCGGAATCCCCTGCCCACCGGACGACTCCAGGGTGAGAGGCTGTTCGGTGGAGGCCGTATTGGATACCGTCACGAACAGGTCGTCGCCCGACACCGACAGTTCGACCACGATCTGCGCGCCGACCGCGTAGCGGGTGGTGTTGGCCAGCGACTCCTGGATGATGCGGTAGGCGACCAGCGCGCAGGCGTCGCCGACGTGCTCACCGGTGGCCAGCGGATGGTAGGTGACGTCGACGCCGGCTCCGCGGGTCGCCGACACGATTCCGTCAATCTGTTCGAGCCCGGGATTGGGGTTGCGCGCATATGCCTCGGCGCCCGGCGAATCATCCTCCAGCCGAAGCACTCCCAGCATCATCCGCACCTCGTCCAGGGCCTCCCGGGCAACGTCGGCGATGGCGTCGAACTCAGCGGCGGCGGCCTCCCCGACCCCGTCGATCCGGTACTTCGCGGTCTGCGCCTGCACCACCACCACCGACATCCGATGCGCCACAACGTCGTGGAGGTCGCGGGCGATCCGGGTCCGTTCGGACAGGACCGCGTTCTTGGACTTCTCGGTGTCCTTCAACACCTTCTGTTGCGCCAGATCAACCCGCGATCGCACGATGATCCGGATCAGGACGCAGATGACGGCCGCGATACTCAGTCCCACCACCCAGCCGACCTGGGCTTGCGGCGGTGTTGCCTGATACACAACAAAACTGGAGACCGCCCAGAAGATCGGCAGCAGTCGAAGCGGTGCCCGCAGGTACGCGAGCACGGTCAGCACCAGGATCTCGATCAGGTGCACCACCTGAATCGTGTGGTTCCAGCCGTTGACCGGGTCGATCGTCAGCCCGATGAGTTGAGCCGAGAGAACCGAGATCGCCCATCCGAGGGTCGGATTGGCCCAGCCGAGCATGATCGGGAACGCCGCGAAGGCCGCCACGATCGGCATCAGGGCGGGCCGCACATCGTGTGTCAGCGACAACGTGGGCCAGGCGATCGAGTACATGATCAGCGCCACCAGGGTGAAGAAGATGTTGATCCTGTGCCGCAAGAACCGCGCGACCGACGGATCGGCCGCGATCGGCAGCTTCTTGACCTCATCGACCACGTATCCGGTGGTCTGCGTCCACAGTTTCACCCATGCCACGCTAGTGCCCGAATCCTCGTCGGACCTCATACCTGAGAGTGAGATCGAGGCAACCCCGCAGTAGCGGACGGCCGCGCGCCTCACCCGAACACGGTGGATCCAAACACCCCCGTCGACCGATGACCCCCGGTGCCGGCGATTCCTAGTTTGGTGACATGCGAACCGCCGGTAGTCGAATCTTCCTGTCCAGCATGGTGATCAGTGTGGTGATGGCGGTGGGCCTGTGGCCCACCGCTGCGGGCGCCACAGCGGTCTCCCCGGGTATGTCCGCGATCGAATCCGCCGAACGTCAGAGTCCGGCCGGAGAGGTCGTCGTCGCGCTGACGGGGAGCACCCCGGAGCAGGCGCTGGCGGCACTGCCGGCCGACTTCGGAGCGGTCCTCCACTATCAACCGCAGCTGGTCAACGGACGCCCGAGCAATCCCGGCGGAGCGTGTTCGTCACCCATTCCGCTGCCTGACCGCTTCGAAGCTCTCTGTAAGACACACGACTTCGGCTATGACATGTTGCGATATGCGCAGCGCCACGGCCAACCGCTGGGCCCTTGGGCACGAACATCATTGGACCGGATGCTGATCGATTCGATGCACGAATCCTGCAGCAATCCGGCCTGTCACTGGGCGGCGGACCTGGCCCGGGTCGGATTGGCCTTCAACACGTGGCGACAGCACGCCGGCGCGCCGGTCAGCAAGGAATCGTTGCCGGCGATCGTGATGACCTCGGTTCTGCGCGGCGGCGAATCGCTCACGTCCCTGGTCGGTCTGACATGAGAACTCCACTGCTCAGAAAACCCCCGTTTCGAACACTGCGGTTGCGAGCACCACAGTTGCGAACACAGCACCGCAGTGCGGCGGGCTGGCCCCGTCCTCTGACCAGCATCGGCGCCGCGATCGGCGCCGGTGTCGCCCTTGCGCCGGGTTCGCTGCCGCGCGGCGCGCTGGTGACCGGACTACTCCTGGCCGCATTCGTCGGAGTGGGCGCGCTGATCGGCCGGATCGCAGGCGTCCGAGCGCCCGGCAGCCCACGATCCCGGCGATACACCGGATGGGTCTGCGCCGGACTCACCACCGGTCTGTTCGCGCAGATGCTCTGGTGGCAGTCCGAATTGCGGGCGCACCTCGATATGTCCCCACCCGGCATCTGGTGGGTACTCGGGGCGCTGGTTCCGTCGGCACTTCTTGCCGCCATCTGCTGTGTCCGCGCCCGCACCCGTGCCGTGTTCGCGGCTCTGGCCGCGGCCGTGCTGTTGCCGATGATGCCGTCGCCCGCGGGTGCTGCCGAACCCGCCCGGAGTCCGGCCGACAAGTTCGTCAGCACCGACGCGACACCGACGTCGCTGCGGATCTACGGCGAACTGGACACCCGCGACGTCCGGGTGCGGGCGGCCGAGGCCGTACAACGCTGGCAGGCGTCCGGCGGACTGGGCCGGCACGCGGTGGTGGTCGCGGTCCCCACCGGTTCGGGGTGGGTGGATCCCGACGCGGTCAACGGATTCGAGAGCCGATTCGGCGGTGACGTCAGCGTGATCACGTTGCAGTACAGCGACATTCCGTCGTGGCAGGCATTTATCTCGTCACCGCAACCGGCCCGGGACAGTGCCGTGGCGCTGACGGAGTCGGTGGCCGAGGCGGTCGGTCGGATTCCGGTGGATGAGCGTCCACAGATCTACATCTACGGGCAGAGTCTGGGCGCGATCGGTGCCGACGCCGCCCGGCGCTGGGCCGACGACAATGCACCCACCGCGATCTGCCACACCGTTCTCGCCGGCGCTCCGGAAGGTTCGACCGCGGTCGCCGCAGCCCACACCACCGTCCTGGGCAACGGTTCCGACCCGGTCATCCGGTGGTCACCGCGACTGATCTGGCAACCACCGCACCTGCCGCACGACCTTCGCTCGGACATGCCCCGGCCACCGTGGATGCCGATCGCGAGTTTTGTCCAGGCCAGCACCGACCTCATCGGTGCGCTGTCATATCCGGCCGGCTATGGCCACCAATATGGCACCGAGCAGGGCACCCTTGCCCCCGATTGTGGTGGGTTTTGGTGAGCGCCACCTGGGCGTTTGCTCGCCAAAACCCACCAGGATCGGTCAGACGAGGGGGCCTCGGGCGGCTTCGTAGGCGGCACCGACACGGTAGAGGCGTTCGTCGGCCATCGACGGCGCCATGATCTGCAGACCGACGGGCAATCCGTCGTCCGCCGACAGTCCCGACGGCACCGACATCGCACAGTTGCCCGCGAGGTTCACCGGCAGCGTGCACAGGTCGAACAGGTACATCGCCAGCGGATCGTCGACCTTCTCGCCGATCGCAAACGCGGTCGTCGGTGTGGTCGGCGAGATCAGCACGTCCACCGACTCGTAGGCCTTGGCGAAGTCGCGTGCGATGAGAGTCCGTACCTTCTGCGCCTGGCCGTAGTACGCGTCGTAGTACCCCGACGACAGTGCGTAGGTGCCGATCATGATGCGGCGCTTGACCTCTGCGCCGAATCCGGCGTCGCGGGTCATCGCCATGACCTGCTCGGCACTGTTGGTGCCGTCGTCGCCGACGCGCAATCCGTACCGCATCGCGTCGAAGCGCGCGAGGTTGCTCGACACCTCCGACGGGAGGATCAGGTAGTACGCACCGAGGGCGTAGGTGAAGTGCGGGCAGGAGACCTCGACGATCTCGGCACCGCGCTCTTTCAGAGTGGCCACGGCGGCGTTGAAGGAATCCAGCACACCGGCCTGATACCCGTCGCCCTGGAGTTCGGTGACGATGCCGATCCGCACACCCGAAAGATCCTCGGCTGCACCGACTTTGGCCGCAGCAACCATATCGGCGATGGGCTTGTTGATCGAGGTCGAGTCGCGCGGATCGTGTCCTGCGATCACCTGATGCAGTAGCGCGGTGTCCAGAACCGTTCTGGCGCAAGGGCCACCCTGATCGAGTGAGGACGCGCACGCCACCAGTCCGTACCGCGACACCGTGCCGTACGTCGGCTTGACGCCCACGGTGCCCGTGACCGATGCCGGTTGACGCACCGAACCGCCGGTGTCGGTACCGATGGCCAACGGCGCTTGGAACGACGCCAGTGCAGCGGCACTGCCGCCGCCCGAGCCGCCGGGAATCTTGCTGGTGTCCCACGGGTTCCGGGTCACGCCGTAGGCGGAGTTCTCGGTGGACGAACCCATCGCGAACTCGTCCATGTTGGTCTTGCCGAGGATCGGGATGCCGGCCGCGCGCAGCTTGGCGGTGACGGTGGCGTCGTACGGCGGAACCCAGCCTTCGAGGATCTTCGATCCACAGGTCGTCGGAGCGTCGGTGGTGGTGAACACGTCCTTGAGCGCCAGCGGGACACCGGCCAGCGGTGAGGCCGGTGCCTGCCCCGCAGCGACGGCCTTGTCGACGTCGGCGGCGGTCGCCAGGGCCTGCTCGGCACCCACGTGCAGGAATGCGCCCAGCTCACCGTCGACCGCCTCGATCCGGTCGAGGTGGGCGCGGGTGACCTCGACCGCAGACAGCTCACCGGAGTGGATCTTCGCGGCGAGGTCGGCGGCGGACTGCCCGGTGATGACACCGGACTCTCTGGTAGGGGCGCTCACTGCTCTTCTCCGAGGATCTGGGGGACGGCAAACCGCTGCTGCTCCACGGCCGGAGCACCGGACAGGGCTTCCTCGGGGGTCAGCCCGGGTACAACGACATCCGGACGCAGCACGTTGGCCAGGTCGGCGGGATGCGCGGTGCCGGGGATGTCGGCAGCGGCGACCTCGGAGATGTTCGCGACGTGCGACAGGATCGAATCGAGCTGACCAGCATAGTGGTCGAGTTCGTCCTCGGTCAGCGCCAGCCGTGACAGCCGGGCCAGATGCGCTACTTCATCACGTGAGATGGCAGACACGCAGATGCACCCTTTCTTGTCGGTAGGGGTGGCCACGAAATGTGGTCAAACCCTTGGGTCAGAGTAGTCGGCACCGAGGCCCGGCCATCACGGCGCCCGCCGGTAGGGTTGGCGCATGATCATCGTCACCACGAATGACCTTCCCGGGTACCGAATCGCCCACACCTTCGGCGAGTGCTTCGGGCTGACTGTCCGCTCACGTCACCTCGGCTCCAATATCGGTGCCGGGTTCAAGGCGATGGCCGGCGGCGAGCTCAAGGGCATCACCACATTGCTCCACGAATGCCGTCAGGAAGCCTTGTCTCGTCTGTCCGCCGAGGCACAGCAGCGAGGCGCCAACGCGGTGGTCGCCTTCCGTTTCGAAACGACAGAATTCGGCGGCACGGGCATCGAGGTGTGCGCGTACGGCACCGCCGTCGGTGTCGAACCACTGCAGAACAACCCTCCGCAGGCCTGATCAGCGCCTGACCGACAGCGGTGGGACAATAACCGGCGTGTCCTATCTGCTGCGCGTCTACCTGCAAGATCGCCCCGGTTCACTCGGCCTGCTGGCCGTGTCACTCGGAAATGTCGGCGCCGACATCCTCTCGCTCGACGTCGTCGAGCGCGGTGAGGGTTACGCAGTCGATGACATCGTGGTCGAGGTTCCCCGCGGCGCACTGCCCGACACCCTGATCACCGCAGCAGAGAAGGTGGACGGCGTACGCGTCGACTCGATCCGGCCGTACACCGGACTCCTCGAGACTCACCGCGAACTCGAACTGGTCAACGACATCGCCGGCGCCGGTCGCGACCGGCTTCAGGTACTCGTCGACTCCGCGCCGCGCGTGTTGCGCGTCGACTGGGCGACCGTTATCACCGCAGGCAGCGGCGGCGGCGCGATCCAGTTGTTCGGCAGCTCCAGCGCCCCCGAAACCCAGCTGACCGACGCGAGCTGGTTGCCCATCCCCGCCGCCGCCGAGCTCGAGCCCGAAGCACCGTGGGTTCCAAAGTCATGGCGCGACATGGACATCCGGCTGGCAGCGGCCCCGATCGGCACCCCGGGCAAGGCAATGTTGCTCGGACGTCCCGGCGGCCCCGACTTCCGCCCATCGGAGATCGCCCGGATCGGCTACCTGGCGAAGATCGTCACCACGGTGCTTTCCCGCAATTAGCCGGAATGACCGGGGACAGTTGAACATCTAGCCGTCGGTGTCGGTGTCGTCTCCCGCCGGCGGGCCGTCGGCCAGCAGCTTCTTGAAGCCGTCCTCGTCGAGGATCGGGACACCGAGCTGTTCGGCCTTGGCCGCCTTGGTGCCCGGCGCATCTCCGATGACCACAAACGCGGTCTTCTTCGACACCGAACCCGACGCCTTGCCGCCGCGAACCAGGATCGCCTCCTTGGCACCGTCACGCGAGAAGTCCTGCAGCGATCCGGTGACTACGATGCTCAGACCCTCGAGGTTGCGTGGAATCGATTCGTCACGTTCGTCTTCGAGCTGAACACCGGCGGCTCGCCATTTCTCGACGATGTCGCGATGCCAATCGACGGCGAACCAGTCGACCACGCTCTGCGCCAACGTGTTTCCCATACCTTCGACATCCGCGAGTTGCTCGACCGTCGCCGACTCGATGGCTTTGAGCGTGCCGAACTCCGTGGCCAGCGCGCGGGCCGCACTCGGCCCGACATGCCTGATGGACAACGCCACCAGCACGCGCCACAGCGGCACCTTCTTCGCGGCATCGAGGTTGGCGAGCAGCCGCTTGCCGTTGGCCGACAACACCCCGGCCTTGGTGGTGAACAGATCGGTCTCGAGCAGGTCCTCGGCGGTGAGGCTGAACAGGTCGGCTTCGTTTTCCAGAACTCCCGAACTCAGCAGTGCCCCGGCGGATTCGTAACCGAGCGCCTCGATGTCGAAGGCTCCCCGGCCGGCGAGATGGAACAGCCGCTCCCGCAACTGTGCCGGGCACGACCGACTGTTCGGACAGCGGATGTCGGCATCACCCTCTTTTTGCGGAGCGAGTTCGGTGCCGCATTCGGGGCAATGCGTGGGCATCTCGAACTCACGCTCGGTGCCGTCACGCAGGTCGACCACCGGTCCGAGGACCTCGGGGATGACGTCGCCGGCTTTGCGGATCGTGACGGTGTCACCGATCAGCACACCCTTGCGCTTGACCTCCGACGCGTTGTGCAGCGTTGCCATCGCGACAGTCGACCCGGCCACCAGCACCGGTGTCATCGACGCGAAGGGCGTGACCCGACCGGTCCTGCCGACATTGACGAGGATGTCGAGCAGCTTGGTGGTGGCCTCTTCGGGCGGGTATTTGTAGGCGATGGCCCAGCGCGGTGCGCGTGAGGTGGAGCCCAGGCGGCGTTGCAGGCCGAAGTCGTCGACCTTCACGACGATGCCGTCTATTTCGTGCTCGACGTCGTGGCGATGTTCGCCCCAGTAGGCGATCTTCTCCAGGATCGCTTCGGCTCCAACAAGTTTGGTGGTGTGCTGCGAGACCGGCAGCCCCCACTCCCCGAGCGCCAGATACGCATCATGCAATGTCTTGGGTGCGGCGCCTTCGACGCGTCCCAGACCGTGGCAGATCATGCCCAACCTGCGCCGTGCGGTGATCTGTGGATTCTTCTGCCGCAGCGAACCTGCCGCCGAGTTCCGCGGGTTGGCGAACGGCGCTTTGCCCGCCTCCACCAGCGACGCGTTGAGTGCCTCGAAGTCCTCGACCCGGAAGAAGACCTCTCCCCTGACTTCCAGGAGATCCGGGATCGGGTATGTCTCCGAGTCGGTCAGCCGGTGCGGGACATCGTTGATCGTCTTGGCGTTGAGGGTGACGTCTTCACCGGTGCGCCCGTCGCCGCGGGTGGTGCCGCGAACAAGCACACCCTTCTCGTACACCAGGCTCAGCGCGACACCGTCGATCTTCAGTTCGCACAGGTACTCCAGGCCCACCCCCGCGTCGGCCTCGACGCGGCCGACCCAGGCGCGCATCTCGTCCTCGTCGAAGACGTTGTCGAGCGACATCATGCGTTCGAGGTGATCGACCGCCGTGAACTCGGTTGCGAATCCGCCACCGACGAGCTTGGTCGGTGAGTCGGCGACCGCCAGCTCGGGATACTCGTCTTCCAGGGCCTGCAGCTCCTGCAGGAGCTTGTCGAACTCGCCGTCGGTGACGACCGGGGCGTCTTTCACGTAATAGCGGAACTGGTGGTCGCGTACTTCTTCGGCCAGCTTCGACCACTGCTCACGCACCCCCGATGGGGTGGGTGCGGCGGGCGTCGGCTCTTCGATATCTGCACTGTCGGACACACTATGAAGATAGTCGAGCCGACCGACAGATCATTTCGACCCGGACACAACCCTCGCGCCCACGATTTCGCTGGTCGGGCCATTGTCGGACCACAGATCTACAATAGAAAACATGTTCGAAGCGGCGGGGGACGCAGCAGATCGGGCCGTGGATACGAGCCCTGACTGGCCGGTGTGTCCGGAGGAAATTCTGCGCAATTGCGAGGGCACCCGTGCCGTCGAAGCCCGGGTCGCATGGAAGCGATACGCCTCCGCTGCAGCCTTGCACCGCCTCTTGGTCGAGCCCACAGCCGGAACCGAAGCGGAGATGCGGGTTCTTGATCCGTTCACCCAGTTGGCGGCGAGTTTGTCCGCGGCTGAGGGCATTACCCAACGTGGTGCGGAATCGCAGATCAATCGTGGGGTGGCACTGCGGGATCGGATTCCGCGGGTGAACGAGATCCTCAAGGCCGGTCGTGTTGCCGCCGAGCATATTCCGGAGATCGTGTCGCGCACCGAACTGATCGACGGATCCGAACATCGCGCCGAGATCGATGCGGCGATCGCCGAGGCGCTGAGCCGGCAGGGATCGTGGTCCAAGAGCCGGATGCGCGACATGATCGACGCGATCATCTTCCGCAGGGACCCCGATCTGGTGCGCAAAGCGCGAGGAAGCGTTGAACAACCGCGGAGTCTGGGCCGCGGCCGCCGAACACGGCATGGCGAACATTGACGCGCATATGGGCGCCGAGGACATCGGGATGATCATGTCGCGACTGGAGAAGCTCGCGCTGTCAACGTGTAAGGCTGATCCGCGCAGTCGATCGGACCGGATGGCCGATGCATTGTTTGCCACGGTCATGGGTCGGGAGTTCTACTGCCAGTGCCCGAATGACCCGAAACATCAGTGCACCGCCGAAATTGTCACACTGCCCGCCGATCAGGTGATCTCCGGTGTGGACGTCAAGATTGTCATGCACGTCATCGCCGACCAAGCAACCGTCGAAGGTCGAGAGAACAATCCAGGGTTCCTCGACGGCCATGGGGTGATCTCCGCCGATCACGTCCGCGACATCGCGGACCGTGAAGAGACAATTCAACGACCGATGGGTAACAAGACTGCGCCCGCCCGACCAGAGTCCGAGTCCGAGTCCGAGTCGGAGCCGGCGCCGGTGACGGCGCAGCCTGAACCTGCCCGGGCGGAGCCTGACCCTCCCCCTTCGACACCGAAGCCGAAACGGCCGACCGTGTACATGCGTGGACCGCAGAATCCGCCGATCGGCAATTTCCCGGATGAGGCTGAAGGTGTCGACGAGACTGCCACTGCCGCAGCACCGTTCATGCAGGTGGTGCCGCTGCCCTCCACCCAGCCCGGCGACAGGTACCGCCCATCAGCGGTCTTGGACAGTTACATCCGTATCCGGGATTGCCACTGCTCGTGGCCCGGCTGCAATCAAAAAGCCTGGGGCGCCGACCTCGACCACACCTACGAGTACAACCACGATGATCCCGCCGCGGGTGGGTGCACGCATTACTCAGAGATGAAGACGCTCTGTCGTTTTCACCATCTGATCAAAACGTGTTCCGACTGGCTGGATGACCAGCAGCCAGACCCTCGCACTGGAAACCCGCGACTGATCTTCACATCCCCCGGAAGGCTGTCATTTTCTGGGGTCCGCGTGGACCGGAGACGATCTGTTCCCAACGTTGAGGCTGATCGTCTTCGACAACGAACGTGGCTCACCCCTTCCACCCGTGGCATCACCGCCATCACGGAGCGCGTCCCGCACCGCTGCCAAACACGCACGCCGCCGGCACGAACGACTGACCAACCGGAGGCGACGCGAACTACAGGAACAAATCCGCGAGGCGCTCGCCGAAGAACGAGGAAGGAACGAACCTCCGCCGACCTACTAGCCCCTGTGCGCCGACCGGGAACAGCTCGGAGAACATTTGGTCAGGTCCGCTCATCGGGACGCGGCATCGTTCTACGCTTGTCACCATGCCGCATCCGATCATGTTCTCCGACGACGACCCGATCCTGAATCGGTTACGCGAGATCGCGCTGGCGTTTCCCGACGCCACCGAGGTCGTGGCCCACGGCAGGCCAACCTTTCGGGGCGGAAAGATGTTCGGGATGTACGGCGGCGGAGTCAAGGGCGGCGACCGGTATGACACGTCGATACTGTTCAAGGTCGAACAGTCCGAACGAACTGCGCTGGAACAGGATCCCCGGTTCTTCTTTCCCGCCTACGTCGGCCCGTTCGGCTGGCTGGGCCTCGACCTCTCCAAGAAGCCCGACTGGACCGAGGTCGCGGAATTGCTGGATGCCAGCTACCGCATGATCGCGCCCAAGAAGCTCATCGCCCGGCTCGACGCCGGACAACGTCCGGCAGAACTGGGCTGAGTAGGGTGCAACCGCAGTTCAGAGTTACTCCACTGCATATACTCCCCACATGCTCATCCTCGGAATCATCCTGTTCGGCATGCTCATCGGCGCCGGCGCTCAGCTCATCCTCGGCAAGCCGAAGGGTGGCATCGACTGGACCCTGGCGATCATCGCGGGCCTGGTCGGCTCATTCATCGGTGGACTGCTGATCAGCCTGATCTCGGGCGACGGGATCGAATTCCGCGTCAGCGGCATCATCGGTTCGATCGTCGGCGCCCTGATCGTGACGGCGGGTTGGCATTGGTGGGTGGGTAGGCGCGCTGCCTGATCGGCGACGTCGTCGGCTTCTGCGCGTCGGGTGTTCACACACCCTGACGTGAAAGTTGCTCATACAGGTCAGAGTCATGCCGCACCCCGAAATGTTCCCGGGTGTGATCATCCGGACCGGCGATCTTCCGGACAACCGATCTTGCCGCGGATCTTCTCTGTCGGAAGTCAGACCGAGGTGGGGTCGGCGTGCAGGCCTTGAGCGGCCTTGCCACACAACGTCAGCGCCGCTGTGGCC
>NZ_DATCVM010000057.1:0-13409 GCF_036566845.1 Williamsia sp.
CTGTGACCTGGTCACAGGCGAGTCAACGAGCACAATGAAGGGACCACCGACGCGACGCGCCGGTGGTCCCATAACTGGCAATCCAGGTGGTCCCATCCTCGTGGCAAAAATCAGCTCACGGTGGTCCCTTGACGCTGGCAGATGACACTTAGGGACTATCCAACACTGCGCTGAAATACGGGGCGTACTGAACCCGCGGAGACTGCTTGAGCGCCTACACCGTCGCTGCACCCCCACCGACCGATTTCTTCGGCGTGCAACGGTCGGCGTCACCGACAGTGTTGCCCCACTGCAGTGCGCCACACGGGCGCGTTCAAGGGAGCTCGTACCCTCTCGGACTTAGCACGAGAAGGTCGAAGCCACGACTCGACGCTCGCGCCGCACGATCCGAGCCAACCAGCGACTCCCCCCAGGCTGTGCTGCGCGAACCTCATCAGTGTTGTGCAGCCGAGTTGCGTTCAAGACATCGATCCCTGCAGCGAATTTTCCGATGACTCTCACGAGTACAGAGGGGCGATAACAGGCCGATAATCGGCCTTCTCACAAGTTCCTGTGGACAATAAGCCACAAGGAAAACTAACATCAGTAGGCAAAAATAGCCTTTGACCAGCCAATATAGAGTGGAGCTAAGGGGAATCGAACCCCTGACCTTCTCGATGCGAACGAGACGCGCTACCAACTGCGCTATAGCCCCTTCGTTGCCCTCGCGAGCAACTTGAACAGGTTAACACTGGCCCGTTATTGACCTACAACCCGACGGTAGGAAGGCTCTTCTTGCATCGGCTGAGCAGGGACGTACTGCGGCAGATGGTCGAAGATCGGGTCTTCGTCGTCGATCTCCAGGACCACAGCTCCGGGGCGACGCAGGCGGGCCGGGATGTCGGCGCGGGGGTCGACTTCCGGATGTGCGCGACGCTCTTCTTCCTCACGGCGTGCGCGGGCGAGGCGACGCATCCGCTGCTGGAAGATCCGCTGCTCGTTGCGTACTGCTCGGCGCAGGAAGAACATGTAGCCGATCAACCCGATAACCAGGACTGCGGTGGCAGCCCAACCGACGGCACCGAGCAACACCCCCGCTCCGATGCTGACGAGCGTGAGCACACCCAGCATGGCCATCACACGCTGACGGAACCGGTAGCGCTTGTCGCTTCGTTCGCGTTCGGCCTCGGGATCGAAGCCGCCACGACGGGCTCGGCGAGCCGAATTGTCTTCGGCCGCTTCCTCGTCGGTCACCTCATCGTCGGCGCCGTCCTCGTCGAGGTCGTCGTATTCGGCGTCGTCCTCGTAGTCTTCGTCGTCGAGGTCGTCGTATTCGGCGTCGTCCTCGTCGAGGTCGTCTTCGTACTCGGCACCTTCGAGGTCGCTGTCATCGAGTTCAGCGTCCTCGGTGTCTTCGTCGAGTTCGGCTTCGAGATCGTCGTCGGTCTCGTCGACCGCTTCGTCCTCGTCCTCGTCGGACTCGGAGTCTTCGAGATCGTTGTGGACAACATCAGCGTCTGCCTCGTTGTCATCCTGCGCCTCGATGTCGGAATCGGTCTCGGCCTCGATCTCGTCCGAGTCGTCGACGTCATCGATTGCGGAGTCTGCTTCGACTGCAACCTTTTTCATCACGGGAGTCTTGACGGGCTCGGGTGCGTCCGCGGTATCGGCGTCGACAACATCGCCGTCGACATCGTCGACATCGGCTTCCTTGACCGCCGTTGCGGTTCCACCCTTGGCGGCGACCTTGCGGTACTCGCGTACCGGAGGTTCCCAGTCGGCGTCGTGCGGGTGTCGACCCGAGGCCATGCGCCGTTTGGTCTTGGCAATGTTCCGGCCGCCGCGGTGGAGCACCCGCGTCGACAACGCTGTGTCACTGGTCTTGCGCACGGTCGGCCGCGACTTCACGACCATCGGCACCAAGACGAAAAGCCAGATCGCCACCAGACACACCCACAACAGCGAATTCGGCATGGGCAGCTCCTTTCCTTCGGCAACCTCGCTCGACCGTCCAGCCGAGTGCACGTTTGTCACACCCGTAACAGACGCTCCACGTCAGGTTATTGCCACAGCCCGTTCCAGCAGTGCAGACGCGCCGACAATCCGGCGATTTGTCGACCCGCACACAGTGCACGGTCCATACCGCCGGCGGTAAATCGGTTCGACCACCGCGCCTCGCCCGCTAGGCTCGGCAGCGACCGGACCGACCATGGGCGGAGCGAATGCCAAAACTTGTGTACTACATCGGAATTTCGATCGACGGCTACATCGCCGGGCCCGACGACGAGGTGGACTTCTATCCGATATCCGACGACTACATGCAGTGGATGCTGGACGAATTCGGCGACGCTCTCCCAGGCCATATTCGTGCGCAGGCCGGGATCGCGGATGCACCACTGACCAAGTTCGACAGCATCATCATGGGGCGCCGCACCTACGATCCGGCGTTGGCCGAGAACATCACCAGCCCATACCCGCACCTCGACCAATATGTGGTGTCCCGGGACTTGCGCGTCGACGATCCGGCGATCACCGTGATCCGGAACCATCCCTCCGACGCCGTCGACATGCTGAAGCTCGAACACTCCGACCTCGACATCTACCTCGCCGGCGGTGGAAGCCTCGCCGGCAGCCTGCTTCCGCAGATTGATCGACTGGTCGTCAAGACCTACCCCGTGGTTGCCGGCGCCGGGCGGCCCGCGTTCGACACGAATTTCAACCCCACCAGATTCACATTCGAGGATGTCCGCACCTTCTCGGGCGGCAACGTCGTGTCGACGTACAGCCAGGAAACAATCAACTCTCTCGGCTGACCCCGATTCCGTCCCAACCGAACTCAGAGAGTTGCGCGGCCGGCTCGCACCAGCCGCTCGACTGCGGTACCGAGCATTTCCTCGACGGTCAACGCCAAGAGCAGGTGGTCCCGCCATTCGCCGTTGACGTCCATGTACCGCTCGAGCAGACCTTCGTCGCGGAATCCCACCTTGTGGAGCACCGACAACGACGCGGCGTTCTCCGGCTGAACGGTCGCTTCGAGTCGATGAAGGCCCACCACGCCGAAGCAGTGGTCGACACCGAGAGCCAGTGCGCCGGTGGCGACACCGCGACCGGTCACCGCCGCGTCGACCCAGTAGCCGATCCACGCATTGCGGAGAGCACCGCGCTGGATGTTGCCGACGGTGAGCTGTCCGCAGTATTCGCCGTCGAGTTCGATGACCATCGGCAGCATGTTCCCGGCTTTCGCCTCCGCACGGAGAACGGAGTGCAATCCGGGCCAGGCCGCTGGATTGTGCCGGGCCGACCACAATCCCGAACCTGTCGGTTCCCACGGCATCAGCGAGTTCTGGTTCTCGATCCGCAGCCGGCTCCACACGCGGGCGTCCCGTAGCCGAACGGCCCGAACCGTGAGGGTGCCACCTTCGACACCGATTGGCCCCAACTTCGCCGGCCACCCCCGCCGAGACGTGTCTCCCCTGTTCCAGGCGCGCACAGTTGCAGTCTTACCCGCGCTGCGCCAGGAACGCCACATCAACCTCGTCGCCGGGCCGCAACTCCACATCCTCGGGTTCGATGATGACCAGGCAGTTGGCCTCGGCCAGGCCGGCGAGCAGATGTGAGCCGCCGTCGGGGGCCGAGATCACCTGTGCGAGGTACTCCCCGGTCTGCTCGTCGCGCATCAGCTGTCCGCGGAGATATCCGCGACGGCCTTCGACCGACGTGATCGCACCGACGGTCCGCGCCCGCACCACTCGGCGCATCGGCTGGCGTTTGCCCATCGCGATCCGGATCAGCGGGCGAACCATCACCTCGAAGGCAACCAGTGCGCTGACCGGATTCGACGGCAGCAAGAACGTCGGCACCTCGTCACGGCCGAGCTGGCCGAAACCCTGCACCGACGCCGGGTACATCGCGATCCGGGCGATCTCGAGGTCTCCGAGTTCGGCCAGGGCTTCTTTGATCGATTCGGACGCGGCCCCGCCGACGGGACCGGTGATCACCACGATCTCGGACCGAATCAGTTGTCCTTCAACAATTTCGCGTAATTGTGTCGGTTCCTTGTCGGCGATACCGACGCGGTTCACGTCGGCACCGGCGTCGCGCGCAGCGGCCGCGATCGCATAACTGTTGACGTCGTAGACCTGCCCACCGCCCGCCGTGCGATCGATGTCGATCAACTCGCCACCCACCGAGATCACCGACAACCGCGGCCGCGGATGCACCAGGACCCGCTCGCATCCGACGGCGGCGAGCAGACCCACCTGGGCCGGGCCGATGATCGTCCCCGCGCGCACCGCGACGTCACCGGGCTGCACATCGGCGCCCTCGTGACGCACGTACTGTCCGCTGCGCACGGCATGTCCGACGCGCACCTTCGGCAGACCACCATCGGTCCAGCGACGCGGGACCACGGCGTCCGCCAGCGTCGGAAGCGGCGCACCGGTTTCCACCCGGACCGCCTGCCGCGGTTGCAGCCGGGTCGGGGTGCGTGAGCCGGCCTTGAGTTCACCGACCACCGGAAGGACCACGATCACGTGGTCCCCCGGCGACTCGGAATCGTCGCCGGCGATGCTGCCCGCGTCGGCCACATCGACACTGCGCACGGCGTAGCCATCGATGGCCGACTGATCAAAGCCGGGTAGCGGCCGATCTGCCGTCACGTCCTCGGCACACAGCAAACCCTGGGATTCGGAGATCGCCACCCGTACCGGCCGAGGCGCCACTGCTGCAGCGGTCACCCGACTCAGCTGATCCTCCACCGATCGCACCGATCATCTCCTCTCACCCGCGATCAGACCGCGTTGCCCGGTATGGCACGGGAAGTCTGCGCACACGTAGGACTTGACGTTAGCGGGTTTGCGCGGCCGAGTCGGTTCACGGACCCGGCAGTTCGGCACGTTCTGACGAAAGTCTCAGAAGCCGAGACGCTGGATCAGCCACTCCCGCAGTTCGGGACCGTAGTCGTCGCGGTCGAGCGCAAGATCCACCGACGCCTTCAGGTAGCCGCCCGGGTTCCCGAGGTCGTGGCGGGTTCCGCGGTGCACCACCACATGGACCGGGTGACCCTCGTCGATCAGCAACGCGATCGCGTCGGTGAGCTGTAGTTCGCCGCCCGCACCCGGTTTGATGCGACGCAGCGCACCGAAGATCGCGCGGTCGAGGATGTACCGGCCGGCTGCCGCGTAGTTCGACGGTGCGTCTTCGGCTTTGGGCTTCTCGACCATGCCCTTGAGCTTCATGACGTTCGGGTTCACGGCGTCGGGAAGTTCTTCGACGTCGAAGACGCCATAGGCGCTGATCTTGTCGGTGGGGACCTCGATGGCGCACAGCACGGTGCCACCACGCTTCGCGCGGGTGCGGGCCATCACTTCGAGCACACCCGAGGGCATGACGAGGTCGTCGGGCAGCAGCACTGCCACGGCGTCTTCGTCGTCGTCGAGTTGAGCCTCGACGCAGCCGACCGCGTGACCGAGTCCGAGCGGCTTCTCCTGGATCACCGAGGCGACCTCGAGCAGCGACGGCGCGTTGCGGACCTTCGCCAGCATGGTGTCCTTACCGCGCGACTCCAGTGTGTGTTCGAGGACGAGGTCCTCGACGAAGTGGGCCACCACGCCGTCTTTGCCGGGCGAGGTGATGATCAGCAGGCGTTCGGCTCCGGCCGCCTTGGCTTCTTCGGCCACCAGCTCGATACCCGGTGTATCGACAACCGGGAGAAGCTCTTTCGGGACCGTTTTGGTCGCGGGCAGAAAACGTGTCCCCAAACCGGCGGCTGGGACTATTGCAGTCCTCGGAATAGGGGGTGTTCCCGGTACCGATTCGTATTCGATCTCGTCCGTCGGACTCATCTGCGCATCAATCATTTTCCACCCTACGTTTGCTCTATTCCGGCATACACAGATAAACCTAACGGCAGACCGCTCCGCACGAGAGGCTTGCACCATCAAAAATATGAAGATTGCTTTGCGAAAGCACTTACAGAGCGTTCGCATAAATATGTCACCGCAGGTAAAAGCCGCCGCGGACGCCAGGCTTGTGACATGGATCGCTCGCGTGGGAATCGACGACCAGCCGGCCATCGGGCTCGAAGCCACGATCGCCGCCTATGTCCCGATCGGTTCCGAACCCGGTTCGGTCGCGATGCTCGACGCCCTGCGTGATCATAAGCACCGGGTGCTGCTCCCGGTTGTCGGACCCGGCGATCCGTCGCCATTGAACTGGTCGAGCTACAACGGTCCCGAGTCGCTGACGACCGGCCGATTCGGCCTACTCGAACCCACCGGAGCGCTCCAGCCGAGCGCGGTGATCAACACCGCCAGCCTGATCTTGGTCCCTGCTCTCGCAGTCGATCGCAGGGGCACCCGGCTAGGGCGGGGTGCGGGCTACTACGACCGATCGATCCATGCGGTGGACACAAACCGCCTGGTGGCCGTGGTCTACGACCATGAGATCCTCGACGAGGTCCCCGGTGATGACCTGGACGTGGCGATGGGGTGGAGCCTGACCCCGTCTGGCGGGTTTCGCCGCCTGGGAACAACTTGACCTTGGCACTCGTTAGCCTAGAGTGCCAACTGCGCTGTAGAATCCACAACGTTCTCGGCTAAACACTTCCGGAGGTCCTCGGTGCCCACCTATTCGTACGCCTGCACACAGTGCGACAACCGCTTCGACATCGTGCAGTCGTTCAGCGACAACTCGCTGACCGAGTGCCCACAATGTGCCGGTAAGCTGCGCAAACTGTTCAACAGTGTCGGGATCGTCTTCAAGGGCAGCGGTTTCTACCGCAACGACAGCCGGTCGACGTCGACCAGCAGCGAAGCGAGCTCGGGCAGCGACTCCTCGAGCAAGAAGGAATCGACCTCGTCGTCATCGTCGAGCGATTCGAGCAGCAGCTCGTCGAGCAGCTCCTCCACATCGAGCACGCCGGCCGCAACAGCCTCCTGACGGACGGTTGTCCACAATTTCAGCGCCTGCCCACAGTTCGATCGGGCAGGCGCTTTGGTTGTCGGATCCCGTCGCCCCGGTGACCTAGCGTTCGGCCATGCCCGACCGCAACCCACTGACTCCCACCGCTCTCGACCGCCTGAGCCACGCCCTGCGCCCCGGCTGGACCCGATCCCTCCTGATCAGGCGTACCTGTGCGGTCGCCCTCCTGGTCGTCGCGGTGGTCGCAGCCCTCACCTCCCACCGCGATGACGAACTGCAGCCGGTTGTGGTCGCCGCCCGCGACGTGGCACCCGGCGTCCGCCTGACCTTCGACGACCTCGAACTTCGCGAGGTGGACGCGGCAGCGATCCCACCCGGCGCGATCACCGACCCCTCGCTCCTGGTAGACCAGACAGTCACCGGACCCGTCCATCCGGGTGAGATGTTCACCGACACCCGCGTCCTGTCGAGCCGGCTACCCGCCGCATTGCTGGGCCGCGACGACGCGCGCCTGGTCCCGGTCACGTTGTCCGATTCATCCGTGGTGGATCTGCTGCGTGAAGGCGACGTGGTGGACGTCCTCAGTGTCGACGAGCCGGACAGCGGTGAAGCGTCTTCGACATCAACGGTTTTGGCGAAGAACGCGGTGGTGGCGCTGGTCTACGCTCCCGGCAGCACCTCACCTGGACGGGACGCGCGCCCGGTGATCCTGGCCCTGCCCGAGCGCGACGCGCACCGTGTGGCCGGCGCGACGCTCGCCGCGCCGATCACCGTGGTCTTTCACTGAAAACGCATGTTCCATCCACCATCGAGGTCGATAGATGGTTAAGATCGGAAAATGTTCCCAAGCATACATGCGTTTTCCCAGATGGGAAGGACCACAACATGTTAAAGGGTTTTAAAGACTTCCTCATGCGAGGAAACGTCGTCGACCTGGCCGTTGCCGTTGTCGTTGGTGCGGCATTCACCGCAATCGTGACCGCGTTCAGCTCCAACATCATCCAACCTCTCATCAATTCTCTGGGCGGAACCGATGCGGCGGAGGGTCTCGGATTCACCATTCGGGAAGGCAACCCCGAAACATTTGTGGATATCGGCGGATTGATAACCGCAATAATCAATTTCGTAATCATCGCAGCAATTGTCTATTTCGTGATCGTGATGCCGTACGAAAAACTCAAGGCATTTGCAGCGAGGGACGGAGACGACGCGGTCGCTTTGTCCGAATCCGAGTTGCTCACCGAGATCCGCGACATCCTGCAAGGCAAAGACCCGGTGGAGGAGAAAGCGAAAATCGCGGCGGCGAAGAACGATCATTCCGACAAGGACGAGGCCTTCATCGAACGGGCCAACGAAGGTCCGCCGCCCGGTCCCCCATCAGGACCCCAGCCGGCGGCCGGCGGGCCCGGTGCACCCGGCCATCCCGGCGCCTCCGCCGCAGGAACCCAGAAGTTCTCCGCGCAGCCCGAGCAACAGTCCGGGCCCCCGCCGTCGTACCAGCAGGGTCCCCCGCCCGGTTATCAGCCACCCACAGGCCCACCGCCACACAATGATCCGCTGAGCGGCCCCCTGCCGGGCTACGGACAGCCCGCGGGTCCGCCGCCCGGGTACAACCCGAACCAGCCCCCACAGCGCCCAGGAGGGCCTCCCCAGTACGGTCCACCCGACTACGGGTCCCAGGGCCCCGGTTACCGCCCCGACCCGCTGACCGGACCTCCCCCCGGCTACCGACCGCCCCCGGACCGCCCCGAAGACGGTCCCGGACGTCATAGCCAGTAGTCCGAACAACGCCCAGACAAACAGAACACCGCCCGCACAGCTTCACTTGTGCGGGCGGTGTTTTTTACGCACCTCTACTGATCGGCGAATCAAGCAAAAGTCAAGACGCCATATCAGCGTCGCCGGTGCGGCGAACCATGTCTGCGTTCACATTCACGTGCGAACCCCCGACCTTCAAACCGTCCGTCCACGTTCAGTATTCGCCAACGGAACCCGGCCAACGGAACCCGAAGGACGCGGGGCTGCAATTCACATCACTGCGCCGGATCTGTTTTGACGGGAACGACAAAAGCCGGGACACCTCACGGCGTCCCGGCTTTTGTTGTAGTTCAGTTATTGCGAAGGCGTGCTATCAGCCGATGCTGAACGGCGAACCGTACAGGGTCACGATGCCGGTGGTCGATTCGGTCTCGACGGTCACCTTCACGTAGGCCTTGGCCTCGGCGAAGCCGGCGCAGCCGTGGACTGCGAAGGTTTCCTGGCTGTAGGCGATACCACCGGTTGCACCCTCGAAGTCGATGCCGCTGTTGTTGCCATCTTCATCGGTGAAGAAGGCGACGTACGTTGCTTCACCCGGAGACAGCTCGAAGCCGCCCTCAACACCTGCGCCAGGCGTGGTATCGAATTCGCCACCCGGAGTTGCCGGAGGAGCGACCTCGACGCCACCGGCTGCTCCGGCGCTCGCACCGAAGTTGAGCTGGCAACCAACGATGTAGCCGGCTTCGATGCTGCCGCCTTCGGCACCACCGGTGACGTTGACGGCGATCTTGCCGTTGAGCCACACGTTGCGGCTGGTCGGGATGGCCGACATCGCGGGCGAGATGGTCGAGCTCTCACCGAACAGGCTCACGGTCACCTGGGTGCCGTCGTCGAGCGTCTGAACGGTCTTGCCACCGGGCAGCGGGCCGGCAGCAGCAGCACCGGTTCCCATGGCGGCGAGCGCCACAGCGGACACGCCGGCGATTCCGGCGGCCGCCGCGAGGCGGCGCGAGATTGTGTTCTTCATGATTCCCCTTACGGAAATATCAATCTGCTTGCGGCAGATAAAAGTGTTTCAAGACTTGGGCGGGATATCTGCCGACGATCAGTTCAGGCTGAACGGCTGGCCATAGAGGGTCGACTTCACAACGAAGTCGCCGGTGGTGACCACGGTCGAGAAGGCGCGAGCCTGGGCGTAGCCGCCGCACTGCTGCACGTCGATGCCCTGGTTCTGGTACTGGATCGACGCGTCGTTACCGTCGAAGTCCTTGCTGCCAAGCGACACGAACACAGCCTGGCCGGGGCTCAGCGGGACCGAGATCGATCCGGCAAGACCGGCGGTGCCCGAGAGGAGGTCCAGGCTGCCGCCCAGGCCACCCGAGAAGCCGGTGATGTCGATCTGGCAGCCGACGATGTAGCCGGTGGTCAACGTGCCGGCTGAGCCGCCCGAGTAGACCTTGACCTTGCCGTTGACCTCGGCGGCGCGGCCTGCACCGTTGTTGGCCAGGGACGGAACCGGGTACGCGCTCTCACCGGTGCGCTCGATCTTGACGACGGTGCCATCGATGCCCTCGGTGACCTTGCTGCCCGAAGCGAGCGGACCTGCGGCAGCGTTTCCGGCTCCCATGCTGGCCAGGCCGATGGCGGCAACCGCGGTAATGGCTCCAGCGCCGACAACGCGGCGTAGACCGAACATGCTGAACTTGCTCATTCGTTCCCTCTCACAGGATTGCTGTGTAATCCAAACTCAACCAAATCGTGAGCCTGAAGTGACCTGATGGCTGGTCGGAATCTTCCACCGGGCGAGTTAACGGGCTGCAAGCCCGATGTGTCCCTGAGGTAAATACCGCCCGAGCGTCTCAGTCCTTCCACGAGCACCCTCGGGGGCGGCTCGCGGGACACTTCCAGCCCCCGCACTGGTACTGGATGTATCGAGCGGAACGTTAGTGCGCTGGCGGGACGCAAGCAAGAGTTAGCAGTAAGTGTGTCCTAAAAGCCAAAATCCGCTGCACTGCAGCGGACCTTGGTGATGCTGAATGAAATTCAGTTAACGGGCGGTGAACTCGCTGGACCTGGCTGTGATGAAAAAGCTATTCACTCGTGATGTGGCGGACGATTGGCAAGAAACCACTCGTCCGACTGCATATCGACACCCCTGTGACCTTCATCACACGCGCGTAACGATCGCTCATCACTGGTCGTTTCCGGCATGTCATCGCCAAAGATCTTGTCGAGCTCCGCGCGCGACAACTTGCGTTTGCCGCTTGCCGACTTCTCCTCCACGTTTGCCGACTTCTCCTCCACGTCCACCCGATTCAGAACTCGGAGATCGACGCGATGAGGTGCTTCGCCATGGGGGTGATGGTGGCCATCCCGTCACGCACCGCGGCCCGCGAATTCGCGAGGTTCACAACAATCGTCTGACCCGAGATCCCGGCCAGGCCCCGTGACAGACCCGCATCCATCGCTCCGGCCGCCAACCCCGAGCTCCGCAATGCCTCTTCGATGCCCGGCAGTTTCCGGTCGAGGAGATCTTCGGTCGCCTCGGGTGCCACATCGCGTCCACCGACACCGACGCCGCCGACGGAGATGACCAAGTCGACGCCGCCGATCACGGCAGTGTTGAGTGCGTTTCGGATCTCGACCTCGTCGGACTCGACAGCCACCACCGCATCGACGTGAAAACCTGCCTCCTCGAGCAACTCACTCACCAGGGGCCCGATCAGAGTGTGATCATCGCCGTGCGCGACCCGGTCGTCGACGATGACCACCAGCGCCCGTCCCAGATCCTCGTCGGCCAAGTTCAACGACCTCATCTGAATTCCTTCCGCCTCGATCTCCCCAGCCTGGGCGGCGAGTCGTGCGGCTGCGGCATCTGCCGCAACCACATCGGCCTCACCGATTCCCAGCTCGGAGATGTCACTACCTCCGAAAGGAACTCTATCGGTCGGAATGACCGACACTGCTTGCAGTCGTCCTACGTCTGCAGTGTCAGTAGATTTCTGATCGCTGATCGTCGGGTCTGGGATTCTCACGTTGCTATCGGCCTCCGGTATCCAGGGTGTCGAGGGTGACCTCAACAGTTTTGCTTTGTCCGTTCACCTCGTAGGTGACCTTGACCTTGTCGCCTGGTGCGTGCGAGCGAATCGCCGCGATGAGCGCATCACCCGAGGCGATCACCCGATCGTTGACCGCGGTGACCAGTGCCCCGTTCGGGATGCCGGCATCGGCCGCGGCGCCACCGGGCTGGACTTCGCTGATCAGGGCACCTGGCTGGTCTGCGGCCGGTGCACCCGAACGGACGGACACACCAAGACCTGCCTGCGTGGCCTTGCCGGTTTGTTCGAGCTCGTCCGCGATACGCATCGCCTGGTTCACCGGAATCGCGAACCCGAGCCCGATGCTGCCGCCCGTCTCACCTTCCGAGAGACTCGCGATGGCCGAGTTGACGCCGATCAGGGCACCATTGGCGTTCACCAGTGCACCACCCGAGTTACCCGGGTTGATGGCTGCGTCGGTCTGGATCGCATCCATCACCGATGCCTGCCCACTCTCTTCGCCCTGTGTCGACACCGGACGGTTGAGCGCGCTGATGATTCCGGTGGTCACCGTGCCGTCCAGGCCCAGCGGCGCACCGATCGCGATCACTTCCTGGCCGACGGCCAGATTGTCCGACGTACCGACCTGAATCGGGGTGAGTCCGGACTTGTCAACCTTGATGACCGCGATGTCGGAGATCGGGTCGGCACCGACGATCGTCGCGTCGGCGGTGCTGCCGTCGCTGAAGACCACGATCACCTGGGGGTTGGAGCCGGCACCGGCGACCACGTGGTTGTTGGTCATGATCGTGCCGTCTTCGGTGAGCACCACACCGGAACCCGAGCCCGAAGCCTGGCTTCCGATGACCTTGATGGACACCACCGACGGGAGCACCTTTTGTGCCACTTCCTGGGTAGAGCCTTCGGGAGCCGACACCGGTTGCGAGGTATCGCGGTCGCCGCCGAGAACGTCACTGCTGCTGGATGAGCCGGACGCATTGTCCGAGATATTCGCGCCCACAACACCACCCACGCCGCCGGCCACCAGCGCCACCACTACTGCGGCCGCGGCGAGGCCGGCCTTGAATCCACCCGACCGTCCGCCGGATTTCGTTGCGGGCGCCGCTCCGGTGGCCGCGGGGTATGACTGCGGCCCGGTCGCGTAAGGCGCTCCGGGAGCGGCGAATTGGCCTGTCGGATTGCTACCCGCCGGGGTCGTTCCGTAGCCGGCGTACGGCGCCTGCTGCCCATGGGACGCGGGCTGCGCGTACGGATCCGGCTGCGCGCCATACGGATTGCCACCCTGGCCGGCTGGGCGTCCGTACGCGGCCTGGCCCAGGTTGGCGGTCGGCTCACCGGAGGTGGGCTGCTGCGCCGATCGGGGATCGAACGACGTGGTGGGGCCGTAGGGATTATCGACGCCGGGCGCCCGTCCCGCCGGACCACCGAAGTTCGGTTGATTCGAGAATCCTTCACCCTCAGGGGTGTTGGATCCGCGTTCGTTCTCGTTGTTGCCGCCCATGTCCTCCGCTTGCTTTCTGCCAGGCGCACCGCTGCGCTCCGATGCCGACCAAACCCGGCACTGCTACATACCTTGCTACTTCGGCCTGAGATGTGGCTGAGACAGCGCTGTAGGTTTGCCCCTCAATTGTCCCACCGGTTTCCGAAGTGGCGTCACAGATCAATCCCTCGAATGACGGCAGCGTCCTACGC
>NZ_DATCVM010000058.1:0-16104 GCF_036566845.1 Williamsia sp.
AGACGAACTCTTCAAGGACCACGACTGGTACGACGACGATTGGAACGCGGTCGTCCCGGCCGGTGCTCCACTCCGCTTCGACCAGTGGGTGTCGACCGCGGTCAATCGGTGGGAATCGTCGCCGGCGCTGGCCGGCTGGGAGTTGGTGGGTGAACCCGAGACGAGTCTGTGTACGGACACCGCATGCAACTGGCAGACCAGGACGTGCCCGTCAGACGCGGGGGAGGTCCTGCGCAACTTCTTCGACGACGCGGGCGCGCTGATCCGGGCCGCCGACCCGGCAACGCCGATCTGGGCGGGACTGATCGGTGGCGGACAGTGTGGATCGGCAGGAGATGACTATCGACTGGTCAACGCGTCGGTGAACGTCGACGTTCTCGAGTATCACGACTACGGCGCTGATGGCGTTCCGCTTCCCGGCGACATCTGGAACGGCTTGTCCACCCACATCGTTCAGGCTCAGCTGCTCGGAAAGCCATTGGTGGTGACTGAGATCGGTCAGAATGCCGGCTCGTGCGGATCGCTGCAGAGCCGGGCGGACGACTTCGACACCAAGGTGTCCGGGCAGAAGCTCGCCGGAACGGACGGCGCGCTGTTCTGGGCATTCGTGCCGGATCCGAGGCCTCAGTACTGCACCTTCGACATCGGTCCGGACGATCCGGTGTTCGATCTCGTGGAGGACCTGAACACGATCGGGTGAAGTTCGCGGGCCAGCGTGGCTAGCCTGTTGTATGACCGCTGAACAGACGAATGACCAGAATACCGGATTTGACCGAATCGAATCCGAACGGGTGATCCGCGCGAGCGCGATGGACATCTTTGCTGTTCTCACCGACCCACAGGGCCACGTCGCAATCGATGCGTCAGGGATGCTGATGGACGCCACCGGCGATCGGGTGGCAGCCGTCGGCGACACCTTTGTGGTGCACATGGACCGGGAGGCACTGGGCGATTTCCCGCTGGGGGAGTACGACGTGACCGTCACCATCGCGACCTTCGTTCCCGACGTCGAGGTGTCATGGACGATCCTCGGTCGTCTCCGGCCGCAGATCGGTCATGTCTACGGGTACCGGCTCGAACCGACCGCCGACGGTGCGACGAAGGTGACGTCGTTCTATGACTGGTCCGACATCCATCCGGAGTGGCGTGAGAAGAACATCTTTCCGGTGATCCACACCAGTTCGCTGGCCGCCACCTTGGGGATCCTCGATCGCACCGTGCGCCGGGGTTATCCGCGCGAGACGCCGCGAACCTAGTCGAGTTGTCCCACTTGTGATCCCAACGGCGACGTGGTCTCGTCCGACGGCGGGGTCCACGCGTTTTCCAGTGCGCTGAGCGTCGCGTCGACTGCGGCTGTGACAGCGGTCTGTCTGGCCGGTCGCCAGCACGTCCATCAACGCGCCGAGTAGGACCGCGAGCACGCTGGTTCTCTGGATCGAGTGCTCTGGGCCGTGTGAGGTCGGTCAACCCGTGGTCGATGACGTATCGGTATGCAGCGCCAAGCAATTCGATGTGACGGGCTGACGGTGATCCGCCGGAATCTGGTGTTGCCATACGATTCGACCCTCTCGATCGGGCGGCGCGTTGGTCAGAGTTCCCGTGACCAGGGCGTGAACTCGCGCGCGAGGGTCGACGACGAGTACCCGGAGCTTTGCTGCGCTGTCTTCGTCGCCGTTGGTGCAGAAGACGCAACCGACACGCTCTCCGTTCATTTCGGCGATCCATGCCGCCTCGGCACTTGTGACTATGCGCGAAGTCGGCCAACAGTTGCGCAACGAGCGCTTCGATGCTGGTGTCCCTGGATTCGGTGTCGATCTCGTGATTCATGCTCGCTGAACACCACCTTGACTGAAACGACTGTTTCACCAACCAGCATCAGGTGCGATCCGCCATGCGTACGAGATCTTGTTGCCGGATCACGGAATAGGTCCGTGGAGGACTTAGTTGATTACAGCATGCAACTAATATATAGTTGCGGAGTGCAATTAATTAACTCTACGGGGGAGGCACCATGGCGATGTCCAGAGAGGCTGCCCGCGAGCTGATCGTTGATCTGCACTTGGTCGGCCGGATGATGCGAGGCGCGCTCGAGATCGAAGGTGACAACGGAAACCATCGAGGCGGACTCGGTGTGCTGGCGGCGCTCGCTGCCCGCGAGCCATGCCGCCAGTCCGAACTCGCCACCGACCTGTGTCTGAGTCAGTCCGTACTCAGTCGGCACATCACCGAGCTCGTTGATAGTGGCTACGTCGACCGGCTGACCGACCCCGACGACCGCCGGGCGACTCAGATGTCATTGACCCCGGCCGGGCGAGAACTGTTGTACCGCAGCAGCGAGACGCGTGCTCGGGAACTCCAGAACGTACTCGCCGACTGGTCGGAGGCCGAGGCCGAATCCGCCAGGGTCGCGGTCCAGAAACTCAAGAAATCGTTGACCGAACATGTGCACCGGGCCGTACGGCCGGTGCCCACGTCGAATCGCAAGGAAAGCCAGGAAAACTATGTCTAGCTCGACGACGGTGGTGGAAAAGAACGATCCACTGGCGATGACACACCAGCAGATCCTCAAGACGATGGTCGGGCTGCTCGCGGGTCTGTTCACCGCGTTGCTCAGTACGACCATCGTCGCGACGGCACTGCCCACCATCATCGGTGACCTCAAGGGCTCCCAGACCGCCTATTCATGGGTGATCACGACCGCGCTGCTGGCCAATGCCGCGTCCACCCCGATCTGGGGCAAGCTCGCCGACATCTTCAACAAGAAGGTCCTCGTCCAGTCTTCGCTGGTGATCTTCGTCATCGGTTCGATCCTGGCCGGATTCGCACACAACGTGCCGATTCTGTTGGCGGCGCGCGTGATCCAGGGCGTCGGCATGGGTGGTCTGACCGCGCTGGTCGTCGCCATCATCGGCAGCATCGTCTCGCCACGTGAACGCGGTCGATACTCGGGGTACATGGGTGCCACGATGGCCGTATCGATGTCCGGCGGCCCGATCCTCGGTGGCGTCATCGTGGACAGCCCCCTCGGATGGCGCTGGTGCTTCTTCGTCTGTGTGCCGTTGGCCGTCATTGCCTTGTTCCTCCTGCAGAAGACCTTGCACATCCAGACCGACCGCAAGGAAGACGTCTCGATCGATTGGCTCGGCGCGACTCTGCTCACCGCGGGTATCTCCGTCCTGTTGATCTGGGTCTCGTTCGCCGGCAAGGCCGGTTACTACGGCTGGCTCTCCAAGGAATCCGCGATGTACGTCGCCGGTGGGGTGTTGCTCCTGCTGGCCACGGTCATGGTCGAATCCAAGGTGAAGTCGCCGATCATCCCGCTCAAGATCGTTGCCGAGCGAACCACCGGTCTGGCCATCATCGGGTCGATCGCAGTGGGCATGGGCATGTTCGGATCGACGACCTTCCTGGGTCAGTACTTCCAGACCGCCCGCGGATTCTCGCCGACCGTCGCGGGACTCCTGTCGATCCCGCTGGTGGTGGGCATGCTGATCGGGTCGGTGGGCTCGGGTCAGTTGATCAGCCGCTTCGGCAAGTGGAAGCCGTACATGCTCGTCGGGTCGGTGTTCCTGATCATCGGTTTCGCGCTGCTGGGCACCATCGATCACGCGACCAATCTGTGGCTCCTCGGGGTGTTCACCCTGATTGTCGGGCTGGGTACCGGAATGCTGATGCAGAACCTGGTCCTGGTGGTTCAGAACACCGTCAGCGTTCACAACATCGGCGCGGCCTCGAGCAACGTCGCGTTCTTCCGGACATTCGGAGGCGCGGTCGGTGTCTCGGTCCTCGGTTCGGTCCTGGCCACCAGGGTTGCCGATCTGTCGGCCTCCGGCCTGTCCTCATTGGGCATCAAGGGCGGATCGTCGGGAGGCAGCCTCGATATCGGCGCGCTGCCGGAGCAGGTACAGACGATCGTACGGGCCGCCTATGGCGATGCCACCAGTGCGATCTTCCTGATCGCCGCGGCCGCCGCCGTGATCGCGCTGATCGCAGTGGCGTTCCTGCCGAACCGTCCGCTGCGCCGGACCATCGATATCGATGCCGACGCCGATCCGATGCGCGAAGGCGGCACACCGACAAAGGATCTGGTCGACGCCTGATCGGTCGCGTTGATTCGCCGCCGGCCGGTCAACCGAAGACGAGCCACGAAAACGTGGCTCGTCTTCGTGTTTTCCGAAGGTGCCAGGGATCGCGCGCAGAGCGATGAATTGTGACGGTTCGCCGGGTCTGTCCCGACATGACAGTCAGTAAAACTCTCTATTCCGCGACCATGTCACTCGACGGATTCATCGCCGGTCCCGGCGGGGACATGTCGTGGGCGACCCGGTTCATCGGCCCCAATCCCACAGTGGAGGAGATTGCCGCGCAGATCGGTGCGCTCCTCGTCGGAAAACGTACGTTCACCGGCGACGACCCGAACAAGGGGAGGGAAGGCGAGGGTGAGGCCTTCGGCGGCGGGTGGAGTGGACCACAGTTCGTTGTCAGCCATGATCCACCGGACGCCGAGGTGCCCGACGTCACGTTTGTGGACGATCTGGATCGGGCACACGAGCGGGCGAAGGCATCGGCGGGCGGAAAGTATGTCAATGTGTTGGGGGCGGACATCGCACGCCAACTGCTGGCGGCGGGGAAAGTCGACGAGCTGATGGTCTGTATCGCGCCCATACTGTTGGGCGACGGGGTGCGGCTGTTCGACGATCCGGGGTCACCTCCGGTGAAGCTCGAGAGAACCCGGCTCACGCATACACCGCTGTCGACCAACACCTGGTTCCGCGTCGTGCGGTGACGGGTGCCCGTGCGGTGGGCGGCACGCAGGCACAACCAACACGGGAGGGGCGGCATGAACGAACTCCAGCATGTAGACCTGCACGGCGAGCGCATTGCCTATGTGGACGAGGGCGCCGGCGACGTCCTGCTCCTGATTCACGGGATGGCCGGTAGCTCGGCAACATGGCGAGCGGTGGTACCCAGTCTGGCGCGTACCCACCGTGTGATCGCGCCCGATCTGCCCGGTCACGGAGAATCCGGCAAGCCGCGCGGCGACTACTCGCTCGGTTCGTTCGCGGCGACGCTGCGGGATCTGCTGCGTGAACTCGACATCGGCAAGGTCACGGTCATCGGTCAGTCGCTCGGCGGCGGTGTTGCCATGCAGTTCACCTACCAGCACCCCGAATACTGCGAACGGTTGGTCCTGATCGGCAGCGGTGGGCTCGGCCCCGACGTCAACTGGATGCTGCGTCTGCTGGCGGCACCGGGAGCTGAGCTGGTGTTGCCGATCATCGCGCCGAAACCGGTGCTGGCCGCCGGAAACAAGGTCCGGTCGTGGCTGAACTCCGCCGGAATCCAGGCGCCGCGGGCAGACGAGACGTGGCGGTCGTACTCGTCGCTCAACGACCGTGAAGCGCGGCAGGCGTTTTTGCGGACCCTCCGTTCGGTGGTCGACCATCGCGGTCAGGCTGTCAGCGCGATGAACCGCCTGTACCTGAACTCTGAGATGCCGACGCTGCTGATCTGGGGTGAAGCCGACAAGATCATCCCTGTTGCACACGGGTACGCCGCGCATGAAGCCATCCCGAGCAGCCGGCTCGAGGTCTTGGCGGGTGTCGGCCACTACCCGCATGCCGAGGCGCCCGCCAAGGTTGTGGACATCCTCACCGATTTCCTGGGGGTCGAACCGGCTCGGGCCCGGACCATCAGCTGAGGTCACCAACTCGGGCGTAGGCGTCCCGGACCGGCCAGGACGTCGAGCGAGGCCACCAGCGCGTCGAAGTTCTTGCGGGACAGCTGTTCACGCCACGCACCGACACACTCTTCGGCCGACTGCTGGGCTGCCCGTGTGCAGCCGTGCCCGCGCGGTGTGAGATCGATCAGCTGGATGCGCCGGTCGAGAGCACTGGCCTCCTTGGTCAGGTAGCCCCGCTCGATGAGATATGAAATAAGCTGCGCCGCAGCCTGTTTGGTAACCTGAAGCTGGGAGGCGATCTCGGTCGCGGTGGTGGGACCCGCCGACACTGTGGCAAAGAGGAACCCGTGGACCGGTCGCACGTCGGTGAAACCGCGGCGGACCATGCCGTCCTGTATCCCGTCGACCAATTGTGCCGACAGTCGCAGTAGTGCCGAAGCGGAATGCCAGTCGGTGTCATCCATGTGGAGGAGTATGCCATCGACAGGCAAGAGTCTTGTCTATATGGTCAAGAGACTTGTCCATATAATTCACACCGGAGGCCCACATGCCGATCATCATTCCCGAGGACGCGACCATCTTTTCCGTGCACGGCAGCACCTTCCGGGCGTACGTGAATCCGGGCCGGGGCAGCGAGCAGCTCTGCGCATGGCGTCTGGAGGTCCCCGCCCGGCAGGTCGGAGTGGCACATCGCCCTGATCACGAAGAGGTCCTGCTGATCCTGCACGGGGATCTGGCAGTGACGTTGGGCGGTGTGCGCGCAACGGCGCACACCGGAGATGCGGTCTTGATCGGCGCCGGCGCCGAGGTTCGGATCGATGGTGGTACCGAGGACGCGGCGGCGTGGGTGACCACAACCCCGGGCCTGCGGGCCACGACAGCCGACGGTGAGGTGATCGTCCCGCCCTGGGCACAGTGACTGCTCTGGGCAGCGAGTGGCAATCGGGCAGCGAATCGCAATCGGGCAGAACGGACGCGGTGAAATATCCAGGTGAAAGTGCCTCTGCAGGCTTGCTAACGTCAATCACGTGACTGTCCAATGCTGACCCGCCTCCTTCGCACCTATATGGGTGCCTATCGCTCCGCGCTGATCTGTGTCGTGCTGATGCAATTGGTGGCGACCGCCGCGATGCTGTACCTCCCGACACTGAACGCAGACATCATCGACAACGGAGTGGCCAAGGGCGATACGACCTACATCCTCCAGATCGGTGGATGGATGCTTGCGGTGTCGCTGGTGCAGGTGCTGGCATCGATCTCGGCGGCGTACTTCGGTGCCAGGGCATCGCTCGGCGCCGGCCGCGACATCAGACACGACCTCCTGCATCGAGTGGAGAGTTTCTCGGCGCGGGAGGTCGGAACATTTGGAGCGCCGTCACTGATCACGCGGACGACGAACGACGTGCAGCAGGTCCAGATGGTCGGCGTGATGGCCTGTTCGATCCTGGTCACCGCTCCGATCATGTGCGTCGGCGGGATCGTGCTGGGCGTCGCGGTGGGCGGAACGCTGGCCTGGGTCTTGGTGGTCGCTGTGCCGTTGCTCGGTATGAGCATGGCGTACATCATCTTCCGGATGGTGCCGGGATACCGGGCGATGCAGACCCGGATCGATGCGGTGAACCGGATCCTGCGTGAGCAGATCACCGGTATCCGTGTGGTCCGCGCCTTTGTCCGGGAACCGCACGAGCGCGCACGATTCTCGCGGGCCAATCGCGACCTCACCGACGCCTCCCTCTACGTCGGCCGACTCATGGCGCTGATGTTCCCGGCGGTCCTGCTGATCAGCAACGTGACCACCGTCTTCATCATCTGGTTCGGTGGCCACCTGATCGAGGACGGCAGCATTCAGGTCGGCGCCCTGACCGCGATGATCTCCTACGTCATGCAGATTCTGATGGCCGTCATGATGGCGTCATTCCTGGCCATGATGGCACCGCGGGCCGCGGTGTGTGCCGAGCGCATCTACGACGTGCTCGAGACCGAATCGTCCGTGGTTCCGCCGACGAAGCCCAAGCCCATGCGCGAGGACGCCGGCCTGGTCGAATTGCGCTCGGCGCGTTTCCAATACCCGGGCGCCGACGAACCGGTCCTGCGAGACATCACCTTCACCGCGCGGCCGGGGACAACCACCGCGATCGTGGGATCGACCGGCTCGGGCAAGACGACGCTGCTCTCGCTCATGCCGCGCCTGATCGACGTCACCGACGGCGCGGTCACCGTAGGCGGGACCGACATCCGGGACCTCGACCCGGCCGTCCTGCGCGCCGAGATCGGGCTGGTCCCGCAGCGGCCCTATTTGTTCTCCGGAACCATCGCGACCAACCTGCAGTACGGCAAGCCCGACGCCACCGAAGAAGAGATGTGGGAAGCGTTGACCGTCGCCCAGGCCGCAGACTTCGTCCGTGAGATGCCCGAACAACTCGACACCAAAGTCGCCCAGGGCGGAACCACGGTGTCGGGTGGTCAGCGGCAGCGACTGGCGATCGCCCGCGCGCTGATCCGCAAACCCAAGATCTACCTGTTCGACGACTCGTTCTCGGCGCTCGATCTCAGTACCGACGCCCGCCTCCGGGCGGCGCTGCGTCCGGCAACCCGCGAGGCCTGCGTTCTCATCGTGGCGCAGCGGATCAGCACGATCGCCGACGCCGACCAGATCGTCGTACTCGACTGCGGTGCGGTTGTCGGAATCGGTACCCACGACCAGCTGCTGGAGACATGCCCGACCTACGCGGAGATCGCGCAGTCGCAGCTGTCGGTGGAGAGTCCGGCATGAGCCGGCCAGGTGGCGGTGGCGGTGGCGGACCGATGATGGCTGCCGTCCCGATCGAGAAGGCCAGATCGTTCGGCCCGTCCGTCAAACGGCTCCTGCGCATGCTGATCGTGCGCCGACTGGCGGCGAGTGTGATGGGATTCGTCGCCGTCACGTCGGTGATCCTGACCGCCATCGGACCGTTGCTCCTCGGGCATGCCACCGATCTGATCTTCGCCGGGGTCATCGGCGATCGTCTGCCCGCGGGCCAGACGAAGGATCAGGCGGTGGAAAGTCTTCGGCAGCAGGGCGACAACACATTCGCCGACATGGTGTCGTCGATGGACGTCGTCCCGGGTACGGGCATCGACTTCGGTGACGTCGCCCGAGTCCTGATGCTGGTGTTCGTCCTCTACGTCGTGTCCGCGGTGATGACCTGGCTGATGAGCCGGATCCTGAACGTTCTCACCCAGCACACCGTGCGCGAGTTGCGTGCGGAGGTGGAGGCGAAGATCCACCGTCTCCCGCTGCGGTACTTCGACGGCAACCAACGCGGTGATCTGCTGAGCCGGGTCACCAACGACCTCGACAACGTCTCGCAGAGCTTGCAACAGACGATCGCCCAGGTGCTGAACTCCGTCCTGACGGTGTTCGCGATCCTGGTGATGATGGTCTGGATCTCGCCGTTGCTGTCGCTCATCGCGATCGTCACGATTCCGCTGGCGATCCTGGTCACCGCGGTGGTGGCCAGAAGGTCGAAACCACACTTCATGGCGCAGTGGTCCAACACCGGTCGTCTCAACGGTCAGGTCGAAGAGGCCTTCTCGGGCCATGAACTGATCAAGGCGTTCGGACGGCAGGAGGATGTCGAGAGGCGGTTCGACGAGCGCAACGAGAAGTTGTACAACGCCAGTTGGAGAGCGCAGTTCATCTCCGGCATCATCATGCCCGCCATCATGTTTCTCGGAAATCTCAACTACGTGGCCGTCGCCGTGGTGGGCGGGCTGCGGGTGGCGTCGGGATCGCTGAGTCTGGGCGATGTGCAGGCGTTCATCCAGTACTCGCGGCAGTTCACGCAGCCCTTGACCCAGATCGGGTCGATGGTCAACATGATGCAGAGTGGCGTGGCGTCGGCCGAGCGCATCTTCGACATCCTCGACGCCGAAGAACAGAGCCCAGATCCGGCGTTGCCGGAATCTCCGGATACGAGCAAGGGACTCATCACCTTCGACGACGTCTCGTTCCGCTACGTGCCCGACCACCCCTTGATCGAACGCCTGTCACTGGTGGCCAAGCCCGGGCACATGGTTGCGATCGTCGGTCCGACCGGAGCCGGCAAGACCACACTGGTGAATCTGATCATGCGTTTCTACGACGTCGATTCGGGCACCATCGAGCTCGACGGTGTGGACACCTCACGGATGACCCGCGACGATCTGCGCGAGCGGACCGGGATGGTGCTCCAGGATTCGTGGTTGTTCGGCGGCTCCATCCGCGACAACATCGCCTACGGTGACCCCGACGCCGACGACGAGGCGATCATGGAAGCCGCCCGGGTCAGCCATGTCGACCACTTCGCGCGCGTACTGCCCGAGGGCTATGACACCGTCATCGACGAAGAAGGCGGCGGTGTCAGCGCCGGCGAGAAGCAGCTCATCACGATCGCCCGGGCGTTCCTCGCGAAGCCGACGCTGCTCATCCTCGACGAGGCCACCAGCTCCGTCGACACCCGCACCGAGCTCCTGATCCAGAAGGCGATGGCCGCGCTGCGGTCCGACCGCACGAGTTTTGTGATCGCCCACCGCTTGTCGACAGTTCGTGACGCCGACACCATCCTGGTGATGGAGAAGGGCCGCATCGTCGAACAGGGTTCACACGACGAACTCATTGCCGCCCGTGGTGCCTACTACCGCCTGTACAACAGCCAATTCATCGGGCCGATGGATACCGAAGAGGATGAGGCCGGCGAGATCGAAACACCGGAGTTGTCGAAGAGCTGACCGGTCGGGAAGTTCTGACCTACTGACCGAACTGGACGTCGCCGGTGTATCCGACCATCCATTGGATGCCGTACTTGTCTGTGCACATGCCGAAGCGCTCGGCCCACTCGACCTTGCCGAGTGGCATGGTCACCTCGCCTGAGCCAGACAGCCCGTCGAACAGCTGATCGGCTTCGGTTGCGCTGTCGGCTTCGACCGACACGACAAAATTGCTGCCCGCGGTGATCGTGCCCATTTGCTCGGGGACATCGGATCCCATGAGCACACTGTCGCCGAGGGGGAGCGAGACGTGCGCGACCCCCCGCAGCTGCTCCTCGGTCATGTTCATGTCGCCGGTGTCCATGTCGCTGAAACGTGCCAGCTGCAACTCACCGCCGAACACGGATTGATAGAAGGTGAAAACCTCTTCGGTGTTGCCGTTGAAGTTCAGGTACGGATTGACTGATTTCATCGAGTGCTCCCTTGTCGAAGGTGGCCGTCGCACACTGCAGTTTACGGCAATGAACTGACGGATAAGTGGCGATTCGGTGTCGCTGCGCAGACGGCTCCGCGTGCGTGATCACGACCGTCCGGCAGGGAGTCGAGCCGGCGGCCGGTGCCATTCGGTGATCGTCAGCAGAATGCCCGGTTCCATGTAAATGGTTGCCGCACTGGGCAAATCGTGTCAGATTACATCGATCTCGGGTCGGCCGTCGGGAATCGTGACCAGGGCCCGGCGATGCAGTTGATTGGTGGGATCTGCGATCGAATCGGCAACGCGGAACTCGGCGTTCCACTCGCTGTGGCTGAGCGTGTTGAGCACGTAGCCGCGCTGCGCGTTGCCGAACTTGACGTGAGGCGATGAGGCCTTCAGCAGCCGGTCGTTGTCGTCGCTGTCGGCGCCGTCTTTGCCCGACGAGATCGACGTACCGGCCAACTCCACGCCGATGGTGTCGGCCGGACGCGAGTACGTCGGTTTGAGTTCCGACACCACCGACCGGTGGATGTCGCCGACGACAGAGACGAGGTTGCGGACTCCACGATCGCGGGCGCCGTTCAGGATTCGTGATCGCGACGCCTCATATCCACTCCAGCCGTCCATGCTGACCGCGCGTGTGCCATCCTTCGTCCGGGCGAGGTCGGCGATGGTGGTCTGATGCGCGAGCACATTCCATCGCGCCGTGCTCGACCCCAGCCCGTCGAGTATCCAGCGCTCCTGAACATCGCCGGTGATCGACCGGGTCGGATCAGCCGTCAGTTCGGTCTGCGGCCCGTCGGTGTCGCCGCCGGCCTGATCGCTTCGATACTGCCGTGTGTCGAGCACGCTGAATCTGGCGATGTCACCGAAGTCGAACCGGCGATAGATCTGCATGTCCGCACCACCAGGCCGGAGACCGGCGCGGACCGGGGCGTTCTCCCACCATGCCTTGAACGCCATGGCCCGACGTGCCAGGAAATCCGGAACCGGTGCACCTTCTTCGGAAATGGCTGCGGCCCAGTTGTTCTCGACCTCATGATCGTCCATGGTGATGACGAACGGCGATACCCGGTGGGCGTTCTGCAGCTGCGGGTCGAGCTTGTACAACGCATACCGGTCCCGGTAGTCGTCCAGCGTGGCCATCTCGTAGAGGCACGACTGTGGCATCGCGTTGGTGTTGCGGCGGCCGCCGCCGATCTCGATGCCCTTCTCGTACACGTAATCTCCGAGATGAAACACCACATCCGGTGCGGCCGCGGCCAGGTCGTCGTAGGCGTTGAAGAAGCCGTCAGCCCACGACTGGCACGAGACCCACGCGAAGGTGAACGCATCTGTCCGCGAACCCGGCGCCGGCGCCGTTCGGGTTCGGCCGGTGTCGGATACGTGGCCGGTGGCACGGAATCGATAGAAGTAGTCGGTGGCAGGTTCGAGTCCGCGGACGTCCACATGGACGCTGTGTCCGTCCCGGGGTATCGCCAGCTCCACTCCGCGCCGGATCACTTGCCGAAAACTGTTGTCGAGAGCCACTTCCCACTCCACCGGAACGGGAACCTCGGTCATCCCGCCACGGCGCTGCAGTGGTGCGGGGGCCAGACGTGTCCACAGGACAACAGCATCCTGAAGGGGGTCGCCGGACGCGACGCCGAGTGTGAAGAGATGATCACCCCGGCTCGCGGGAACCGGGTACGCCGTCGGCACCTCGACCAGTCCGGGGGTGAAGGCGAGCGCACCCGCCACACCGGTCCAGGTCAGGAATTTGCGGCGCGACATGCCACGGCGGATGGTCTTGTCAGGACTGATTCGAACGTTGTTCGGCACACTGGCAGCGAATCAACCCGACGTGGCCGCGCGAGAACCACTGGGTGAAGGTCATGCGAAACGCGAACGAAGAGGCCCGAACCGGCGACGCTCCGGGCAGTGAGGCGTTACTCGATGTCGATGGCGAACGAGTGGTGTTCGTGCGTCACCGTCCACCGGGCGTTGTCTTTCCGCAACCCGACTGTGAGCCGCAATCGTCGATCCGGATCATCGGCAAAATCTTGCGCGGTTCCACATCGCAGCAACATGTGCGCGAACGCGACATCGGAGCCGGCGGAGATATCCATGTCGACGATGTCGAAAGTCGCACCGCCGGCCTGCCACTCGAAGAACTGCGGCCACGACCTACGGTACTCGTCGATACCCCGGATGCCGTTGTGAGGCGGGGGAACATCGAACATCACGATGTCGGACGAGTGGTCGGCGAGGACCGTGTCCAGGTCGCCGGTATGGACGCCCTGCGCCCAGCTGTTGAGGAGGACCCGGATGTCCTCGGTGTCATCAGACATGGTGTGTCTCCTCGCCGGCGGTCAGACCCGCCGTAGACGGTTTGGTCTGTCCTGGGTTCTGACCACCATCCGGTGGAGAACTCATCGGTTCGCGTGCAGCGCGCCGGTGGACGTCACCCCGAAGCTGGAGTCCAACCGAGCTTGGGGGCGAGGTGCGTCGCCCTGTCGGTGAGGATCTGTAGGTAGTCGGGGTCGTCGAACGAGAACGGTAACGCGAAGGTTGCCTCCTGGGTGCGCTGGAACCCCGCGTGGGCGAACAGTTGGTCGGCGATCTCCTCCGAGGTCCCGACGATGTCCGGAGCGAACAGCATCCTGCGCGGTCCCTGCGGAGACAGCGTCCGCTCGAATCGGGACGCGGCGTAGTCCCGTTGGTTCCGAATCTGCTCGGGGCCGGCCGAATCGGTGGGAATGACCACCAGACCCTGTGACACACGCGCTCTTTCGGGATTCGGGTGGTGCGCCCGGTAGGCGTCGATGTGCTGTGCCTGAATCGTGGCGAAGTCGAGTGTGTCGGATCCCGCCGGGTCAGGTCTCGCTGTGTCCGACCCCTCGGCGGTGACCACCGAACTGGTCAGATGGTTCAGGCCCTGCCCCCGGCCCAGATCGCCGACGACAACCTGCCGCCATACCAGAGTCGGTCGATCAACCCGGGGGAGTGGGGCGGCACGATGCGTGAGAACTCCTCGATACCAACGGTTCCCTCGAACGGGCTGACCGGGACACCCCGGATGTTGTTCATGAGCCGGCGGACACGGTCTTTGCTGAAGTTCTCGATCGCGTGGGTCTCCGGATAGAGACTGGTCTTGAAATCGTCGTACCGCATCGGGGTGCCGACGGAGACGCCGGGATTGAGTCGGCCGCCGGAGAGGAGATCGACCGTGGCGAGGTCTTCGGCGGCCGAAGAGGATCCTCGAGCCAAGCGGGATGACCGCGGTGCCCAAACCGATGCGGCTGGTGCGCTGTGTGGCCGCAGCAAGGACGGCGACAGGCCGGGCTTGTCGAGTGGTTCGCCGGGCAGTGGCACGGCTACCGTCCTTCGAGTCGTGGCGCTGTGAGCACAAAGCCGGAAAGTTGAAAATGGTTGTCTCGGACAGTGGTCTCTGATTTAGTTACGTCACCAGCCGTATCGTAATCTGCGTCACATTTCAGGTGTGGGGCACAAGCTTCCGAAGGGGTATCGGTGGCAGCTGACCAGCCGCTTGCTGACATGAGACTGCAGCGTACGAGTAGAGACGCAGCAACACTTCCGGCGAGACTCGCCTCGTGGCTGTCGACTGTCCTGCCCGGTGGCGTCACACCCACCGTAGAGGTGGACAGTGGCATCGACAGCAACGGGATGTCCTCGGAGACAATAGTGCTCACCGCCACCTGGGAATCTGATGGTGAAACCACGTCTCGCCGGTACGTGGCCCGCGTGACACCGGCCGACGACGACGTACCGGTGTTCCCGCAGTACCGGCTCGACCACCAATTCGAGGTGATGCGGTTGGTGCGTGACATGACCGACATACCCGTGCCGCAGGTGCGCTGGATGGAACCCACCGGAGACGTGCTGGGCACACCATTCTTCCTGATGGACCACGTCGACGGGATCGTTCCCCCCGACGTCATGCCGTATACGTTTGGCGACAACTGGTTCCACGATGCGTCCGTTTCCGACCAACGAGCAGTGCAAGACGCAACGGTGGCCGTCATCGCCGAACTGCATTTGATGCCGAATGCGGTGACCACGTTCGGATTTCTCGACGAGGGGAACGACGGCGACACCGCCTTGCGGCGCAACGTCAACTGGTGCCGATCCTGGTACGAGTTCGCCGCCGGTGCGATCGGGCGATCGGCGTTGCTGGATCGGGCATTCGACTGGCTCGAAGATCACTGGCCCGCCGATGCCGACGCCGCGGAGCCGGTGCTGTTGTGGGGCGACGCGCGCTTGGGTAACACGCTATATCGCGACTTTCGTCCGGTGGCCGTCCTCGACTGGGAGATGACCACCGTCGGACCCCGCGAACTGGATATTGCCTGGATGATCTTCGCGCATCGCGTGTTTCAGCACATCACCACGAGTCTGGGCCTTCCCGGTATGCCGGACACACTGACCGAACGCGATGTCGTCGCCACGTACACCGAACTGACCGGGGTGGCAGTGGGCGACCTCGACTGGTTCTACGCGTATTCCGCGGTGATCTGGGGGTGCGTGTTCATGCGCACGGGGGCTCGGCAGGTGCATTTCGGTGAGATCGAGATGCCGGACGAAGTGGATGGCCTGTTCCATCATCGGGCACTCCTCGAACAACTCATCGGCGCGGGCGAAGGGGATGCACAATGATCGGACCACTTGACGAATATCCCATCCATCAGGTGCCTCTGCCCATCGGACATGTCGACTCGAGCGATCGAAACTTCTACGACCGCAGTTACTTTAATGCCCATGACCGCACCGGCGACATATTTGTGATCACCGGTGCGGGCTATTACCCGAATCTGGGCACCAAAGACGCGTTTGTGTTGGTGCGACGGGGCGATGTGCAGACCGCGGTCCATCTCGGTGACGCCATCGATTCGAACCGGCTCGATCAGCGTGTCAACGGCTACCGGATCGAGGTGATCGAGCCGCTGCAGAAGTTGCGTCTGATTCTCGAACCCACCGAGGGCGTCGCCATGGACATGACCTGGGAGGGTTCGTTCGACCCGCTGCAGGAGCAACCGCATGTCTTGCGGACCGGCAGTCGAATCACATTGCAGGCACAGCGATTTGCCCAGGTCGGAACCTGGAGCGGTACCTTGTCGGTCGACAGTACCGACATCGCCGTCGATCCGTCGACATGGGTCGGGACCCGGGATCGGTCGTGGGGTGTCCGTCCGGTTGGAGAGGCCGAGCCGGCGGGGCG
>NZ_DATCVM010000059.1:0-3217 GCF_036566845.1 Williamsia sp.
ACCTGAAGCCGATGAACTGCCCGATGCACAACCTGATATTCAACGCACGGGGTCGCTCCTACCGGGAATTGCCACTGCGACTGTTCGAATTCGGTTCGGTGTACCGCTACGAGAAATCGGGTGTCATCCACGGCTTGACCCGCGTACGCGGTATGACGCAGGACGACGCACACATCTACTGCACCAAAGAGCAGATGCGCGGGGAGCTGACCTCCACACTGAACTTCGTGCTCGGTCTGCTCAAGGACTACGGCCTCGACGACTTCTACCTCGAACTCTCGACCCGCAACCCCGACAAGTTCGTTGGTTCGGATGAGATCTGGGATGAGGCGACAGCCACCCTCGCCGAGGTCGGCGAAGCATCCGGACTGCGTCTGGTGCCCGACCCGGGCGGCGCCGCGTTCTACGGTCCGAAGATCTCCGTACAGGTCAAGGACGCGCTCGGTCGCAACTGGCAGATGTCGACCATTCAGCTCGACTTCAACCTGCCCGAGCGGTTCGAGATGGAATACACCGGGTCCGACGGTTCAAAACACCGTCCGGTGATGATCCACCGGGCACTGTTCGGGTCCATCGAACGGTTCTTCGGTGTGCTGACCGAGCACTACGCGGGCGCCTTCCCGGCCTGGCTGTCGCCGGTGCAGGTGGTCGGTATCCCGGTGGCCGATGCGTTTGTTCCGCATCTGGAAGATGTTGTGGCACAGCTCAAGTCGAATGGCATCCGGGCCGAGGTCGATCAGTCCGACGACCGGATGCAGAAGAAGATCCGCAATCACACCACGGGTAAGGTCCCGTTCATGCTGCTGGCCGGCGAGCGCGACGTCGAGGCCGGCGCGGTGAGCTTCCGGTTCCGGGACGGCACCCAGGTCAACGGCATACCGGTCGCCGACGCCGTCCGCATCATCACGGACTGGACACTCGCCAGGCGCAACGAGTCGCCGACCGCAGCGTTGATCGAGGACTTGGATCTGAGCGAGGCGCCGGCGTGATCCGCGACGAGGGGCCGGGGCAACCCGATCGCCTGCAGCGGCTGTGGAGCCCACACCGCATGTCCTACATCACCGCTGCGCCACGCGCCGGATCCGGCAACGGTGACGGCGCCGATTCGTCGGCGAAGTCGGTGCATCCCTTCATCGACATCCCGCGGATGTCCGACGAGTCGGGTCTCATGGTCGCCCGCGGCGACACGGTGTACGCGGTCCTGAACCTCTACCCGTACAACCCAGGGCACGCGATGATCGTCCCGTACCGTCAGGTCGCCGATCTCGAGGACCTCACCGAGGCCGAGAGCCGCGAGCTGATGGTGTTCACGCAGAAGATGATCCGTGCCATCAAGTCCGTCTCGAACCCGGATGCGTTCAACGTCGGCCTCAACCTCGGTACCGCGGCCGGCGGGTCGTTGGCCGAACATCTGCATCAGCACGTGGTACCCAGATGGGGTGGCGACGCCAACTTCATCACCGTGATCGGTGAGACCAAGGTGATGCCGCAACTGCTCCGCGACACCAGGGCGTTGCTGGCGGAAGCCTGGCTGAAGCTGCAGGATTGACGCCGGAGTACCCGATGAAGAACTTTCTGATGAGAGCGTGCTGAGTTTATGTTGAGTGTGCTGGGGCGCGCGTCGGTGTCGAAGGTCACGCTTCCGCTGGGCCGGGCGCTGATCAAAACCGGCCTGACACCCGATGCGATGACGATGATCGGCACCGCCGCGACCATCGCGGCCGCGGTCACCCTGTTCCCGATGGGCTACCTGTTCGTCGGCACGTTGGTGATCTGGTTCTTCGTGATGTTCGACATGCTCGACGGTGCGATGGCCCGGGCGCGCGGCGGCGGTACGAAGTTCGGTGCCGTCCTCGACTCCACGTGCGATCGCCTCGCGGACGGTGCGATCTTCGCCGGCCTCGGCTGGTGGTGCCTGGTGGAGGAACCCAGCAAACCGCTGTTTGTCGCGACGATGATCTGCCTGGTCACCTCACAGGTGATCTCGTACGCCAAGGCGCGCGCCGAGGCCAGTGGTCTGAACGGCGACGGCGGACTGATCGAGCGTCCGGACCGGCTGATCATCGTGTTGGTGGGCTCGGGGCTCACCGGTCTCGGACTGCCGTGGGCCATCCACATCGCGATGTGGCTGCTGGCCGTGGGCAGCGTGATCACCGTCTTCCAGCGGATGTGGTCGGTGTACAAGTCGCCCGGTGCCACCGATCTGATCCCGATCCAGACACCGTCGCCGAAAGCCGGCGGGCCGACCGAGTGAGCGGGCTCACCGAACGGCTTGCCGATGTCGGTTACGCCTCCGGCTGGTCGCTGGTCCGGCACCTTCCCGAAGGTGCCGCACGGGCGATCTTCGACCGGGTGGGCACGGTGGCCGGCAGCCGCGGAGGCGGCCCCGACCAGTTGCGCAAGAACCTCGCCCGAGTGCTCGGCTGCACACCCGCCGACGTGCCCGACGATCTGATGCGGGACTCGATGCGCTCGTACCTGCGGTACTGGCGAGAGGCCTTCCGGATGCCGTCCATGGATCTGGCGACCGCGGCCTCGCGCGTATGCATGCCCGATGCCGACCGCGACCGCTTCATGACCGCCCTCGACAAGGGCAAGGGCCTGATCTTCGCATTGCCCCACAGCGGCAACTGGGACGCGGCCGGTGTGTGGCTGGTTCAGAATGTGGGGGAGTTCTCGACCGTTGCCGAACGTCTGAAACCGGATTCGTTGTTCGAGCGTTTCGTCCGCTACCGGGAAAGCCTGGGCTTCGAGATCTTCCCGCTCAGCGGTGGCCAGACGCCGCCGTACCCACAACTGGCGGCGCGCCTGCGCGCCGGCGGTGTGGTGTGCTTGCTCGGTGAGCGTGATCTCGCCAAACACGGTGTCCCGGTGACGTTCTTCGGAGAGAAGACCCGGATGCCCGCCGGGCCGGCCAAACTCGCCATCGAGACCGGTGCCGCACTGATCCCGGTGCACCACTGGTTCACCGGTCCCGACACTTCTCAGATCTCGTGCGGTGAGCCCATCGACGCCTCCGGCGGTATCGACGCGACCACGCAGGCCCTGGCCGCGGTGTTCGAGACCAATATTGGTGCGCACCCGGCCGATTGGCACATGCTCCAGCCGCTGTGGGAGGCCGACTGGTCATCGAACCGGCGTCGTCTCATCGAGGAGGGGAGAGGCTGATGAAGATCGGCATGATCTGCCCGTATTCCTTCGACATCCCCGGCGGGGT
>NZ_DATCVM010000060.1:0-29352 GCF_036566845.1 Williamsia sp.
GAATGACCCGGACTCACCGTCCGGCAACGCCGATACAGCCGACAAAGACACACTGCGGGCCGCTGCCCAGCGCGACACCCGCAGTCCGGGGCAGCGCAACCATGATGCGTTCACACGGTTGATGGAGATGGCGGTGGGGCAGGGCAAGCTCGGCCGTCATCGGGGGTTGCCGGCCCAGGTGATCGTGACGATGACGTTGGCTGAGTTGGAGGCCGAAGCCGGGTTGGCGACCACGGCGTCGGGTGGGGTGGTGTCGGTCAAGGATGCGTTGAAGCTCGCGGGTGTGAGCCGCAAGTTTTTGGCGTTACTCGACGACAAGCATCGCCCGCTGCATCTGGGGCGGGAAGAACGGTTGGCGACCGCTGATCAGCGACTGGCGTTGATCGCTGCCGAACGGGGTTGTTCACGGCCGGGCTGTGATGCACCGGCCACCGAATGCGCGGTGCACCACATACGGGAGTATTCCAAGGGTGGTCGCACCGACATCACGGTGCTGACGTTGGTGTGCGATCCCGATCACGCGCAGATTCATGATGGTGAGACCGGGTGGATCACCGAGATGATTCGGGAAGGTACCGGTCCGCCGGGCTGGCACGGCCGGATCGGGTGGCGTCAACGCGGGACGTTGGATCCGCTGCTGCCCAACAACACTCATTTCCCGGAGAAATACTTCACCAATCCGGACATGTGGAACCCTGACAGCAGGGCCGATGCCGAGTGGTTCCAGCAACGCGCCCGCACCGCCACCGAAGCCAAGGCAGCAACGGCAGCCGAGTCAGCAGACGCTGCGGTCTACGCCATCGACTTCGGCTGGAAGAGAGCCACATACAACGCCGCCTGATAAACCTGCCCCGACCAACTGTCGTTGATCGGGGCAGGTCGCAGGCTTGCGGTTGTTCGCCAATTGCGTCGGTCGCCTACTACTTCGTCTTACGGTCACGCTTCTCGCGCACTCGGACGTTCACGCGGACCGGCGAACCGTCGAAGTTGAAGGCCTCGCGCAGTTTTCGCTCCAGGAAGCGGCGGTAGCCGGCCTCGAGGAAGCCCGTGGTGAAGAAGACAAACGTCGGTGGTCGAGTAGCTGCCTGGGTCGCGAACATCACGCGCGGCAGGCGTCCACCACGCATCGGTGGCGGGGTTTCGGCGATGACGTCCTTGAGCCAGCTGTTGAGCTGACCCGTCGACACCCGCTTGTCCCACGACGCCAACGACGTATCCAGTGCGGGCACAAGCTTTGCCACTGACCGACCGGTGTGCGCCGAGATATTGACCGTACGTGCCCACGGCACCCGCGACAGGTCGCGGTCGATTTCTTTGGCCAACTGAAGCCGTCGATCCTCATCGACGAGGTCCCACTTGTTGAACGCAATCACCAGAGCGCGGCCGGCCTCGATGATCATCGTCAGGACGCGCTGGTCCTGTTCGGTGATCGGTTCCGACGCGTCGATCAGCAGCACCGCAACCTCTGCGGCCTCGATGGCCGACCGAGTGCGCAGCGAAGCGTAGAACTCATGGCCACTGGACTGCGAGACCTTCTTACGCAGACCCGCGGTGTCGACGAAGTTCCACACCCGTCCACCGAGTTCGACGAGTTCGTCGACCGGATCGACGGTGGTGCCGGCAACGTTGTCGACCACGGCGCGGTCTTCACCGGTGAGCTTGTTCATCAGCGAGCTCTTGCCCACATTGGGCTTGCCCACCAACGCAACTCGACGCGGGCCACTCAGCAGGGTGGATTCACGCGGCGTTTCGGGTAGCGCTTCGAGGATGCGGTCGAGCAGATCACCGGTACCGCGGCCGTGGGCGGCGGAAACCGTGAAGGGCTCCCCCAGACCCAGCGACCACAACGCGGCGGCTTCCGACTCCAACCGCTCGTCGTCAACCTTGTTGGCAGCCAACAAGACCGGGGTCTTCGAGCGGCGCAACACCTTGGCGACGGCTTCATCGGTGGCCGTCGCTCCCACCGTGGTGTCGACAACCAACACGATTGCGTCGGCAGTCTTCATCGCGATCTCGGCCTGGCGGGCCACGGACTGCTGCAGACCCTTGGCGTCAGGTTCCCAACCGCCGGTGTCCTGCACCATGAATCGACGCCCGGCCCACGATGCCTCATACGACACCCGGTCACGGGTGACACCGGGGATGTCCTCGACCACCGCTTCGCGGCGACCCAGAATGCGGTTCACCAGCGAAGACTTGCCCACGTTCGGGCGTCCGACAATGGCCACGACAGGCACGGCCAAAGGCGCACCATCGACCCCGAGGTCGGTGAGCTCGGCGAGCTCGAAGTCGGATTCATCCGACCAGATTCCGTCGGACGAAATTGCCGCCCCGTCAAAGTTGTCACTCATGCCTCTACCCCAATCCGGTTACGCGCCAACTCGACCAGCTTGGCGATCACCTCTTCGATGCCCAGGTCGGTCGTATCGACCTGTACCGCATCATCGGCCGGTCGCAAGGGCGACGTCGACCGTGTCGAATCCAGATGGTCACGTCGGATCACGTCCGCGAGCACCGTCTGGTAATCACTGTCCATACCGGCGGCGATGTTCTGTTCATGCCGCCGCTGTGCGCGAGCCTCCGGAGTCGCGGTCAGGTACACCTTGAGCGCGGCATCGGGGAACACAACGGTCCCGATGTCGCGGCCCTCGAGTACATGAAGTCCGGACTGCGCCTGATCACGCTGAGCCTGCACCAGACGAGCACGTACGGCGGGCACAGCCGACACGGCCGACACCGCCCGCGTGACCTCGTCGCGACGAATCTCGTCGGTGACGTCTTCCTCGTCCATCAACACAACCTGCTTCTCGGCATCGTTGGTGACGGAGATACGCACGCCTGCTGTGGCTTTGTCGACTGCGTCCGGATCGTCGGTTGCCACACCTGCCCGCAGCGCGCACAGGGTCGCAACCCGGTACATGGCTCCGGTGTCGATGTAGTTGGCGCCCAACTCGGTGGCCACGCGGCGCGACACACTCGATTTACCGGTTCCGGCCGGACCATCGATGGCGATCACACCAGGGGTGGTCACATTCCCACCGCCTTGTAGAGCGCGCCGACCTCATCGTTGCCCATGACCCGCAACGTGCCCGGACGCTGCTCACCGACGTTGACCGCGCCGATGTCGGTGCGTACCAATCGAATAACCGGGTAACCGGTTTCGGCGAGGAGTCGTCGGACGATGCGCTTACGCCCTTCGTGGAGGGTCAGACGCAGCAGCGAGATGCCCTGGTTGACGTCCAGCAACGCGAACTTGTCGACCTTGGCCGGGCCGTCATCGAGTTCGATGCCATCGCGAAGGGTGCGACCGAGGCTCCGATGGACCTCGCCACGCACGGTCACCATGTAGGTCTTCGGGACCTCGAACGAAGGGTGCATCAGGCGATGTGCCAGCTCGCCGTCGTTGGTCAGCAGGATCAAGCCCTCCGTGTCGGCGTCGAGACGTCCGACGTGGAACAGTCGCTGCCCGGACATGACCCTTTCGGCGACCAGGTCACCGATGCAAGGACGGCCGAACTCGTCGGACATCGTCGACTGCCAACCCTTCGGCTTGTTCAGCGCGAGGTACTGATGCTCCTCGTTGATGACCACGCGGAGGCCGTCAACACGGACCACCGCGGTCTCCGGATTGATGCGCAGACCCTGCTCGAGCACGATCTCACCGTCAACCTCAACCCGGCCTGCAGCGATCAGTTCCTCTGCGCCGCGCCGCGAAGCGACACCGGCCTGAGCCAGCACCTTCTGCAGACGCAATCCGCCCTCGACGTACGTCGCCCCGTCATTCGTGGCGTCGAACGGATTCTGGTCACGAGCCGGCTTGGCGTTGTTCAGACGAACCTGACCGCTCTTGACATCGGGTGCCGAGCGCGGCCCGCGTTCCGGATTGAAACCCTTCCGGTGAGTCTTCTTGAAACGCGCCTCAGCTGCGCCCTTGGTCGGCTTTCCTGAAGCGGGTTTTCCGGCAGCCGTGTGTCCACCAGCCGGTTTTCCGGCAGCGGGTTTCGCCGAACGGTCCCCGGTGGGTCGACCACGATGTTCACCGGTCGGCCGGGCGCCACGCTCGTGGGAAGGATTGCTGCGACGGTCGTCGGACGAATGTTCACGACGATCTCCGGAAGGCCGGCCCCCGCGCTCACCGCTGGGGCGTCCACCGCGATCTCCGGTCGGCCGGCCACCACGTTCACCGCTGGGGCGTCCACCGCGATCTCCGGTCGGCCGGCCACCGCGCTCACCGCTGGGGCGTCCACCGCGATCTCCGGTCGGCCTACCTCCGCGATCTCCGGTCGGCCTACCTCCGCGATCTCCGGTCGGCCTACCTCCGCGATCTCCGGTCGGCCTGCCTCCGCGATCTGAGCGGGGTTTTGCGTCACGGTCGTCGAACGAGTATCCGTCCTCACGCGGTGAACGCCTATTTCCTTTGTTCTTGTCTCTGTCCGGTCTGCCGTCTCGGCTAGCGGGTGCCATTCTCTATCCCTAATTCCCGTTGAATTGATCGACCCGCAGCACGCGGATCAGTCGTCGTCAACGGTGATGTTGTTGGTTTTGTTCTTCAAGTCTGACGGGTTACCTGCCAGTTTGGCGAATCGCGGGTCGCTGTGCAGCTCGTCTCCAAGGGCGTCGATGACGTCCACATCGGGGAGCAACGGCGCGAGATCCGGTAGCTCGCCCAAAGAAGCCAACCCCAGACGTTCCAAAAATAGTTCCGTCGTGCCGTACGTCACTGCACCCGAATCGGGATCTGTCCCGACTTCCGCGATCAACCCGCGAGCGAGCAAGGTGCGCACCACACCGTCCACGTTGACCCCACGCACGGCACTCACCCGTGACCGGCTGACCGGTTGCCGGTAAGCCACCACGGCCAGGGTTTCGAGCGCGGCTCTGGTCAGCTTGGTCCGCGCGCCGTCGAGTAGCAGCCGCTCGACGTACGGCGCATATTCATTGCGGGTGTAGAGCCGCCAGCCGTCGCCGGCATACCGAAGGTCCATGCCGCTGCCACGGTCGGTCAGTTCATTCGACATCTGCCGCAACATCGCCTCGACCCGCGACGATGTCTCCTCCAGCACGGACGCCAACTGTTCGGTGGCGGCCGGCGTATCGGTGACGAGCAACATCGCCTCGAGTGCCGCCCGGAGTTCATCGTCGGCGAGAAGGTCTTCCACCGGCAGATCGGCGTCTGATGCGTCCCCGACGGCGTCGTCCTCGGCGAGAGCATCCGCCCGCACGTCGGTCACGTCGTCGGTCACGTCGTCATTCGCCTCGTTGTCAGTACCTGGAGTCTGCGTCACCTCAGGTGTCGGTGTCCCATCAGCGCTCGTCTCGTCAGCACTGTTGTCGCCAGCACTGTTCTCGCCAGCACTGTTCTCGTCAGCACTGTTCTCGCCAGCACTCATATCCTCAGTGCCATTCTCATCAGCCATAGTCTTCGCCCTTCTCGACAATCACCTGAGCGTCTTGGAGTTCGCCGGTCCAGCTCACCAGCAGCGAACCGAGGGCTTCGGGCTGTTCGAAGGCAACGGCGCGTTCGCGGTACAACTCCAGGAGCGCAAGGAACCGCGCGACCACCTCGAGGCCGCTGTCGCATTCGACAACCAGGTCGGTGAAGCTGACCCAGGAGCCGGCGCCGGCGTTGCGCAGGATCTCCCCCACCCGCAATGCGTGCTGGGGAACCGACACCTTCTCGATGTGGAGATGCCCGAGTCCGACCTTGGGAACCGGTTTGGGAGTCATCGCCGACACCGCCACCTCGGCGAACACCGCCGGACTCACGCCGATGGTCACCTCCGGCAACAGCGACTCGAAGCGCGGTTCCAACGACACCCCGCGTGGATACCGTTGCAGCGCAGCAGCTTCCAACTCAGCGAAGAGCATCGCGACCTGCTTGTAGGCCCGATATTGGAGCAGACGCGCAAACAGCAGGTCGCGCGCTTCGAGCAGTGCCAGATCCTCGTCGTTCTCCACTTCACCCGAGGGCAACAGCCGGGCGGCCTTGAGGTCGAGCAATGTCGCGGCGACCACCAGGAACTCAGTGGTCTGATCTAGTTCCATCTCGGCACCGAGCTCTTTGGTGTACGCGATGAAGTCGTCGGTGACCTCGTGCAACGCCACCTCGGTGACGTCGAGCCGATGCTGGCCGATGAGATTGAGGAGCAGATCGAACGGACCCTCGAAGTTGGTCAGCTTGACCTGGAACCGCGATTTCCCGACAACCTCGGGTTCCGGCGGGGACGTCGGCGACTGCGGCTCGGACATCTAGCGCGTGCGGTAGATGACTTCGCGAGCCAGCGCCCGATATGCCCTGGCGCCGCCCGATTTCGGTGCCCATGAGGTGATCGGTTCACCCGCGACGCTTGTCTCCGGGAACCGCACTGTACGGCTGATGACGGTGTCGTAGACCTTGTCACCGAAGACCTCGACCACTCGCTGCATCACCTCGCGGGAATGCAGGGTACGGGCGTCGAACATCGTCACGAGGATCCCGCCGAGCGTCAGCCGCGGGTTGAGCCGGTCGCGGACCTTGTCGATGGTGTCGTTGAGCAACGCCAGGCCGCGCAGGCTGAAGTACTCGCACTCCATCGGGATCACCACGGTATCGGCACAGGCGAGCGCGTTGACGGTGAGCAAGCCCAGGGACGGCTGGCAGTCGATGAGGACGTAGTCGTAGCGGTCGAGCAGCGGATGCAGCGCGCGTCCGAGCGTGTGCTCACGGCCCACCTCGTTGACCAGCTGGATCTCCGCGGCGGACAGGTCGATGTTGGACGGCAACAGATCCATGCCGTCCACTCGCGTCCGCATCAGGACCTCGTCGGCGGAGACCTGCGGCGGAACCAGCAAGTTGTGGACGGTGAGGTCGAGCTCGTGGTGCGGCACTCCCAGGCCCGCAGACAGCGCACCCTGGGGGTCGAGATCGACCAGGAGGACCCGCCGACCGCATTCGGCCAGCGCCGCACCCAGGTTGATGGTCGACGTGGTCTTGCCCACGCCACCCTTTTGATTGCAGACAGCGACCACCGTGGCCGGACCATGCCGATCGAGCGGCATCGGTTCGGGGACCGGACGCAGCTCACGACCTGTCGGCCCGAGCTCTCCGGGTGCGCTGGGCTTTTCGCGGTCGAATTCCTCGGTGCCGCGGTGCGGCGTCGAGAGCATCAACTGATTCGCATCACGCCCGCGCCCATATTCAGGTGGCTGCGGCGTTGTCACACCCCGAGCCTAGTGGGTCGGCACCCTGCCGCTGCGGAGGCTCACCGCTACGCGGGTCCGCACCTGCCCTTTTGGGCCCACCGCGCTTCACCGTGATGCACGGACTCGCTTTGGTCACCGAGCCCGTGGATGCGCGAGCGCATACACCTCGCGCATCGTTCCGACGGTCACCAGTGTGTACACCTGCGTGGTCGTCACGGATGCATGGCCGAGTAACTCCTGCACCACACGGACATCCGCGCCACCGTCGAGCAGATGGGTCGCAAAGCTGTGCCGCAACGTGTGCGGCGAGACCGCCTTGTCGAGTCCGGCCCGCTCGGATGCGTCGACCAACACCTGCCAGGCGCTCTGGCGGCTGAGACGGCCGCCTCGGGTGTTGAGGAACAGCGCCGGATTGAACTTGGAGACGAGCGCGGGCCGGCCGCGGACCAGGTAGGAGTCGAGGGCGGCGATCGCCGGCCGCCCCACCGGGACGATCCGCTCTTTTCCGCCCTTGCCCCGCAACACCACAGATCGGGAATCGGTGTCGATGTCGTCGATGTCGAGCGTGACGGCTTCCGAGATGCGGGCCCCGCAGCTGTACAGCAATTCGAGCAGTGCCCGGTTCCGCAACGACCTCGGGTCGTCCGCGGCGTCCTCGCCCCCGCTGGCGGTGAGAATCGCGAGTACCTCGTCGACCGGCAGACTCTTCGGGAGTCGCCTGGGCGGCTTGGGCGGCGCCACACCGTGTGCGACGTCGGTCTGCACTATCCCCTCGGCCGCGGCGAACTTGTGAAAACCTCTCGTGGCCACCAGGGTTCGCGCGATGGAGCTGTCGGCCAGCGGGGGTTTGTCGTTGTCGGCGTCACCGCGGCGCAGCGCCACCAGGAACTCGCGGATGTCCGCTTCGGTGACCTCGGCCAGTGCATCTATCCCGCGGGACGCCAGGTAGTCCTGGTAGCGGCGCAGATCGCGGGCATAGGACTGCAAAGTGTTGCGCGCCGAACCTCGTTCGACCTCGAGGTGGTCCAGGTAGACCTGCACCTGGTCTTCGAGCGTCATGAGGTTCGGCGCGTGTTCATGATCGGGCGGCTCGACGTTCGGCGAATGCGACGGGCCGGTCGGTCCACGGAGAATCGACCTCGCGCAGTGGAACCGCCTGCGCTCGTGAGGCACCCAGCGCCAGAATCCCGGCCACCGCCGTCGCGTTGACGATCTCGCCGGCGAGGACCTTCTGCACCGCGTCACCGAGAGACACCCAGTGCAATGTCATGTCGGCTTCTTCGTCTTCCGGATCCGGTTGTGGCACTTCGGTTATCTCGGTGGCGAGATAGACCCGCAGCGCCTCGTCGGTGAATCCGGGTGAGACATCGACGTCCACCAGCACCTGCCACCGCTGCGCGGCCAGTCCGGTTTCCTCGAGCAGCTCACGGCGGGCCGCGTCAACCGGGGTCTCGTCCGGTGCCCCGTCCAGGAGGCCGGCAGGCAGTTCGAGCAGTCGCCGGCCGATCGGATGGCGGTACTGCAGCACCAGCGCGACCTCGTCCCGGTCGTTGACGGCCACCACCGCCACGGCGCCGTGGTGTTCGACCACCTCGCGTTTGGCGGAACCGCCGCCGGGCATCGCGACCTCGTCGACGCGGAGCGCCAGAATCGCCCCGTCGTACCGAACGTCGGTTCCGAGCGTCCGGAACTCATGACGCTCGCTCAAATGCCGGCCTTTTTGGCGCCTGCCTCGGCAGCGGTTACGTCGAGCGCCTGATCCAGATCGGGATCGGCCTCGTCGTCGCCATGGACGTTCACCGGCAGCCGCTCGGCCATCTTGTACCGCAGCGATGCGCGCACGAAGGCACTGAACAACGGGTGCGGACGCGTCGGCCGGCTCTTCAGTTCGGGGTGGGCCTGGGTGCCGACCAAGAACGGATGAACCTCACGCGGGTACTCGACGAACTCGACCAGGTGTCCGTCCGGTGAGGTGCCCGAGAACACCAGTCCGCTCTCGGCGATCTTGTCGCGATAGCTGTTGTTGACCTCGAAGCGATGGCGATGACGTTCTGAAACATCAACGGAGTTATAGGCATTGGCCACGACGGAGCCGCGCTCCAGCTTCGCCGGGTAGGCACCCAATCGCATGGTTCCGCCGAGATCGGCATCACCGGCGACGGCGTCTTCCTGATCGGCCATCGTCGAGATCACCGGGTACGGGGTATCGGGATCGAACTCGGTTGAACTCGCATCGGCGAGTCCGGCGACGCGCGCGGCCTCGATCACGATGCACTGCAGGCCCAGGCACAGTCCCAGCAGTGGGACCTTGTGGGTGCGCGCGTACCGGATTGCGCCGACCTTGCCCTCGATGCCGCGGATACCGAAACCACCGGGGATCAGGATGCCGTCGGCCTCGGCGAGCACGGCCTGGGCGCCGGCGTCCTCGGCACAGTCATCCGACTGCACCCACACCAGCTTCACGCGCGCCCGATGAGCGAAACCGCCGGCGCGGATGGCCTCGGTCACCGACAGGTACGCGTCAGGAAGCTCGACGTACTTACCGACGAGTGCGATCGTGACCTCTTCGCGCGGCTCGTGGACCCGCTTGAGGAGTTCGCCCCACACGGTCCAGTCGACGTCCCGGAACGGCAGCCCCAGCTTGCGGACCACATAGGCGTCGAGCTGTTCGGCGTGCAGCACCTTGGGGATGTCGTAGATCGACGGGGCGTCCGGTGTCGAGATGACACCTTCGACGTCGACGTCACACATGAGTGCGATCTTGTTCTTCAAACCGTCCGGCACATCGCGGTCGCAACGCAGGATCAGCGCATCGGGCTGGATACCGATGCTGCGGAGCGCGGCGACCGAGTGCTGGGTGGGCTTGGTCTTGAGTTCACCCGACGGCGCGAGATACGGAACCAGCGACACGTGCAGGAAGAAGACGTTGTCGCGGCCAACGTCGTGGCGGATCTGACGCGCGGCCTCGATGAACGGCTGCGATTCGATGTCGCCGACCGTGCCCCCGATTTCGGTGATGACCACATCGGGGATCTCACCGTCGTCGTCGGCCTGGCTCATGGCCAGGATGCGGCTCTTGATCTCGTCGGTGATGTGCGGGATGACCTGCACCGTGTCGCCGAGGTATTCGCCACGACGTTCTTTGGCGATGACCGTCGAATACACCTGTCCCGTGGTCACATTCGCGAATCCCGACAGATCACGATCGAGGAAACGCTCGTAGTGGCCGACGTCCAGATCGGTCTCGGCGCCGTCTTCGGTGACAAACACCTCACCGTGCTGAAACGGGTTCATCGTTCCCGGATCGACGTTGAGGTAGGGATCGAGTTTTTGCATGGTGACGCGCAGACCGCGCGCCGTGAGCAACTGGCCGAGGCTGGAAGCCGTCAAACCTTTGCCGAGCGACGATGCAACGCCCCCGGTCACGAAGATGTGCTTTGTGCCTGACCGCACATGACGTAGTGGACGCAACGCTACTCCCGTTTCGGCGTGCGACGGAGCCGAACTCATCGTTCGACCCGCCGGTTGTAAGACCTGGCCGAACACAAAGCTCGACCTGTCAGTACTGCAGCAAGAAATCCTTGCCTACCTACGGGACTCCACGGTAACACCAATGGACAGAATTCTTGCTGTTGACACGACCCGGGGGGCCGTCAGCATCGAGCTCGATCAGCTCTCCGGGGCGATCGCCGTCGCACCCGGCCCGGTGCCGTAGGCACCGTTCTTGTTGCCGAGTTCGTCGGTCAGCGCCAGTACCGCGGTGATGCGGCCGGTGGTCTGGTCGACGTTGTCGACCGTGGACACCTGTGCGTTCAGCCCCGGATCAGCCCGGACCACCGCGATCGGTGACGAACCCTCCGCGGACCCCGTCCGGCCCACCAGGACGGTGCCGGCACCACGTTCGGAGTAGGCCGCGGCAAAACGGGACACCACCTGTCCACGCGCACCGGAATCATCGGCAAACTTGTTGCCCGTCACGATGATCGAGAGTTGCGCCGGGGCCACCGTTCCGCCTGTGGGCTGGATGAAGCCACCCTGCTCCAACGCGGCCAGCCCGGCTTCGGTGGCGGGGGCGTCGACCTGTGGCTCCGCATCCTCCGGCGACAGGTTGAGTAGCAACCCCAACAGGTCGCCGGCCCGACCGCCGGAGTCGGTCAACTCGGTGTTCAAGGTGCTGCCCGGCGGGATCGACTGGTCGACGATCGACCGCATCTTCTCCGCGTTCTGATCGTTCACGAAACTCTCCGTGAGTGCCAGCTGTCCACTGACGATCGCACCCGATTTGTTCAGGTTGTCCTTGACCGCAGCCACGTCACCCTCGTCGGCGCCCGGAGCAGTGATGATCAACACCGGACGATCGGTCAGGGAACCGGCCAGCAGACGGCCGGCGATTGCGGTGTCGAAGTTGTTGGCGGAGTTGACATTGTTGGTCAGCTGCTGATTCTCGTCGCGCAGTTCCTGCTCGCGGTTGTCCTGGGCGTCACTGGCTGATCCGAAGGTGTCAGCGACAAAACCGGATCCCAGCACCACCCCGACAGCGAGGGCGAGGAACACCGCGACCAGCGAAATAGCGTGCTGGCGAAGCGAAATCACAAAAATCTCATTCCAGGATAGTGAATCGGACCGGCCAGAGAACCCTCAGAGGCAAACGGGAGCCAAGTGGCAGCGGCAGCCCAGGGGTCACGGTGGCGATCATTCATTCCACATGCGCTCGACCCACTCGGTGAGGCGGTTCCACTGGTCGACAACCCAGTCGGTCACTTCGGAACCGCTGCTCGACATCATCACCGCGACGATGACGGCCACGAGTGCGGCCAGGATCAGCAGTGCGATGGCAGCTCCGGAAACCCGTGAACGGTACAGGGTCGCAACGGCTTTCGCATCGACGAGTTTGGCACCCACCTTGAGGCGGGTGAGGAAGGTCGACGGATTCGATTCTCGCAGACTGCGGTCGAAGAACTCGTCGATCGAGGCGGGGTGACCCACCGTGACGATGAGTGCGGCGTCGTGGTGATCGACGAGCAACAGCGCGAGGTCGGCGGCGGATCCGGCGGCCGGGAACGTCATCGCGCCGATCCCGAGGTCCTGGATCCGCTCGAGTCCCGGGGCGTGGCCATCGGGGTCGGCGGGCAGGACAACCTGGGCGCCGGACTTCAGCGTGGCGGCCTTCATCCCTTCGGGATCACCGACAACGAGGTCGGGCCGGTAGCCCATCGCCATCAGGGTGTCGGCGCCGCCATCAACACCGACCATGATCGGCTGGTATTCCTTGATGAACGGCTTGAGGCGCTTGAGGTCGGCGGCGTGATCGGGTCCGTCGGCGACGACCACCACGTGGCGGCCTTCGATGCGCACGTCCACATCCGGAACACCGACACCGTCGATCAGCAACGGAGACTCACTGCGGATGAACTCGATCGTGTTGCCCGAGAATGCCTCGAGGTGATCGACCAGACCGGTCTTCGCGTCGATCATCAGATCTGCGATCTCACGCTCGCCGAGTTCGGTGCCCTTGGCAAGCCGGCGCTCACCGGTGTAGAGACCACCTTCGTCGACGCGGATCTTGGCGCCGTCCTTGATCCGCTGGAAGACCTCGACACCCACGTCGTCGATCAGGGTGATGCCCGAGGCCGCGAGCAGTTCAGGGCCGAGGTTGGGGAAGCGACCGGAAATGGATGTCGAAGCGTTCACGACGGCCAGCACATCAGCAGCGACGAGTGCGTCGGCTGTGATGCGGTCCAGGTCGACCTCGTCGAGGATCACGATGTCCCCGGGGCCCACTCTGGACAGCAGTCGTTTGGTGTTCTTGTCGATCCTGGCGATACCGCTGATCCCAGGCAGAGTTTCGGTTGTGCGTGATAGCAGGGCAGGCATCCTCATGCGGGAAACACTGAACCACAACTCGATAGTTTTGTCGGAGGCGCGCCGTAACACACGCCTCTTTTGTCACACGAGTAACACGCGTATCGCGCTCAGAACGCCGCTTTCTCCTGCTCGGCAGTACTCAGAAGTTCCTCGGCATGAGCCCGTCCGGTATCCGAATCTCCAAGTCCGGCAAGCATTCTGGCCAACTCGGCCACGCGCTCTTCACGTTCGAGCACACCCACGGAACTCGTCACAGACGAACCCTTGCTGGATTTTGAACTCGCCGACGTTTGTTTTCCGATCAAAAGGTGATTGTCGGCAAATGCCGCAACTTGTGGCAAATGCGTGACCACGATGACCTGATGCGCCTGGGCCAGCCGGGCCAGCCTGCGTCCGATCTCGACTGCCGCGCGACCTCCGACACCGGCGTCGACCTCGTCGAACACCATCGTCGATCCCCCGCCGGGACCGGCCAGGACCACTTCCAACGCCAGCATCACGCGAGAGAGCTCACCGCCGGACGCAGATTTGGCGATCGGCCGGACAGGCGCACCCGCATGGGCCACCAGCCCGAACTCCACCCTGTCGGTGCCGTCGGGGCCCGCATGGACCTGACGGCCCGCGATCTCCAGCGCCCGCCGGTCGTTGTCGGTTGCCACATCGGGACTGACGGTGACCTCGAGTTGCGCGTCCCCCATCGCCAGTCCGGTCAGTTCTGAGCTGACCTTGCCAGCAAGGGTCTTCGCGGCCTTCACGCGGACCTTGGTGAGCTTGCCCGCGGCCACACCCACGTCGTCACGAGCGGCGACGACCCGGGCCGAGAGGTCTTCGAGTGATTCCGAGGAGTCACCGATCTCGGCGAGCCGTGACCGGGCCGCATCGGCCCACTCGATCACACCGTCGATGTCCGGGGCGTACTTCCGCACAAGGGACTTGAGTTCGGCCTGGCGCTGCAGTAGCTGCTCGAGCTCGGCCGCATCTGCGGGCAGACCGGACAGGAAGCCACTGAGCTCCTCACCGATGTCGCCCACGACGCTGAGCGCTTCCTCGATCCGGGGCAGCAGACCACGCAAGGTGTCGTCGTTGATCGTGCTCACGCTGGTCCGCGCCACACCCAGTCCGTCGAGAACCGAACCTCCGAGCTGTCCGTCGGAGTTCGGGTCGGCTCCGGTGACCGCCACCAGCGCGGTGGCCGCGGCGGCGCGTACGGTTTCCAGATCGCTGAGCCGGCGGACCGTTGTCGCGATCTCTTCGTCTTCGCGGGCCTGCGGCGCGACCTTGTCGATCTCGTCCAGGCCGAACCGGAGCCGATCGGCCTCCTGCGCGATCTCGCGAGAATTGGCCTGTCGGTCCCGGAGCTGATCGGCGAGTGTGACCCAGCGATCGCGCGCCTCGCGGTAAGCCTTGAGCGGTTTGGTCACGGCATCGGCCGCAAAGCGGTCGAGTGCGTCGCGCTGATGCTCCGCGCGCAGCAACCGCAACTGGTCGTTCTGTCCGTGAATCGCCAACTGACCGCTGGTGAACTGCCCGAGCAGTCCGACCGGGACGGACCGACCGCCGAGGTGCGCCCGGGATCGTCCGTCGGCGTTGACCGTGCGGACCGCGATCACGGTGCCGTCGTCGTCCAATTCGGCACCTGCCGAATCGAGCACTTCTGCAGCGTCGGTGCCGGTCGTCCGGAAACGACCCTCCACCACGGCCCGGCTCTGGCCGGTACGGACGCGGCCGGCGTCGGCCCGGGCTCCGGAGAGCAGATGCAGGCTGGTCACCACCATCGTCTTACCGGCACCGGTCTCACCGGTGAGCACGGTCAGGCCTTCATGAAACTCGGCGCCGGCCTTGTCGATGACGCCGAGACCGCTGATCGAGATTTCTTCGAGCACTAGGTTTGCCTTCCCCTCCACCCCGTGACCGGCAATTCGAACTTGCGCACCAGCCGATCGGCAAATGGATCGGAATCGATCCGGATCCAGTGCACCGGCATGCTTCCGCGGATGACCTCGATACGGCCTCCGGCCGGCACCTCGATGTTGCGTCGCCCGTCGCAGGAGACGAGCGCATCCTGCCCACGGGCCATCACCTCGACCGCGACCAGCGAGCGGGGGCTGGTCACCATCGGGCGGGCGAACAATGCGTGCGCGTTGGAGGGAACCAGCAGAATGGCTTCCAGATCAGGCCACATCACGGGCCCACCCGCGGAGAACGCATAGGCGGTGGATCCGGTCGGCGTCGACACCAGGATGCCGTCGGCGCCGAAAGCCGAGACCGGACGTCCGTCGACCTCGGTGATGAGCTCGAGAACACCCTGCCGCGACAGGTTCTGAATGCTCACCTCATTCAGGGCCCACGTCTGCGCGATGACTTTGCCGTCGACTCGGACGCTGATGTCGAGCGTCATCCGGTCTTCGACCTCATAGTCGCGGTCGACGAGCTTGGCCATCACCTCGTCGATGCGATTCGCTTCCGCTTCGGCGAGAAAACCGATGTGCCCCAAATTGATTCCGAGTACCGGCACCGATACCGGATGTGCGAGTTCGGCGGCACGCAGAAAAGTACCGTCACCACCGAGCACGATGACCACCTCACAACCGGCGGCCGACTGGTGGTCGGCGGCGGTCACCGCGACGTCGGCACCGATCTGGCGGAGCTCGCTTGGATCGAGCGGATACACCGCACCCACATATCGCTGTTCCGGATGGGTCGACATGACGTCGTGGTCGACGACCCGTAAACCGATACCCGCGTCGGCACACCGTTTTGCGATGACCGCCATTGTTTCCCGCACGTTGTCCCGGCCGGTGTGGGCAACGACGAGGAACTCACGCTCCTGCTGCCCCGCCACCACGACGGGGGCACCCACCACATCACTCACTGGGGCCCTTTCTCGATCGCCTCGGCAATTGCCGTACGCACATTGTCATCCACGACAGCGGGCTCGGTCTGCTTACGCAGCCAGAGGAAGTATTCAACATTGCCCGACGGCCCCGGCAACGGGCTCGCGACAACACCGAGTGTCTGCAGGCCGTGACCGGCCGCGGTCTGCGCCACAGCGGTCACCGCCTCGGTCCGGAGCTCGGCGCTGCGCACCACTCCCCCCGATCCGACACGGTCTTTGCCCACCTCGAATTGGGGTTTGACCATGGGCAGCAGGTCGGCACCGGGTTTGGCGCAGTCGGCGAACGCCGGGAGGACGAGGTTGAGCGAGATGAACGACAAGTCGGCCACCACCAGATCCACCGGCCCCCCGATCTGCTCGGCGGTCAGGCTCCGGACGTTCGTTCGATCGTGAACGTGCACCCGGTCATCGTTCTGGATGCGCCAGATGAGCTGGCCGTAGCCGACATCGACCGCCACCACCTCCGTGGCGCCCCGGCGCAGCAGGACGTCTGTGAAACCGCCGGTGGAGGCACCGGCATCCAGGCAACGCTTTCCGGCGACGGAAACACCTTGTGGCTCAAACGCAGCCAACGCGCCGAGGAGTTTGTGGGCGCCGCGCGAGGCCCAGCCCTCGTCGTTGTTCTCGGCCACCACTATCGGCGCTCCGAGATCGACGTTGGTGGCCGGCTTGCCGGCAACCGTGCCGTTCACCTTGACCAGACCCGCTTCGATCAGGTCGCGAGCATGCTCCCGCGACCGGGCCTCACCCCGACGCACGAGTTCGGCATCGAGGCGTGCCCTACGCGCCATGGCGCACACACTCACACACGATCGACCTTTTCCAGGGCATCGGTGATCACCGTGTGCGCCTGTTCCAACAGATGCGCCTGCTTGGCGAGTTGGATGAGCGACTCACCATCGGTGACACTCTCACCTGCCCGCTCGTCGTCCCTGTTCTCGTCGCCCCTGCTCTCATCGCCGCGGCTCTCGTCTTGACTGCCCTCGTGACAAGCCGTGCGGTTGACGGTCACAGCAACGTTGTCGGCCTGTTCGAGCAACGCGGCCACATCGCGCCTGATCGTCTGCGGATCGACGGCAGCGGTGGGTGCGGCCGGGCCCGGGATGGGGCCCGGGGTCGGTCGCGGTCCGGGTGTGGGTCTGGGTCCGGGAAGGGGTTGGTTCATCGCCTGCCAAGGTTAGTCGATCTCGGGGCATGTCGATTGTTAGCGTCGGGTCATGACCTCCACCTCGCGACGGCTTCCGGATCCGACTGCACCCGACGCTCGAATCCTGCGCCGCGACACCCGGCTGTGCATTTCGCTGTCGGGACGGCCCAGCAACATCGGCACCAAATTCCACAACTACCTGTACAACGAGCTCGAACTCGACTTCGTCTACAAAGCCTTCAGCACAACGGATCTTCCTGCCGCGATCGCCGGAATCCGGGGCCTCGACATCCGCGGGGCCGGGATCTCGATGCCGTTCAAGGAGGCGGTCATCGATCTGGTGGACGTGATGCACGAATCCGCGGCCGCGATCGACTCGGTGAACACGATCGTCAACGAAGACGGCACGCTCCACGCCTACAACACCGACTACCAGGCTGCGGCAAACCTGTTGCGCGACAGCGGCATCCCCACGTCAAGCTCGGTGGCGATCGCGGGCAGCGGAGGGATGGCCAAAGCCGTCGTCGCCGCGCTACGCGATGAGGGTTTCACAGACACCGTCGTGGTGGCCCGCAACAAGTCGGCGGGGCAGGCGCTGGCGGATCGGTACGGCTTCACCTGGCAGCCCGACCTCGGCACAGGAACACCGGACCTACTGGTGAACGCCACACCGATCGGGATGGCGGCCGGCCCCGACGCCGACGGTATGCCTTTCACCGCGGACGCGGTCCGGGCAGCACACGCGGTGTTCGACGTGGTGGCGATGCCCTCGCAGACACCCCTCATCACCGCCGCGGCCGGCAAGACGGTGATCACCGGCGCACAGGTGATCGCACTCCAGGCCGCAGAGCAGTTCGTGCTCTACACCGGGGTGCGACCCACCGACGCCCAGATCGCCGCTGCCTCCGAATTCTCCAGGAGCTGAGCACTCCAGTAACTGAGCATCCAGCAACTGAGCACTCCAGCAACTGAGTTCTCCAAGCCCTGAAGTACTCAAGCCCTGTAGTACTCCAGACTCCGAATCACTCGAATCACTCCGAGGCCGGAGCCGGTCAGGCGAGCAGCCCCACGCTCTTCAGCGCGTTCTGTGCCTTCTCTTCGGCGGCTTCCACTGTCCACGTTGCGGCCGTGCGCTCGTTCGACCAGCCGGCGTGCAGCACCGCGTAGAGCGCTCCTGCCGGATCTGCGTTGTCGTCGGTGGCCACCACGGTCAGGGTGCTGTCGAGTGCGCTGACGTGCCAGCCCGCACGGGGTCCGACGATGACGCTGTCGGCGGCGGCATTGAGTCCGCTCAGATCGGCAGAGACGAAGGTCGGGCGCCGCGCCTCGGGCGCGTTGAGCGCATCAGCGACGGTGTTGACACCGGTCAAGACCAGCAGACTGTCGGCCTCGATGGCGTTGGCGCCCTCGATGTCCGTGTCGAGACGATCGCCGACCACAAGCGGGGTCTTGGAGCCACTGCGATTGACGGCATCGATCATCAACGGCGCGGCGGGTTTGCCTGCGACGAGTGGCTGCCTGCCGGTGGCGTGCGCAACCGCCGCAACCATCGATCCGTTGCCCACCTGCAGGCCACGCTCGGTCGGCACCGTGGCGTCGACGTTGCAGGCCACCCAGAGAGCTCCGGCGCGCAGGGCGAGAGCGGCCTCCGACAGGATCTCCCAGCCCGTCTCGGTCGAATGTCCTTGGACCACCGCGGCCGGACGGTCATCCGCACTGCGCGTCACACCGAGTCCGACCGAGCGGATCTCGTGGACCAGCGCTTCTGTACCGACAACCAGCACCCTCGAGCCCATCGGCAGACGCTCCGACAACAAGCGCGCAGCGGTTTGCGCGCTGGTCACTACCTCGTCGGGCTGCGCCGCAAATCCCAACTCGCGCAGGTGTTCTGCGACGGCCACCGGCGAACGGCTGGCGTTGTTGGTGACGTAGTAGTTCTTCTGGTCACCGGCGTCGAGTGCATCCTTCGCACCCGGGACCTCCAACTTGCCGGCGTAGACCGTGCCGTCGAGATCGAGCAGCAGTGCGTCGTAGGCATCGCGCAACCGATCACCGGCCGCCGCGGGCGCGGCCGGGACCAGGGTGGGGCGTGCCGGCTCGGCAACCGGTTGCGCCTCGTCCGCAGGAGTGGCAACACCAGCGGGCGCGACAACAGGGGCGGGCACCTCGGAGGACGGATCTTCGTCCGCGGCTTCGGGCTCGGACAATTCCATCAAGCGGTCTTCGGCGTCGGTGGCGTCGTCTTCGTCGGCCGAGGCCGCATTCATGAACCAGGTGATCGCCTCGTCGCGGCGTCCACCGGCGAGCAGGGCCGCGGCGTAGGCGTAGAAGTAGCGGGCCGCTTCGGTGCCGACCCGCGACGGGTCGAGGTCGCTGGTCTGCAGTGTGACGATGGCCTTGTCGAAGTCGCCGAGGTCCAGACGGGCACCGGATTCGACGATCCGCATCTCCGCGGCGACCTCGCCGGTCAGCGACCGCCCCTCGTCGCTGCGTGCCACGTCGATTGCCCGCTCGGGACGACCGAGTCCGCGTTCGCAATCGGCGATCATGGGCAGCAATGCGCTACCGGTCGACATCCGCTTCGCAGCCCGCAATTCCGAGAGCGCCTCGGCCCATTCCTGCGCGTTGTAGGCCGCGAGTCCGGCAGCTTCGCGCACCATTGCGATACGTCCGGCGCGACGACGTGCTGCGCGGGCGTGTTCCAGAGCCAGGGGCGGATCTTCGTCCAGCAGGCGGAACGTCATGATCAGGTGGCGTGAAACCATGTCTGCGTTTGCTCGGTCGAGGCTGAGCAGATCGCGGCGAACCTCGGTGTCGAGGTCTTGTGGCAGAACATCTTCCGGCAACGGGGGCTCCGGTGGGCGGTTGGCCGAACCGGTGCCGCGACGAGCGTTCGAATCGTTCCGGAAGTTACGGCCACCCCGATCAGACCCGCCCCGATCAGATGCACCCCGGTCGGATCCACCACGCGCGGATCCATCGCGGCGATCGGAGGGCCGTCCGCTGTTGGAGTTGCCTCGGCTGCCGCCGCCGTTGCCGTTGCGTCTGTCGTTCACGTCTGCCTCTTCGTCACGATCGCACCACCTGCGGGGACCGCAGAATCGATGGATTCACGCTATGTAGTTTCGTTCGAATGGCCGAATGGCCGCTAGTCAGCGTAGCCGCTGGAGTCATCGAACGGCGAATTCCGCGACGGCCGTCACCCCCCACGGCGCCGTTCGGTACCGCAGGGAATGCTGACTCTCAGAGGCTGCGAAGCACCTCGGCCGCCGCCCGTTGCCCCGACCGCACCGCCCCGTCCATGTATCCGGTCCAGTAGTCGGACGTCTCAGTGCCTGCCCAGTGAATCGGCCCGATGGGCGCACGCAACGCACGACCGTATCGCGTGAGCGTGCCGGGTCGGCTGACCGCCACCGGTCCTCCCTGCGACCAGGGCTCGAGGTCCCATTTGAAGACGCCGTAGTCCAGGTGGTCACGTGCTTCGGGACCGAAGTAGTCGACAAAATTCTGGGTGCATTCGGCGACGAGTTGTTCCTCTGGAGCGTGGTCCAGACGCCGCATGGCATCGGCGGAGATGAATCCCATCAGCACGTGATTGCCCTCGGCGTAGTTCTCGAAGCAGACGTCGATCGGTTCACCGTTGCCGATCACCTGACCCGACAAGCCCTTCGCCCGCCAGAACGGCGTGCTGTAGACGGCCGCGAACTTGCTGATCGCGCCCATCCGGTAGCCGGCGTGCAGCCCCTGCCGTTCACTCGAGAGGCCTTGCAGATAGTCGATTCCCCCACTGATGGCCGGCGACATGGCAACAATCACCTTGCGCGCGTTGATCGTTCCGACATCGCTCGACACGGTGGCGCCGTCGGCGGTCCATCCGATCGAACGGACTGCCGCGTTGTAGACAACGCGCTCACCGAGTTCGGCGGCCATCCGAAGTGGAATCAACGCCGCACCGCCGACAAACAGCCGCTCTTGCGCACCGCCTGCGGTGGACAGCAGACGGATGAGGCTGCCCGGATTGGCTTCGTCTCCCGCAGCCGCCACGTAGTTGAAGAAGTAGAGAGCCGACAGTTCGTCCGCCTCCACCGACAACGCGGCAGAACTCGCCAGACCGAGCAGCATCCGCGCGGTCGGCGACAGCGTGCGGCTTTCCAGCCACTGTTTCCAGGTCACCGAATCGAGGTACGCGGCGTCGGGGTGCTTCCATGGTTCGCCGACCGGGAAATCCAGGAGCCCCTGGAGTTCGACCTGCGCCAGCGCCAAGCCTGCCTCCGGTGTCGCCGGATCAATGGGCAGGCCCAGCGCGCTGGGCATCGTGGAGCGCTTGCCGCTGTTCCAGAAGACGCTGTCACCCTCGTTGTACGTCGGCAACGTGGCAACGCCGTACTCGCGCGCCAACGACGCGATATGAGTTTGAGTGGGTCCGATGAACTCTGCACCGGCGTCCAGGGTCACGCCCAGCTTCGGCGTCGAGATGTTGTGGACACGGCCGCCCGCGCGCTCACGCGCCTCGAGGACCAACACAGATCGGCCTGATTCTGCGATCGTCTTCGCCGCAGCCAAACCCGACAACCCGCCACCGACCACCGCAACGTCATACGTCTGGCTGCCGGGGTCACCGCCCGGACCGGCAGAAGCCGCGCCTGCGCCCATCAGGCTTCCACCCACCGTCAGCCCGACGGCACCGAGCGCGGCTCCCCCGATCAGTTGTCGCCGGGAGATCGAGTACCCCGACAACGGACGCTGACCAGCACTGTTCGGCTTCTGGTTGAACATGGCGGGAATCGTAACCCGCGTGGCCCGAAAAAGTGGGTCAAGTGACCCAGTTTGGTCACGACGTCCAAGTGGTCTGGTCCCGCTGGTCCCGCTGGTCCCGCTGGTCCCGCTGGTCCATTTGGTCCATTTGGTCAATCGCCTACTCACAGCGATACCGCTGCGACGTGATCGCAGCGGTACCGCATCGTGGACCAGGACGTCACGTGTTGCAAGACCTCAGTCATTGAAAGACCTCTCGTTGCAGCACATCATCCGTTGCAGGACGTCAGTAGTAGTGCGCCCGACCGCCGACCTTGCGTCCGGTTGCACCCAGAATCCAGAGCACCGCGCCGACGACCAGAAGGACAACTCCGACAATCCAAAGGATGTAGACATCCAAGACCAAACCAAGGATGAGAAGTATTGCGCCGATGATGATCACATAAACTCCAGACGACTATGCGGTTGGGGCAGGCGGGCTCAGGGCCCGTCCTCCCATTCGCTGGGGGCGTTGACTGCTTCAGCACCTGTGTGCCGTTGACCCGCTATGTCCGGATTACCCAACCCCGTCGGTCTCAAACCCCGGTCTGCACTCAAGCCGTAGTGCCCGGTCGGTACTGAAAGCCGTAGTGGCAGTGGAGGCTATCCATGCTCGGGCACCCTCGACTCCTCCCGTTGCGAGTTTTCCGCCGTCGAGTTTTCGGTTTTTCACCACCGCTTTGTGGGTAACCAGCTGTCGGAGCTGCCCACCGCCCGGACCACTCGCGGGCGACACCACCGAGAAGGGATCGATACTGATGGCCACCAAGAGTTCACAGCCCCAGCTCAAGGATCCGAACCTGTACGAGGACCTCCGTGATGACGGTGCATCCAAGGAGAAAGCTGCCCGCATCTCCAATGCCGCCGCGAACAAGGGACGAAGCGCTGTCGGACGCAGCGGCGGACAGTCCGGTTCGTACGACAACTGGACTGTCGACGAGCTGAAGTCCCGCGCGAAAGAACTCGGTCTCCACGGATACTCGAAGCTGAACAAAGAGTCTCTCATCGACAAGCTTCGCAATCACTGATCGATCATTGAGTAATCGAGCATCCGGGCGACGACCTCTGTCCGATCGTCCGGTCGGCTTGACCCATCACACCAGTGCCGTGGGCGCCGTAGGTCGCCAGGTGTGGCAAAATGGATAAGCCGGTCGAGACAGCAGCCGCGAGCTTCGATCGCCAGAAATTGGCAGCGATCGAACTCTTTGTGTTTGAGGTCGAAAGGACTGGCTGCTGTGCAACCCAAGAACTCGCAATTCATCGATTCCGGCGCCGCCAATTCTGGTAGTGCTTCCCTGTCTGTGGTCACCGTCCGGCGCGGTGAGCTGGCGATACTCGCTGTCACCGGCAGCATGGACATCCTGACCGCACCGGAGCTGGAGGAGGCGGTGGCCGACGTACTCACCGGTCAGCCACGCGGTCTGATCATCGACCTCACGGCTGCGGAGTTCCTGTCGTCGGCCGGAATGTCCGTACTCGTCACGGCCCACGAATCGATCGCGCCGTTCGGCTCGTTCGGTGTCGTCGCCGACGGACCCTCGACTGCACGCCCGCTGCGTCTGGTCGGACTGGACCAGACTTTGACCATCTACCCGACGATCGACGCTGCGATCGCAGCGATGTCCGGGCCCGAGAACCCCTGACGAAACCCGATCTCCACAAGACCGACTATCTATAGTGTTGAGAGCACAAAAAGGGGGATCCGGGATGGACGTTTCACAGCTCGCATGGACCAACCGTTTGGCCGAGGTGGCCCGAGAGCTGCGCGCGGAGAGCAACGACATGGAGACCGTCCTCCGGGCGATATCCAAGGCTGCGGTCGACATCATTCCGGGAACCGAATACGCAAGTGTCACAGTCGTTACCGGAAACGCGACTGTCGAGACACCAGTGGTCATCGGCGACCTTGCGGGCCAGTCGGATGCGTTGCAGCAGAAACTGGGTGAAGGTCCCTGCATCCGGTCTGCGGTCGGCGAAGAGACCGTGTGGATCGACGATATGAAGTCCGAACATCGGTGGCCACAATTCGCCGCTGCCGCGGACGATCTCGGTATCGCTTCGATGGCGTGCTTCTGCCTGTATGTCGATGGTGACAATTTCGGTGCGCTGAATCTCCACAGCTCGGCGGTGGCCACCTTCGATGATGACGCGCGCTCGATCGGTCAGCTCTTCGCCGCACACGCCGCCATCGCGTTCTCGACCGTGCGCGAGAAGGAGCAACTGCGCACCGCGCTGAACAGTCGCGATCTCATCGGTCAGGCCAAGGGCATGATCATGGAGCGGTACCGCCTCGATTCAACCGCGGCTTTCCGCCTGCTCGCGAAGCTCTCCCAGGATTCCAACGTCAAACTGGTCGATGTGGCCAAGCGCGTGGTCGAGGCCGGGCCGGAGGACCGGTGACACCCGGGCCTCAGACGAGTCCTTCGAGTTCCGCGGCCGTCTGTCCTGCCGTCGAGCTGTAGATGTCCAGTAGGAAGTCTCCATCGCGGTACCCCGCAACATGCGGCAGATCTGCCTGCGACAGCAGCTCATGGACACGATCGCCGCTGGTTGGATACTCCTCGACCTTTCGACGCCAGTGCACAGCCACGAGGTGACCGTCCTCGGCGAGGCTCTGACGGGACTGTTCGACGACCGCGTCGAACTGCGCCGGATCCAGGTAGTAGAGCACTTCGCTGAGAACGATCAGGTCGAATGTCCCTGTCGGCCAGTCGGCGACAAAATCTCGAGTCTGCACCTCGACCCGGTCGGCGAACGGCTCGAGACGCTCGGCCGCGATTGATGTCGCTCGCGCACTGAGATCGACAGTCAGCAACTTGTCACACCGGTGCGCCAACAGTTCGGTGAACACACCGATCGAGCATCCGGCTTCAAAGGCATTGCGGTAGCGCCGTTTTGGCAGTGCCGCCAACGTCAAATGATACTTTCGTTCTTCGTACCAGCGCGTGGTGAACCCCCAGGGGTCATCGCTGCCGCGATACATCGCATGAAAGTAGTTGTTGTCGAAGTGGTTGTTGTCGAAGTGGTTGTTGTCCAAACGGTGCTCCTCAACCGAAAACGTACTCGTGGGTTCGCGTCAACCGATCGAGAATGTGCGGCAGAAGGACCGGTTGATCGGCCGGGTCCGGCGACAGCGGGTTGAGCTGTGTGTCGAATGCACTGATCGCGGTCCTCTTTGTGGCAAGCGACGTGGTCGACAGCCGGTACCGTCGCAGTTCATCCCACGGAATCGTCAGATCATCCGGGATTGCCCAGTGCCACATCCAGATCGGGTACTGCCACAACTGGAGGCCACGGACGTTGGCGATCTCCCGCGCGCATCGGCCCACCGCCTCATGGTCTGGATGACCGTCGTGTTCCCACACCGCGAGGACGCCCAGCGTTGCCTCGGGCGATTCGCCGCAGGTGTCGTCGACGATGTCGTTGATGATCGATGCCATCGCATCGTGTTCGAGTTCGAGTCCCCCATCGGGAAGTCCGAACCAGCGAGACCTACCGATTCCCAACACCTCCAACGCGACGTCGAGTTCGTCCCGCCGCCGGGCCGCGAGTTCCCCGGGCGACATCGTCGGCGACCCGGGATGCGAACCCGATCCGTCGGAGAGGCACACCGGCACGACGTCGATTCCGGCCGCCGCCGCAGCGAGCATCATGCCACCGGCGCCCAGCACCTCATCGTCGGGGTGAGCGGCAAGAACGATCAACCGATCGACAGTCACCTCGAGCTCCGGCCACTCGCGCGCGGACAGCCAACTCTGCCACTGCGCCTCCGTGGTTCCCTGCTCGTCGATGGGCGCGGCACCGAACCGCTCCGACGACGTCATCGGGCATTTTCGGCGGCGAGCCTGCCGAGCTCGACCAGGTCGCGGTCTGCGTGGGACTGCCTGACATACACGCTGAGATCTGCCACAGCCTGTGCATGATCGGGATCTCCCACAAGAGGGGCGGGCCCGAGTGCCCGGGCCACCCGGTCGAGTACACCGCCGGCGATCTGCTCGATCGACCAGCGCACCCGGTAGGCACGCCGACGCGCGACGGCGAGATCTTCAGGATTCCTGTCGATGTCTGCGGCGGCCTGATCCAGCTCTGCCCGGCCTGTGGCCAGCAGCGCATCAACCGCGCCCAAATGCATCAGGGTGATGTCGTCGCTGTCCGACCTGGCTTTGCTGCTCAACGCCTGCGCCACCTTCACCGTGCCACCGAACCAGCAGGCAGCGACCCCGACTCCGCCGTGCCAGAATCCCGGCCTGTTCAGATATCTCCCGGGCTGTCCCACTGGCTGGGCCTCGACGTCGACGAACTCGACCGCTGCGGTGTTGGTATCGGACATCCCGCGGTTGGACCACTGACTCGCCGATGGATGCACGCCGCTCTTCCGGAGGTCGACCGCGAACAGCCGACGGCCTCCATCGGTCCTCGCGGTCACCAACGCATGTGTGCAACCCGAGGCTCCCGAACACCAGACCTTGGTCCCGGTCAGTGTCCAGACACCGGAGTTCAGGTTTGCGGTCACCAGCGGCGCCGGTGGTTCTGCTGCCCACACACCCCAAAGTTCGCCGGGCCCAACTGCCGGCCCTCCGAGTTCGTGGAGGATTGCGGCGGCATCGCCATGCGCTTCGACCATGCGTCCCATCGCGATGTCCCTGCGGGTGAGTTCGATCAGCTGCCGGAACCGCCCGCTCGTGTCGCCTTCCCCCGGGTAGGGCAGCCGGAAGTCGGACGCCGACACGATGTCGATCGCGCGCGTGATCGCTCCAGAACTCACGACGCCTCGCCGTCGGCAAGACCCACCAGATAGTCCGAGAAGCCACCGGATGCTCGTCCGTCCCGTCGAGCAGAAGTGAGGACCGGCGCCCGGGAACTCCAACAGATCGGGACCTGGGCGAGCCGCAGGCGGGCAACGAGATCCACATCCTCGTCCTGCGCGATCAAGGCAAATCCGCCTACACCGAAGTACACAGAAGCCCACATCCCAAGATTCGCTCCGTGCACGTGACGGTGGCCGTCTGCGGGTTGGTATTCAGCCAAGAACCGCGCGGCGACCTCCGGTGGCCAGTCGGTCCAATTGCCCACCGTGATCGTGCCGACGAAGGCATCCCATCCGTCGCGGGCCGCCGACAACTGCTCGGTCAACCAGTTCTGCGGAACCACCGAATCCGCGTCGGTGGTGGCGAACCACGTGCGCTCATCCCAGAATCCGTGATCAAAGCCTGCTCTGCGGGCCTGGCCGACGGACCGCCCCCTCACCGCAATCGACTCCACGCCTGCCGGGATGCACGCCGCGGTTCCATCTGTGCAGTCGTCGAGCACAACCACAACCCGGACGGGAATCTCAACCCGCCTGGCCGCAACCGCGATCGAACTCAGACACGCAGGGAGGACGTCCTTCTCGTTGTGGGCAGGGACGACTACAACTACGCTTTCAGCCCTTTGCCAGGCCCCCGCCATCACGCCCCGCTACGCCTTTTGCTGTGCGCTGGTCCGCGCCGGATTCTTCTGCTCTGCGGCCTTCGGGTCGAGTTCATCTGACTTTGCCCGAACACCGGCTTCTACAGCACTGCCCAGATCCGGATCGACACGCCTCCAGTACTCGAACGCACGGGCCAGGACCGGTTCGCTGACGCCGTTCAAGAGGTGGCCGACTATGTTGTCGGTCAACCGCTCCCGCGCCGCGTCGTCGAGAACCTCGCGCACCATCGTGCCGGCCTGCCCGAAATCATCGTCCTCGGGATGGTCGACGTAGGCGGTCCGGACGATTTCGCCGTTCGCAGCCCACCCCGGTTCGATCTGGAATCCGGTCGCCGCAGCCGGGCCGCCTTTGGAGTTGGGAGCGTAGACCGGGTCGCTCGCATTGACCACCCGCATCGCACCGTCTTTGGAATACGAATGCACCGGGTACTTCGACGCATTGACCGGAATCTGCCGGTAGTTACCACCGATCCTGGCGCGATGTGCATCCGAGTACGAGAAGCCTCGAGCCAACAACATCCGATCCGGACTCAGCCCGATTCCGGGTACGAGGTTGTTCGGCTCGAACGCCAGTTGCTCGATCTGGGTGTGATGGTCCGTCGGATTCTGGTTCAGCGTCATTCGGCCCACCTCGTGCAACGGATAGTCGCCGTGCGGCCAAACCTTGGTCAGGTCAAAGGGATTGAACCGGTAGGACGCCGCGTCGTCGAACGGCATCAACTGCACCTTCAGCGTCCACGACGGGAACTCCCCATCCGCGATGTGCTCGAACAGATCCCGCGTGTGATAGTCCGTATCGATGGCCGCCATCTGATCCGCCTCGTCCTGAGTGAAGAACTCGTGGCCCTGATCGGTGATGAAGTGATACTTCACCCAGTGCTTCACGCCTTCGCTGTTGACCCACAGATAGGTGTGCGAGCTGTACCCGTTCATGTGCCGCCAGGTTCGCGGGATGCCCCGGTCACCCATCAACCAGGTCACCTGGTGCGCTGACTCCGGAGACAGGCTCCAGAAGTCCCACTGCATGTCGTGGTCACGAAGATTGTTGTCGGCTCGCCTCTTCTGCGAGCGGATGAAGTGCTGGAACTTGAGGGGATCCTTGATGAAGAACACCGGGGTGTTGTTGCCAACCATGTCGTACACACCCTCGCTGGTGTAGAACTTCAGCGCGAAGCCACGGGGATCACGCCATGTGTCGGGGCTTCCTCGCTCGCCGGCGACCGTCGAGAATCGAGCACCCATCTCGGTTTTCGTACCCGGCTGAAACACCGCGGCACACGTATACGCAGAAACGTCAGCGGTGACTTCGAAGTCGCCGAAGGCGCCACTGCCCTTAGCGTGCGGCTGCCGTTCCGGGATGCGCTCCCTGTTGAACTGCGCCATCTGCTCGATCAAGTAATGATCATGCAGCACAATCGGCCCGCCTGCGCCAACGGTCAACGAGTGTTCGTCGCTGGCCACCGGAGCGCCGGCATCGGTAGTGGTGAAGATCTGTTCGTCGGTCATGCACACCTCCAGGATCGCAATCGGCAATCGGAGGCCGGCTCAGGGCTGTCGCCGGCTTCCTTCCGAATGCCAGATACCCAGGCATCGCCTCGCTGAAACAGGCGCCGAGTGCGTACACGCCTGAACGCCCGCCCCAGACATACGGCTCGTGAACACCCTGTCCTCAACGCACAGCCGAGAAGAGCACGCCTTCGCAGTGCGCCGGTGAAAGTCGGGCTAGCGCATTTTCGTCCCTTTGAGGGGTCACCAAGGGCATATGTCCCTTGGTGGGTGGTGTGGGGCCTGATTGTGCCCGCAGATAGCAAAATACCCCGTATCCGCAGTCCGGGGACTGTGAATACGGGGTATCTGCAAGTTGTGTTCGGCGGTGTCCTACTCTCCCACACTGATTAGGGTGCAGTACCATCGGCGCTGGTAGGCTTAGCTTCCGGGTTCGGAATGGGACCGGGCGTTTCCCTACCGCTATAGCCGCCGTAACAATGTGAAACAACCA
>NZ_DATCVM010000061.1:0-4729 GCF_036566845.1 Williamsia sp.
TCTCGTCCATCTGCTACTTCGATTCCGCGGCATCGCCTCTCGATGCACCGTCGCGTTACCTCTCGATAATGTGCCCACACAGGCATGGCCGTCAACGCAGCACCCACCACAAAAACGCGCCAGCAACTTCCAGGCTCCGGGGAATGTTCCGACATGACCGAGGACCAGCTCACCAAGTACCGCACGGGTGACCGTGTAAGAGACAGTCCGTGGTGGGGAGCCCCGAGGTATTCCCGTAGGTATTCATATTTCCTCCTGGAGGGGATCAGCTGAGTTTGATTCGGTTATGCGGTTGCCCACCATGATGTTTGAGATTTTCGAGAGGCGATCAAACTTCGCGGCCACAAGGGCCGGGACTGCCACCCGCAGACCTTCTCGGAAGGATGGACACTTCGTTGGAGTGGTTGCTCCCCAGCGACACCACCTCAGCCGGAGCGCGAGACCTGACCCTTGACAGCACACTTGCATTTTGCAAGTGTGGCTTGCATGAGCCTGTTCATCACCTGCCCGGTCGAGGACGTCGAGCGCGCGAGCACTTTCTACACCGCCCTCGGCTGGACCCTCAACGCCGAGATGTCCGATCACAATGTTTCGTGCTTCGCGATCGCGCCCGAGCAGTACGTCATGCTCGGCAGCCGCGAAATGTACGCGAGCGTCGGCGGCGTCGAGGAGCTGGTCGGCGGACCCCGCACCCCGTCGAAGGTGACGGTCTCGTTCGACCTCGGCAGCCGCGAGGCGGTCGACGAGCTCGTCGACCGCGCCGGCGCCGCCGGTGGGCGGATCGGCGACACAGACGACTACCCCTTCATGTATCAGCGCCAGTTCGACGACCCCGACGGCTACCACTACTCACCGTTCTGGATGAAAACGGACGTACAACCACCTGCGTGAGCGACCTCGCCGCGGCCCTCGACGTCGTGGGAGCACGCTGGGCGCTGCTGATCGTGGAGCGGCTGCTCGACGGGCCTCAGCGCTACAGCGATCTGCAGCGCGATCTCGGAGTGCCGACGAACATGCTCGCGACCCGCCTGCGCGAGCTCGAAGCGGCCGGCGTGCTCTCCCGTCTGCCCCTGCGGCACAACACGCGGGCCTACGCGCTCACCGATCGTGGGCATGCCCTGCGCGGGGCGATCGTCGCACTCGGACGCTGGGCCGCCGAACCATAGTGACGTTGAAGGGGCGACAGCGGCCTGAATGTCGACAGCGTAGTTGTCTAATTTCCTCCTGGATGAGATCAGTTGAGTTGATTTGATTGTGCGGCTGCCCGCCATGATGTTTGAGATTTTCGAGAATCGATCAGACGTCACGGCCCCAAGGGTCGGGACTGCCACCCGCAGGTCAGGCCCTTGATCACCATCTCCAAATACGGCAATAAACCAGCGCGTCCTGCGCGAATGTTCGCCGGGTATCTCAACTCGTTCACCGCGGACAGGCGCCACTCGTTTTCCTCCGAGAATGCGGATTTCCTTGAGCGCCACGATCTCACTGACAGATCGAAGGGTTGCAGATGTCCATCCATTGTGAAGGAACTTCGATGAAGAAACAGCCATACTCGACACGATCTTCTCCGCCCACTCGGACGCGGTCTCGCGGCCGTAGATCATTCGCTGAAAACCTGGCGGGGAACGGCGTGTTTCCCAGCGCCGTGGCCTTCGGGTGGAACGCGTATGCGCGCTCGACCGCCGCGCGGGAAACCCCAATCGCGTAGCCACCGACGGGTGCTATCGGGTGTTGCCTCCATGGCCGGCAACTTCGTGTCTGTCGATGCGTACACTCGCCTGGAACACGCGACGCTGGGTGCTAATTCCAGTCGATGTGGACGGACTCGATCGAGTCGAAGTGGAAGCCGAAATCGTTGCTGTACCGGTCGAATCCCTTGTTCTCGGGATAATCCAGTGTGGCATGCCGCTCGAGCAACGCCACCACGCGCGCGTTGTCGTCGCTGGCGAGGGCAGCGGCGAGTTCGCGCGATTCCTCTGCCGTGAACGGGACATCGGAGTTCGCGAAATCCAGTGTGCGGACGCGGTAGTCGTATCCCTCTTCCGATCCGTTGCGCACCGAGACGCCGCCCTTGACGCGGATGGTCGCTTTCTTGGGGGTACCGTCCGGGCGCAGAACGCCGGCACGCGTCATGATGTCGTCGGCTTTGACTTTCTTGAGTTTCTTCTTCGCATCCGCGCGCAGCTCGTTCGTCTGACCTGACCGGTACCGAGAGACAGCGGACGCGGAGCGGCCGATCTTCTTCGCCACCTCCCCGATTCCGCCGAGGCGCTCGATCGCCGCGCGGCGTTGCGCCCGCTCGGCGACATCTGAGTGCGGGATGCGGCCTTGTTGGGCCCACCGGCGCAGGGTGCGATCCGAGGGCGGTGTGCGGCCGGCGTCGATCGCGGCTTGGCGTAGTCCGTCGTTGCCGATCTCTGTGCGGATCTGCCGGACGGAGACTTTGCTCGTCAGCCCGGCCAGTCCCCCGGTCTTGACGGCTTTGGACTTCTCGACCCCGCTGGTTGCGGCGTTGGCGACGGACACTTTCAACCCGTCAAGGCCCACCGCCTGTTGTACCGGCTTCTTCGATCGGGGTTTCGGGAGATGCAGGGCCATCGCTACTGCCCTTCGTCGTTGTGTGGTGTGAATGCGTCTTTGATGACGAGATTCATCTCGTGGGTGTCGTCGGCGGAGGTGAACGCGTCGATCAGAGTCTTGCTGAGGGTAGTGCGTTTCTCCACGGACATTTTGCCCAGCGCGTCACTGTCGTCGGCGATGTCCTCTCCGGCGCCGAGTAGGTAGACCCAGGAGTCGGTCACCGTTCGCAGCGGCCATCGCCCGGAATCGCGTGCAATGCGCATCGCGACTCGGCGGCCACGCCACCGGCAGTGCGCGATGATCGACGCACGCCAGAGCGGCTGGTGGTGGTGCTGCATCTGCTTGGCAGTCCACATGTCCGGGTTCACCATTCGCCCGATGTAGCCCTTGTAGCAGGCACCGAGGAAACGTTTCATCGCGATGTCACCGGTGTCGACGGCAACTTTGCGGCCCTCACGCAAGATTTTCGCCCACTTGTCGAGGGCGCGGCCCTGCTGCGGGTAGACCCAGGCTTCGGTGATGTCGAGATCGTCGAGTTCGGCGCCGATACCACCGTCCGCGAGAGGGGTTTGTAAGCCGTCGAGGCTGACGGATGTGACCCACGTCTGCACCGGTTGATCGGCGAGCATATGCGGGTGTGGGAGGGGAAGTTTCGCGGGCAAGGCGAGCAAGTTGCCGGCGGGCAGCGTGATGCGCCACAACCCGAACGGTGCACCTTTGACACCCGATGCTGCTGCGCTGATGGCGTTCTCGCCGAGTAGGTGACGGGGTTTGCCGTATCCGAAATCGAGCATGCCGGCAGATGCGAGATATGCGGCCCGCTGGTCGATCGAGACCAGTTGCGTGGCATCGGTGAGGTCGTCGGAATCGGCGACGCGTGTCCATCCCACTTCGGGTTCGAGGTCACCGCGCGGTTCACCGTTGAGCGGTGGGATGGGGCCGCTGGTGGTGACCGCGATTCCCTTGCCGCTGCGAGTGCGTTCGCGTTTGATCTTGTCCAGGACCGCGGCGCCGGTGCGTGCCGGGGTCGGACCGGGCAGGACACCGAGATAGCGGGCGCACCAGGCGAGGCGACGCCCGAGTTCGCGGGCCGCTGGCAGGTCATCGTCTGGGAGATACGTTCCGGCGGTGGGTGATCCGAGAATCCCCATGTCGCCGACCCGGTTGTTCCAGCCGAAATCCTTGTTCCAGTACGTCCACACATACGGCTCGATGAAAATGTCGACCATCGACGTGAACTTCCCGGTGGTCCGGGACAGGTGGACGACGTGGCCGGGATCGCCCCGCAGCTCCCACCCGGCGGTGAGCATCGGCGTCAACGTAGCGTGCAGGACACCGGTGAGTTCCTCAGCAGCGCGGGTACGGAGGAGTTCCATGTCGTCGACGTCGTCTTCATCACCCGGATCGATGATCCAGCCGAGCATTTCGCACGCATCGATTCCGACGACCCACACCTGCGCGGGGGCACCCAGCGGGGTGAGGGTGGCCCAGCGAATCAGTTTGTCGAGCTTTTCTACCGAATCGACCGGGCCGGTCAGCTTCTCACCCGACGGTGCGAACGACCCGGCGGCGGTGACGATGACGGCGTGGCCATCCGCTTCGCTACCGGCAGGAGGCAGAATCACCGGCTGCACTACACTTGCTGGGAGTAGTTCGTCGGGGCCCGGCTCTACTTCGTCCGCGGACCCGACACCCGGCAACATCGGCTCCTCACCCCGCTCGACATCGATCGCACCCCCAACGGACACATCCTCACCGCCGACAGGCGCATCCTCATTGACAGCAGGCGCGTCCTCATCGGCGAGGGACATCTCGTGAACCGACAGCCCCGCAATTCCGGAACCCGAAGGTGCCGCGTCGACATCCAGCTCGAAAAGGGCAGGCTCCGAATCAGTTTCGGAGTCATCCACGGCGGAATCCGCCGATGACGCATCGAGATCGAACAGCGGAATCTGCCCCCAGTTCTTCACCACCGCAATGCCCTCCCGAACGTTGTCGTCGTCATTCGAGATCGAAGGCGGATCGTAGCGCCTGCGACAGCGATTTCTCCTGCGACGGAAACAGAAATCCACGATTCGGCCCGAGATCAGCCACCGAAATCGTGATCACCGCGTCGCAATCGACCACCGAGCCGTCCTCAACACCATTT
>NZ_DATCVM010000062.1:0-2702 GCF_036566845.1 Williamsia sp.
CCGATCACCAGCAGCGGTAACAGCGCGGTGAATACCGACCGGTAGACGATCAGCAGGATCAGGGCGATCACGCCCGCGGTAGCGATTGAGATCAGCAGCAGGTCGTGCTCGGCGGAGGCGATCATGTCGCTGAAGGTTGCCGGTGGTCCCGTCACCTGCACGGTCGTAGTCGATCCGGTGAACACCTCCGCAGCGATGTCGCGCACCGCGTTGACGGATTCGGCGGCCGTGGGGTCTCCGAGGGTGCCGGTGACGCCGACGGGCAGGTACCAGGCTTTGCCGTCGGCGCTGACTGCCTGGGCTTCGGTAATCGGATCGGACAGTAGGTCCTGCACCAGCACGACGTGGTTGCCTTCGGCCTGCAACCGGTCCACGAGTTCGCCGTAGCCCTGCCGTGCAGTCGGAGTCAAGCCATTGGGGTCTTCCATGGCGACGAACACCATGGTTTTCGAGCCTTCTTCGCCGAAAGCGGCGCTCATGCGGTCAACCGTCTGCAAGGACGGCGCATCGCGAGGAATAAGGTCCACCGACTGTTGGCGCACCACGGTTTCCAGCTGGGGGAACAGCAGCGCGAGGACCACCGCGGCGCCTAGCCATACCCCGATGACCAGCGCTTTGTGCCTGAGGGTGAATCGGGCTAGCGCTGCCAACCGTTCGCTGTACTCGCGGGTGTCGGCCGGGTCGGGGGATCCGTCGGCCCGCCGGCCACGGCGCGTGGCCTGGCTTGGGGAATCTGCAGTGCCGTCGGTCACTGGACCTCCACTGGTAGCGAATGGTAGCGATACTGTCGGTATCGCTACGCTACCGCATGTAGTGCAAGTGGTCGCGGAGTCGTCGTCGCGAGGCCGAGCAATGCGCGGCTGGCGAAGGGCCGGCGGCCGCTATCGAGTCGGGCCCCGGGCGCCGGTCACAGTCGGCAGAGGAATGGTCGAAACTCAGTTGGCTTCTGAAGCCAGGCCGACGTTGTTCAGTCGACGGCATTGGCCTTGGATGTCGTTCTGGGTTTTGCTGTTGCTGGTCCCGGACGTTGACATCGAGCGCACGCACGGCCACATCGCGTAGCGGGGCCGCGGGCCGCTACCTCTGGGGTTGGGCTTCGGTTGTGGCCGACTGGCCCGTGTTCTGCAGCAGCACGTAATTGCCGAGGCTGCCCAGGAAACCTGCGCAGTGCTGAACGAGTTCATCGGTGGTGAACTCGAGTTCTCCGTCGAGCCAGCGGCGCAAGACTTCGAATAGCCCTCCTACGCCCAAGGTCGAGGCCAGATGGGCAACCCCCACGGCGGAGTCGGCGATGTCGAGGTGAAGTCTGGCTTCGCGCAATACGAGGTCGGTGAAACCGGCCATCAGTTCGCTGCGTAGCTCTCGGAGCAGCGGCTCGGTTGCAGATTCTACGAACAGGATCCGACCCAGCCGAGGGTCGTTGTCGATCATGCTGACCAGCCTGCGGATCGGCGCGTACGCCAGCACCTCCGGTGGCTCGCCGGCATCGGGAATCGCGTCGACTATCACCTCCTGGAAGGTGGCATAGAGCTGCTGGTAGACAGCCCGCAGGAGTGCGTCTCGGCCGGAGAAATGCTGGTAGAAGTAGCGTGACGTGACACCTGATTCAGCGCAGACGGCAGTCACAGTGGCGGCGGCAACACCGCGCGTGCCGATCAACTCGGTTGCGGCCTCGATGAGACGGGTGCGCCGGTTCCGGTGGCGCTCCTCGGCGGACATCCCGCTATACACCCGCGCCGAACCCACCTGGATAGCTTGCCATCTAATTCTGACAAGGCTTAGAGTCAGATTGCCAGCGTGCCTTTGACGAACGGGAGAACAACATGAGCGACGATTCGTCCACGCGGCCCACCACGCGGGTCGTCCCGAAGCCCCGCCGTGTTCGGTTCGCCATGCCTGCTGGGACCAGTCGGCAGCACTTCGTCGATGGCGACTTGGTGATGAGCCACTTTGTGTCCACCTTGTCGGCCACGTTCCCCGAAGGCGAAGACTTCTTCATCCGGTCAGTCCGCGAGTACCGGGACCACATCAGCGACGCTGACCTGAAGGAGGCGGTCAAGGGATTCATCGCTCAAGAGGCCACCCACCGGCACCAGCATCGGCTGCTCAACGATCGCCTTCAAGCGATGGGCTATCCCACCGAGGGGATCGATCGGCATATCAAGAAGTTGGTTGGCCGACTTGAGAAGCGTTTTTCTCCCAAGATGCGCCTGGCTGTGACGGCCGCCCTCGAGCACTACACGGCGACATTCGCCGAGATCATTCTCACCAGCGACGAAGCTCAAGAATTGATCGGCGACACCGAAGTGCGGCCTATTCTGCTCTGGCATGCACTGGAAGAATGCGAGCACAAGGCCGTCGCTTTCGATGTCTACGAGACGGTCGGTGGAAGCGAACGCACCAGGGTCTGGGGGATGCGGATCGCCAGCCTCCTCTTGTTCAGCGAGTTGGTCATCCAGACCACCCGCTCTCTGGCCGGTGACCGTGCCGCCTACAGCCCGGTGCGGTTGCTGCGCAGCCTTCGAGCCTTCCGTCATAACCCGCTATTCAGCGCAGCAGCAATTGAGCGCTTTCGTTCTTACACCCGCGCCGGATTTCATCCCGACGACTGGAATAGCGCAGAGATCCTCGAACGCTGGACCAAGGAACTCTTCGACGCCGATGGTGGCCAACAGGTGCGTAGCAGCGTCTAGCTCGACCAG
>NZ_DATCVM010000063.1:0-47319 GCF_036566845.1 Williamsia sp.
AGTCCGAGGGGTAGTCCTTGCGGATCACGTTGAACATGCTCACCGAGCGTTCACGCAGCTCGGGCGGGTAGTTGTTAGACGGTCGTGCCATGGCTTCATTCTCCTAAGAAATGAAGCCTCCGGACAACCCGGTGCGGTTCATCCGCCACCGTGTCCACGTCTTTGACCGGCCCGAAGTCTTTGAGGACTTTGGTCAGGCTGGCAACAGTGATTTCGCCGCTTGTAGCGAGCTCTCGGCCAGCCTTTTGGAGCTTGTGCTGCCGCTCTTCCTCGAACTCTCGTCCAGCGACCTGCGCTGCGTCCGCGATGCGGGTAAGCCGCTCGGTCTCGGCTAGTTGTTCGTCGGTGAGCAGGCCCAACGCGTGGAGGGGTCCCGCCAGACTCTTGATGTCCAACAGTTCGCGAACGATTGTTGGGTTCAGTTCAAATGCCATATGTTCTATCCTTCGGGTAAGTCTTAGATATCTTTCGCCACGTTGGCGAGTTCAGTTCGGGTCGCCGTGAAGGTCAAACCCGCTACGCGGACCTCAACTTTGTGAATCCCGTTTTCGTGCAACGTAATAGGCCGATCACCGGGCATGTTCAGCCTCATGCAGCCTTCCGTTCGGCCACGTCGACAATCAGGTCCGCGACAGCCAGCGCGACCGGCACAGGTAGGTCGATGAAGTGCTTGAGTCGCCTCAACCGGACCGAGCTGCCGTCCTCGGTTCCATGAACCTGCACAAGCCCTGTGCCGGTTCGTATGCTCGGCATCTACGAACCCCAATGCGGGTGCTTCGCAGTCGCTGCCCCGAACTTCGCGATTTTCCCCAGCTCCGGCTTGGGCTTGGGATTGGGATCGGCATCGATAACACGGTCCACAGTTTCAATGAGCGCATCGACGGCGCTGGCTGGCAGCACAAGCCACGAACTCCCTTGGCGAAGGACAACCCCGTCGCCGCGCGTCGACCGCGCTACGCTGATCGGCGGGTGCTCTCCTCGAACTACCAGCCGAACTTCTTCTTCAATCATTCTTAAATCCCCTCTAAATCATTCCTGCGCAACATATTTGCGCAGAACCTATACATCCCCCATCGGAGCGGAGTTCGCGCCGCACAGCACTAATCAGGGCGCAGGAAACGCCCACCTGCCGCGCCACCTCCTCAGTCGTCAACCCCAACCGCAAGGCATCGATGATCTCGGGGCGTTCGTGTGACTTGTGTCCTCGGCCCGGACCGGCCTTATGCGGTCGTTCTCGGTATCGACGCCCCATTTCACGGGCGGCGCGCAACACGTCAGCACCCTCATACAACTGGCGACCGTCATCCGAGAAGGCGGCGACCGGCAAGACTCCCGCTAGAACCCAATCCCCAATCGTGAGATTCGGCCCATCCTATGCTGTTCCGGCCCCCGTAGCGCTTCGATCACGTCGGCTGTTGCAGACAGCATGTCGAACGTCGAGAACGTGTCACCGATCACGGACCACCACCAATGCCACCAGCACACGCGAGAGTTCCAGCGCTTCGGAATCGGTCAACAAAAGCATCTTGTTGCCTTGCCGAACCTTCACGCCGTCACCGTCACGCCGACGATCCGCAGCAAGAGTGCACCGTCCATTCGTTTGAATCCTCACGCTGCCGCCTCCAGAGCTTCGATTTCCTCACAGTGTCGGCATTCTGTGCACTGACCGTCCGCAGCCGATTTCTGAGTGATCAACAGTTCGGGGCACGTCGAACATGTAGCGAAGGGAGCGGCCGTAGGTGTATCGGTCTGGGTGCTCCCTTGGCTCCCTTGGAAGGGAGCACCTTCCGAAGGGAGCACCTCAAGGGAGCAACTGCTCTCTTGGTTCTGACCTGGGAAGAGAGCGAAGGGAGCACTTTCTACGTGATACAGGTCTTTGGGTGCTCCCTTGGGTGAATCACCACGATCATCGACGTGACCCGCTCCCTTGGGTGCGCTCCCTTGGTCGAGCTGCCAAACCCACCCACCGCCGAAACTGTCTCTCACTGACTTCGCCCCGATTCGCTTCTTCGCACGTTTGGTCTGATCAGTAGAAAACCCAGCCGCTTCGGTAGCTGCCTGTGCCTTCGTCGCGCCCACCGGACCATCGGCCAACAACCTGAGTAGTAGGTCATCAAGTGCGTGACGCTGATCGGTTCCGTCACCGGATGCAACATCGGCCACCATGTCCCGCGCGGACACATCAGATTCACCGATGTACCGCAGCAAAGGCACTGTGCCGTCGTGATCTTCGGTTGCCTCGAAGAACTCAATGGGGTCGATAGTGAAGATCGATGCCGCGACAGAACCTGCCGTGTTTGCCTTTTCAGGACCGACAACTAGGTTGCCTTCATCGTCCTGTTGCGCGAACAGAGTCATACGCGCCTTCTTGCGTAGCTCACTGGTCGCGCCGTACTTGTCTCGCGCGTTGGCCGACGCCATGCGGTTCGTGTGCGTCAACAACATGATCGCCGCATCGGTGACGGTCGCCGCTTCCTTCCACGGATGCAACGCTTGCCGGGCCTGTTGTGGATCTTTCACCGACAATCTGCCGGGCACAGTGTCCAACCAGGCATCTACGATCACCAGCGCCGGAACCGGGTCGGCACCGAGCACCAAATCCATGTCTCTCGGGAACTCTGGAGCGCCGGAACCATCGGTGTCAGTGCAGATCACCATGACCCGCGACAGATCCGCGCCAGCAACCTCTAGCCGTGGACGCACCGTCGAAGACCAATCGTCTTCGGTCAACACCAGCAGGACATGCGCAGGCTCACGCTCGGGAATCCCGAACTCAGGTAACGCCTTCCCGGTCGTCACAGCTCCCACCAACCACACCCACAGCAACGACTTGCCGATTCCCTCATCACCTACCAGGATCGCGATTGCGGCACGCGGTAGCCTTCCTTTCGCCAACCACCTCGGCTGTGCAGCCGGTCGCAGCTCTGACGCCTTGAACACCTTTGGTCGTGCCGGTTCGATACTTGCGGGAACGTTCGCCAGCACCAATTCATCGAGTCCGTGACCGGCGGCGATATGGTCTGCCGCATCCTTGCCCGTCAGCGCCTCCACGACGGCCACAGACGCCGCTACGTCAGCCACCAGTCCTCGAATGTCAGCAGCGTGCTTCTGACCCGGAGAATCCTTGTCAGCCACGATGACCACCGGCCTACCCGCAAGCGGTGACCAGTCGAACAGATGCGCGTTGCCTGCGCCCATCGCAGAACACACGGCACGACCACCAACAGCTTCGACCGCGTGCACATCCTGCTCACCTTCGACCACGTGAACCGTGATCGACAGATCATCGGGTAGGCGCTCAACGCGATACAGACTCTTGCCCTTGGTGTTACCCGACTGCCGAAACGCCTTTGCGGGCGAGCGGTGCACCTTCCTGCCGTCCGGGTAGGCGTAGGTAATACCATTCGCGTTGTCGAACAGGTCTCGCGCCTGTAGCCCAACCCCTTGCAGGACCTCGATCAAATCGTGGCCGCTGTGGCAGAACATCAGTGTTCGCCCCTCCGAGCGCTTCACCGACACCGACCGATCGGCAACGCTGTGACCCGGGGCCTGACACGACGCCCGCCCACCACGATCATCAACATGCAACCCGGCATTTGTGAACGAATCCAACACTTTTCGATATGAATCGGCCACTCTTGGCCCTCTCTCCACGTCCTGCACGACCACCGCGCAGAATCCCAACGATGTATCCCTATTTAGTTGTCAAAGAACATGATTCGGATCGCCGCGACTACAGCGGCCTGTCTAGGAGTGCCAGATCGGCGGGGTCCACAACGATCAGCCGCTTGCCGCGACGTGATGCTGGTAGCTCGCCCGACTTCGCCAACCGGCGCAGGTAGTCCACCGAAAATCCAGTCAGCTCCGCTGCCTGCTTCAGAGAGATTTTGCCCATAGTTTCACCACCTTCACGGGGGTTGGGATGCCCGGGTAACCAGGCGAAACAACAAGGCCAAACCAGTTCGGTCCGCCTCTACATAGATCAGTCTAGATAGAGCTGTAGTGCGATCTTTAGGACGAACACCTGTCGATTGCACATCATCGTTCACCGACAGTCACTGTGCACCAACGGGACTCATCATTTTCTCAATCTCCCGGCGATCGATCCTGATCAACCTTGGCCCTGCTCGACGTGCCGTCAGCCGACCGCCACTGATCCACCTGCGGATCGACTTCGAGGACACGCCCAGTTCCTCGGCAGCCTGGTCCACCGAAAGATATTTGCTCACAACCACTCCCATTTGCCTCATAAGCCACCAGATGCACCCACTGATGGACACCAACAAGACAGAACGATAGTGTTGTTACGAAGTTCGACCACTACAGCACTTACAAGGATATGCAACGCGCCGTGAAACATTGCAAGCAGTGCGGCACGCAACGCCCGTACACCGAGTTCCAAGTCGTCCGTCACGCCACACCCACACGGGCCGAACAGCGACGCGCCGAATGCAAGCTGTGCACCGCCACCAACATGCGGAAACGACGGGCAGCAACCCCCAAACCACCCCTCGTCACACACCGGCTGTGCACGAAGTGCGGTAAACGCAAACCGATCAGCCAATTCCGCAGACGCGGCAACAACGGCCACGCCGCGAACTGCGCCCACTGCCATCGCCCCAACACGGCCTATGAGAAGAGCGTTGCCCGCTATCCGCTGCAAATGCTGAAAGCGGACCCGAACCGGGCCATGCTGCGCGCACTGCCCAATCCACCGGCGTCACCGTGGAACATCACTTGTCCCACATGCAGGTCTGGTCCTGAACGGCCCTGCGATGCGCCACCTGGTGTTAGCCACCACACCCGGCTCTATCGGTGGTCTGACATTGTGAACGCGTGGCCGAACGTGGGCCGCAAACGTCTCTAGACTTCGGGGGGAGCCCACCCGGCCAGCCCTGACAGCTTGTCGGCTATAGCCGCGTCCCGGTCTGCCGCCGCGTGTTGGTAATGCATCGCCATGTTCGGGGTTGTGTGCCCCAACCGCGACATGAGTTCCTTGGTGGTCGCCCCGGCCTGCGCCGCCAGGACCGCGCCGACGTGACGCAGATCGTGAACGCGGATGTAGGGCTTGCCAACCTCAGCCACCGCGATCTTGAACTGTTTCCCGAACGCCGCCTGAGACAACCTCAAACCCCGCGTTGTAGTGAACACGAACGATTCCGGCCCATTGTGGGTGAGAACCTTCATGTGCGCCCTGAGCATGTCGGCAACGTGGGGCGGAACGTGCACATCACGGATACCAGCATCGGACTTGGGTTTGCCGACGATGATCTTCCCGTCAACACGTGTCGCTGCCCGTCGCAGCCGCAACACCACCTTGTCGTCCGTGACCGCCACATCTTTGCGTCGAAGTTCGATCAGTTCACCGAACCGCAGCCCACACCATGCCAGGAGTGGGACCGCCACCCGATACGTTTCCGGCATCCTCGCTGTCACTGTGTCCAACTCGGCCAACGTCAGCAACTCAACTTCGCGACGTTTTGGCGGCTTGCCCGCACTCTTAATCTGACACGGATTCTCTTTGATCAGCTTGTCCGCCACCGCCGTGTTCATGATGATCTTGAGAACGGTGTACGACTGCGCCGACCGTGTTGGCGTCTTGTCTTTGTCGAGCCCAGCCCACCATGTGCGCACGAGCGCAGGCGTCACGTCGGCCAACAGTTCAGGACCAAGGATCGGCAGTATCCGGCTGTCCATGACGGCCCGATACAGAGACCGGGTTTTGGGTGTCAGGTCGCGTTCAGCCAACCATCGTTCGCTGTACTCGTTGAGCGTGATCACCTTGGCGGCTTTGGTCTCGGCACGCTCAGCGGGCGGCGACCACTCCCCCAACTGGATGAGCCGAGATTCGGCTGATAGCCACCCTTCGGCATCCTGGCGCGCGTCATATGTCCGCGGGGCCGTGTAGCGACGCTGGCTCCCGTTGGGGTCCACGTAGCTAGCCTGCCACCGACCCGATGGCAGTTTGCGGAGCTTCCCGAAGGATCGACGCGTATTCCGACGAGTGTTTTTTCTATCCGAACCGCCAGGTGCCATGCACTAATTGTGCCCTACGTGCGTAACGACGTGGGTTGTTGCGTGCAGTTATGTCCACATGTATGGTTGCGCTGACCTGGGAAGAATCGGGAATCGACGCAGGTAGGCTCGCCCAAAACTGAATTACGGAGGTCAGATTGTGATTCTGGCTGTCGCGGGTTCGAGTCCCGTCGTCCACCCAAAGAAATGGTCTATCACACCTTCGGGCGTGGTAGACCATTTCTGTATCCGCACCTAGGGTCGCTGCACTCTGACACGGACCCCGATACGCCAAACGCCGGGTGGTGATCGTCTTTCGACGATCACCACCCGGCGCGGCATTGGTTCTACGCGGGTCTGAGTTCTCCCCAGATCAGGCGTTGCCCTTCTTCCAGGTCTCCCATGGGATGTTCCAGTCACCGAGGCCGTCTGTGCCCGACAGCTCCGGCCCGACCGTGTTCTTGACGGTGACGATGTCGCCGCGCAGCGAGTTCTGCACCCACCACAGCGCGTTCTCGGGGCTGACGTTCAGACATCCATGGCTGGTGTTCTCAGAACCCTGTGCGTACACCGACCACGGCGCGGAGTGGATGTAGATACCGCTCCAGGACATCTGGGTCGCGTAGTCGACGTCGAGCCTGTATCCGGCCGGCGAGTTCACCGGGACGCCATAGGTGGACGAGTCCATCACGATCTGATCGAGGCGGTCGCCGATGATGTACGTGCCGTTGTCGGTGGGTGTCGAATCCTTGCCCATCGACGTCGGCATGGTCTTGATGACGTTGCCGTTCTCACTGATGGTGATCGTCTTGGTGTTGTCATCGGCCACCGCGATCAGCTCGCGGCCGATGGTGAAGTTCGTCTTGAGGTTCTCCTGACCGAACAGGCCGTCCCCCAGGTCGATTCCGTAGGTGTTGATCTCGACGTCGACCTTGGTGCCCGGCTTCCAGTAGTTCTCGGGCCGCCAGCGCAGTTCGGTGTCGCTGAGCCAGTAGAACGCGCCCTCGGTCGGAGGATCGGTCTTGATGGTGATCGCGTCCTGCGCGGCCTTACGGTTCGGGATCGACTCGTCGAACCGGATCGAGACGGGCATACCGACACCGACAGTCGAACCTGTCTCCGGCATCAGGTAGGCCTGGGTCAGGTTGTTCGGTGAGCTGGTGGTGAACGTCCGGCTCGACTGGGTGGTACCGCCGATGCCCTTGGCGTCGGCCACGAGTGTGTACTGCTTGTTGTAACCGAACGATCCGGCGGGCACCGTCCAGGTCCTCTGGTCTTCCGACATGACGCCCGGCACAGCGACTCCGGCGGAGTTGGTGATCTCGACGTTGGTGAGGCGACCGTCGTTGGCGACCACCTGAACCGGCGCGCCCGGCGCGAAACCGACGTCGCCGTCGACGACCGGCTGGTTCGCGAATCCGGTGACCTCGACAGCGGGCTGCAGCAGATCGTCGAAGGGCGTGGTGCTCACCACCTGATCGCTGTACTTCGGGGGCTGGGGATCAGATGAGCACGCTGACGCCACACCCGCGAGTGTCACCAACAAAATCAACAGAACCGTGGGCGTATTCGCCCTCCGGGTCACAGAGGCCTGCGTGAACCCCATCACACTCCCAAGATCTGTCCAAGGCCCGACGACGCGGGCAAGAAATTAACTATCCGCAGTCTACGGGGTATGGATGACATCCAGGAAACAATGACTCCACGAAGGTGTGACACCGACTACACGAAGCACCCTGCGAACCAGGCGTTTCCGTGGTCTCGAACAGAGGCGACCAGGCGATTTTTATTTCTGCGGGTCGGCCTGATAGCGTTCTGTCTCGCAAGAACAAGTCAAAACAACTGAACAACAAGCGCCATTAGCTCAATTGGCAGAGCAGCTGACTCTTAATCAGCGGGTTCGGGGTTCGAGTCCCTGATGGCGCACATAACACGAAACCCCCAGGAAACTGGGGGTTTTACTTTTGCCCGGATGCCGTCCGACGGGACTTCGGGCGCCTTCGATACAGCCGAGCCGGAATCGGGGTTTTCAGCGCGAGCCGCAGACGCAGACGCCCGCCAGGTGAACAGCGCTCACCGGACGGGCGTTCCGAAGGCGGGTGTCCCGCCGATTCATTCGTTCAGCTGACAATCTTCTTGATCACGATGGCGATCACGACGACACCCACCGCGATCAGGGTCCCGGCAACCGCCGGCTTGCTGACCGTGGCCACCACGGTCGACTTGGCGTCCTCGGCCAGTCGTTGCGGGCTGGTCCGGGTGGCCAGCGCGTCGAGCGTCCCGGCCAGTTCGTCGCGGGCCCGCTCGATATCGCGTTCGATGCTGTCGGTGTCGCGTGCCACAGGTCCTCCATCAGTACAGTGCCGTCCTCACCGTAGCTGGGCGTGGATCGGTCCGGTCAGGTCTTCGGGTCTACGGTAGTTCACGCACCGTGTTGCACGTGTTGCGCCACACTGATTGCTCACTCGGCTAGCCTGGGTTCGATGACTGAAAACACACGCTTGGCAGTTGGCGACGACGCCCCCGGGTTCTCTCTGCCCGATGCAGACGAGAACACCGTCTCCCTCTCGGACTACCGCGGACGACAGGTGATCGTCTACTTCTATCCGGCGGCCAGCACCCCGGGTTGCACGAAGCAGGCTTGCGACTTCCGCGACAACCTCGCCGAGCTGAACACCGAGGGCATCGATGTCATCGGGATCTCCCCCGACAAGCCAGCCAAACTCGCGAAGTTCCGTGACGCCGAGAGTCTGACGTTCCCGCTTCTCTCGGATGTCGACAGGTCGGTCCTGGCCGCCTGGGGTGCCTTCGGTGAGAAGAAGATGTACGGCAAGACGGTAACCGGGGTCATCCGGTCCACCTTCCTCGTCGATGCCGACGGCAAAATCGCTGCCGCCCAATACAACGTGCGGGCCACCGGCCACGTGGCCAAACTGCGCCGCGACCTCTCGGTCTGACCGGAGGCAGGCACCCCCCATGGCTTCACGGCAGTCCGGCCCCGCACACGGGTCCTCCGGAGCACTCAAGACCGGTGCTCCGAAACCCGGTGCGGCCCGGCTGCTGAGTGCCGAACCACTGGTCCCCCGCAAGCGACCGACACAGCAACGGAGCCAACTCCGCTTCGACGCGATGCTGACCGCCGCGCGGGAACTCCTGATCGAAGTCGGATTCGAATCCTTGACGTGCGAGCACATCGCCGCCCGGGCCGATGTCCCGATCGGCACGCTCTACCAGTATTTCGCGAACAAATACGTGGTGGTCTGCGAACTCGACCGGGAAGACGCGGCAGGCGTCCAGAGCGAGCTGGCGAGTTTCGCTGCGGAGATCCCGTCGCTGGACTGGCCCCGTCTGCTCGAGAAGTTCATCGATCACCTCGCCAGGCTCTGGCACGATGATCCCTCTCGGCGCGCGGTGTGGCTGGCGGTGCAGTCGACTCCGGCGACCCGGGCCACCGCGACCGTCCACGAACGCGCCCTGGCCGCCCAGGTCGCGCGCATCATCGCACCGTTGACCCCGCAGCGCGATCGCCGGGCGCTGATGTCGGAGCTGCTTGTCCACACGGCATATTCGTTGCTGAGTTTTTCCGTGCAAGAAGGCCACAACCATCCTGACACCGTCGCCGAGCTCAAACTCATGCTCGGGCGGTACATGATGCTCGAAAACCGCGAAAACCGCCCGACCACAAGGTGATCCGGCGGCTCCGCGCGTCTGCGTGATTCAGTCGTCTTTCGGTGCCTCTTCGATGACGGCCACGGCTGCTGCAGTGTCGCCGTCGTGGGTCAGCGAGATGTGCACCACGGTTCCCTCGAGGTGCGTGGATATCTCACCACCCAGCCTGATCGCCGGACGTCCCCAGGTGTCGGTGACGACCTCGATGTCGCCGTGACGGATCAACGGCAGCAACGGCTTCCGCGCGAACCGACTGACCGACCAGGCCTTGATAAAGGCTTCCTTCGCCGCCCAGCGGGCCGCCAGATGCCTGGCGTCCTCGCCGGTTCCGACCGCCGAGTCACGACGCTCCCCCACCGTGAACCGGTCGGCGAACGTGGTGCCCGGCTGCTTCAGCTGTTCGGCGAAGCCGGGGATCGACACGAGGTCGATCCCCACTCCGATAACCGTCATTCGGTGCCGGCCGTCATACGCCGGCGCCGTAGTGCCCGTTGGCCGACAAGCGGGCATCGACGTCGAGCAGCATGGCCGCTTCCTGATCGCCCTCATAGGCGCTGTCGTCGAAGCGACGGTTCGGCGGCCGCTGGTAGGCGGGCTCACCACCGAACATCGATTCGAGCAGACGCTGCTGTCCCAGACGTGACCGCTCCGCAGCCGCGGTCCGGTACTTCTCGCGCTGAGCCGGATCAAGCGATGCCACAAAGGCTTCCGGGTGGACAACTGCGATCAGGCCGGAGACGTGACCGAAGCCGAGGCTGGTCAGCAGACCTGCCTTGAGTGCGAAGCGGTCGCCGAAGTGCAGCGGCTTGGTCGGCCACACGAGGTGCTTGTACTCCTCCATGGCCTCGTCGACGCAATCCAGGCTGCGGTTCGGCGGGATGACGCCGTCGCGCAACATCTGGCACAGGCCGATCAGCTGGAATGCCGCGGCACCGCCCTTGGCGTGACCGGTCAGCGACTTCTGGGACACCACGAACAGTGGTGCTCCTTCGCTGCGGCCGATCGCCTCGGCGAGACGTTCGTGCAGGTTCGACTCGTTGGGATCGTTGGCCTTGGTCGAGGTGTCGTGCTTCGAGACCAGCGCGACGTCGTCCGGGCTCACACCCAGCTGGCGCAGCGACCGGGCAAAGCCCGAATCCTTCTGTCCACGAGCCGCACCCAGCGCGCCGATGCCCGGGGCCGGGATCGAGGTATGGACGCCGTCGCCGAAGCTCTGCGCCCAACCCACGACACCGAGGACGGGCAGTCCCATCTCGGCCGCGACATCGCCGCGGGCGAGCAGGATCGTGCCGCCACCCTGTGACTCCACGAATCCGCCACGACGACGGTCGTTGGCGCGTGAGTAGCGGCGCTCGTTGATGCCCTGCGCTGCCATCTTCCCGGACTCCGCGGTGGCCGACATGTCACCGAATCCGACGATGCCCTCGATACCGAGATCGTCGAAGCCGCCGGCGACCGCGAACAGCGCCTTGCCGAGCTTGATCTTGTCGACACCCTCCTCCACCGAGACGGCGGCGGTGGCGCAGGCGGCGACCGGATGGATCATCGCGCCGTAGCTACCGATGTACGACTGGACCACGTGGGCCGCAACCACATTCGGCAGAGCTTCCTGCAGGATGTCGTTGGCCTTGGCCTCACCGGTGAAGGTGTCGAGGTACAGCGAACGCATCGACGTCATGCCGCCCATGCCGGTGCCCTGTGTGTTGGCGACCAGACCCGGGTGGACCCAGCGCATCAGCTCCGACGGCTCGAATCCGGAGGCGAGGAACGCGTCCACGGTGGCGATCAGGTTCCACAGCGCGACCCGGTCGATCGATTCGGTCATGTCCGCGGAGACACCCCAGCGAGTGGGATCGAATCCGGTGGGGATCTGACCGCCGACGGTGCGGCTGAGCTTGAACTTGCGCGGGACCCGGATCTCGGTACCCGACATGCGGGTCACCTGCCATTCGCCGCTCTCGGCGTCGACCTTGATCTTGGTCTTGTCGGGTGCTGCGGACAGGAACGACCGTGCCTCGGCCTCCGACGCCACCGAGAAGGTGAGGTCGTTGTCGAGGAACACCGAGGTGAGCAGCGGCGACGCGTTGTCGATCATGTCGCCGTCGTCCGCGTACCGGCGGATGCCGCAGCGTTCGACCACGGCATCGTGGTAGCGATCGGCGATGTCCGCTTCCGCTACCGGATCACCGGATTCGGCGTCGTACCAACCCGGCTTCGGTGTGGCCTCCCAGGTGATGAGACCGGTGCTCCAGGCCAGCTCGAGCACACCGGCCGCCGACAGTTCTTCTGCGACCTCCATCTCGAAGCGCGTACGGCTGCTGCCATACGGTCCGAGCTCGCCGGCTCCGACGATCACCACGAGATCCTCGGGGCGGGCGTCGATGGTTCCCCACGCCGGGGTGGTCGACTCGGGCGCGCGGGCCGGCGACGGCAGCGCCGCCACGGTCGGCTCGTCGTCCTCGATGTCGTCCTCGGTTGCGGCAGCCGCGTCGGCCTGAGCCTGGGCCAGTGCCTTCATGTCGAGCTTGGCATCACCGAGTCCACCGGTCAGGTCGAGCTGCAACGGTTCGGTGCGTGCCTGCTGACGGGCCTCGGGAGTGACGGCCTTGAGCAATTCGGTGGCCATCTCGGGTGTCGACCACGTCTTGACACCCGCAGCCTCCACGGCCGCGACGAGTCCGTCGTTGTGACCCATGAGACCGGTTCCGGAGACCCAGCCGATCAGGGCGTGGGCGAGGGTGACCTTCGAGTTCCATGAATCCTCGGCGCCCCAACGCTTCACGAGTGCGTCGAGGGCGGCCTTGGATTCGCCGTAGGCACCGTCGCCGCCGAACATTCCGCGGTTCGGGGAGCCGGGCAGCACCACGTGCAGGCGTGCGGCCAGATGGTGGTCGGCTGCGATGTCGCCGAGACCGGCGATCAGCCGCTCGACCGACCACAGCAGCACCTTCATCTCGAGCTCGGCACGACCACCGGCGTCGGTCAGGTCACCGGCGACCCGCGGTGCGGCGAACGGGAACAGCAACGTCGGCTTGAGAGCCGGCTTCACCACACCTGTTTTGCCACCGAGGTTCTCGGTCTGTTCGCTGCCGATCCACGAGACGAGCTCGTCGACGTCGGTGTAGGACGACAGGTTGGCCGGAACCACCCAGAGCGCGGCGTTTCCGCGGGCACTGCGGCGGTACAGCGACTTGAAGAATGCCATCCGGCCCTCGTCCAGCCGTGAGGTGGTCGCGACAACCGTTGCGCCATCGGCCAAGAGCTGTTCGACCACAGCGGCGGCGATCGAGCCCTTGCTGGCGCCGGTCACAACCGCGACATCGTCGGCGTACGACGAAGGCTTCGGATCCTGTGCGGCATGGGCGATCTGGGCGTACAGGCGCGAGTGCTCCTGCAGGCCACCGGCCAATGCCTTGCCCTGCCACCAGGTGGCCTGATGGCACACGGTCTCGCCGGCGCCGATGAAGCGGGCGGCGATGTCGTAGAAGTCCTGGTCGAGGACGTGCTCGTCTTCGACCCACAACCGCGCCAGGTCTTCACGGGAGCTGGCCCAGCGATCGTCGATCAGGACCGCACGGCGCTCATCGAAGGCCGGGGCCACGACACGCAGCCAGTCCGAACCCAGTTCGGCGCTGACGCGCTCGAGTGCCGCGGTGTTGTCCTCCGCGGGTTCGGCGGCCGAAACCTCATCGGCCAGACCGAGCTTTTCCAGGATGGTCTTGGCAGCCGAGGCCAGGGCCCCGCTACGTCCGGTGAACTGTTCGGTCAGCTCGCCCAGCGCCGCAGCGTCGACCATGCCTCCGCCACCACCGCCACCGGCGGCGGGCTTGGAGACGGCAACGCCCTTGATGGCACCGACCTTGGCGACCGCGGCGTCGATCAGTGCGTCCACTGCTTCGGCGTTCGCCGGAGCCGAAGACATGAGGTCACCGAGATCGCCACCGCGCACGCTCACGCCGTCGCGGCTGCCCAATGCCACCGCCACCGTGGTGTGCGTCGCCCAGCCGGAGCCGAGCTGCCACACCGACGTGACGCGGTCTTCGATGTACGACGAGCGCTTGCCCGCCGGGCCGAAGACCTTGCGAATCTGGTCGCCCACCGCATCGGAAAGGACCGATCCCAGCGGCTTGTAGCCGCGGGCCAGTGCGTTCACGGTCGATGCGAGCGCCGGCATCTCTGCCTCCGCGGCACCGTCGATGGCACCCAGTCCGAGCTCTCCGCCGATATCGAGGAGCAGCTGGTTACGGCGCGAGGAGACACCGTCACACAGCGCCTCGATCGTGTCCGCCGATCCGATCTGGTCGACGCGGATCTTGGTCCACAAGGCGATCACCGAGTTCACGGCGTCGGCCGGGCCGAACGAGATGTCGTCGGGACGCGGACCTGAATCTGCCGGGGCGGCAACGGGAGCCGGAGCCACCGCGGCAGGCGCGGCTGCTTCGGCCGGTGCACCGGCGTCTGCCGGAGCCTCGGCGACGACATCATCGTCGTCCACCTCGGGCGCGGAATCCTTGGACAGGATCGCGTCGGAGTCGCGCTCGATGTTGAGCACCTGGACGGCGGCCTGCTGGTAGTCGTCGAGCTTCAGGGTGTTGCCGGCCAGACCGCTCAGGGTCGGTGCCGACTTCACGCCGACCTCGATGAACCGCTCCACGCCCACGCCACCGCGCTCGGCGGGGGTGAACAGCAGATCCTGCGTCTCTATCCACCGGACCGGGCTCGCGAACTGCCATGCCAGCAGCTCCACCAGGATCACGCGGGTCAACTCGCCGGGCTTCGCGCTCCACGAATCCCAGTCGGCCAGAACCTCGTTCAGCGGATCGGACGGAACCAGGTCGGCGATCTCCTGGACGAAGTCACGGCCCAGGTTGAACATCCGCGGCACCAGGTTGGGCACGTAGCGTCCGACGAGGATGTCGGGGTCGATGTGCTCGGGCAGCAGATCCTGCAGACGGTTCCGGAAGTCGGGCACGCCGGCACGCAACACGGTCGAGTGGAACGGCACGTCGATGCCGGGGACGACGATGAACGAGCGCTTGCCGCCGGTCTTCGCGCGACGCACCTCGATCTCGGCCTCGAGTGCTTCCAGCCCCTTCACGGTGCCGGCGATGGCGTACTGCGAACCGAGCAGGTTGAGGTTCACGACCTCGACGAACTCGCCGCTGCGCTCACCGATCTCGTTGACAAAAGGAATGACGTCGGCGTCAGCCAGACCGAACTGGCTCGGCCGGATCGCCGCCATCTGGTAGTCGCTGCGGCCCTTGGCATCTCGCGGAACGAGATGGTGCATGGCCTCACCGCGCTGGAAGACGACCTCGAGGACGGCCTCGAGCGGGAGAACACCGGCGCAGGCGGCCAGTGCGTTGTACTCACCGACCGAGTGGCCGCAGGTGATCGCGCCTTCGACGAAGGCTCCGGACTCTTTCAGCTCGGCGATCTGCGCAACACCGAGAGTCGCCATCGCAACCTGGGTGAACTGCGTCAGGAACAGGACGCCGTCAGGATGCTGGTACGTGGTGCCACCCGCAGACAACGTGGTCGGGTTGTCACGCACCACGGCCAGGATCGAGAAGCCCAGTGCGTCGCGGGTGTGCTTGTCGGCACGGTCCCAGATCTTGCGGGCGGCCTTGGAGCGAGCCCGGGCGTCGAGACCCATGCCCTTGCTCTGGATGCCCTGTCCCGGGAATGCGTAGACGGTCTTCGGCGGGGCCAGCAGTCCGGTGGCGTTCATGACCAGCAGGTCGCCCACCTTGCAGCTGACCTCGATGATGTCGCGGCCGGCATCCATACCGACGCGGTCGACGCGAATCGTGACCTCGTCGCCGGGACGGACCATGCCGAGGAAGCGGGCGGTCCAGCCCTGCAGCGCACGCGGAACCGGGATCGGGTTCTTGGCGTCGGTGGCGGTGGCGACATGCTGGGCAGCGGCCGACAGCCACATACCGTGCGCGATCGGGCTTCCGAGTCCGGCCATCTTGGCGGCCGAATCGTTGACGTGGATCGGGTTGTGGTCGCCCGACACCAGCGCGAAGCCGTGCATCCGCGACGGGGTGGCGATCTTGGCTTCCCGCAACTTCTTCCGGGTTGCGTCGCCGGCGGCGGCGCTCAGTGCACCACCGGCGCGGTCGGGATCAGACAGCTCTCCGGACCCGGTGCGGCCGCGAACGGCGAACCGCTCGGTCATCTCGGCGACCACGACAGAGCCGTCGGTGATGGACACCGCGACGGTGATCACTCGACCCAGGTCTGTGTCGGTCACATCGGAAAGGGTTGCGGTGACGGTGAACTCGGCCCGGCTACGCGGGAGTTGTCCGACGGTCGACGCCACGTGATCGAGGTGGACCAGATCGAGGAGACCCTCGACGACGGGTGCGCCGTCGGCTGTGGTTGCTGCCCCGATCACGCTGAAAACGCTCGGCCAGCACAACCCGACGAGGGTGTCGGGGTTGGCGAAGCCGTTCACGCCCTGCGGAAGTGAGGCGCTGAGGTGTTCGGGCAGCGTGTATGCGGTCACGGCGGCGTGGTCGGCAACCGCTTCGGGATCCCACGTCGCGGTGGCGGTCGCGGTGCGATCGGACACCGCGGTGAGCGATCCGCCGGCGGCCACGGTGAGCAGCTGACGCATGGCGCCCGCAGCCGCATCGATGGTCACCTTCGGGACTCCACCGTCGAAGATCGAGTTGTCGACGATCATCGGGATCGAGACGGTCGACTTGCCGATCGGCACATTGAGGACGACGCCGTCGTCGGTGCGCTCCAGCACGGCACCGGTGGGCTCGTGCTCGCCACGCTCGGTGGACGGGAACTCCCAGGCATCGCGATCGCCGAGCAGCGCAATCGGATTGGCGACCAGCCGGCCCGACCACTGCACGTTCAGCGATTCGATGACACTGCCGAGGACACCATCGACATCGGCCAGTCCGGAGCGCCGACGCGCACTGATCGGCTGAGCCTGCTCACCGGTGCCGGCGAGGTCGGTGACAACCTGCGCCTCGAAGCGGTTGAGCAGGTCTCCGACCGGCTCGTCGACCCGGGTGATGCCGGCGACGGCAACGGTGCCGGGAATGATGCAGACCTCGTCGGCGGTATATCGCGGGTCGTGTGCCTGCCACAGCGAGTCACTGCGCCACCAGCGGCGGACGTCCTTGTCTACGACCGGCACGAAGTTCACCGGCTTGCCCGGGGTCCGGCACAGCTCGAGGAAGAACACCACGTCGGCGGGGTGCAGCACATCGGTGCCGGCCGACGGATAGACCGCGATCAGCGCATCGATGGCGGCACCGGCGTTGTCCGTCGCCGAGGGATGTCCGAAGAGGGTGGTGATCTGTCCGCGGTCGGCCTCGTTCAAGCGGGCTTCCGCGCGCTGCAGCATCTCGACGAAACGCTGACGCCAGGTGATGTCCACCCAGGTCGCCTCGCCGGTGGCCTCACCGACGGCGAGCTCCACATAGCGCTCGAGCCACTGCTGGTAGGTCATCTGCGGGACGTCACCGAAGTACGGCTTGGCGGTGCGGGACAGCGCCTCGATGATCTCATCGCGACGCTCGGCCACTGCCTCTTCGTCGCCGGCGACGTCGTCGAGCAGGCGGCCGGCGCGGGAGGCCGAGTTGTCGATCTCGTGGATGTCGGCGCCCAACTGGCTTCGGCCCGATGCCATTCCGGCAGCGGCAAAACCGGCACCGATCCACTCGTCACACCCGGGGGTGTTGACGAGCAGTTCCTTGACGGACGGCGAGGTGGTCGCCTCTTTGGTTGCCATGGCGGCGGTGCCGACCAGGATGCCGTCGAGCGGCATCAGCGGGTAGTCGTGTGCGGCCGACCAGGCACCGGTCAGGTATTCGCTGGCGCGCTCGGCGGTGCCGATGCCACCACCGACACAGATGACGACGTTCGGGCGCGAACGCAGTTCGCCGTACGTGGCCAGCAGCAGGGCGTCGAGGTCCTCCCACGAATGGTGTCCACCGGCGCGGCCACCCTCGATCTGCACGATCACCGGGTAATGCGGCACCTCGGCGGCGATTCGGATCACCGAGCGGATCTGGCTGATCGTTCCGGGCTTGAAGGCGATGTACGGGATCTGCGCATCGGCGAGCTCGGACACCAGCGCGACGGCTTCGTCCAGCTCGGGGATGCCGGCGGTGACGATGACACCGTCGATCGGGGCGCCGTTGGCACGGGCCTTCTGCACCAGGCGCTTGCCGCCGATCTGCAGCTTCCAGAGGTAGGGGTCGAGGAACAGGGTGTTGAACTGTGCCTGACGACCGGGCTCAAGCAGGTCGGTGAGCTTTGCGACGTTGTCGGCGAAGATCGCCTCGGTCACCTGTCCGCCACCGGCCAGCTCGGCCCAGTGACCGGCGTTGGCGGCAGCGGCGACAATCGCGGGGTCAACCGTCGTCGGGGTCATACCGGCGAGCAGGATCGGCGAGCGACCGGTCAGGCGCGTGAATGCGGTGTCGACAACCTGGCGGCCGTCGGGCAGCGACACGATGCGCGGACGGTAGCTGCTCCACGGGATCTGGACGTCGGGGATGCCTCCGGGGGCGAACAGGTTGCGCTGTCCACCGCGCTGGCTGACGGAGATCAGTCCGATGCCCTGCCCGCGAACCACGGGAACGCTCAGGCGGGTTGCCACATCGCCGGGACCGAGGTCGAGGATCCACTTCGCGCCGACGTTGATCACGTCGTCGAGGGCTTCGACCCAGCGGACCTGATCGACGAGGACTGCGGCAGCGAGCCGACGGGCAGCGGCCTCGTCGATGTCACAGGCACGGGCCCAGTCGGCGACGAGGTCGCAAGCCGCTTCCAGGGAAGGATGGTGGAACGCGATCGACACCGCCAGCGAATCGAACACCGGCGCGAACGGAGAACCGCCGGTGACCTTCTTCTTGCGGTCGTCGGCCTCGGCGGCGGCGACGGACTCGCACTGGCTGATGAATGCGGCGAGGTGGCGCGGCGCACCCGAGAGCACAACCGAACGGCGACCGTTGATGATCGAGACAACCGGAGCCGACACCCGGTCGGATTCCTGCAGCCCTTTGGCGTAGTCGTCGACCAGGACCTGGATGCGAGCGGGATCGACCTGGGTGACCGACAGCATCGGGCTACCCGCAGCGTCCGCGGAAAGTCCGCGGCGGCGGGCGATCAGTGCGCCCGCCGCACCGATGAGGTGCGCAACAGCGAGCAGGGCGCCGTCTCCGAGCCCACCCTCCGATGAGGAATTGATGGCCTCGGCGGCGAGGACACCTTGGGAGTGACCGACTGCGGCGACCGGAGGCAGCGCGTCGAGGTCGAGTCCCTGCTTACGGTTGGCACTGATCGCGGCGAGCTGCGCCAGCAGGATGCCCGGTACGGAGACCGGGGCGGCGACGAGGGCCGAGTCGGCGGGCAGTGCCTCTTCGCTGTTGTAGGCGTGCACCCAACTCAACGGGTGGAAGCCGTCGGGGCGCGCGGCGGAGAGCTGATCGGCCACCGGCTCGATCAGTCGTTCTGCGGCCTCGACGATCTTTGTGGTGCTGCGATCGAGATCTGCGTCGATCACCAATTCGGCGAGCACAGGCAGCCACGGGCCACCCTGTCCCCCGAAACTGACCGCGTATGACTCACCTTCGCGAAGTCGATCGATCAGCGATCCATCTGGGCGCCGGGCCCAGGCCGAGTTCTCTTCTGCTCCTGCGCGAAACTGGTGAATGGTCACGGGGCTCCCTCATTGCTGTTGCATATTGATGGTCTGCGGGCGTGACACCGCTCATCGTCCTTGACTGCGCATCTGCGAGCGTGTTCCACCCGTCAGCGACCACAACGCTGTCGATCATGTTGTGGTGCAACATGATTCACCGCCAGAGCCAGGCCTCGACGCCCGACATCCTCAGATGCGCATGGAGACCATGTTGGCACACGAAAATGAGGTTTTCCTCATGTTTGAAAGTGACCCGCGGGTATACCGGCGGGTAACCTACGAGGCCACCCCTCCAGCAATCCGCAAGAAGGGGTAAACAATCGCATGATCGCCAGATCACACCGCCCGAACGACCGCTCGCACGGGCGAAATCGCGCACAAAAGGTTGTTATGAAACCGTGACAATTGAATTGCTCACTATTCGCGCCGTTCGCGCCTGCCATTAGGCTGAGGCAATGACGGAGTGCATCTTCTGTGCCATCGCCACCGGCGCATCGCCGGCCCACATCGTCTACGAGGACACCGACATCCTGGGGTTCCTCGACATCCGCCCGGTGCGCCCCGGACACACCCTGCTGATCCCCAAGCAGCACGCCGCCGACCTGGCCGAACTGAGCCCGGAACTGGGCGGCAAACTCTTTGTCGCCGGGCAATCCATCGCTGCTGCGCTGCGCACGTCCCCGATAGCCGCCGACGGGGTGAACCTGCTGGTCAACGATGGCCGGGCGGCCTTCCAAACGGTCTTCCACTCGCACCTGCACGTGGTGCCGCGCCACCACGGCGACAAGCTGACCCTGGCCCGAGGCCTGCTGACCAGACGGGACAACGACATGCCGGCAACCGCCGCGATACTGCGCGCCCACTTGGAGAGTTCTGCCGCCGATGACTGAGACCACACTCGATCCGGCGCTTGCAGATCTGGTGCGAGACGCAAACTGGGTGACGGTCTGCTCCGGTGCCGGGATGTCCGCCGAGAGCAACGTGCCGACCTTCCGTGATGCGGAGACCGGACTGTGGGAACGCTTCGACCCAGCGGAGCTGGCCACACCGCAGGCATGGTCCCGAGACTCGGCGTTGGTGTGGGCCTGGTACCAGTGGCGAGCCAAGCTGGTCCGTTCGACCACACCCAACCCGGGTCACCTGGCACTCGCCGAGTGGGCCGACCGCCGGACCGTCATGGTGGTCACACAGAACGTCGACGATCTCCACGAGCGGGCCGGCAGCACCGTCACCGCGCATCTGCACGGCAGTCTGTTCGAACCGAGATGCTCCCACTGCGATCTGCACTATGCCGGCATCGACGCGGACCCCGACGCCGCAACCGAGACACTTCGCGTCGAACCACCGTCGTGTCCGCGGTGCCTGTCGGAGGTCCGGCCGGGTGTTGTGTGGTTCGGTGAACCACTCCCCTCCGACGCCTGGGAACGCGCGGCCGACGCCGCGGCCGGCTGCGACCTGCTCATCGTCGTCGGCACATCGGGCATCGTCTACCCGGCCGCATCGTTGCCCGAGCGGGCCCTCGCCGCAGGTACCCCGGTGATCGAGATCAATCCGGAACCAACACCTTTGAGCTCATCGGTCACGCACTTCATGCAGACCACGGCGGCCATCGGTCTCCCGGCACTTCTGCGGGAAGTCCCCGCCGACGGCTCGTAGCGCTAGTCGCCGCGGGTCAGCGCCACCGGCTGCCAGGGATCGTCGATCCGGCCGCCCGCCAGTTCCGGCCCGACCGAACCGGGCCGCACGCCACGCTTGTCGAGTTCGTCCCAGAGTCCGTCGAGGGCATGGCCGGGATTGAGCAGGTATTCCGATTCCCGGACCCGCCAGAACCGCCAGCCGCACCGACGGAGTTCACGCTCGCGCTCCATGTCGGCGCGGGCCTGTTCGGGTGTGCTCGTGAACTCGTCGCCGTCGCACTCCACGGCCAGCCGGGCGTCGCTTCCGGTGACAACCAGGTCCACGATCCGGTTGTTGACGACCACCTTTGGATTCACATAGAACCCGCGGTCGACCAGGTCGACGAAGATCTGCTGCTCGAAGAGTGAATCGAAGGGCTCTGTCCGTGTGGTCGGGGTGACATCCGCCGGCATCGGATCCACCAGCGCACCTTCGGTCTTCTGCAGGTACGTCAACAGCGAATAGCGCAGATCGTTCTCTTTGAGGTCGTCGGGCAGGACGGAGTGGACCAGCCATAGCTGTTCCATCGCGCGCGACGCGGCCACGTTGATACGCCGCTGGGATTCGCTGCGAGTCAGAGCATTAACGTTGGTGTCGGGACACACCACCATCGACAGGAACACGACATGCCGCTCGTCGCCCTGGAAATCCGGTGGTGTGCCGACCCGCAGGTTACGGTCACGCCACACCTGCGGATCGATCGCCTCGCGCAACAACTGGGTGACCAGATCCACCTGACGTTGCCCCTGCAGCACCACCACACCGAAGGACATGCCGTCATAGCGTGGGTCGTCCAGACACCCGGTCAGCAGGCTCACAAGGGTATTCGCCTCGTCGACGTTGACCAGCGACGAGTTGGATCCGGTACTCCGGGCATCCTCGACATGGTGCGTGCGCAGTGGCGGCAACCGGTCGGCACCGAACTGGCGCACCGGGATCAGCGGTGAGTCCGGATAGAACTGCCGGCTCGAGAACTCGATGATCTCCGGCATCGACCGGAAGTGTTCACGCAACCGAACGACGTGGCCGAATCTTGTCCGCAGCATCGAGAACAGGCTCGACCGCGGCGTGAGACTGTCACGCATGTACTGCGGGATGTCGGGCAGGTAGTTGTCCAGCTTGGCGAAGACCTCTTCCATACCCGAACCACCGAAACCGCCCGGGGCACACTGACGATCGTCGCCGACGACGATGACGCGCGGCGCGAGCCAGAGCAGGAACAAGCTGGAGATGTCGGCCTGGCTCGCCTCGTCGACGATGACCACGTCGAACGAGTTCTGTGCAGGCGCAACCGAACTGAGGACCTGGGAAATCGGCATGATCCACGCCGGAACCGCCGTCTGGGCCTGAGCCATCGCCGATCGTGCCGCCAACCGGAAGCGCTCGGCATGTTTACCCGAACCCTTTCCGATGTTGGTGATGTGGTCGCGGTACGACTGCAACGCCTGCACCTGACTGACAGTCATGTGCTCCAGGCATTCCCGCCAGGCACATGCGGCAGCCAGCCGGGCGGTGAAATGCGTGATGTCGGCCTCGACCTCATCGAGGTCGGCTTCCAGGCGGGTCTCGCGATCGGGATCGCTGCGCTCCTGGGCCCACTGATAGGCACGGCGCCACGACCAGGCGGCATCGAGGTCGGCGAAGCGATCCTCCCACACCGGGTCGTCGGCTGTTTCCACGAGAAGCTTCACCAGCGCCGGCGCCTTCTGCTTCAACCGCAATTCCAAAAGATCCAGGGCACCCTGGTTTTCGAGTTCACCGCGGGCGGTGTACCAGGCCCGACGCGCTTCGAGCACGCCGTCGGCGTCGGCCGCCCGCACCGCGGCCAGCAACGCGTCCCCTTCCGGGGACGGCCCCTTCTCGACTTCGGCAGACAGTGCCCGGGCGACGTCGTCGAGCTCGCGCCGAGCCAGCACGCCGTCGTTGGCCGCGGCGATCGCACCCGCCTGCCGGGCGACCTCTTCGACTTCGTCGATGCTCTTCGGCCGCGGACCACCGGGACTGATCGCATTGAGTTCACGCACCAATTGATCACGGCCGGTGAGCAATTCCGAGACCCAGGCCAGCTGCCCATCGAGTCGCACCAACCGGCCGAGCTGGACCGATCGCGTCCCGGAGATGTCGATCGGGACGTTCACCTCGGCCAAAATCGCCTGCACGCGTGCGACCGCGTCGAGGACACCGAGGTGATCGGCGACCAGGCGCAGCGATGCCGCGTCGGTCGGTTCCCGGCCGTCCACGGTGTACGTCGCACCGAGATCTTCGATTGCCTTCTGCTGTGGAGCTTTCCGGAAACGTCCCCGCCACTGGCCACCCGACTCGAGGTACTCGGCAGCCTTCTCGTAGAGGACCAGATCGCCAGGAACGGCGCCCCCACCCTCGATGGTGTGTGTGCCGATCCGGGTGTCGCGTTCGGTGGCATCGTCGATCACACCCGACAAGGCCGTGACCCGATTCCACAGGTATGAGGCCTCACCCGACAGCAGGCGGTCGGCCATCTGTTGCAGATGTGGTGGGAACGCACGGACTTCACGCACCGCTGCCCCGAGCCGATCGCAACGCGCCTTGACCCTGAGCAACCGGGCGCTGTCGACATCGGCGAGGATCGCCAGCAGCGAACCACTGCCGACCATGTCTTCGGTGGGACGATTGCGCACACGGATGCAGATCGCCTCGAGTTCCATCGTCCCCGGCAGCACCACATCGAGGTCGGGCAGATGCTGACCGAGCCGGCTCGACCAACGCTCGGTCCGTCTGCCCAGGAGCTCGAGGAGCCGATCGAACTCGTCAGGCTCCAGTGGTGGCAGCGGACTGTGCAGCGGCCCCGGAAGCCATTCATACTGCGCGGCAACATCATTGCATTGCCGGACGATTCCGGCGGCGGTGCCGCTGTAGCCGGCGGCCACCCATTCGTGCTTTTCTGTCTCGGACTCGCGTAACTGCCAGATCTCGCGCAGGATCTGTTCCCGCTTGGACCTGGCCTGATCCCGCTTGGACCTCAGATTCTTGATCTCGCTGGTCGCGACGCGCGACTGAAAACTCCCCTTGCGGTTGGCGATCGCCTCGACGCTGTCGATCAACGACTGCGACCCGTCCTTGGTGACATCGGTGATAGACACCGCGAGTTGCTGTACTTCGAGGGGCAGTTTGTCACGCAGGACATGCAGGGCCTGCGCCTTCTCCGAGACCACCAACACGCGCTGCCCCTTGGCCAGCAGTGCGGTCATCAAGTTGGCGATGGTGTGCGTCTTGCCGGTTCCCGGAGGTCCCTCGACCACAACGCCGCTGTCGAGACCGAGCTGGGCCAGGATGTCGCGCTGCTCGACGTTGGACGGCAGCGGATACAGCGCGTCCTCGATGAGCTCTTCGGCCGACATGGCACCAGTGGCACCCAGACGTCGAATGCGTTCTTCGGCCTCCACCGGTTCCACCAACTGGGCCAGACCGACCGGGATGTCGTTCGACTCGTCCCGAAGAGCCGCGATCATCGACTCGTAGTAGTCCAGTAGCGGTGCCGAACCGCGGCGGCGCAGGACCAACGCGGGTTCCAGGTCTACCGTCACCGACGCCGGATCATCGGCGACCGCACGGCGCCATTTCGTGAAGAACTTCTCGATGGAATCGGCCACCGGTGACCGCGTGGTGGCCAATTGACCCGACAGCTCCGTCGAGGCCGCGAGGTCGAAACCCGCGAAACCGGTCAGCAGATGTCCGGCATGCAGTTCTGGTTGCGTGCCACCGGCGAGCTTGACAGTGATGATGCCCGCTGTGTGGTCGTGGCGGGCAAGAACGGGCTGCGTGACCAGATGCTCTCGGACCAGCACCGGGTCGCCGTGGGTCAGCAGGCCCGATGCCAGGACCAGTTCCAGGGACTCGGGGCGCTCGGCCAATTCGTCGATCGCCTGGGCGAGAAGGTCATACCCGGTGTTCTGCGCCGGATTGTCCCGCGACAACTGAGTGATCACCTGACCGACGGCCGCTTCGCGGTTCACCGGGATGTCGTAGCTGTCGCCGAGCCACACCACGCCGGCATGGTCGTCCACATCACGAATGACAGACGATTTTGCGCGGATCAGTTCATGCAGGAACTGCAACAAACGCAGAACTCTGCCACGCCGGTCGTCGCCGGACACCGAATCGATCATCACGTCCTCGAGTTAAGCCTCAGGTTGACACTATTTTTCACCCTGAACGCTACCCGTTGGAGCGCTTCGGTTCACACCACGTGTCTGTTGCAGGCCGTGGTGGTCACTTGTGTCCGATAGCGGTGCGCAATGCGCGGTACTCGCCGACAACGTAATGGACGTTCGTGTACCCCATGGCAGCGATCTTCTGGGCGATCCGAGCGGCCTGCGACTTCACCGATACGACGTCGATCTCGGTGTCGAGGCCGTCGATCGCCGGAATACGGCGGCTCGACCCCGGTTCGAAGGCATCGTGCAACTCACCTGGTTCGACCACCACGGCCCCGGGCAGACTGCCCTGATGTCGCACCACCTGTGGTCGCATGTCGACCACTATCGCCGTTCCGCGATCGCGATGTTCGGCGGCCTCTGCCGCCGTGATCGGATCCGCCGTCGCCACTGAACTCATCACCATTCCTGTTGCTCAAACCTGTGTTGCGCGAGATACACATGCGTCACTTGGTACGTCGTGGCGCAAACCCGAATTGTTACGGGAAGGTTTCACACTAGCGAACGCAATCCGAACTCGGACATGGATTGGCAACAGGAACAGCCTCGAGCAGGGGGTTTACTAGGGTCGACCCCGGCCCGCAACCTTCTGAGATCCGCGGCGATCGCGGCCGTAGGACTTGTTTCCATACCCCTGCGCGCGACCGCGCGGCGATCCCTCGTCCTTCTTGATTCCGATGGGAACACCGGCAATTCGGGTACTGCGCAACCGTGACAGCGTTTCGCGGTCGAGGTTCCGGGGCAGTTCGACCAGAGAGTGATCGGCACGAATGCTGATGTGACCGAAATCTCCACGAGACAGGCCGCCCTCGTTGGCGATAGCGCCGACGATCGCACCCGGCGTCACGTTGTTCTGACGTCCCACGGCGAGGCGGTACGTCGCGAAATCGCCGTCGCCACGCCCGGAACGCTCGGCGCGCTCCTTGCGGTCACGGTCTTTGCGCTCGCTCGCCGGCGGGTCGGGCGACAGCAGGAATCCGCCGTCCCGCGTTTCCAGCGCCAGCGCTGCCGCGATGTCGGCCATGGTGACGTCGTTCTCGCTCGCGTAATCCTCGATCAGTTTGCGGAAGAGGTCGAGGTTGTCCGATCCCAGGTTGCTGGTGATCGATTCGCCGAACTTCGCCACCCGCTGGGCGTTGACGTCATCAACACTCGGCAGGCCGATCTCGTCGAGAGGTTGCCGGGTGGCCTTCTCGATCGCGCGGAGCAGGTGACGCTCACGCGGCGACACGAAGAGCAGCGCGTTGCCCGAACGACCGGCGCGGCCGGTACGTCCGATGCGGTGCACATAGGCCTCGGTGTCGTGCGGGATGTCGTAGTTGAGTACGTGAGAGATCCGCTCGACATCGAGTCCGCGGGCTGCGACATCGGTGGCGACGAGGATGTCGACCTGACCGTTCTTGAGCTGAGCGATCGTCCGTTCGCGCTGCGCCTGGGCGATGTCGCCGTTGATCGCTGCTGCCGAGAAGCCGCGGGAACGCAGACGCTCGGCAAGGTCTTCGGTGGCCTGCTTGGTGCGGACGAACACGATCATCGCGTCGAACGACTCGACCTCGAGAACACGGGTCAGCGCATCGAGCTTCCGCTGATGCGACACCTGCAGGTAGCGCTGCGTGATGTTCGATGCGGTCGCGGTCTTGGCCTTCATGGTGACCTCGACCGGATTCTTGAGGTACCGCTGCGACAACCGTCCGATGGTCTTGGGCATGGTCGCGGAGAACAATGCTACCTGCTTGCTGTCAGGAGTATCGCGCAGGATGCGCTCGACGTCCTCGGCGAAGCCCATGTTCAGCATCTCGTCCGCCTCGTCGAGGACGAGGTAGTCGAGCTCGGAGATGTCGAGGGTTCCCTTGTCGAGGTGATCGATCACACGACCGGGGGTGCCCACGACGATCTGGGCACCGCGTCGCAGCCCCGACAACTGGACGGTGTAGCTCTGGCCGCCGTAGATCGGCAGCACCTTCACACCGGGGAGATGAACCGAGTAACGACCGAAGGCCTCGGCAACCTGCAGGGCGAGCTCACGGGTCGGTGCGAGGACCAGCGCCTTGGGCTTGCGAGCACTCGGATCGATGCCCGAGAGAATCGGTACCGCAAAGGCGGCGGTCTTACCTGTACCGGTCTGCGCAAGACCGACCACGTCCCGGCCGTCGAGGAGCGGCGGGATTGTCGCTGCCTGGATCGGCGATGGGGTTTCGTAACCCACATCCGTGAGTGCTTGCAACACACGGGGATCCATCCCGAGGTCCGCAAAGGTCACGGTTTCTTCATTTTCGGCGGCCGTATCACTCGTGGGGACCGCACCAATACTGTCTGTCATCGGTTCCCACTGTAGCCGTGATCAGCTCAAATCCGTTATTCCAGACCCGCGTGGTGAGCAGGCGACACGCTTACACCACCCGCGCCCTACTCGCGAGTAACGTGAAAAGGTAACCTGGCCCACAATCACTGGTGTCCGAATTGGTCGGCCACCCACTCGCCGCCCTAACCTTCCCCTGGAGGCCAACGTGCAAGAGATCACCGTCCCCTCGGACTTCGTTGTGCCGGAGAAGGCATCGATCGTCGATTCGATGCTGAGACACCGCGCAGAATCACCCACAAAAGCATTGTTCAAGCGCCGCGCAGCGGACGGCTCCTGGTACGACGTGACCGCCAAGGAGTTCGCCGATCTCGTCGACAAGGTCGCCAAGGGTTTTGTCGCATCGGGTATCGGACCGGGTGACCGGGTCTCCATCCTCTCGGCAACGCGCTATGAGTGGACTGTCCTCGACTACGCCGTCTGGCGGGCCGGCGGCATCACGGTCGCCATCTATGAGACGTCGTCGCCGTCACAGGTCGAGTACATCGTCGAGAATTCCGGAACATCGCTTCTGGTCGTAGAGACCGCCGACCAGAAGGCGCAGCACTCCCCCGCCCTCGCCGACGCCGCCGAGCTCAAGGAGACGCTTGTCATCGACGAGGGCTGCATCGACGAACTGGTCAAACGCGGCGCGTCCATCGGCGACGACGAACTCGACCAGCGTCACGCGAACAACCTGGCGTCCGACACCGCGACGCTGGTCTATACCTCCGGCACCACCGGCAAGCCCAAGGGTGTGGCCCTGACCCACGCCAACTTCATCCACGAATGCCACGCAGTTCGGGTCACCCTCGGCGACCTGATGTCGGAGGGCAGCTCCACACTGTTGTTCCTTCCGTTGGCCCACATCTTCGCGCGGGTCATCTCGGTGGCGTCGATCGAGCACCTCGTACAACTCGGTCACACCACGGTGACCCCCACGCTGATGGACGACCTGGCCGCGTTCAAGCCCAGCTACCTACTGTCTGTTCCCCGCGTGTTCGAAAAGGTCTACAACGGCGCAAAGCAGAAGGCCGAGGACGGCGGCAAGGGCAAGATCTTCGACGCCGCCACCGAAACCGCCATCGACTACTCGAAGGCACTGGAAGCGGGCGGCCCCGGTCTGGTGCTCAAGCTCAAGCACAAGCTCTTCGACGTGCTCGTCTACTCGAAGCTTCGCCAGGCACTCGGCGGTAACTGCGACAGTGCCGTGTCCGGCGGCGCCGCCCTGGGCGCACGTCTCGGCCACTTCTTCCGCGGTATCGGTGTCCCGATCTTCGAGGGCTACGGACTGAGTGAGACCACTGCGGCCGTCACCGTCAATGCCGAAGGCGCACAACGCATCGGCACCGTAGGACGCCCCGTCCACGGCCAGGCGGTGGCGATCGCCGAAGACGGTGAGGTCCTCCTCAAGGGGCCTGTGGTCTTCGGGGGCTATTGGAAGAACGAGCAGGCCACCAACGACGCGATCAAGGACGGCTGGTTCCACACCGGCGACATCGGCACCCTCGACGACGGTTATCTCTCGATCACCGGACGCAAGAAGGAACTGATCGTCACCGCCGGCGGCAAGAATGTCTCGCCGGCGCAGATGGAAGATGCGGTCCGCGCCCATCCACTGGTCAGCCAGGCCCTGGTCGTCGGCGACAACAAGCCGTACATCGCGGCCCTGATCACCCTGGACCCGGAGGCACTGCCCGGTTGGCTCGAGCGCCACGAACTCCCGGCAGACACCCCGATCTCAGACCTGCTGGAGAACAAGAAGATTCTCGCCGACGTCGACGACGCCATCGCCGCGGCGAACGCCTTGGTGTCCAAGGCCGAGGCGATCAAGAAGTACCGCGTCATCGAGACCGACTTCACCATCGAGTCGGGCGAGCTGACTCCGACTCTCAAGCTCAAGCGCAACGTGATCCACGATTCGCACACCACTGAGATCGAGGGGCTGTACGCCAAGTAGGCGGCACACCACCACTGGCAAGGGGAGACCACCGTCGCGGTGGTCTCCCCTTGCTGTGTGATGCGTCAGCGTCACTTCAGAATCAGGACAACCACCACGACGGCCAGGAGGATCGCCAGGATCAACCATTCCCATTTGTCGCCCCGACTCTTTCGCGGGCTCACCTCCTCATCGTCCCGGCGGAGGCGCGCCTGCTGCGCGCGGAAGCCACTGGTCCATGGCGGTGGGGGTGGGAATGCACTCACGATCAACTACTCCTCGAAGACTTGACTCCCGCTCAACGGCGAAGGCCACCGGTTACGTTCCCGAACGCGACCGTGCGCGACCGACATCACATTCTGCTGGTCGCCGGTCGAGCAGAACCCGGGCTACGGCTCGACATCGACTGGCGCACCCAACACCTCGTTGACCGTATTCGCCACTGCTGTGAGTCGGTCGCGTCCGGCCTGCCAATCTTCTTCGAGCTCTTGACGACTCAACAGGACCACCACGAAGCGCTCGTCGCCCACGACCCCCGCGCTGTGCAGGTAGCTGGTCCGGCCCCAACAACACATCCACCCCTGCTTGCCGACAACCGAGCCGGTGGACCGCGGGGCCAGCAGACCGAACGATTGATCAAAGCCGTCGGCGGCGACGGCCGGCGCCGCGGCGAGCGCGCCGAGTATCAGTTCCCGGTCGGACTGAGGCATCCGGAGCACGTGCCGGTAGACCTTCGCGATGTCGGCGGCGGTGATGGTCACCTCGCCCCAGATCGAAGGATCGTCCGGCACCACGGTCCCGGTCAACCCGAGTCGGACGCTCACTCGCCCGACTGCGCCGGCCCCGTCGAAACCGGTCCACAGCTCGTTCATCGCGAAGTCGTCACTGGGTCCGAGTGCTTGCCGGATCAGATCGATGGCCGGCTGGCCCACCACCAACCCTTCGTCGCGCCGCCTGTCGACGATGTCCACCGCGAGAAGCAATTTCGAGAGCGACGCCGACAACATCGGCGTGACAGGGTGACCGCCCAGAGCCAATTCACCCGTCCGGGTGTCGAGGATCGCCGCCTCGAGCTCCATCGGTCCCACGGCATCGGCGACACGAGTCGCCGCCCCCACCGCGGCGATCACGTTCTGCCCGTTCGTCGGGTCCACCCCGTTCGTCGGGTCCACCTGCACGACCCCGCCGGGCGCGGCCTCAGTTGCGTTGCCGGCACCGCAGAACACCGCACCGACCGACGCGGTCAACAGCACTTGCACGGCGATCAACCAGCCCGCAACGACAGCTCGTGCAGACCGGTGGCCGGAACCGGTGGGGTTGGCGAACATGGTGATTACAGCATCCGCTCATCTGGCGTGCGCTGCCACTGCTGCCCACCCAGAGGATCCGCGATTCAGGTGCTCTTCGGGCCGTCAACCGGGCGTAGCGCCCAGCCGGGCACCCAATGCGTGACCTTCTCGTCGCGTCCCCGCGCCGGGATCGTGTAGGTGACCTTCCCGAACCACTCACCCCATTCGGTCATCCCCCACTCGGTGAGCACTCCTGTCGTCTTCCTCCGGAACTGCAGTCCTTCGGGGTTGTAGGTGCCCGAGTGATGCGGTTGGTAGGCGTACAGCGTCACAAGGTCGATGGAGACCGCGATATGGCCGACCCGCACGAACGCCGACCGACGAGGTCGTCCGCCGTCTCCGCCAATATCTGCCACCTTCACCCTTCGATCATACGTTCGAATCTCTGCTAGTCTCAACCACGGCAGGGCGGCGATACCTGCAGACGCGAACGCGGATGTGGAGGACGCCGCCCGCCACTTCATCCTCATCCTCGGGTCGTATGCGCTTTCGGGTGCTCGCGGTCCATAAGTCCAAGCGGGCTTCCAGAAAACTGAACATTAAAATGAAACACATCTATTCAATTTTGTTCGCTCGCTTGTCGAAGCAATGGCGCAGCATTGTTTACATAAGCGTCATTGTGCTGTCGGCGCCAAAATAGCTTGAGGTTCCGCGGTACCGCGATGACCTCCGGACTGGTTTCCGAACTCCTCACCTTCCTCGGCGTCACCCGATCACATTCACGACCGAGGGTCTCCAACGATAATCCATTTTCTGAAGCCCAGTTCAAAACCCTTGAATGCCTGCATGATTTCCCGAAATCGTTTGCCACACTGGGTGATGCGCGAACCTTCCTGGAAGGTTCTTCAACGAATACAACCACATCCATCACCATTCCGGCATCGGTTGGCACACTCCGGCCTCGGTGCACTTCGGCACCGCAGCTGCTATCGACGAAGCTCGTCAGATCACCCTGACAGCCGCGTTCCACGCCAACCCTGCACGATTCTCCCGACGACCAACACCGCCGGCAATCCCGACCATCGCCTACATCAACGAACCCGCCCTGCAACCACAGATCAACTGAACTACCCGTGTCTCATTTGACTTGATTTATTCCGGACCGGAACACTAGTCGGACAGCCGCGAGCAGAAATTCAAATACAGACGAGCGCTTTCCCGATGATAGGAATGCAACGGACACCGGAACCAGCCTCACATCATCTCTCCAGCAGGTATTTTATGGTTAGCATCCCTACCTGTAAATTTGGGCTCATACTCCCTCGAAGAAGTCATCCGGGGGTGGTCCGCCCGGCTCTATTCCCATGTCTTGCATTTTTACCCTAAGCTTAGCCGCGAGGTTTATATACACGATTGTAGAAATTGGCTTGACATCTAATCGCGGATCATACCCAGATAGAAACGCATAGCGGACAGGGCTCACGCAGTGACCTTCCGGTATACCGTCCAGCTGGTTCTTATTGCACCAGTCTACGAAGGCCGGACCATCCACTGCCGCCACTATATCTCCGGAAAGAATTGCCGCCTGAAAGGACCCCAGATCAACCAACGGGTCGAGGCTCATACTTGACGGGTCAAAGACCTGCACAACTGATTGCGGGTCGTTGAGTTCGTCAGCGCTAGAGACGAGATACTGGTAGCCGCGCCAGTCCCCTCCGAGGACATACACATTCGGAAGAGAAAACATCTCTTGAAGCGTCTGCGAAAATAGTAATGAATTGGTCGAGTCATAGACCTGAAATGCCCCTTCCCCGACCAACACAAATGCGTCCCGCGACTCTTCGTTCATGAATTCCCTTTCGAATTCGAACTTCTACATTTACTCAATGTATCGAATTTCTGATATATAGTCACCGAGCCCCAATCCCTGTGAGGATTTCGTCCGGTCTCCCACGACAACGCGATCGAGTGGGACTGGTTCCTCCAGCTTACGAGCTCCGGTGACGAGTTTCCGCAGTCAGCGCACCGCATCGACACCAAACTCGCGAACGCACTGGCCTTCTTGCATGAAGGCCCCAGCGGCAACCCGAACAACGTCCTCGCCTCAAGAAACATCCTGAGAGGGATCAGGCTTGAACTCCCGAGTGGTCTCGCTGTCGCCAAGAAGCTCGGCGTTAGTCCCATCGCGGTCGACAACAAGGTCGAACCAGAGTCACTCTGGTACTACATCCTCAAGGAAGCAGAGATCGGCGGCGGCGAACATTTGGGAGCAGTCGGCTCAATCATCGTGGCATCAGTGTTCGCTGGCCTTCTCGAAGGCGATCCCCACTCCTGGATTAACGTTGACCCGCTGTGGTCACCCGACACCGACGCGCTGCTGATGCCCGGCCAGGACAACATCGACACACCCGGCTCATGGGAACTGGCTTCAATTGTCCGCATCTCAGGCGTACCCGTCGAAGCGGGAGGCGACTTCTCATAAACAGGTCACGAAACCAAACTCGAGGTTCGTCGATGGCAGATTCCCGTCCTCCGGCCAACGAACGGCGTCGATTGGGTGGAGGACTGGGACTGCCGCAGCCTCGCCAATCCCAAGAGTCACATAGCGACGCCTAGAGCGCTCGTCCCGTCGTTCGCCGCCGCGTACCGGTGCCATCCGACTGCGAGCGGCGTGCGCCAAGTAGGCCTGCAAGCGCGAGATGCTCGGACGTTGTACCCGAACACAAGCCTGGTGATCGCGACGACGGCCAGCACCTGCAGTATCAGCCACGACTGCCCGCACTGAGACGCAATCGCCAACGCGGCGCTCAGACCGAGGGTTAGCGATACACCGATGTACATGATCGCCAGCAGCGTATTGCCAATAATGTCGAGCCCCAGACCGACGAACCTCAGGCTGTAGAGAACCACGAGGGCCGCCGCAACAGATGGCAACGACAGAGTCGTAACCACCAGTACTTTGGCGACGACTGGACTTTGAACCAAGACTGACTTACTCACCAACACAATGGGAACCAATGCGGGCGCCGAGGCAGCGTACAGCGCCCAGCCAGCAGCCACAGTTCGGAGCCGACACGGTATCGGAATCGACGTCAGAGCGAGTCGCTCGCACCGGGGCCGGAGTCGTTCGGCGCGTTCTCGACTTTCCCGCCGATACAAATTCTTCTGCGCTTCCGCCAGCGAATCGCTGTAGACCATGAGCCAGTGCATCCCCGACAGCACGACATAAAATACCATTGCCAGAATGGCGCATCCCAGCCTCGACGGCCACGGCGCAAAGGCCGCGATCACCAGACCAGACAACAGCGACATCCCTGGAGCTGCCGAATGGACCTGGTATTGGCGGATCTGCCGAACGGATACCTGATCGGACGCGATCTCGCGCGGGTCATCGTCGTTCATCAACGCAGCAACGAGCAACCCCGCTCCCAGCATCGAGACGCTGATCCACAATCCAGTTAGCACGCTGTTCGCTGGAATGTGAAGTGGTCGATCGTTGATCCACTCGTTCATCACGAAAGAGCAGGTCAAAGCGCCGACAATCATGGCGCCAGGAACCACGTAGAGGTTCAGAGGCTTCCAATTTCGGAGCGGCAATCGCCATTTTCGAAATGTGTCTCTCACTGTCTTCTCCCCTTCTGGTCGCACTCAAGCAATCGATAACTCCCCCTGGTCGCGGGAGTAGGTCACTGTCGCACGACCCTCCGACATCCCTTGCTCTGTAAACTCCAAAGCTGGCCGCAGTTTTATAGCTTCGGACCCGAGGATGTCTGTCAACGGCCGGATTGATACCCCCGCGGGTTGACCCGGTAAAAGTCCACGTCCTGTGTCGGTAGTGGGCTCCGAAACCGAAGTGCTCAAGGAAAGTAGTGAGTCATATGCGATTCGAGCGTCGGACGGACCGGAGTGCCGCAGAACTGACCGGACTGGGCCATGGCAGCATCGAAAAAGAGATCGCCGGGTACGCCAACCTTGTTGGCCGAAAATTCCAGTTCTTGGCGCTCTATCCCGTGCCCTCAGAATACGATCCGTCTGCCGACATCACGGCTGACGAGTTGATCCAGTTCACAGGTTCCGATGGCCGATTCACCGTGGAGCTCTTTCGGCTGGAAGGAGATCAAATCAAGCTGTACGTCGTAGGGCGCCGCGAAGATTCGGCCACGCAGGACACGACCGAGACCGTATTCAACGGCCCCAACGCCCTCTCCGTCCGCCCCAACGAAGTCCTCTCGCAAGAGGAAGCTACCCGACTGCTTCAAGACTACTTCGAGCAAGACGCAGCTCTGGATGATTCCGCAGTGACTCTGCGCGAGCTTTCCGAGTTCGCCCGAACCATCGACCCCCTCACTAACGCCGGAAATCAGCCAGCGCCTGCGGATCACCAAGCCGTCGCCAGTCAGCCAACGGACGACGGTGTTGATTTTCCGCTCAACCTTGGTCGAACGAACGGTGCACCGGAGGTGCAAAGCGCCGAGAGAAGCAAGGGTGAGGGCAACTGATAGCGGCGTGATTTTCAATTGCCCCCATGACGAATCGCCCTACATGGAGCCGCTTCTTCTCACTTTCATGCGCGTATCCATGATTCGCACTGACTCTGTCCACTTACGATGGCGTCACCGACGTCATGGCAATACCAGCAAATCATGGTCGCGAATGCCCGTCGCCGTGGCTGATTCACGCAGTATTCACCGCGCAGCATCGACGGCACACTCTTTCTTCGCTCCCGCTGCTGCTGCACGACGGAACCGTCTCGCGGTCGTTTCAACAGAGCCGGACTACCAAAGCCCGCGACTCAGCCCGAGGCGCTTCTTAGCGGCGTTCAACTCCTCATACCCCGGGGCAGCGATCACGGGAGTCGCTACGTCGCGGACAAGTGGATCGAGTTTGCGGGCGTAGTTTTCACACCATCTCAACCACGTCGCAGCGGCTTCCTTCTTGACCGGATCGTCGAGGTCTTCGACCTTGGCGGCCATCGCTGCGAGGTACGGAGTGAATCGCTCTGCCAGTTCCCACTGTTCGAGATCAGCCCGAAGCTTTACAGACAGTGCGTATTCGCGGTGGTTCTCGACTGCCAGCGCATCCTCACGTTCCTGACGCTCGTGCGCCTCGATGGCACTGATCCGCTCGGCTTCCTTCCGGTCGATGTCCTCCTGCGCCCAGCGCGCTCGACGGTCGCGATGACGTCCGGTAGCCGAACCTCCAGCGGGATTGTCTTCGCCTTGCTGTCTGACCAGTGCTCGTTAAAGTGGTAGCGACCGGAGCTTCTCAGCGACAGTTTCAACCGATCAGACGGAACGCTGTCGGACTTCGGGATCCTGAACCAGGTTTCGCGCTCAGCACGCGCGAGTTCCTTCGGGGTGGCGATATGGGGAACGTTATCGTGCAGCTGCTCAAGCCACAGCGCACTCCGCGTATCGCCGATAGCAATGACGAAGAACCACGCAGACCGTCCCGATCAGCTTGAAAACCATTGCGATCCTTCTGGATCGGTCTGACTTCATACCCACGGGCTTCTGCCTCACGCGCCAGACAGTGCAGCAGACGAAAGCACCGCTGCCGGACTGGCGCCGGCACCTTCTTGAGATAGTCGTTCCGAAGCTCGGCAATGACCGGGTGCCACTTTCCGACACGTTCAGCAGCGATCACATCCCGCGGTTGCGTCGTCTGCCAATTCGACACGGGCTCGAACCGCAAGATCAGTGAGTTGTGGGTCTGGCCTCGTGACATTAGGACCTGTTGACCATCCGGCGCGAAGCCACGCCGATCAGATCCCGACAAGGCTCTTGTAGTTCGTCTTGTCGTCCTTGATGTTCGTTCCAGCATGCCACCGGCATCCACAATGTCTTTGACAAGTTGCCTGGTCGGCGTCGATTCGTCCGTGCCTTGTACCTGCTTCGGGCGGCGACGTTTGACGAGGGACACTCGAGGCAGCAGAGATTTGTCGTCGGTAGACGCAGGTCGCGCCGGCGGAATGTCCGGCAGTTGCTTCGCTCCCCTCCCGATCGGCCAGTGGCCTGCCGGGTATCCGTCGTGGTCCAGGTAGTAGCGGCCAGCAGGCAGCAGCGATGCCTGCCAGTTGCCACCCTTCTTCGAAATGGTGATCAGTCGACGGCTTGCCAGAGCGATCGCCGTCGTCTTATAGGTGAAGCCTGTCCAACGGCCGGGCGGGCAGCCGTCGGCAACCCACTGACGAACGTCAACTTGACCCGAGTGCAGGGGCTGCTGCGAGATTGCCACTCACCGATCCAACAGCCTCCGAGCGGCGTTCGCTTGGCGAAGTGCCACATTGCTTGGTGCACAGGGCATCTTGTGACCAAACCAGCATACGGTTGCGGCGCCGCTGGCGCAGATAGCCAGCTACGCTGTCAACGTCAACACTTCGCATCCGGGCACGCTAGGAGGACTCATGCACCCTGTCCTCAGCCTGATTCGAGACAGCCGCACAGGGGACGACCGTTCCGCGAGCGTCCTCGGCCTCGTCGAGACCCTGGACGACGACTTGCTTGCGTTCTTACTGCTGAGCGACCGGGATTCTCCGCCGGCCAACGCCGCACCCGCGACACCCCTGAGCGAAGCGCGCCAGACAATCATCGCGAGAGCTCTACCGCTTCGGCCACGAACGCTTGAAGTATGCGGCGCGGGGATCGGATTGCACCGGCCTAGCCATGCGGGTGAATTCACCGCAACTCGCTAGCCACTTCACCGCTTCCGTCGGCAAGTACCAATCACCTTCGGTCTCAACGAAGTACGAGTCGCCGGTCGACGGTCCACCCAGTCGAGCAATCTCTCCCAGTGTGTACGGCGCCAGCGGCGACCATATGTTGTTCACGACCACAGAGCGGATCTGCTCGTTGAGCTGCGGCCACCAGATGTCGATCTGGCTCGGAGAACTGTTTGTCACCCTGCAACCATAGTCACGCCACGCCCGGACTGGCGCCTTTCGAACAGTCTCGCCTTTGCTATTCGCTCGTTGACTTTGCGGTACTTCAACGAGTCAGATTCGGACGACCCAGTTGCCCGATCCATCTGCGTCGCACCCTCTTACCCTGCTGCCCTGCTCAGGCGTACTTCACCGCGACTTCCACGTCCCGAATGTCGATATAGAGCCAGGTTGCGATCAAGTCGCGAGCCATATACTCAACTTCGCCGTCGACACCTACGTGGGCTTGGGTGTACTGATCGATCTCGACGACGTGGATCAACCAGAACTGCACTCCATCGCGTGGCAAGGCTCGAACTAATGCAAAACTTGAGGTTCCCCAGTCGTGGCGTCACCTAGGACTGCGAAGTGCAGTTCTTTCGCCAGTTGGCGCATTCGTTGGTCGGCATTGACCACAACAGGGTTGCCGACGGCATTCAGCATGGGAAAGTCAGACTCGTGATCACCGTAGGCGGATGACTTCTCGAGACTTATGTGATGCTGGCCGGCATATCTGACCACAGCCACTCGCTTCTCCGCACCGATCATAGGGGCGTGAACTCGACCGGTGACGATGCCTTCCCGAAGGTAGAGCTCTGTACAGAGCACGGCATCGACATCGAGGGCCGCTGCGATCGGACGCAGCGCCGGAAGGAACGATCCCGAGACAAGCACGATCGTATTACCTCGGCTTCTGTCATGGTCCAGCTGATCGATAGCTCCGCGGCAGAAGAAACCTTCGCGCCTTGACGCCGCGGTGTACCACTGCTGGCCGGACTCAAGGAGGTCCGTCCATCGGTGGCCGGCTAGGTGCGAGTAGAAGCGACGATTGACATGCTCCCTCGGTGCTCCGCTTTCCACTGCTCGTGCGATGTCAGCGCGGATGTCCAGTCCTGACAAAGTGGTCGAGGTCGACGCGCAGTAATGATCGAGGAACTCGAACATGCTCTTGCCTGCGATGAGTGTTTCATCGACGTCAAAAAACGATGCGCAGTTCACGTTCACGCCGGAGTCTCGAGCGTCCGGTAGTCCGTTACCGCGTCCCGAAGTGCGCTGTCAGCTCGCGCGGTCTCCTTCGGAGCGATTAGGGTCGACTCAAAGGCAGAGAACACGACATGAGTTTCTGCGCAGGTTGTTTCACTTTGAGTGATGGTCACCGTGACGTCGAAAGTTTGTCGCCCAGTGCCGATCTTGGTGTCGTTGAGTTCCAGCCGAACCTCGGAGGCGAGGGGGAACAGAAAGCTCCTGAAACGAGTGTCCATCGTGTCAATCACGTGGTAATAGTGCTGAGGCGTCGGCAGTGTCAGGTATTTTTCGCAAACAGCCAGGAACATTCTGCCGAGTGGCCTCGACGATCACCATGCCTTGAACATGTTGACCTGTTTGATGATCGATCAACAGTTCGTTGTTGTTGTGGATACGAAGGACCGCCTGAAAACTCGCACTTCCAACGCGTTCGAGGTTTGCGATCAACACATTGCTGGGATCGCACTTGTGGACGAGGTGACGAGGTACGAGCTTCGACTGCGGATGACGCATTACACACACCGTTGAGCAGCTAAACCGGACCAAGGTGTGCTCGATTAGCTCCGTCTCGTAGGTTGTCACTCCTTGGCCTATGACCACCTCGAAGGACTGATCGGGGCTGGTGAAGTCCCCGCTGCGTGCTGCGGAGACGAAAGCAGAGACGGTATAGACGTTCGCGCGGCAACAAAACCCCTCGAACCTGTCGCCCACCACAACTACCTGAATAACGTTGTCGGCCATGATTTCCTCCCACTTGTAGCCTATTTGCGTTCCCCGTGGCGCAGGTCTGGGATGAGCGGTACTTCGCTTGCCCCCGTTGCGCTCCGCATAACGATAATGAGCGCAGACAGTAACTATCGTCTATGTGATATGACACACTTCGGCTGTATGACAGTATTCTGCTATAACTAAGGGTCCATAGACATGGAGAGTCGGGGCAGCAAGTGAAGTCAGCCAGAATCGGTAGATCAGTTAAGGATTTTCCTTCGGTGGGCCTGGGATGCATGGGATTGTCATGGGGTTACACGGATCCGAGCCAGTCACACGAGGACCGGGTTACATTTCTCCGCGCGGCATTCCATGCTGGGGTGCGCCTGTTTGACACCAGCGACCAGTACGGGCCATTTACAAACGAGGCGTTGGTCGGCGAGGCACTAGAAGCTGTACGTCCGGAAGTGTTCCTAGCAACAAAAGGTGGACTCGTAGTCGACGCCGAACGTCGTACCGGACGGAACGGGTCTCCCAAATACCTACGAGAGGCGCTGAGCGCCAGTCTCGCCCGGCTCCGCACCGATTACGCCGACCTCTACCAGCTGCACCGAGTCGATCCCTCTGTCCCACTGGAACACAGCTGGGAAGCTCTGGCCGCGCTCGCCGAGGCCGGACTAACGAAGCAGATCGGGCTCTCTGAAGTGTCGATCGAAGAGATCGAACGAGCGCAGCGCATTCATCCCGTCGCCAGCATCCAGTCCGAGCTCTCCCTCTGGTCGCGGGAACCACTAGCTGAAGTCATCGACTACTGCGCTGACCATGGCATCACATTCATCGCCTACTCCCCTATCGGACGAGGATTCCTCGGGGGCAGCACGGATATCGGTTCACTACCGGCCGGCGATTGGCGCCGCAACAACCCCCGCTTCCGGGCCGATGCCGCGCATGTCAACCGCACCAACATCGTGCAACCACTCGAACAATGCGCGCGCGAAATCGGAGCCACCCCAGCGCAGGTCGCCATCGCCTGGGTGCTTGCCCAGGGCGATCACATCGTCACTATCCCCGGCACACAGCGACTGCAGTACCTCCAACAAAACCTTGCAGCGGGGGCGATCTCGATCCCAGAGGAGTGGATGCAGCGTTTGAACAACTTGCCCACAGCTGTCGGATCACGGTACTGACAATGGAATCGACAACGCATCTGACAATCCTGGCCCCAACGATGGTCGCCCCCGCTAGGCGGCAGACGCTCAGCGAAGCGCTCACGTCAGGCACATCGATAGGTCGCAAGCCTGTTGTTCCTGAGTCATTTCGGGTGCCTGTTGCCGATACTGGGCCAATCGATCTTGGGTCGGCCGCGGTACGCGAGAGCCTGCACAGATCCCAGATCTCCGCTGAAGCAATCGACAGCCTCTTCTATGCGTTCACCTACTACCAGGGCAGCCATTTCTTCTCGCCCTCCCACGCTGTCGCACGTCGGGCCGGGCTCGACCGCGCAGTGCCGATCGGTATCCAACAGATGTGCAATGGAGTTGGCACTGCGCTCTCATTGTCTGAAAATGTTGCCGCAGGCCAGGGCTTCACATCGGTCATTGCATCCTCCGACGTATTCGCTGCACCGGGGTTCGACCGATGGGGCGCGGACTACGGCATCGTCTACGGCGATGCAGCGACAGCAATGATCGCCACCAACCAACTCGAGGTGATCGACCGGGCCCATGGACCGATATGCACTGTAGTTGCCACGGCAACAGCTGCATTGTCGCAACTTGAGGCCATGCATTATGCCCCTGACATGCTGTCACTCGATCCGGCACGAGGCTTGCCCGTTAACGTGCGCGCCACCAAAAAGCGCTATCTCGAACACTATGGAAAAGACCTTCTACACAAGTCTTTACAGCGCTCCGTCGAGGAGCTGATCGACCAGGTGACGGTGGCCGCCACGATCGCTAGCGCCATCCCCGACGGAAGAGTTTGGCTACCACGCCTCCTCTCGGAAACGATCGATTCAATTTACCTTCCGGCCATCCGCCGCAGCACTCCGTTACAAACCGAGCCAGTCCCGGAAACCGGCCACCTCGGGGCAGGCGATCTGACTGCCAACCTTGCCGATTGCGTCGCGGACCCGCAGAACCACGATGCCACTCACCTGTTCATCAGCGCCGGAGCGGGTTTCACGATCACTGTCGCCGCAATCACCGTCGCCCCTAGGCGGGAGTCTTGATCGACGAGTCAACCGTACTGATCGTCGGCGCCGGTCCCACGGGGCTGATGACAGCCCTCGAGCTCACACTCAACGGGACAGCTGCCACCGTGATCGATGGACGAAACGACCGTGGGGTCCGATCCAAAGCGACGACCATCTGGTCAAGACAACTCGAACTCCTCGACAGGCACGGTCTGGCCGAACCAGTCATCGAGGCCGGTACCCGGGTCGACCGGATCACGGTGTCCACGCCCTACCGCCGCCTCGGCACGTTCGAACTCGGCGAGTTGACGACCACCAGATTCCCCTTCGGAATATCGATTCCGCAGCCCGATTTCGAGGCCCATCTCCGTCTGCGGTTACGTGAACTAGGCATTACGGTCGAGGGCGGACTCGAGCTGATTGGCCTCGAAAACACCGCAGGTGGCGTCTGTGTCGCGCTGCGCGACGTGCACGGATCAACATACGAGCGTCATGCCGCTTTCGTCGTGGGCGCTGATGGACCGGAGAGCAGCGTCCGCGCTGCCTTAAACATCAAGTTCTCGCAGTACGGGCCCGATACTACGTTCGCCATCACTGACGTCGCGATTTCCGGAACAATCCCACCGCGAGATGTCGGCTATTACTACAGCACCCACGGAGCGCTCGGGCTAGTGCCAGTCGGAGCCGGAGCATTCCGGATTGCGACCGGTATTCCACACGGCGCAGACTATCTCGGCCAGCAGGGATTTCGAGAAGCCCTTGCTTTGCGCGCGGGCATCACCGCCGACCTGGTTGATCTGCCGTGGGAATCTCACTTCCAAGTGAAGTTTCGCCACGCGGACACCTACTCGATGGGTCGAGCTGCGCTGGTCGGCGATGCAGCGCACACCATGAGCCCGGCCGGCGGCCAAGGCATGAACACTGGCCTTCAAGACGCAGCCAACCTCGCATGGCGCATCACAGAGATTGTCAGTCACTCGGCTGAGCCTTCGACGCTGCTCGACGAGTACACCCAGGAGCGTCGCGGCGATGTCAAACGCGTCATGCAGACCAGCCGACTGCTGACGCGGTTCGGTGCCACCTCGACGTTATCGAACCGCATCGAACGTGAACTTCTCTCGGCAGCTGTGCGCTTCACCCCTGCAGTCCGCCGCAAGATCACCCACCGACTCGCCCAGCTCGATACGCGATACGCCCCGTCACGTCGCAGCTTTGGAGAGAAATCATCGCTTCGCCCAGGTGATCGGCTGCCGGACAACTTGCCGACAGCACCTCACCACGCACACCGCACCTATCGCTGGACCGGTAGCCGATCTACTCCCCATCTCGACGCTTCGGTTGCACATACACACACGCTGAACGCTACGGCGGTTCCTGACGACGCCGCTGCAGTGCTCGGTAAAAAGCCAGCAGTCATCACCGTCAGGCCAGACGGACACGTGACCTCTTACACCGCTCTCAGATAGTCCGCCACCGCTTCTACAGAAAGGCCACTCATGGCGAAAACTCAACCCGTCGTTGACCATGCGTCCAGCCGAAAGAACAATCCGGTTGTTCTGGCCGCGGCATGCATTGCAGCAGTGCTGCTTCCTACATCCATCACCGGCACAGGCGTCGCTCTGCCTTCGATCGCTGCCGACATCGGCGGCGATATCGTCCAATTGCAGTGGGTCGTTCACGCCTACGACCTGACATTCGCCGCGTTCATGCTCGCGTTGGGCTCAATGTCAGACATCTACGGGCGCCGCCGGATGTTCCGAATCGGAGTTACCACCTACGGCATATGCGCGCTGGCAGCGAGCGCTGCCAGCAACCTGCTCTTCCTCGATCTCGTACGCGGTATTACGGGTATCGCCGCGGCAGCAGTAATGACAAGCGCAGCTGCGGCCATCGCCCAAAACTTCGAAGGCCCCGCCCAAGCTCGCGCCTTTGGACTATTCGGAACAAGTTTCGGCATCGGGCTCGCCTTCGGCCCCATGCTCGCCGGCGGCTTGTCGACTGCGTTCGGCTGGCGGGCATTCTTCCTCGCCCAAGTCGTCGTGGCAATCCTCGCCCTGAGTTGCTCGAAGCCACTGCCTGGACGACCAGAAGCAGCCACCAGAAATATTGACTGGCCGGGAGCAGTCGCCTTCGTTCTCTGCCTGTTTAGCTTCATCCTCGGCCTCGTCGAAGCGCCACAACGAGGACTCGACGACCCATATATTCTCGCTCTATTCGGTGCCACTGTCGCGCTTGCGGCCGCATTCGTCGTCATCGAACTTAGGTCCTCGCACCCGATGTTCGACCTTTCGCTACTAAAACAGAAGCGCTACTTCGCGGTATGCCTCGCCCCGATCTCGCTCGCATTCGGATTCGTTGCCTTACTGGTCTACCTCCCCACGTACCTGATGACCGCGCATGACCTCACTGCCTGGAACGCCGGCGTCTACATGATGGCTCTGACACTGCCAACCCTCGTCATGCCCGGAGTCGCTGGCGCACTCGTTGCCCGCGGCTACAGCGCACGCTGGTTGATGGTTGTCTGTATGTCGCTCGTCGCGGCCGGCTGTTTCGGCATGATCAGCATCGATAGCAGTAGCTCGCTGATAGCCACAGCATTCCCGCTCATTGTGATCGGTACCGGCTTCGGCATCTCGAACGGAATCCTCGACGCTGCCGCCGCTACATCGGTCGCTCCTGAACGTGCGGGCATGGCGGTCGGCATGTTCAACACCACTCGCATCGCCGGGGAGGTTGTGGCCATCGCTGTCATGGGCAGCCTGATCGTGGCCTACTTGAGAAGCGCTCTCTCCGATACCCCTATCGATCAATCTGCATCCCTGGCAACTGACGTCCCTGACGTCGCGAACACCATCGCCGAAGGCAGCCTGAGAACAGCAAGCGAAGCACTTGAGGAACCCCCACGCGGCGACTTCCTCGACTGGGCACTCGACGCGTTCGACCACGCCATGCACTGGTCGTACTTCTGGATCGGGATCGTTTGCGCGCTAACTGTGCCTTTCATCGCAGTCTTCATGCGCGAACCCGATGCCACTTCTTCCTCCCACCAACCACAACCCGTCGATGCTCCGACACCCAGCTGACTCCGATAAGGACAAAATTCTATGAAGTCAATCTCATTCGACCGCTTCGGTGGGCCCGATGTACTCAACGTCGCCGAAGACCCCGCTCCCAAACCCGGACCAGGACAGATTCTCATCGACGTCGACCACGCTGGCATCAACTTCGCAGAGGTCATGTTCCGTCGAGGCCAGATTTCGGTCGACCTCCCCCACACGCCAGGGCTCGAAGTGGTGGGCACAGTCGTCGCCACAGGCACTGAGCCAGGGCCCATCTCGATAGGGGATCGCGTCGCAGCACTCACCCTCGGCGGAGGCGGGCAAGCAGAGCTCGCCCTTGCCGACACCGACAAATCCATCAAGCTGGATGGCCGATTGTCTGGACTCGACGGAGCAAGCACCGCCGCAATTCTGTGCAATGCCACCACCGCGATCGGCGCGATCGCACTCAGCGGCCGACCACACACGGGCGACAGAGTCCTGATCACCGCTGCGGCCGGTGGCGTCGGGCGGTGCCTGCTCGACCTACTCCAGGGCGAAGATCTCACCCTGGTCGCCGTCACCAGCGATCTCAGCAAACTCGGAGAACTCACCTCCGACACAGAAGCAGTCACCTACGACGAACTTGCCGATGCCGAGGACTTCGATGTCATCTTTGACACCATCGGCGGCCCAGTCCGAAAGCTGCTGCGAGACAAGACACGGTTACTCGGCCGTCACGTCATCATGGGTGATGCAGCAAACGACGATCTTCAAATTGATTGCGACAGCATCTGGTTCGGCTGCACCACCCTGGTCGGCTACAACCTAGGCGCGATCGGGTACTCCAAACCCGACCTGCTACGCGAACACATGCGCCAGGCACTCACACATCTCGCAGACGGACGGATTAGGGCCAAGTTCACCGAGATTGGTGCCAACGAGGTGCGCGAGGCTCACACTCGCCTTGAACAGCGCACGTCATGTGGCAAGTACGTCCTTACCTGGTAGCCAGCTCCGTGATCGACTACCACCACAAGGCCTTTGGCCCTGAATTTGGGTTCACCAACACGTACATCGTCGGGCCGACAGACTCCGATGAAGTGGTGGTGGTGGATCCAGGACGCGGCAGCGCACCCTGGGTCCACCACACACTCGACGAACGAGGACTAGACGCCGTCGCGGTACTCCTGACCCATGGGCACATGGACCACACATGGGACGCCGCGCCACTCGCCGATACACTGCGCATCCCAGTACATCTTCCACGGGCCGGACACCACCTACTCGCGCGACCGGAGGAAGGACTACCCGCGCAGTTTCCCCACCGACTGATCCAAAAGCACCCGCATCGGCGACCTCTCGAACTCCTCGCCCCGGCCCCCGTAATGCGCCTGGCCGGTCTTCAGGTCACGACGGTACCGACGCCGGGGCACACTCCGTGCTCAGTCACCTATGTCCTCGACTGCGGATCGGCACGGATCGTCTGCACGGGTGACACACTCCTCGGCAATGGGCGGGTCAGCACACCTGTTCCACCAGGAGGTGACGCACACCAACTTTCCCGCAGCACCGGCATCCTGCGCGCCGCATGGATCCACGAGACATGCACGATCCTTCCAGGACACGGGAACCCCTACCAGATCATGCCCTAGATCTGATATGCCCCAGTATGCTGTCACAAGTACGGAACAAATGAGGAGGAAGACCCTTGCCAGACGACGTGGGCCTTGCGCTGTTGTCAGAGGTCCTCGACCAAAGGATTGGCACCTACGTAAAAAGACTTGAGCAACTGATCATCGGGGCCAAGACCGCAGAACTGCGTCCGCTCGACATCACCGTCCCGCAATACGCCGCCCTCCTCACGATCAAGCACCTTCAGCCCAGTTCTGCTGCGCAACTTGCACGTAGCGGGCTCGGAGCCCCCCAATCGATAGCAACAATGCTCAACAATCTCGAGAACAAGGGCCTCATCGAGCGCCAGACGTCTCCAATCCATCAAAAGCTTATCGAAATACGGTTGACGGACCTCGGGACCGACACTGTCAACAAAGCAGACGACCTCGCAGCAGGTATCGAACGCAAACTACGCAAAGCCATCGGAGAAGAACTCTTCGAGAGCCTCGTAAAGATCGAGCAGATCACCGCAAGACACTTGCAGGTATGACCTCACCAAAGCCCCCTCGACCAGATTCACCGATTGCAGTCGCGAAGATCCGACGTCTGAGGTCTTCACGACTGGCCTGCGTCACACAGCCCGACCGCGGTTGAGCCCGCCCCGCGCCATCACGACTACGCAGCGACAGCGGGACGGAATACACCACAGACGATGTCTGGACACCCGTGGGCATCCGCGTCGTCATATCGCTAGCGCCGCGAAGATCCGATCCCGTCGTCCGATCCCGCTGGCATCCGCGGCTCAAACTGCTGAGCTACGCCGACTCCCTAAGCAGGTCAATCGGATCTACCTCCAGGAAGTCGGCAATCTTCTCGAGAGTCTGAAGGGTGAGGTTGCGCTCCCCTCGTTCGACGCTGCCCATGTACGTGCGATGGAAGCCCATTGAGGTTCCCCCGAGGTAGTGGACACCGAGATAGCGGGATCACCGGTCCCGCTGGGAGGATGTTCACATGTCGCGGA
>NZ_DATCVM010000064.1:0-28673 GCF_036566845.1 Williamsia sp.
ACCCGACCTCGGCAGGGGGTGGCTACGTGAACATGATGATGGACGAAGGCCGGGAGCGGGTGCAGGCCGCCTATCGCGGCAACTACAACCGACTGGTCGAGATCAAGCGGAAGTATGACCCGCACAACCTCTTTCGGATCAACCAGAACATCACAGCGGCATGATCTCCCGCAACGAGGGGGCTAACGTGCAGCGTTCTTGATGAATTCTTCAACTCCTGCAGCAGGTTTGACACCACCGAAATAGCCACCACGCACGTGTCGGCGTCGGGTGTTGTCGTCGGTGGCCCGGGCTGCGGAGTGCCAGAGGTAGGCGTCGTGGAGGATGATGTCGCCACGTTCGGCGTAGATCCCGACTTCGCCGCGGATCTTCTCGAATCCCAGTGGCATCTCAAAGGGAGGCTTGCGTCCGGTTCGGCCCCCGGACGGCTGCGCGGTGTCGGGAACGGCCACGCCGTTGACGTTGCGGAAGGGCGCCGGGGTGTCCCAGAGGTGACTGCCCGGCACCACCCGGAGGAACCCATTGGCCGGACTCGTGCCGTCGATGTGGAGGGTGAAAGCTGTACTCGGCCACACGTCGAGACTGGGACTCGCCTGCCAGTCCGAGTGCCAGCCGATCCGGGTGTAGCCGGATTCCTTGCCGGGACGGGCATCTTGATAGACCACCCCGTACTGCTCGTGCTCACGCAGCCAGCAATCCGGGCCGACCAGCCGGCTCATCACGTCCCCCATGACCGGACCGGTGATGGCGGTGCGCACCGCGGGTGATACCTCGCTGATGTATTCGACGTAGTTGGCGAACTTCTCGGCCTTCGCCGCCTCGTCGATGAAGATGGTCGAACCATATCGGGAATCCAATTTCCCGGCGATCACATCTTGTTGCGCGGCAATGCATTCCGCTTCGATGGCATCGATTTCGCCCTCAGTGAGCGCACCCCTCAGGGTGGCATATCCGTGCATGTCGTAAAACCAGACCAGGCCGGCGAGATCGACTGGACCGAACACACCGGGTTCCGAAAGCGGGGCTGCCATGGAGAAACCCTAGGCCAGCGGCGCCGATCCGGCAGCGCAAGTGCACCCGATCACTCGCCGAACACCACCTCCACAGCCGAGATCGGCCCCCGCTTGGCCCCGAACACGAAGAAGCCGACACCTTTTCGATCACCGACGGTCAGCGCCACAGCAACCGTGTCACCGGCCGCCACGATCTTGCCGGCGCCGACCCCGCCGAGTTGCCCGACGATGCTCTCGACGCCGACGACGACCTCGCCGAGAACCACCACCGACGCGTTCGGGTCGAGCAGCCGCCGCGCGCCCCCGACATCGCCGCGCGATGCCGCCTCGAGAAAACTCCCGACCACCGCTGTGGCCGCCCGGCCGACACGTCGAAAACCCGCCACGAAGCCGACTGTGCCCCGGATCCCCTGGTTCCGGAGCAGCGCCATCGTCAGCTTCACCCCGACCGGGCCGGCGGCCACACCGCACCGCAGGAACTGCGTGATCATTCCCGGCAGCTCCCAATATGCCGCCAGCCGGGCGATCCTCAGGTCGCCGTCGCACTCGTGCAGGTCGTACCGAATGAAGACCGGCACCCGAAGCGTCACCTTCTGCGACATCTCGACCTCGAGTTCGAGGTCACGGACAACCGAGCGGTCCCACATGACGTCGACGTCGCGGTGAAACGTGATGTTCCGAGGACCGATGAAGGTGTCGTAGAACCGCTCGATCTCGCTGCGACCCACGTGCGGCCGCGAACCCACCGGATCGTTGACTATGCCCCCGTCGACAAACAATCCGACCCACGCGTCACGGTCGTGGGCACCGGCGGCCGCCGGCGAACGTTCAACCAGTGCAAGCATCCGCTCCCGACCATTTGTCGTCATCAGACGGCATCACCTTCCGCAAAGTTAGAACGTGTTCTACTCTCTGAGAGTAGAACACGTTCTAATAGTGTAAGTCGATGGCCTTGGCCACCCAACCGAAAGTGATCGCGATGAGAGTTGCTGTGACCGGCGCCGCCGGATTTGTCGGACGCAATCTGGTCGAACAACTGGTCGGCCGCGGCGACACCGTGGTCGCCATCGACCGGCATCGTCCTGCAGCGTCCTCAGACAGCGCAGCGGTCGAGTGGATCAGCGCCGACATCCTCGATCCGGCAGCTCTCACCACAGCGTTCCACGGTGTCGACGTCGTCTATCACCTGGTAGCGGTCATCACCCTGCGCCACAGCGACGAAAATGCGTGGCGGATCAACACCGAGGGCGTCCGCAATGTCGCCGAAGCCGCCCTCGACGCCGGGGTCCGCCGGATGGTCCACTGCAGCTCGATACATTCATTCGACCAGTACCTGTGCGGCGGTCAGATCAATGAGATGTCCGGGCGATCCGTGGATTCGGCACTGCCGGTCTATGACCGCTCCAAGTGGGCCGGAGAGCAGGAATTGCACCGCGTCATCGCCCGCGGTCTCGATGCCGTCATCTGCAATCCCACCGGGGTCTACGGACCCATCGATCAAGCACCGTTATCGCGGATCAACGGGATACTGCGCGATTCCGCACGGGGCCGCGTTCCCGCGCTGATCACCGGTGGATTCGATCTGGTCGATGTCCGCGATGTCGCGGCCGGGCTCATCCTGGCCGCCGAACACGGCGTCTGTGGTGAAAACTACCTCCTGACCGGCGAAATGGTCGAGATGATCGAGGCGTTCCGATTGATCGCACGCGAAGCCGGGCGCCGCGGTCCCGCGTTCGCCTTCCCGATGAGTTGGGTGCAGGGCATACTGCCGGTGGCCGAACCGATCTGCAAACTCTTCGGTTCCGACGTGCTGTCGAAAGCCGCCCTCGGCGCGCTGGCGTCCCAACCCGAGGTCGACGGCACGAAGGCCCGCACCGAATTGGGTTATGCCCCAAGACCTATCGCCACAACGATGCGTGACTACGCCCAATTCCTCGTCGACACCGGACAACTCGAACGCCGGCGGCCGGTCACGTTGCCGCGACGGGCAAAAGCGTTCGCCTGACACCCCCGCCCACCCGAATTCGCACCGCCCACCGGCAATTGTCGGTGGGCGGTGCAAACTCGGGTGGATGAGGGCGATACGACCGCGGATCAGTCCTTCGTCACCAATCCACGACCGGTGATCTGCGGGAGGTCGAGTGCGGTGAGAAGCCCGGGCGCAGCATTCACCACGGCTTCCACCGCGTTCACCAGACGCATTGCGGTGACCAGCATTCCGGAGTCGTTGTGATCGCCATTCTCGCCATGGTGAACGAAGTCGACGGTCATCACCGGATCACCGGTGATCTCGATGCGATAACAGCCGTCTCCGTGGCTGGGGATGGGCCATTCCGGCTGGGCATCACGATGAGTGCGGGTGACATGTTCGAGGACGATGCGTGGCACCCCGTTGACGGTCCCGATCACCTCGAAACGCACGGCGGCCATCGTGCCTTTACCGATATGGCAGGAGGCGATGTCGTAGTCGCTCTCGGCCGGTCGGCGGTCGATCTTCTCGATCAACGGTTCGTCGAGGGTGACATCGAGACCGGCCGCGATCTGTCGTACCACCGGCCCCCAGGCGAGCGACAGGACTCCCGGCATCCACAACATCGACTGGGTGTCCATCGGCTTGCCGAAACCGAACAGTTCGGTCATCGTCATCGGCTGGTAGTACGTCGAATAGTCGGCGATCTCCGCCACCCGCACTTCGTCGATCCGCTTCGACAACGACGTCATCGCCAGCGGGAGAACGTCGTTGGCGAACCCGGGGTCGATCCCGTTGACGTGCAGGGTGGCATTGCCCGCCCGTGCGGCGCCGCGGATCCGTTCGTTGAGCTCATCCGGGAAGACGCCGTCGGGATAGACCAGCGCGACGGGACCGGACGAGACGACATTGACACCGGCCTCCAAAAACGCGATGAGGTCGTCGATCGCCTCCATGATGCGGTCGTCGGTCATCGCGCCGTGGACGATGCAGTCAGGACGCAGCGCGAGCAACGCCTCGGTGTCGTTGGTGGCTACGACACCGAGGTCGCGCCCCAGTCCGGCCAACTCGCCGACGTCCTTGCCGACCTTGTCCGGGTTCGACACCCAGACCCCGACCAGTTCGAGTTCGGGACGGGCCAACACCCCGGCTATCGCCAGCTTTCCGATGGTTCCGGTGGACCAGACCACAACACGCAACGACACCACAGACCTCCGAACGCAGGGAACTAGAACACGTTCACCCTAGCCCGCCCACAACCAATTCTGGTGGGTTTTGGTGAGCAAACCCGCAGGTCGCGCTCGCCAAAACCCACCAAAATCGGGTCAGGAGAAGAGTCTGGGGAGGGTTCCCTCGAACGCCTCACGGAGTTCGGTGAGGGTGACGGTGAAGTGATCCTGCACCTCGAGCGAATCGCTGCCCTGATCGACCACACCGATGCGGGTCCACGGCATGCCGCGGGCATCGAGCATTCCGGTGAAGCGGGTCTCCTCGGTGCGCGGAACCGCAACGAGCACGCGGCCCGACGACTCCGAGAACAGCCAGACGAACGGATCCGCACCCTCGGGGAGCAGGATCCGGCAGCCGACCTCACCGGCCAGTGCCGATTCGACGACGGTCTGCACAAGACCGCCCTCGGAGAGGTCGTGCGCGGCAGAGATGAGACCGTCCCGCGACGCCGCGGTGAGGATGTCTCCCATCAACCGTTCGCGTTCGAGGTCGACGGCCGGCGGTGTGCCACCGAGGTGATCGTGCGCCACCTGAGACCAGATCGAACCGTCGAACTCGTCGTGGGTATCGCCGAGCAGGATGAGGGTTTCGCCGGGTTCGGTACCGAACCCGGTGGGAATGCGGCGGTGGACGTCGTCGATGACACCGAGGACACCGACCACCGGGGTGGGCAGGATCGCGGTCGCGCCGGTCTGGTTGTAGAAGCTGACGTTGCCGCCGGTGACCGGGATGCCGAGTTGTGCACAGCCGTCCGCCAATCCGCGGACCGCCTGCTGGAACTGCCACATCACGGCCGGATCCTCGGGCGAACCGAAGTTGAGGCAGTTGGTGACGGCCTTGGGGGTGGCACCGCTGACGACCACGTTGCGGTAGGCCTCGGCCAAAGCCAATTGAGCCCCGCGGTACGGATCGAGGTAGGTGTAGCGGCCCGAAGCATCGGTGGCCAAAGCGATTCCGCGACCGGATGATTCGTCGATGCGGATCATGCCGGAGTCGGCGTGCTCGGCCAGCACGGTGTTGCCGCGCACGTAGCGGTCGTACTGCTCCGTGATGAACCGGCGGCTGCACAGTGCCGGCGACGAGATCATCTGCAGCAGAGTCTCCCGCAGTTCGTCGGCCGTGGCCGGACGCGTCAAATCCTTTGTGGTCGAGGCGACAACGTCGTCCTGCCAGTCCGGGCGGGCGACGGGGCGCTCGTAGACCGGGCCGTCATGGGCGACAGTGCGCGGCGGCACGTCGACCACGGTCTCGCCGTGCCAGGTGATCACGAGGTGCTCGCCGTCGGTGACGTGACCGATGTCGGTGGCCAGCACGTCCCACTTGCGGCAGACCTCCATGAACGCCTCGACGTTCTCGGGGGCGACCACCGCGCACATCCGCTCCTGCGATTCGCTGGAGAGGACCTCGGCCGGGGTCATGCCGGTGGCCCGCATGGGCACCTTTTCGAGATCGATGTGCATGCCGCCGTCGCCGGCAGCCGCCAATTCCGAGGTCGCACAGGACAGTCCGGCACCGCCGAGGTCCTGGATGCCGATCACGATGCCCGCCTCGTACAGGTCGAGGCAGCACTCGATGAGCACTTTCTCGGTGAACGGATCACCGACCTGGACCGCGGGGAGCTTCTTCGGCCGACCGCCGCCGGTGTCGTCGAATGTCTCCGACGCGAGGACGGACACACCACCGATACCGTCGAGACCGGTTCGGGCGCCGAACAGGATGATCCGGTTGCCGGCACCCGACGCGAACGCCAGGTGCAGATCCTCGACCCGCATGACGCCGGCACACAACGCGTTGACCAACGGGTTGCCCGCGTACGACGCGTCGAACACGGTTTCGCCGCCGACGTTCGGCAGGCCGAGAGAGTTGCCGTAGCCGCCGACACCGCGGACCACACCGTCGACCACCCGGCGGGTGTCGGGTGCGTCGGCTGCGCCGAAGCGGAGCTGGTCCATGACCGCGATCGGGCGGGCACCCATGGCCATGATGTCGCGGACGATGCCGCCGACACCGGTGGCCGCACCCTGGTACGGCTCGACGTAGGACGGGTGGTTGTGAGATTCGACCTTGAACGTGACGGCCCAGCCGTCACCGATGTCGACCACACCCGCGTTCTCACCGATTCCGGCGAGCATCGACGAGCGCATCTCCTCGGTGGTGGTCTCCCCGAAGTAGCGCAGGTGCACCTTCGACGACTTGTATGAGCAGTGCTCGGACCACATCACCGAGTACATCGCCAATTCGGCGGCGGTCGGGCGGCGACCGAGAATCTCGCGGATCCGCTGATACTCATCATCCTTCAAGCCCAGCTCACGATATGGCTGTGACTGATCGGGGGTATCGGCGGCGACAGAAACGGTATCTAGGTCTGCACTCACGAGAACAGTCTAGGCGGTGCCGCACCGACCGCTGACCACGCCGTCTCGGCCGGCGTTCGATGGCACAGTTCAGGGCGGTCACCGGCCCCATCCGGCGAGCGCCGGGTAGTCTTTGCCTCGCGCGTCGGGGGTGACGCGCCGAGGGGGAATTGACGGGGGTCATCCATGAACAGCAGGCCAGCGACACCGGGTTCTCGTTCGGCCGTCGCCAAAGCACGTCAGCTGTTCGACTTCGCGGTGCGAAGTCTCGGGATCCCGGTCGACACCGAGCAGTACCCACCGGACCGCGACAAGGCCACACTCGCCTTCACGCGAGCCACCGAATGGGACCCCACACTCGCCGACGCCTGGCTCGGACGGGTCGCCTGTGGTGACAACTCCCCCGCCGTGATCCTGCAGCTGTATCGGGCCCGCGCCTCCGTCGGCGCCGAGCAACGACGACTCGGGCTTCCCGCCCGCACGCTGTCCGGACGTTTCTCGACCGGTTTGTACATCGACTACCCGCTGGCCGACCGGACCGAGGCCATCGCGGCCTACGCCGCCACCCTCATCACCGGCGCCGACCATCAAGGCGCCGCCGATGCGCTCGACGAGGCCGCCGCGACAGTGGCCGGCAGAGCGCCCATCATCGACTACCTGCGCGCGAGTCTGCACTTCAAAACCCAGCGCTGGCCCGACGTCCTCACCGCGTTGTCCGAATCGGGCGCGTGGTCGGACGCGTACATGAATGCCGGTGCCGATCTCATGGCCGGGTCCGCGTGCGTGCAGATGGGCTTGTTCGCCGAGGGTATCCGACGACTCGAGGCCGCCCAGGAAGGCCCGATTCCGGCTGCGGCCACGGCCGCGAAGTTCACCCACGGCCTCGCACTGCGCGAACAGGGTGCCGAGGCCGCGGCTCGCGAACGGTTCGAAGCGGTCTACTCCCGGGACCCGGGCTTCGCGGCCAACGCCAAAGCGCTCGCCGACCAACGGTTCCGGCTCGTGATCACCAGCGCCGAAGAAATCGACGCCCGCACGAACAAATGGGATCCCACCTCTGTACCCGAGACGTCGGGCCCCGGCGCCGGCGGTGCCGGTGATGCCGACCTGTTGACCACCGCACAAGCCGAGCTGGACGAACAGATCGGCCTGGAATCGGTCAAAACCCAAGTCGCCAAACTGAAGTCCGCCGCGACCCTGGCAAAGATCCGCTCCGACAAAGGTCTCGCCACCGGCCCCCGGAGCCTGCATCTGGCGTTCACCGGGCCGCCCGGAACCGGCAAGACGACCATCGCCCGCATCGTTGCCAAGATCTATTGCGGACTCGGACTGATCAAAACCGATGCAGTGGTGCAGGTTTCGCGTCGAGATCTCGTCGGCGAACACCTCGGTAGCACGGCGATCAAGACGTCCGAGGTGATCGACCGCGCAATGGACGGCGTGTTGTTCATCGACGAGGCATACACATTGATCCAGAGTGGCCTCTCGGGCGGCGACGCGTTCGGACGCGAAGCCGTCGACACCCTCCTCGCCAGGATGGAAGACGATCGCGACCGGCTGGTGGTCATCATCGCCGGGTACGACGCCGAGATCGACCGCCTGCTGGCGGCCAACGAGGGCATGTCGTCCCGCTTCGCCAAACGCGTCCGGTTCGACTCCTACAGTCCACCCGAACTGGCGGGCATCGCCGACCTCATCGCCCGAAAAAGGGATTCGCTCATCAGCCCGGAGGCGCTGCAGGAACTCGAGTTCGCCTGCGCCCCGCTCTGCCACCAGATCCAGACGGACCCGTCGGGTGGCGGGCGCCTTGCCATCGACCTGGCCGGTAACGGACGTTTCGTCCGCAATGTGGTGGAGAGCGCCGAGGAGGAGCGCGAACACCGGCTGACCAGCGGCGCGATCGACCTCACCGAACTCGACGACGATGCGCTGATGCGGATCGAGGTGGCAGACATCCGGGCCGCATTGGACAACGTCCTGCGTTCCCTGCAGCGTCGGCCGGCCTGAGCGATCAGCCCTGGCGGGTGACCTCGAGAATCGTCTCGGCCAGTTCCGGCCGACAGATGATCAGGTCGGGAAGAAAGACATCACGCTGGTTGTATTCGAGGGCGAGCCCGTCGGCTCTGCTGCACCACAGTCCCTGCGACTTCGCCACCGCCACCGGCGCGGCCGAATCCCACTCGTACTGGCCACCGGCGTGCACATAGGCGTCGGCTTCACCCCGGACCACCGCCATCGCCTTGGCGCCCGCCGAACCCATCGACAGCAAGTCGGCACCGACCGCGGCTGCGACGGCCTCGGAGAACGCCGGCGGACGAGAACCGCTGACCGCCACCCGGGGCCGTTCTCCCCGCGGAGTCGCGGCCAGACCATCGGCAGGTTGGATGTGCACACCGTCATTGACGTACGTGACGCCGAGCGCGGGCAACGCCACCGCACCCACCGTCAACGCCCCGACCCCGGTCTGCCCGTCACGTTCCCAGAGGGCCACATGCACGGCCCAGTCGGTGTGGTCCTCGTTCCCGTATTCGCGGGTGCCGTCAACCGGGTCGACGATCCACACCCTGTCGGCCTCGAGCCGGACGAGGTCATCGGACGATTCTTCGGACAACACGGCATCGCCCGGACGCAGGCGCGCGAGCTCTTTCAGCAAGAACTCGTTCGCCTGGAAGTCGCCGGCGTTGCCGAGCTCTTTGCCGGAGAGCCCGGACGTGGAACGCAGCTCGACCAGCAATTCACCGGCGGCCGTGGCCAATCGGCCGGCCAACGTCAGGTCGTTCGGGTCAACGGTCACACGCTCAGGCTACGTCGAATCGACTCGGCAACATCTCTGGGCGCACCGTCGGAGGGCATGATGACCACATCCGGATCGGCCGGACGCTCGTACGGCGAGCTGATCCCCGTGAAATGCGGGACCTCACCGCGCCGCGCCTTGGCGTACAGCCCTTTGGGGTCACGTTCTTCGCAGAGATCGAGCGGCGTGTCGATGAACACCTCGTAGAAGGGGATCCCGCGCTGCGCGTGGATCTCTTTGGCCCGCTCACGCTCCGCGGCAAAAGGGCTGATCAACGACACGATGGCGACTGCGCCGGAGTCGGCGAACATCGCGGCCACCTCGGCGGTACGGCGAATGTTCTCGCGGCGATCGTCATCGCCGAAGCCGAGGTCGGAGTTGAGGCCGTGGCGCAGGTTGTCACCGTCCATCAGGTAGGCCGGGCGCCCCTCGGCAACCATGGACCGCTCCAATTCCACTGCGATGGACGATTTGCCCGCACCCGACAGGCCGGTCAGCCAGATCGTCGCGCCCTGGTGGGCACGCTGCTCCCGGGTGACCGACGAGCTGTGCCAGACCACGTGGGAGGCACGGCTCACCGGGCCGTTGATCATCCCGGCGCCGACCGTCTTGTTGGTCGCCTCATCCACCAGGATGAAGCTACCGGTGTCACGATGCTGGCGATAGGCGTCGAACATCATCGGTTGCGCGGTGCGCACCGTCACCCGGCCTATCTCGTTGAGCCGCAACTCTTGCGCACCCGTGTCGCGGTGCAGGGTGTTCACGTCGAGGCGGTACGTGAGGTCGCTGACGACGGCCTTGGACTCCCGCGTGGAACTCTGCAGTGTGTACCGGTTGCCGGGTGTCAGTGTGGTGTCCTCGGAGAACCAGCAGACCATCGCGTCGATGTCGCGGCCGACGTGCGGCCGGTTGCCCGGACGGGCCAGCATCTCGCCGCGGCTGATGTCGATCTCGTCGGTCAGCGACATCGTCACCGCCATGGATGCAAAGGCCTCGTCGACCTTCGTCCCACCCGGGCCCCAGATCTGGGCCACCGTGCTGCCGAAGCCACCGGGCAGGACCACGACCTCATCGCCGGGTTTGAACGTGCCGCTGGCAATCGTCCCGGCATAGCTGCGATGGTCCGATCCGTCGCCGAATTGCGGCCGGATCACGTACTGGATGGGCAGGCGCGCGTCGATGAGGTTGTGGTCGGATGCGATGTGGACGTCCTCCAGGTGCGACAACAGCGAACCTCCCTGATACCAGGGAGTATTCGCAGAGGCATCCACCACGTTGTCGCCGAGGAGCGCAGACACCGGGATGAAGCTGAGATCACTGACATCGAGCTTCGCGGCGAACAGACCGAAGTCGTCGCGGATCTCGTTGAACCGGTCTTTCGACCAATCGACCAGGTCCATCTTGTTCACACAGAGCACCACGTGCGACACACCCAGCAACGACGACAGAAATGCGTGGCGCCGGGTCTGTTCCAGAACACCCTTGCGGGCGTCGACGAGAATCAGCGCCACATCCGCAGTGGACGCGCCAGTCACCATGTTCCGGGTGTACTGCACATGCCCGGGGGTGTCGGCGATGATGAATTTCCTTTTGGGGGTGGCGAAATAGCGGTAGGCGACATCAATCGTGATGCCCTGTTCGCGTTCGGCGCGCAGCCCGTCGGTGAGCAGTGCCAGGTTCGCGTACTCGTCTCCGCGCTGGGCGCTCGTCCGTTCTATGGATTCCATCTGATCGGTGAAGATGCTCTTGGAGTCATAGAGCAACCGACCGATGAGCGTGGACTTTCCGTCGTCGACGCTTCCGGCGGTGGCCAATCGCAACAACGCCTTTCGGCCACCGATCACCGTGGCGGCGGCGAGAGTTTCGTGATCGACAGTCATCAGAAGTACCCCTCCCTCTTGCGGTCTTCCATTCCGGACTCGGAGATCCGGTCGTCGGCCCGGGTCGCTCCACGCTCGGTGAGCCGGGTCGCGGCGATCTCGTCGATCACCTGACGCACCGTGACCGCATCGCTGAGGACGCAGCCGGTGCAGGTGGCATCCCCGACTGTCCGGAATCGCACCTGCTCGTCCCGGACCACCTCCCCCGGCCCGAGCTCCAGGAATTGTGTTCTCGCCAAGAGCATTCCGTCCCGGGCAACGACGTCTCGGCGATGCGAATAGTAGATACTCGGGAGCTCGATCTCCTCGGCCGCGATGTACTGCCAGATGTCGAGTTCGGTCCAGTTGCTCAGTGGGAAGATCCGGATGTGTTCACCCTTGTGATGGCGGCCGTTGTACAGACTCCAGAGCTCGGGCCGCTGGGCACGGGGGTCCCAGGCACCGAACTCATCCCGGAAGCTGAACACCCGTTCCTTGGCACGCGCCTTCTCTTCGTCGCGACGCGCGCCGCCGAATACCGTGTCGAAGGCGTTCTCACTGATCGCGCGTAGCAGCGCGGCGGTCTGCAACCGGTTGCGGCTGGCCCCCGGCCCCTTCTGCTCGACCACCCGGCCGGCGTCGATGTCATCCTGAACCCGCGAAACGATCAGCCGGACACCGGTTTCGGCAACCACCCGGTCGCGGTATTCGATCACCTCGTCGAAATTGTGACCGGTGTCGATGTGCATCAACGGGAACGGAACCGGCGCCGGCCAGAAGGCCTTGCGGGCGAGGTGGAACATCACCACCGAGTCCTTGCCCGCGGAGTACAACAGCACCGGTCGCTGCGCGGTGGCCGCCACCTCGCGAAAGATGTGGACGGACTCCGCTTCCAGCGCCGCCAGATGCGTGAGTTCATATCTCGTGTTCAACACCATGATGACCTTCCGTCGAGGTGTTCGAATTGCCCGCGAGCGCGTCCCGAGTGTTGACATGTCGAATACTCGACATTATCGTTCGACAATATGACATCGACGGTAAGTGATGGCAACGGCACCGGTCAACCCTCTCCGCCGACACAGCGGGTGGTGCGCACCATCGAGTTGCTGACGACCAGCATCGACACACCGCTGTCCCTGGCGGAGATCGTCCGGCGTACCGGGTTGTCGCGCGCCACCGCCCACGCCGTCCTCGCCCAGCTCACCCAGGACGGCTGGGTGACGCGCCGGGACGGCAACTTCAGCATCAGCACCGGATTCGTCGCGCTTGTTCAGCGCGCCGAACGTGGATTCCCGATGCGGCGGCTGGCGGCTTCGGTCCTGCACCACATGGCCGGCACATTGGACATCCCGGCGTTCTTGGCCGAACGCACCGGCGAATCGATCACAGTGACCGAGGTGGTCGGTACGCCCGCGTTGGAGTGGATCCGTCCGGGGCGCCGCGTCGCGCTGCGCCCGACCGTCTGTCGAGAGTTCGTGGCCTGGTCCCCGGACGACGAGATCACCCGCTGGGTCGATGCCGCACCCACCGGGGCCCGTCACCGGCTCCGGGACGTCCTCGGCGAGATCCGCGAACGCGGATACGCGATCGAACGCATGACGCCGGATCACGCCCAGATGGTCGATGCCCTTGCTTCCCTGCGTGAGTCACCGGTGCCGGACTCACTTCGTTCCCGGGTCGACGGCCTCCTCACCGAACTCACCACCATCGACTACCTCGCCGACGAAACAGTGGGACAGGTTGCCGTCGTCACCATCGGCGCCCCCATCTTCGACGAATCCGGTCGAGTGGTCGCGTCGATCGTCGCGGTCCCCAATCGCGAGATGTCGGCCGACGAACTACGAGAGCTCGGGAAAACGGTGTCTCATGCCGCCGGAGAGGTGTCAGCGGCACATTCGGGCTGAGCGGGGTCAGGTCCGGCGTGAGAACAACGCCCGCAGTCGGGTTCGCCGCCGGAATCGCTCACATTCCCCGGCCTCGCAGAGGGCACAATCGGTGCCTGGTCGAAGGTGTTCGTGAGCGGCCTTCGCGTGGCCACAAATACACGTCACGTCCGTCGAATCCGACCTTGCCAACACATCACCTCTAGACCCTCGCCCGAGCCCTTCAGGCGTCGGCAAAGCATACGTCCACACCGCCTGTCCGTAGTCGAAAACAGGCCGTGACCATCAGCAAGGGTTTACCAACCAAGCACTTGCTAGGTATGGTGTGCCGTGTGACGATCCCGAGCCCACTGAGCGCTGCAGAACTAGGTCCCGACACCACGCCGGTGGCCTATGACGTTGTCGGCGCGACGGCATACATCACCCTCAACCGACCCGAGTTCCGCAATTCCCAGAACTCGGTGATGACGTACTCCCTCGACGCCGCCTTCGGGCGCGCCGTCGATGACGCAGGCGTGAAGGTCATCGTCCTGCGCGGCGCCGGCAAGCATTTCTCCGCCGGTCACGACATCGGCACACCCGAACGCGATGTGGACGTCAAATATCCCAACACCGCCACCCTCTACTGGGACCACACCGACCGCGTCGGCGGCGACCAGCGCCTGGCCCGCGAGACCGAGGTCTACGTCGGGATGTGCCGGCGCTGGCGGGAGATCCCGAAGCCGGTCATCGCCCAGATCCACGGCGCCTGCATCGCGGGCGGGCTGATGCTCGCCTGGATCTGCGACTTCATCGTCGCCTCCGACGACGCGTTCTTCTCCGATCCGGTTGCCCGGATGGGCATTCCCGGTGTCGAGTACTTTGCCCATGCGTTTGTCCTCGGTCCACGTCGTGCCAAGGAGATCCTGTTCACCGGAGAACGTTTCGGCGCGGCCGAGGCACTCGAGTGGGGCATGGTCAACCACGTTGTCCCCCGCGATCAGCTGGAAGCCAAGGTCGACGACATCGCCGGCCGGATCGCGGAGATGCCCCAGCTCGGGCTCGCGCTGACCAAGAAAGCCGTGAACATCTGCGAGGACCAGATGGGCCTGCGCAATGCGATGGATTCGGTCTTCGGCTGGCATCACTTCGCGCACAGCGCAAACGCCGAGACCATGGGCGGGGATTCCCTGGGCGGTATGGATGCCAAGTCGATGAAATCGAGCGCCGGCAAGCAGAGTTCCTGATGGATCTACTCTTCGATTCCGCAGCTCACGAGTTCCGCGCCGAGGTCCGTGGCTGGCTGGCCGAGAACGTACCGACAGAGCCACTGTCCTCGATGGACAGTGCCGAGGGATTCGAACAACACCGGCGGTGGGAACGCCAGATGGCCGACGCGCGGATGTCGGTGGTGAGCTGGCCCGTCGAATTCGGCGGCCGCGACGCACCCCTGTTGCACTGGCTGATCTTCGAAGAGGAGTATTACCGCAGCGGCGCCCCCGGCAGGGTCAGCCAGAATGGAATATTCCTCCTCGCACCAACCCTTTTCGAGCACGCTCACCCAGAGCAGCTGGCGCGGATCATGCCCCGGATGGCACGATCCGACGACATCTGGGGTCAGGCCTGGAGCGAACCGGGAGCAGGCAGCGACCTGGCCTCGCTGCGGTCGACCGCCACCCGCACCGACGGCGGCTGGCTCCTGAACGGGCAGAAGACATGGAGTTCCCGCTCCAGTTTCGCCGATTGGGGCTTCGGCCTCTTCCGGTCCGACCCGGATTCGGCCCGCCACAAGGGCATCACCTACTTCATGTTCGACCTCCGCACCGACGGCGTAACGGTACGACCGATCAACCAACTCGACGGCGAACCAGGATTTGCGGAACTGTTCCTGGAGAACGTGTTTGTCCCCGACGATCCCGATGCTCCCAGCGAGTCCGGTGTCATCGGTGCAGTGAACAACGGATGGAAGGTCGCGATGAGCACCGCCGCCAACGAGCGCGGTCTGTCGCTGCGTTCGCCAGGGCGGTTCCTGGCCACCACCGACCGACTGCTTGCCCTCTGGAACGACACCGATGCGTCGGCGCGCAAGGGTTTCGGTGATCAGGTCGCCGACGCGTGGATCGGCGCCCGGGCCTACGAACTCTCGACCTACGCCACCGTGAGCCGGCTCGCCGAAGGCGGCCAGCTCGGAATGGAGTCGTCCATCAACAAGGTGTTCTGGTCGCAGTGGGACATCAGCACTCACGAGACCGCACTCGATCTGCTGGGTACCGATGCCGAACTCGCCCAACGCCAACCCTCGGGCGATTGGATGGACGGATATCTGTTCTCGTTGTCGGGCCCGATTTACGCCGGCACCAACGAGATTCAGCGCAACGTCATCGCCGAACGCCTGCTCGGACTGCCACGAGGAGATCGCTGACATGAGATTCTTACTCGAAGAAGAGCATCACGATCTCGCCGCGTCCATCGAGTCGATGCTGACCAGAGCCGACCTCCCCGGCGTCATCCGATCCTGGAACGACGGCGACACCAAGCCCGGCGAACTCGTGTGGTCGAAGCTGGCCGAGACCGGTGTCAACGCACTGTTGATCGGTGAAGATCACGGAGGCATCGGCGCCGGTGCCGTCGAGATGGTGGTCGCCGCGCATCAGCTTGGTCGCTTTGCCGTACCCGGTCCTGTTGCCGAAACCATTGCCGCAGTGCCGATTCTGCTGACTGATGCCGGAGCCACCGATCGACTGGCCGCCCTGGGCGAAGGCGAACTGGCCACCGTAGCCCACCCGCCACTGGTCCCGTATGCCGTCGATGCCGCAGTGGCCGGGCAGGTGTACGTCGTCGCCGACAGCACACTCAACACCGGTGTCGCCACCGATCCGCGGCCATCGGTCGACCTCTCACGCACCTTGTCGTCGGTGGACATCGACACCCTGGTGGCACCGGTCGATCCGGGGCGCGGCTTCGATTTCGGTGCGCTGGCCACTGCCGCCCAACTGATCGGACTGGCCGACACCATGCTCGCCCTCGCCGGCGAGTATGCGAAGACCCGCAAGCAGTTCGGACGGGAGATCGGCTCGTTCCAGGCCGTCAAACATCACCTGGCAGACGTCGCGGTGGCCGTGGAGATGGCCCGCCCCTTGGTCCACGGCGCTGCACTCTCACTCGACGGCAATGTCCCCGAACCGCAATTCGCCTCTCGCGACGTCTCGGCGGCCAAGGTCGCCGCCGGTCAAGCGGCCTATCTCGCGTCCCGGATAGGGTTGCAGGTCCTCGGCGCGATCGGCTACACGCAGGAACATGACTTGTCGCTGTACCTGACGAAGACCAGGGCGCTGATCACCGCATGGGGCACACCGGCGGCCCATCGCGCCCGGGTATTGGAGGCAATCACCGCATGAGTATCTACTCCCCCGGCATCGACACCGAAGAGCAATCGGCACTGCGGGATTCGGTCGCGAGCCTACTGCGCCGCAGCGGTGATTCGTCCGCGGTTCGGGCGGCGATGGAGTCAGAAGGTCGAATCGATCGTGCGCTCTGGTCGACCCTGTGCGAACAGATCGGGGTCGCTGCGTTGTCGATCCCTGAGGAGTTCGACGGTGTCGGCGCGTCGCTGACCGAGACCCACGTGGTGCTCGAAGAACTCGGCCGCACGCTGGCCCCGGTCCCCATGCTCGGTTCCGCCGCCCTCGCCACCCAGGCGCTGCTGCTCAGCGGTGACACCGACATCTGCGCCGCCGTCTTGCCCGCCCTCGCCGCCGGCGAGAAAACGGCTGCGCTGTGCTGGGCGAATGCAGTCGGGTGGGACCGACCCGGCGTCCAGGCAACCGGCGGGATCCTCTCCGGCACCGCCCACTACGTACTCGACGGCGAAACCGCTGATGTGCTGGTGGTTTTGGCTCGCAACGGCGAACTCGTCAATCTGCACGTGGTCGACGCGACCGCGGCCGGCATCACCCGGTCTGCCAGGCCGACGATGGATCCCACCCGGCCGCTGACCAGCATCACGTTCGACGACGTCGACGCCACGGCCATACCCACGCCGGCAGATCTGGTCGACCGGCTACGCGCCATCGCCTACGTTGCGCTGAGCGCCGAACAGGTTGGCGCTTCTCGCGCCGCGCTGGATCTGACCGTCGAATACACCAAGTCCCGCAAGCAATTCGGTCGAGTTCTCGGGTCGTTCCAGGCGCTGAAACATCGTATGGCCGACATGTACGCACTCACCGAGACCGCGCACTCCATTTCCTATGCAGCGGTCGATGCGGTGGTCTCCGGCTCCGACGAGGTTCTTGACGTGGCCGCCGCGGCGCGGGTGCACTGCTCGGACGCGTTCTCTTACATCGCGAGCGAGACGATCCAACTACACGGCGGAATCGGGATCACCTGGGAGCACGACGCCCACCTGTACTTCAAACGGGCACATGGCAATGCACAGCTCTTCGGTCAGCCGTATCAGTCCCTCACCCGCTTGGCCACCGCCGCCGGACTCTGACACTGCCACGCAGCCCACCGCCACCTCCGTCGAGCGTGCCCTTCCGACCGCCGACCGTGCCCTTGCAGCCGCCGAGCGTGCCCTTGTTGCCGCCGGGCGTGCCGAAAATGGTTGCGCGCCTGAATCTTCGGCACGCTCGACGGATTTTAGGGCCCGGTGGACGGCGGGTTCGGCGCCGGATCAGCGGGCGTGTAGACGAACCTTTGCGAGTTCCACGTGGCGCTCGTCCATCGGCGGCTCGACAATCTGTTCGGCACCGGGGCGCATTCCGGCGATAACCAGGGCAAGGTGTCGCCGCCAGGCGGTATCGCTGACACCCCTGGTGGTTTCGATGACACCACGCAGCGCCCAGAACGTGAGGTCCACGTCGGACAAGGCGGCATCGTCCCGGATTCGCCCGTGATCTTTCGCCGATATCAACAGCTCTGACAGGATCCTCCGGTACTCGTTTTTGAGCACCTCGGTCTCGTCGTCATTCCACATCCGCGAGATACAACCTCGTTGGGATGCCTGGATCTCACCGGTCCCGTACATGACCTGCTCGAGACCGGATCCGTCGGTCACCTCGAGGGCTTCGGTGGCGAGCGCGACCAGGTCGATCATCAGCTGCCGAACGAGTTCGCTGATCAGCGCATCTTTGGCCGGAAACCGGCGGTACAGCGTGCCGGTTCCGACGCCGGCGACCCGGGCGATCTCGTCGACGCTCACATCCAGACCGCGTTCGCTGAACACGGTTGCCGCCGCATCGAGCAGCCGTTGCCTGTTTTCGGCAGCATCACGCCTGAGCGGTTTGTCGCCACCAGCGACCTCACCAACGCTCACGTAGGACCTCATTCGGATCTATCACCCGACAGCGTACCGCCGGCGACCATCGCGAGCTCGGGATGCGAGAGCTCCGCAGTATCTTCGAGATGAGTCTTCTTGTCTCGCTTCAACGCGGGAATGAACAGAGCGGCTACGGCGGCGAGACCACCGGCTATGCCCAGCATCATGAACCCGTTGGTGTATCCCGCTTCGGTCGGAACCCCCGACGACGACGCGCCCGCGGCCACCACACTTGCCATGAACGCCGCGCCCAACGATCCACCGATGGTTCGGATGTTCGCATTCATACCGCTGGCAACGCCGGTCTGTTCCGGCGGCACCGCTGCGACAACAACATTCGACATCGCCGCGAACGCAAGGCCGAAACCGATGCCGCTGATCGACATCGCCACGTAGATGTCGATCTCGGACGAATGAAGAAACGCGATGATGAAATAGGACGACGCGGTGACCAGCGATCCGGCAATCAACAGATTCTTGGAGCCGAATCTGGCCGCGAGCAGGCCGGAGAAGAGCCCGACCGCGAGCATTCCAATCGCATTGGGCAGCAACAGCAGTCCCGACTGGGTGACCGAGGCACCAAAGCCGTAGCCGGCCGAGCTGGGAGTCTGGAGGAACTGCGGCAAAAAGCCCAACCCGGCGTACATACCGATGCCCATCAGCAGTGCCACGAGGTTTGCGGCCCACACGCTGCGGATGCGCATCATCTTCATGTCGATCAGCGGATTCGACGAGCGGGATTCGGCGAAGATCCACGCCGCCACCACGATCGCTGCGGCGACGATCATGCCGATCACCTTCGGCGAGCCCCAACCCCAGCTGGGCGCCTGACTGACGGCGAGCAGGAGCAACACCAGCCACGCCGACAACAGGAATGCGGTGAGCCAGTTGACCTTCCCCTTGGACCGGATCGGCGACTCCGGAATCACGAAGAACGCCGTCAAACCGGCGATGCTCGTGATGATCAGCGGAATCCAGAAGAGCCATCGATATCCGAGTAGATCGACGATCGGTCCGGCCAGCACGATGCCGGCCCCGGCGCCGACCGAGATCAGGGAAGCAATCAGACCAACAGCTCCGGCCACTTTCTCCTTGGGGAACTCGTCACGGATGATGCCGAAGGCCAGCGGCAGAACACCGCCGCCGATCCCCTGGATCGCCCGAGCAACGATCATCACCGACAACGACGTGGCCAACGCCGCGAGCAGCGAACCCACTGCCAGCGCGACCAGCGCGACCACAAACACACGCTTCTTGCCGTGCATATCACCGAGGCGACCCATGATCGGAGTGAAGATCGAGGCCGACAACAGGTAGGCGGTCAGCACCCAGGTGACGTTGGTCTGGCTGGTCCCCAACGCTGCCTCGACGGTCGGCAGGACCGGCATCACCAGCGATTGCAACAGCGCGAAGGCCGAAACACCCACGGTCAGGACTGCAAACGTCACTTGGTGGTGCGTTCTTGTGGGTGTGGCTTCCATTCGCCCTCCTGAACACAAAGCGGAGACATCACTCCGGATACTGGAACAATCTAACATCCGAAGCGGAGAGATCGCTCCGCATAGCAGGAGTCAGGCGAAGGCGGCGTTGACCTCCGCCTCAACGAGGCCGTAGTCCTCGAGGGAGTACTTGTGGACAGGCTTGCGGTCGCCCGACTGGCTCTCTTCGTCCAGAGCACGCATCGCCGCGACCGCGTCGTCGCTCAGGTCGAGGTCAAAGGTCCGATAGATGTTCTCCATCGTCCCCATCGGGTCGGTGCGGAAATCTCGGAAGTCGACGTCGATGAACTGGGTCGGGTTGTACTTGGCACGTGCGACGTTGAACTCGCGCAGCCCGCGCGACCACAGCTCCAACTGCGAATGGCCGATCAACTCACCCCGGTAGACCGTCGACCATCCTTCTCCGGCTGCCTCGGCCAGGCTGCACATGGACGGGATGATCGTTGCCGGTGGCCGATGTGTCTGGATGATCAGCGCATCGGGATAGACCGCCATCAGCTCGTCGAGGGCGAACAGGTGGCTGGGATTCTTGAGAATCCACCGATGGTCGGGTTCGTTCACCCCGATCAACTGCAGGTTCTTCTTGTGCCGCTCGTAGGCGTTGATCCAGTCCTGTTGTTGCAGCCACCGCGAGTACGTGGGCAAGTAGGACAACGACTCGTACGAGATCGATTTCATGGTCTGGCGGAGCAACTGCCAGCATTCTTCGACGTCCGACGCGCTCATGTAGTGCAGACCCATGAACTCGGGGTTGGCGACGTGGTGCTGTTCCAGACCCGACTGGATCTGCTGAAACACCGGATTCGACTCCCAGGTGTCCCGCGGTGGACGCGGCTGGGGGAACTCGGCGAGCCACATCTGAAGACCCTGATGCCCGGGATCGGCGGTCAGCATCCGGTGCAGCGCGGTGGTGCCCGTTCTCGGCAGTCCGGTCACAAAGATCGGCCGGTCCACAGCCACAGACGCGTACTGCGGGGTGGCCTTCCACGATGCTTCGCTGAGCAGCCGCGCCACCAGGGCTCCGCGCAGGAAGAACCGGTTCATCTTGCTGCCGAACTCGGTCAGCCCGGCATCGCGCACGTACGATTCGAGCAGGACCCCGAGAGCCTCGGTGAAGTCGTCCTCACCGAAGTCATCCAGCCCACACGCTTTGGTTGCCGAAGCCATCAGGTCTTCGACTGTTCCGACGTCCGTTCTCGTGCTCACAACAACTCCCTAGACGTGGTATTCACCGCAGTTGACATCCAGCGTCTGGCCCGTGATCGCGCTGGCCCAATCTGATGCCAAGAAGACTGCTGCGCGAGCGATCTCATCAGGTTCGGGCAGTCTCTTGAGATCCGACTTCGACGCCGTCTGCTCATAGACCTGCTCGGGTGTGATGCCGTACTTCTTGGCGACCTCACCGAAGTACCACTTCAGCTGGTCGTCCCAGATATAGCCGGGTGCAACGGTGTTGATCCGAATACCTTTGCCGCCGAGCTCGGTGGCCAATGTCTGCGACATCGCCAGCAACGCCGACTTCGCCAACTTGTAGCTGCCATACCGGGGTTCTGAGTGCCGGATCACCATCGAGTTGATCATCACGACCGACCCGGACGTCTTCTCCAGTTCATCGGTGAACGCCTTTGTCATCCGCAGACCGCCCAGAATGGTGAGATCCAGACTCGCCCGGATGTGATCGAAGTCGGTTCGGGCCAGCGGTTTCATCGACGGCAGGGCAAAGGCATTGTTGACCAGCACATCAACTTGTCCGAACTCGGCCACCGTGGTGTCGACGAGTGCGGTGACCGCATCGTCATCGGTGATGTCCGTCGGAACCTGCAACGTGACGCCGCCGGTGGCGGAAATCTCCTGCGCGACTTCTTCGAGCCGGGATGCGGTGCGGGCCGCGAGAACGACCTTGGCGCCGGCGGCCGCGGCCTCCCGGCAGATCGACCGGCCCAGCCCGGGGCCGACACCTCCGACAACAACCACCTTGCCATCGAGCAATCCGGTTCCCGCAGTTGTCATCCGAGCATCCTTTGTCCGAAACCTCTTTGGCGCTCCGCGATCCGCGCCTTCCACTGCTCGTCGGTGACGACATTGGACTCGTGATACGGCAGATGCGCAGGCACGTCGGCGATGTCGATGATCGCCACCGACGGCCCGTCCGAAGCGGTCAGCCTCCGGTCGACGCGCTGCCACCGGAATTGCGCGATGCCGCGAGCTCGCCCGGTCGTCTCGATCCAGTTGGCGATATGCGGGTTCTGCGCACTCACCACCAGGCGGATCATGCCGTCCGGGTCCACCTGCGCCTGAGCCGCATTCAAACTGGTCTGGTGATTCACGTAGTCAAGCGAGATGTACCACATACTGCCCAGCTGAAATCCTTGATATGGCGCATCGGATTTCGGCACGGTGATGAGCATCGCCTCGTTGTCGGCCAGCTGATAGTGCCCCACCGACGAGAACTGGGTACTGAGTCCGCCCGGCGTCAACCGAGGCTCGGTGAGTGTGTTCACCGGCAGGTCCAGATAGAACCACTTGGGAAAGTTGAACCAGGTGTTGATCCGTGACAACAGCATTTTGCCGGCGATCTGATAGCGCCGGGTGATCTGCGCAATGTCGGGCTCGACCGGCGCGGAACCAACGGTGTCGACCCGTTCGATCCGGATCGATCCCTTGCGTTGGTCCCAGCTGTTGTACACCTCGCGAACCGCCAACATCGACGAACCCTCACCGAGCACGAAGTAGTTGGGTCCGGGATCGGACCTCGGTGGTCCGAATCGTAGTTCGTACGAACCGTCGGGCTCGATCTCCAGACGCCGGTCGTCGAAGGCGTCGTCGCCACCGGGCACGTTGGTCGAGGTGTAATCACCCTTGAGAACCTGGAAGCTCAGATCCACTGTGTCACCGCGTGTTCCAGTGATCACATACTCGGCATCGGGAACCACGTTGGCGTGGTAGTACAGCGTGTCCGGGTTGTCGAGCCCCATCTTTGCGTACGGCCCGGTGGACGTGACGAGATAGGGATGACTCTTCGCGTGTGCCCATGCCATCTGCAGGCTCGCCTTGATACTGCCCGCCAGATAGTCGAACCCCTCGGCCAGATCCTGGTCGTTCTCGATGAAATCGGCTCCGGCGATCAGCTTTTCGGCCTCGGTGATGGCTTCCCGAAAGGGGCCGGTCACATCAGGGGCGAATGGTTGTGTCATCTCTCTCCTTTGAGAATCCCCGGAAACCTACAGCCAGGTGTCGCCACCGTTCCAGGTCAGGAAGTTCTCCAGCTCGGCCTGTGCCGGTGTGACCCGCGGGTGTTCGGTGGATAGGTAGCCGCCACGGTAGAACAACAATGGCTTGTCCTGCAGGACTTCTCCCAAAGTCTGTACCCGTCCGATCGCGATGAAGTGGTCACCGCCGTCATCGACCCGGTCGAGCGTGCAGTCCACCCAGGACAACGAGTGCTTGATGACCGGTAGCCCCAGTGGCGAAGCCTCCCAATCGATGCCGGCGAACTTGTTGTCGCCGGGTGCGCCGAATGCGGCACTGACGGCCTGCTGACTGTTCGACAGGACGTTGACGCAGAACTTCTTGCTCTGCTCGATGACCTTCCAACTGCGCGACGACTTCATCGGGCAGAAGAGGACCAGCGGCGGATCCAGGGACAGCGCCGCGAACGACTGGCAGGCGAAGCCGACGGGTGCACCATCATCGGACACCGTGGTGATGACCGTGACCCCGGTGCAGAACTGTCCCATGGCCGTCCGGAACTGCCGCGCGTCGAAGTCATCGGTCCCACGCGGGCCCCGGGACATCGGTTGGACTCCGCCTCCACCCGACGGTCGAGCTCCGCCTCCGGCTCCGTCTCCAGTCATATCAGGCGTTCTTGTATCCGATGGAGAAATCATGCCCCCACAGACTGACCGCGGTGCTTTCGCGGGCGATCCAATCGTGATCGTCCACCTGACGTCCTTCACAACCGAACTCGACGTCGAAACCACCCGGGGTCTTCATGTAGAACGAATACATCAGGTCGTTGACGTGGCGGCCGAGCGTTGCCGACATCGGTACCTTCTTGCGCAGCGCCCGATCGTGCGCCAGGCCCACGTCGTCGGTGTTCTCCACCTCGATCATCAGGTGCACGATTCCCGTGTCATTCGGGAACGGCATGAATGCCAGGCTGTGATGCCTTGGGTTGCAACCGAAGAACCGCAGCCACACCGGTGGGCCATCCGGTCCGCGGCCGGCGATCTCCCCCGGTAGCCGCATCGAGTCACGCAGCCGGAATCCGAGCACGTCCCGATAGAATTCGAGCGACGCATGGTCATCGTCGGTGGTCAGCACCACGTGACCCAGTCCCTGTTCCCCGGTGACGAACTTGTGTCCGTACGGGCTCACGATCCGCCGATGTTGCAGCGCCACACCATGGAAAGCCTCGAGGACGTTACCCGAGGGGTCTTCGAAGACGATCATCTCGACCACCTGACGGTCGGCGAGCTCGAAGTCCTTGGCCTCGCGGAACACCACACCCGCTGCCGACAACCGATCTCGAACATCCTGCAATGCAGCAGCATTGGCACATTCCCAGCCGGAGGTTGCCAGGTGGTCGCGATCGCTCGGAACGATCACCAACCTGGCGGGGAAGTCATCCATCCGCAGGTACAGGGCGCCTTCGGTGGGTCCGCTGCCTTCTGACATACCGAGGACCTTGAGTCCGTAGTCACGCCAGGCCGCCACATCCGTGGCGTCGATACGCATGTACCCCAGCGAACGAATGGGGCCCGAATCTTGCGTCATCGTCGATCTGCTCCTTGTGCGAGAGTTGCCGGGATCAGTTGGGGCCGTCAGACCATGGTGTCGCCGATCGGGATGCCGAACTCTCCGTTTCCGAATGCGACGTATGCCCTTTCGGCGTCGTTCGCAGCATGGACCCGTCCCGCGTGGGCGTCCCGCCAGAACCGCTGAATGGGTGTGTCGAGGTCAAGGGCGTGTGCGCCCGAGTTCTCGAAGAGCCGGTCGATGGAGGCGATCGACCTGCCGGTCGCACGAACCTGATCGCGACGGGCCTTGAGCCGCAACTCCATCGGGACCTCGGCTCCGGCCACCAACAGGTCGTATTCGGCCTGCAGATTGCCGGACAACTGGGTCCACGCCGCGTCGATGTCACTGGCCGCCTCGGCGATCCGCACCTTGGCGAACGGATCGTCCTTGGCCTTTTCTCCCGCGTACGCCGCGCGCACGCGCTTGCCCTGGTGTTCGACGTGTGCCTGGTACGCGCCGTAGGCCATTCCCACGATCGGTGCCGAGATGGTGCTGGGGTGGATTGTCCCCCACGGCATCTTGTAGACCGGGGCGGTGTTCTTCTCCATTCCCGGGGCCACGCCGGTGCTCATCGCCCGGAAGCTCAGCATGCGGTGGCTCGGTACGAAGACATCCTTGACGTCGATCGTGTTCGAGCCGGTGCCCTTGAGGCCGACCACATTCCAGACGTCCCGGATCTCGTAGTCCGAGCGCGGGATCAGGAAGCTGACGAAGTCGACCGGCTTGCCGTCCTTGATCACCGGTCCGCCGAGCACAACCCAGCTGGCGTGGCCCGAACCGGACGACCAAGCCCAGGATCCGTTGACCTTGTATCCGCCATCGACGACCTCACCCATACCCATGGGCGCGTACGACGACGAGATCCGTACCGAGGTGTCGTCCCCCCAGACGTCTTCCTGAGCCTGCTGCGGGAACAACGCAAGATGCCAGTTGTGGACTCCGATGATGCCCGAGACCCAACCGGTGGACCCGCACGCAGAGCCGAGGCGGCGCACCGCTTCGTAAAAGGTCACCGGGTCGACCTGGTAACCGCCCCACTGCTCGGGCTGCAACAACTTGAAGAAGCCGATGTCTTCCAGCGAGGCGATGGTCTCGTCGGGGATCTGGCGCAGATCTTCTGCTTCTTGCGCGCGTTGCGCGATCTCGGGTAGCAGAGCACTGATCTTGTCCAATACCACTGCGCCTGCATGGCTGCGGTCACTCATCGAGCAACTCCTCGCTGTCGTTCCACGTCTACTGAAACGAGACTAGAACACGTTCTTATTTATGTCGAGTACTGCGGATTTACCAGGCTTTGCTAGGCCGTCTACGCCAGTCCGCTGGCGTCAAACCGCACTCTTTTGTAACATGTTCTACTAAGCGTCTGCGCTTAAGAGCAGGGGGCATCAGAACGTGCCGAACCAATGCAGGCCAGCGATAGTACGAGGGAGCAGCAGATGACCGACATCGACGGCGGCGCGATCCGCGAGATCGACACCGGAATGCCACCGACCCGCTTTGCGAGGGGCTGGCACTGCCTGGGATTGCTGTCCGATTACGACGACAACAAGCCACATTCTGTCCACGTCTTCGGCACCAAACTGGTGGTCTGGGTCTTCGAGGGCGAGCTGAAGATCCTCGATGCGTACTGCCGGCACATGGGCGGCGACCTGTCCCAGGGCTCGATCAAGGACGGCAACATCGCCTGCCCCTTCCACGACTGGCGATGGAAGGGCAACGGCCGGTGCGCGGGAGTCCCCTACGCAAAGCGCGCACCCAAGCTCGCCAAGACCCGCTCCTGGCCGGGCATGATCCGAAACGGACAGATCTTCGTCTACAACGATCCCGAGGGCAACCCGCCGCCGGACGATGTCGTCATCCCCGAACTCGAAGAACTGGGCAGCGACGAGTGGACCGGCTGGACCTGGAACAGCCTCGTCATCGAGGGATCCAACTGCCGCGAAATCATCGACAACGTGGTCGACATGGCGCACTTCTTCTACGTCCACTACGCGTTGCCCGACTACTTCAAGAATGTCTTCGAAGGCGAGACGGCCGCGCAGTACATGAACTCGCATGGTCGGCCCGACATCGAGATCGGGACCGGTTACGCCGAGACCCATCTCGAATCGATCGCCGCCTATTACGGTCCGTCCTACATGCTCAACCCGATGGTGCAGTACTACGGCGGTTTTGCCATCGAGACGATTCTGACGAATTGCCACTACCCGATCGACAACAACTCGTTTGTCCTGATGTACGGCGTGATGGCCAAGATCCCCGAGGGCCTGACTCCCGAACAGACAGCCAAGATGGCCAAGAAGATCACTGCCGGAATCGAAGTCGGATTCCTGCAGGACGTCGAGATCTGGAAACACAAGAGCCGCATCGACAATCCGCTCCTGGTGGAGGAAGACGGTCCGGTCTACCAACTGCGACGCTGGTATGAACAGTTCTACGTCGACGCTGCCGATGTCACCGAAGAGATGACGCAGCGCTACGAGTACGAGATCGACACCACCAAAGCCGTCGAGAACTGGAACCTCGAAGTCGAGGAGAACCTGCGACGCAAGACCGAACAGGATGCCGCAGACGCGGTGTCGGCGACCTGATGGCCGATCGGTCATGACTGCAAGCTGGTCGAAGGCTCCGGATCTTCCTGATCCGGAGCGTAGGTCTGCAGTACGCGCCGCCACCTCGCGGGACAAGGAGCACTATCTCCGCGGCGGCCTGACCGAGATCGAGTGCCGCACATGTCATGCGCAGGTGCTGGTCAAGAAGTACAGCCCCCACCACACGAGCGTGCAATGGACCAAAGAGGCGCGCGAGCAGTGCCCTGAACTCAAGGCCATTCGTGCCGAAGGTGGCAATCCGGCAATGCTGCCGACCTGCCCGCGCCTGTCGGCCAGTATCGATCACGGCGTCAGCGAGGGAATCGTCCCCAAGCAATCACCGGACGTCGACCCGGACGGCTACTACTGACCCCACACTCCGCCACAACAAACACCATCCACGCAATCTGATTGCGTGGATGGTGTTTTCAAGTGGTCGAAGGTCTACTGACCGTACGGCCCGGGCTGCTGGCCTCCGGGGTTCTGCTGACCCGGATACTGCTGACCGGGGTTCTGCTGGCCCTGGCCCGGATACTGCTGACCGGGGTTGGGGGGCTGGCCGTACTGCTGACCGGGGTTGGGGGGCTGGCCGTACTGCGGTCCGGCAGGGGGCTGACCGCCGGCGGGAGGCTGACCGTAACCCTGTTGCGGCGGAGCGTAACCGCCGGGCTGCTGTCCGTAGCCCTGGGGCCGGCCGTAGCCACCGGGTTGCTGCGGCGGGGCGTAACCCTGTTGCGGCTGACCATATCCGGGGGCGGCGGGGGTGCCTGGCTTCGAGGTCAATGCGAGGTACGTGGCAAAGCCGGCAACAACGAGAGCCGCAATCGCGCCGACGGTCACCAGCCAGAGGCCCCAACCGGCGTCACCGATACCCGAATCGTCACCGATACCCGAATCGCTGTCGAACACAGCGCCGGCGGGGTCGAAGAGGAACACCAACGCCATGATGACGGCGATCAGACCGAGAACTGCACCGACAGCCGCGCCGATACCCGGAAAGCGGTTGATGATCAACGGGACCGCCGCGACGGCGATCAGGACGCCGACGATGATTGTGTAGATACCGGGGCTGGTGGTCGACTTCTCGGCCTCTTTCACCTGCTCGTCGACGATGTCCGACGGCGCGTCTTCTACCTCGAGGGAGACGGAGCCGAGACCGGTGACCGAGACGCTGTTGCCCTCTTCGGAGTCCGCAGCCCAGCTGAAGAAGCTGAACAGCACGATGATCAGGCCGGCGACCGCAAGTGCGATTCCGGTGAACTTCAGGGTCGGGTTGCCCGAGGACGGTGCCAGCAGAGCTGTCGTGGCCGAGTTCTTCTGGCCCGCAGGAGTACCGAATGACGATTGGTAACCCGGTTGCTGCGGCGGTTGATATCCGCCGGGCT
>NZ_DATCVM010000065.1:0-4409 GCF_036566845.1 Williamsia sp.
CCCAGCCGCAACGCGAACAGGGTCCACACCGCGACCAGCAGCGGCAGATGCAGATACAGCGGTATTTCGGCCAGCCAGGCCGCGCCGATGGTGCGGACCTTGTGATCGGCGGGCAGCACGATGTCCAACGACAACAGGATCGGGAATGTCGCGATGCCGGCCCAGACCCAGCCACCGCCGAGCCACAGCCCGGCGCCGGTTACCCCGACGACCAGACTGACTAAGTAGTAACGTAAAGCGTCCATGTTTCGTACCTTTCTCATGATCGACCCAGGTCAGGCTGTGTCGGTTTAGTAGAGCACCACGGGTTTGATGGCGCGGCCGGCTTCGGTGTCCGCGATCGCGGTGTTGATCTCGGTAAACGGGTAGCGCTGGATGATCTTGTCGAACGGGAAGCGTCCGCGCAGGAACAAATCGACCAAGCGGGGGATGAACACTCCCGGCACCGTGTCGCCCTCGATGATTCCCTTCACCGTGCGCCCGAACAGCAGATGCATGAGGTCCAGGGACACCTCTTGTCCGAGCGCGTTGGCGCCGACCAGCCCGGCGGTGCCACCGACGTTGAGTGCGGTGACGGCCTGCCGCAGGGTTGCCGGTAACCCGACGGCGTCCAGCGCGAAGTCCGCTCCCCCGCCGGTGATGGCCTGGATCTGCTCCACGGCGTCGTCGGAGGCTTTCACGGCGTGGGTGGCGCCCAGTTCGATGGCCATGTCGAGTCGCGACGCGTTGAGGTCGACCGCGATGATCGGGGCGCAGCCGGCGATCACCGCACCCATGATCGCGGCCAGGCCGACAGCCCCGGCGCCGAACACGGCGATGCTGGCGCCCGCGGGCGGTGCCAGCGCGGTCAGCACCGCGCCGGCACCGGTTTGCAGACCGCAGCCCAGCGGTCCCAGCAATTCCAGCGGCGCCTGATCGGAGACTTTGACCGCGCCGCGCTCCGGGACGATTGCGTGGTGGCTGAACGAGGATTGGCCGAAGAAGTGGGCGTTGAGTTCGGCGCCGTGACTGTCGCGGTAGGCCGTGGAACCGTCGGCGCGGCGGCCCCCGAAGTTCAGCGGTGTGAAGGAATCGCAATTCATCGGATGCCCGCTCACACAGTTACGGCACCTGCTGCACGACACCGGCGCGAGCACCACATGATCGCCGGGGGCTAGCGAGCGCACCTCGGATCCCACCGCCTCCACCACGCCGGCGCCCTCGTGCCCCAGAATCGCCGGCGGCCCGGGCGGCAGCACCTGGTCACGCACGATGATGTCGGTGTGGCAGATGCCGCTGGCCACGATGCGCACGCGCACCTCGTCGGCGCGCGGCTCCCCGATCTGGACGTCTTCGATGTGGAAGGGCCCGCCCTTGTCCCGGACTACAGCCGCGGTGCTGGTTGTCATCGTCGTCTCCTGAAGGTCTCGATCAGTTACCGGATGCCGGTGCGCCCAGATAGATGGACTTCTGGTTCTCGTAGGCGGCCAGCCCCTCCGGGCCCAGCTCGCGGCCCAGGCCGCTGGCCTTCACCCCGCCGAACGGGGCAGTGGGATCTGGCAGATACTGGTTGATGCCGATCGTGCCGGTCTGGACACGACGGGCCACCTCGACGGCGCGCTCGGGGTCGCTGCTCCAGACGGTGCCACCCAGGCCGTAATCGGAGTCGTTGGCGATCTGCACCGCCTCGTCGACATCGGTGTAGGGGATCAGCGACAACACCGGGCCGAAGATCTCCTCCCGTGCCACCGAGAGGCTGTTGTCCACGTCGGCAAACACCGTCGGCTCGACGAACCACCCCTTGTCCAGCTGCGAGGGTCGGCCACCGCCCGCGGTGACCCTCGCGCCCTCAGCGCGGCCCTGGGCGATGAGGCTCTCCACGTGCTGCCGATGCCGGGCACTGGCCATCGGACCGATCTGCGTGTCGGGATCGAGCGCATCGCCGACCGTCAGACCCTCCACGATGCCGGTGAACACGTCCACGATCTGCGCGTAGCGGCTGCGCGGCACCAGAATCCGGGTGGACAGATAACATGTCTGACCGTTGTTGAGCAGGGTCGCGCCGAACAGGTTCTGGACAGTATTGGCCGAGTCCAGATCGGCGTCGTCGAGGATGATCGCCGCGGACTTGCCTCCAAGTTCCAAGGTGACCGGGCGCAGCATCCGCCCGCACGTCTCGGCGATCTGGCGGCCCGCACCGGTCGAGCCTGTGAAGGCGACCTTGTCGACCCCGGGATGGGCGACCAGATGCGCGCCGACGTCGCGCCCGCCCGTGACGATGTTGACCACGCCCGGCGGCAGCGCTGCCTCCTGTACGGCCTCGGCTAGCAGGTAGCTGTCGAGCACGGTCTCCGGTGAGGGCTTGATGACCACGGTGCAGCCGGCGGCCAGCGCCGGAGCGTATTTGAACGCGGCCAGCGTCTGCGGGAAGTTCCACGGCACAATCGCGCCGACCACCCCAACGGGTGTGCGCCGCACCAGGGTGGTTCCGCCGAACAACCCCGGACGGCTCTCCTCCGACTCACGGTCGCGCACCATGCCCGCGTAATAACGCAACAACGTCGCCGGGAACACCGCCTCCAGCTGGCGCGACACCGCGATCGGCATCCCGTTCTGACTGCTGACGCGATGCGCGATGTCCTCCCCCCGCTTGTCGAGCGCGTCGGCCAGCCTCTCCAACGCCTCGGCGCGCCGCGCAGGCTCCCACCGCGACCAGCCCGCCGGGTCGTCACACGCACCGCGCGCCGCCGCGACCGCTGCGTCGACATCAGCCTCGGTGGCCTCCGGTACCTGCCCCAGCACCTCCTCGGTGCTCGCCGACACCACCGTGATCTGCGTCGCCCCGCCCGACGCGACCCCTTCCCCACCGATGAACAGCGAGTCGTACGCCACCGACATTCCGTCTCCTTTGACCAGCAAACTCAAGTGAGCCAGCTCAGCTACCGCCACTCGGTGTGAGCTAGGTCATGCAGAGCATAAAGGTTTCAGCCCACGATAGTCAAGGATCATAACTAGGTGGTGCGTTCGGCCCGCCACGCTTGCCACGGTCGCCCGTACGCTGCCAGCATCGGCCGGACGGCTGTCGGGCCGCGTTCAACCCATCACGGCGGCCCGATGCCGACTCCGCGGGGCTGCGGCGTGCTCGCGCCTATCCGCCAGCTCAGGAATCGACGGGATCGTCGTAGAGCGGGTCGGTTGAGCCCCGCTTAGCCTTCGCTTAAAGAGCGTGTCGAACAACTCTGGTGAGTGTTCGGCACCGCCCTTCTCGGGCGTCGTCGGTTCAGGCCGCAGGTGCTGTGTGAACGTCGGTTCCCGCGTCTTTCGGGCTGGTTTCACCAACACGAGGGTGTTGGCCAGCGCCGTCCCGTCGGCGGGCATTGGTGGCCCGGCCTCCTGCTTGGGGGTCCGGGGATCGATGGAGGTCATGCGCGTGGCCCCAGCGGGCCAGATTCGCCGCCGAGTTGGTGTCCCTGTCGGCGCAATACCCGTAACCACAGGTGAACACCCGGTCCGCCAGCGTCATCTCACCGTTGACCGCCCCGCATTGGGGACACACAGGCGAGTCGACGGATACCAGCGGTCGGCTTCGACGAGCTGACCGCTTCCTTGTTCCCACGCACCGCAAGGGCGGGCGGCCCTGCCCACCGCACCGATGGCGCGAATACCTCGACGCCATCCTGTACGTGCTGCGCACCGGATGTGCGTGGCGGCACCTGCCGCACGACTTCACCGTGTCCTGGTCAGACGCGCACAAACACTTCCTACGCTGGTGCCGCAACGGCACCTGGGTGCGAATCCTTACCACGGTCCGCGGCGAAGTCCGTACCCGCTCGGGCCGACGGCGTCAAACGGCACGTGCTCGTCGACTCCGCCGGTCTGCTGGTCGCCGCTGTCGTCACACCAGCCGACGTGCAGGACCGGGCTGCATTCCCCACGCTGCTGCGGAAGGCGAAGCGGGTCGTGCCGACCATCAGCCACGTGTGGGTGGACAAGGGCTTGGCTTCATCGTCCAACCGCGACGTTGGGTGGTCGAATGCACCAACGGCTGGATAAACCACTGCCGCCGCATCGACCGCCACTACGAAACCACCCTCGCCGCCCACGGAGGCTTCCTCTACCTCAGCCTCTACCTCAGCCAAATCGCCCTACTACTCCGCAGACTCGACCGCAGCCAGTTGTTCGACACGCTTTTGAAACGCCCTGGTTTGGCCGGAGACTCCGTTCAAGGCTCGCCGATCAACTCCCGTTACGTAGTTCCCACGGATGCCGGGTCAGCTGAACGATCGGCAGAATAATGTCCCAGGCGAAGATCCTGGCCTGCATGACAGACACGGGAGGAAGCAGTATGACCGGCACGCTTGCGGAGATCACGTCGGAATCGACTTCACGATTCGTGGAGGTCGACGAGCACCGCATTCACTTGCATGACA